>JAYUUB010000070.1:0-45853 GCA_043755175.1 Polyangiaceae bacterium | reverse complement strand
ATCATTCATATTTTTAAAGATATCCACGACGCCGACGCGCGCATGAAGTTGCATTACGGCGATCTCTCGGACGCGAGCTCGCTCGAAAAACTCATCGACCAGATCGAGCCGACCGAAATCTATAACTTAGGCGCGCAAAGCCACGTGCGCGTGTCGTTCGACATCCCCGAGTACACCGGCGAGATCACGGGGCTCGGCACCGTTCGCCTCCTCGAGGCTTGTCGCAAAGGCGGTCGCAAGATCAAGTTCTACCAGGCGAGCTCGAGCGAGCTCTATGGCAAGGTCGTCGAGACTCCACAGAAAGAAACGACCCCGTTCCATCCGCGCAGCCCGTACGCGGTCGCCAAGGCGTACTCGTTCTACATGACGCAGAACTACCGCGAGGCGTACGGCATGTTCGCGACCAACGGAATCCTCTTCAATCACGAGAGCGAGCGCCGCGGCGAGACCTTCGTCACCCGCAAGATCACTCGCGCCATCGGTCGCATCAAGCAAGGGGTCCAGAAGGAGCTCTTCCTCGGCAACCTCGACGCCAAGCGCGATTGGGGCCACGCCAAAGACTACGTCGAGGCGATGTGGCTCATGCTTCAGCAAGACACGCCCGACGACTTCGTCATCGGCACGGGCGAGACTCACTCGGTTCGTGAGTTCGCCGAGAAGGCCTTCGCCATCGCGGGCCTCGACTACAACCAGTACGTGAAGATCGATCCCCGCTATTTCAGGCCCTCCGAGGTCGATCTCTTGCTCTCCGACCCGGCAAAGGCCAAGAAGACGCTTGGTTGGCAGCCTAAGATCGGCTTCGAAGAGCTGGTGCGCCGCATGGTCGAGAGCGACCTCGAGCTCGCAGCGCGCGAGAAGCGCGCTCTAGGCTGATCGCTTTACTTGAAGGAGCTTGTGATGATCCCCGAGACGAACCGCGTGAAGGCGACGAGCGACAAGGCGACCGAGGGTGAGGGCGAGCGGTTTCGCTCGGAGTTCGAGCTGCGTGAGCGCGAGCGACTCTCGACCAAGGTCGCCATCTACGACAAGCTCGCCGACTGGCGCGTCGAGCGCGCGAAGCTCGAGGGCTACTATCCCGGAGAGGTCCTCCGTCTCGTTCAGAGCCTCATCATGCCGAAGGCGCGCGTCCTCGAAATCGGCTGCGGTCTGGGCGAGCTCCTCGCGAGCCTCGATGCTTCGCGCAAGGTAGGTTTCGACATCTCGCCGCGCATGATCGAGCTCGCCAAGAAGCGTCATCCCGAGCTCGAGCTCCGCGTGTGCGATCTCGAATCCGACGCGCTCCCCGAAGGTCCGTTCGACGCCATTCTGCTCTCCGACGTCGTCGGCCATCTCGACGACATTCAGCGCGGCCTCTCACGGCTGAGCGGCCTGCTCGCTCCCGGCGGGCGCGTCATCGTCACGTATTACAACTTCATCTGGGAGCCGCTTCTGAAGAGCGCCGAGCGTCTCAACGCGAAGACCCCCTGGCCCGACCAGAACTGGGTCTCGATGACCGACATCGAGAACCTGCTCTACTTGAGCGATCTCGAGGTCGTCCGTCGCGGCACCGACATTCTTCTGCCCACGTACATTCCGCTCGTCTCCGAGGCCGCGAATCGCGTCGCCGCCAAGGTTCCGATCGTGAAGGAGACGGCGCTCGTCAGCTACTTCGTCGCTCGTGCGATGCCGCAGCAGAAGATCGCCGAGCCTGCTCCGCGCGTCAGCGTCATCTGTCCGTGCCGCAACGAGAAGGGCAACATCCGCGAAGCCGTCGCGCGCACGCCGCTCATGGGCGCCGCGACCGAGCTCATCTTCGTCGACGGAAACTCGAGCGACGGAACCGTCGAGGAGATCGAGCAGATCATCCGCGAGTACAAGGGTCCGCTCGAGCTTCGACTCGTGTTGCAAGGCGATGGCAAGGGCAAGGGCGATGCGGTTCGCAAAGGCTTCGACGTGTCGAAGTACGAGGTCCTGATGATCCTCGACAGCGATCTGACCGTCCCACCCGAAGACCTGCCCAAGTTCTACCGGGCGCTCGTCACCGGCAAGGGCGACTTCATCAACGGCGTTCGTCTCGTCTATCCGATGGAAGGGCAAGCGATGCGGTTCTTGAACCTCCTCGGAAACAAGTTCTTCTCGGCAGCCCTCTCGTGGCTGCTGGAGCAACCGATCAAAGACTCGCTTTGCGGCACGAAGGTGCTGACGCGCGAGGCCTACGACCGCATCGCCGCGAACCGCTCGTTCTTTGGCGACTTCGATCCGTTCGGAGACTTCGATTTGCTGTTTGGGGCAGCTCGGCTGAATCTCAAGATCGTCGATCTTCCGGTTCGCTATCGCGCGCGCACCTACGGCGACACGAAAATCAGCCGCTTCGCCCACGGATGGCTCCTCCTCAAGATGACCGCCTTCGGATTCAAGAAGCTCCGCATGGGCATCTGAAAGTCATCCACAGGGCGGCTTTGGGTGGCACCTGCCACGACATCCGACAACGAGGGGCTGGCGCACACGAGCGCGAGCCCCTCGGTTCGTTGCGGGCTACACTCGACCGATGGGTGAGCTCGGCCCCGATGTTGAAACGCCCGCCGCGACCGCGACGAGCGTCGACGACGATCCCTCCGAGCCGGTCCCTCGTCTGGGATCGCTCCAGCACGAGCGCGCGGCGCTCTGGGTTATCGTTCGCTATCTCCCGGTGCTGATTGGCCTCGTTTTGACGGTGTCTTTTGGCTCGTCGGTTCTCTACGACAACGAGGATCTCGCCCATTGCTCTTGGAGCTCGGGCGGCGAGCTGCTCGGCGCCTTCGGCGACTTCTCCCGTCTGATGCTGGTGCCATTGTTCTTGGCGTCGGCGTTCCTCAAGCGCGGTCCTCGTTGTCTCGTCCGGTTGATCGAAGTGACCGACGATCACGTTCTGCTCGAAGACGAGACCGGCAAGATCCGTGAGATCCCGCGCGACGCCGTCCGCTCCGTTTTCTCGTTCAAGACAGGCAACATGGTGAGCCTCGCGATCGAGCTCTCACGCGGTCTGTTCCTGATGAGCATGCAAGGCGACAAGCTGACTCTCGAGCTCGATCCGGCCGACGCGAAGCGCGTCATGAAAGTGTTCGCGACCGACGAAGTCGACATTCGCTTGGGCACGAAATCGCCACGATTCGGCGGAGTGCTGATTGCTCTGTCCCTGGTGATCGGTACGGCCATCGGCGTCTCGATTTTCCGGTCGATGTGGAGCTTCGTTCAGCATCTCCCCCGGCCGAGCACGTATCTACCCATCGTCCCCGACGCCGAACGCGGCTGGCTCGCGGGGCTGGCGATCACCTCGATGGGCGTCACGCACGGCGTGATGGCCTGGCTGTCGTCACCCGGCGAGATGGTTCTCGGGCCCAAATCGCTCACCCTGAAGAGCTCGCTCGGCCCTCGGTCCATCGCCTATCGCGACATCGTAGGGATCGCGACCACGTGGAGAGGCTTCGTCATCGAGCTCGCGAGCGAAGAGCGAATCGAGCGGACCCGGCTCGGCATCGATCCCGAGCGCCTCTCCGGCTTCATCGACGCGCTTCGTGAACGCGTCGCGAAGGCACGCGACGAGGTCCCCGTTCCTTCGGGGCTCGAACGCGGCTCGGCGAGAGTGACCGAATGGCGTCGCACACTCGCTCGCCGCGCGAGGGCCGGCGCCTACCGCGTCGGTGCCCTCGACTCCGAAACCCTGCTCGCCTGCGTCACCGGGAGCGCCGTTCCTCGCGACGTCCGTATCGGGGCGGCGATCGCACTTTCGTCGGCCAACGAGGGACACGACCGCGAGCGTCTTCGCGAGGCCGCGAGCGACGAGGCCCATCCGCGGCTGCGGGCTCTGTACGAGCAGCTAGCCGAGGGTGAGGCCGACGACGAGGACATCGAGGCGCTGCTCAAAGCCAAGCGCTGAATTGTCTTTGGATCATCGGACGGGGCGGCGATGATTTCGCGCATGTCGAACAAGATCACGCTGAAGCTGAGAGAGCTCGAAAAGGGCGAAGCCATGGTCCGCGAGTTCGACGACGAGGAGGCCACGCTCGCCTATCTCCGCGATCGCCCCAGCATGATCGATGTGCTCGGCGTCGTCTTCGAGGGTCTCACGACCGAGCAGAACGCGCGTCTCAAGAGCGCCATGCGCCCGCTCGATGAGGCCGAGAAGGCCGCTGAAGCGAAGATCGAGGCCGCCGCCGCGAAGGTCGCCGAAGCGGCACGCGAAGCCCGCGCGAAAGAAGAAGAAGCGGCGCGGGTCGCCCACCGCGAGGCGATGAAGACCGCCGACCCCAACCGCTCGATGGAGCTCAAGTACCACTACAGCGGAAGGGTCGAGATGGTCGATCCCGACGATCAGCGGCCGGTCAGCGAAGAGGTCCAAAAGGCCGTCGCCGCGTGGATCATCGAGCGCAACGAGTGGGTCGAGTCCCGCGGTCAAATGGTCGGCGAGGCGAAGATCACCGTGTGGCCAGGTGAGCTACCGAAGCCGGGCGTCGAGCGGGTCCAGGCCGGCACCTTCATCCCCGTCTCGGCGCCTCCGAAGAAGGTCTGAGCCGGCGGGTCGGCTGCGATCGCTCGAGAAGAATTCACGGCGATCGCAGCAACTCCCAACCAACGCGACTCATAGGCAGTCGTAATACTTGTGCGGTTTGTCGTACTTGCACGAGCGTCCACTCGCCGCGCAATCGCTCTCTCTCGGCACGTCGGCTTCGCACCATTCGACCTTGTCGCCTGCGCAACGGCCGCTGAACGTGAGCGAGCCGCAGCCCGTAACGGGGCTCGCCGCGTCGGGGGCGACGCCGCCATGCGCCTCGATCTGGTGGGCGATCCAGTCGGCGCCGAGGTCGGTCCTGGCGAGCACTTCGAGCCCGTTTCCTCCGCCCGAGTTGACGGCGACGATCTCGTGGGTCGCGGGTCTCACCACAGGGCCGCCCGAGTCACCGCTTTCGATCACGTCGGTCGCTGCGTACGCATAGGGAAACCCGTAGCTCTTCCCATCTTCGACGGTCACGGGGTGACCGATGAAGAGCTTGCTGAACGACGGCGTCCCATCGTGGATTCGGCCGATGTTCTCCACCTTCGAGCCGAACGGGACACGCTTTCGCGCGATGGTCGGATAGCTCTTCAACATGATCGGCGTGTTCAAGAAGACGAGCCCGAGATCGTGCATCGTCGGGTCTACGGTTTCGGACTGCGCCTTCCAATCGAGCGTAGCCCCGTCTTCGCCGACAGCCTTTTGTGCTCCAGCGTAAGGAGCCTCGACCGACCAGCCGTCCCAGCCGTACACGCAATGACCGGCGGTGAGCACGACCTTCGGTGCTACGAGCGCACCCGAGCACAACGCCATGGGGACGCCGCCGCGATAGAGGCTCACGAGAACGGCCTCGGTGTATTTCGGTGCCGCCTTACCCGAGACGATCGCGGCGTCGTCAGCGCGTCTCCTCGGAGAGCCGTCGTCGGGATCCTCCGAATCACAGGCGAAGAGACCGAGCGCGAGCCAAGCCGAGAATGCCAATCGGACCGAGACGTGCGTTGCCACGTGGAGCTCCTTTTTTCGTCGCGTCAGGCGACGGCCTTGCGGCGGAGAGAGCCCTTCGCAGCTCTCGGGCCAACGCCCAAGCGCACGAATCAGCGCTTTATCGAGGTCTTCGCGAGCTCTAGCGTCGGCGGCCGCCAGAACCAGACTGGCGCCCGCCACCTCTGAGCTGCGGCGAGCGCTCTCGCGCGATCAGTCTCTAGAGCTCGCGTCGACCGCGGTCGCTCGAGCGTGTCGCCTCGCGCGTCCGATCTCTTCGCGAACCGGGAGGTCTCGCACGCGGAGGCGCTTCTGGTTCAGGTACGTCATGAACTCGACGATGAATCCCATGGAGAAAAACTGGATCCCCAGCACGATGAGAATCGAACCGAACAAGAGGAGCGGCCGGTCACCGATCTTGTGGCCTAGAAACCAGAGCACCGTCAGGTAGGCATCGATGAGAAATCCGGCCGTGCCCATCAGAAGCCCGATGAGCCCGAACAGATGCATCGGGCGCCGCGAGTACTTCGTGAGAAAGCTGATGCTGAGAAGATCGAAGAAGCCCCGAAGAATGCGTTCGAGCCCGTAGCGCGACTCGCCATGCTTGCGAGCGTGATGCGTGATCGGGATCTCGGTGACACGGAACCCCTCCCACGCGGCGAGCGCCGGAATGAAGCGAAACAGATCGCCGTAGACCGGGATCGTTCGGATGACCTCGCGGCGGTACGCCTTGAAGCCGCAGTTCATGTCGTGGAGCTTGACCCCCGTCACCCAGCGCACGGTGGCGTTGAAGATGCGCGTCAAGACGAGTCGGTTGGCCGGGTCGAGCCGCTTGACCTTCCAGCCCACGACGACGTCGAAGCCCGCGTCGATCTTCTCGATGAACTTGGGCAGCTCTACGGGATCGTCTTGAAGATCGGCGTCCATCATGATGACGACATCGCCGCGGACCCGACTGAAGCCCGCCGAAAGGCCCATGGCTTTGCCGAAGTTTTTCCGCAGACGGACCGCCCGAACACAAGGGTTCTGGCGGCGGAGATCGTTCATGACCTTCCACGAGTCGTCGGTCGAGCCGTCGTCGACGAAGATGAGCTCGTAGGTCTCTTTGCCGGCGAGCGCCTCTCGAATCCCCTTCTCGAGCTCAGGGAGGCTCTCGGCCTCGTTCAGCCCGGGGATGACGATCGAGACGCGTGGATGCGATCTCCGAGAGAGGGGCGCGAGCTCTGCGCGAGCCTCGACCTTCATGGGCCTCGTCACGTCGGTAGGCATTTCCACGTCGGACACGACGCGCGAGCCTAGTGCACCGCCGGCGAAGTAGCATCAAGTTCGCGCCGAGAGCCCCCCGAAGCCTCACCGTCGATGACGGAGATCGGAGGAGCCCGAACGCGGAGGCCAGCCGTCACGTCGCCTTGGGCGGACGCAAAGTGGCGAAGCGCCGGGCGGCTGGCGGATCTCGGCGCGCCTCCTGAAAATCGATCTCGAGCGTCGACGAGACGGCTCGAAATCCGGTGGCGTCTGCCAGGACCGAGTCGTCGACGATCTCCACCTCGATCTCGAGGTCGCGACCGAGACGTCGACGAAATTTCTCGAGCACCTCGGCGAGGACCTCGGGGGAGTATCGACCGCCGCGGCTCATGCGGAAGCGAATCACTCCTTCGCGCTCTTGAACCACTTGGAAATGCTGGATGGCATAGTCGAGATCTCGCAGGGCCTGCGCGAAGAAGGTGCTTGGAACGTAGCGACCACCACGGCCTACGATGATGGCCTGAGCGCGCCCGTCGATTTTTCCGATGCGCGGTGACGCTCGACCGCATCGGCACGGCTCGTCGGGATCGATCGCCACGGTCCAGTCGCCGGTGCGGTAGCGCAAGAACGGCATGCAGTAGTTCGTGAGGTCGGTGACCACGATCTCGCCGAGCTCGCCTGGCCTCGCTGCGCGACCGTCTCGAAGAACCTCGACGATGTACCCCTCCGAGACCACGTGGTGGCCCGCGTGCGCATCGCATTCGTGGGCGACCGTACCGAGCTCGCGGGTGCCGTACTCGTCGAAGACGCGGCAACCGAATGCCGCCTCGATCCGCTCTCGCGATGCGTCGGTCAGCGTCTGACCATACGTCGAGACCGCGCCCACGGCTGGACGGGCGCCGCCGCTCGCGAGCACGTAGCGAGCGATGAGGTCGAGCGCCTCGGTGTACCCCTCGAGGAGGACTGGCCGAGAGCGAGTCAATGTCTCGACGACGACCTTCAGATCGGCCTCGCGAAGCTCGAACAGCGGAAGCTGCAACCGATGAGCGAGCCTCGCCTCGACTCGGTCTCGTAGCTCGTGAGGAGGCGTGACGCTGAGGGCCGGGTCCCACAACCGAGCGACGAGATCGCCGAAGCGGTACCCGGTCCACTCGTCGGACCGGAGCTTGGCCGCCCATCGAAGCTCGAGCTGGGCTCGATCGGCGAAAGCCACGAACGGCTCTCCGTTCGCGCCGCTCGTCGAGATCGGCAAGACCTCGTCCTTGTCGTGGTTCTCGCTCAAGATGTCGAAGTAGCGGTGCTGCGTGACGCTCGCCTTCGTCAGGAGCGGCAGCTTGTCGAGATCGGCGCGGCTGCGGATGTCTTCGGGTCGAAGGCTCTTCGCCTGCATGCTCGCTCGGTAAAACGGGACGTTGCGGTAAGCATGCCTGACCAGGCGGCGAAGCTTCTCGTCGGCGAGCTCTTCGAGATCGGCGCGGCCGAGCCACTGCGTCTTGGCGAGACTCTCGACCTGATGCTCGACCTCGCTCGTGAGCATGAAGTGCGTCTGGTTGAACGTGGCCATGTAGGCTCGAAAACGAGCTTCGGCCTTCCGTGTCCGCGGGGCCGCTTCGCGGGATGGCGCCGGTTGGCCCTTCAGACGACGAAGCGCCGCGTCCGAGGGGACGCGCCGGATGCGGTACTCCCACGTGGCTCGGCCGAGATCGACGAGCGACCGAGCCGACGCCTTCAGCGCGTTCGAGCCCGCGAGAAAGCTCTCTCCGGCACGTCGCTGCTCAAAGAGGGTCTCGACCTCGCGGTACGAGTAGCCCTTGGCGTGAGCGGCGATCATGATGAATGACTGCCAGTAGTAATAGTTACCCGTATACGACAGCAAATCGAGGAGCACTTCGCGTCCGCACATCACGAAGCCGCTCTTGTTGTCTCGAAGGTGCATCGAGAAGACGCCGTTCAGGAGCGAGTTGAACCCGCGGCTCAAGGTGTAGCGTTCGTCGCGCCTCCGACCGAGCGGGCTCCGATAACCTTGAGCCACGTCGACCGAGTGCTCGTAAAGAGCGCGACGGAGGCGGAGCAGGTCTTCGGGCTGGTATTGCAGGTCGGCGTCGATCGTCGCTACGAGTCGGCCGCGAGCGGCGAGCGTCCCCGACTTCCATCCAGCGGCGATGCCTCGATTCTTCGGGTGAAAGACGCCGACGACCTCGCCCGGGTGCGCCGCCATGAGCGCCCGAACGACATCGGGCGTGTGGTCGATCGAACCGTCGTCGACGATGATGAGCTCACCGCGAAACCCACCCCGCTCGAAGATCCGGAGCGTGCGCGCGGTGAGCTCCGGGAGGTTCAGCTCTTCGTTGAGGCACGGGACGATGACCGACAGCTCGGGCGCCTCGTCGGGCGCCTCGTCGGGCGCTTCGAAGACCCCGACCTGGGTTCCGCTACCGCTCGGGATACTCGCCATGGCGGCCGATCTAAGCACGCCTCGTTGCACCTTTGGAGGCTCGTCGGTTGCTTCGCGTGGCCAAGCTGACTAGAGCCCAATGGAGGGCGTGGGTCGTCTACGCCTGAGATCGAGGAGCGAAGGGCATGAGCGGCCACTCCAAATGGGCCACGATCAAGCACAAGAAGGGCGCACTCGACGCAAAGCGAGGCAAGCTCTTCACGAAGCTGATCAAGGAGATCACGGTCGCCGCGCGAATGGGCGGCGGCGATGCGAGCGGTAATCCTCGGCTTCGAAAGGCGGTCTCCGACGCCAAGAGCCAGCAGATGCCCGCCGATCTGATCAAGCGCGCCACCCAACGGGGCACCGGCGAGCTCGAAGGCGTGAACTACGAAGAGATCATCTACGAAGGAACCGGCCCCAGCGGGACCTTGTTCATGATCGAAGCGATGACCGACAACAAGAACCGAACGGTCGCCGAAATCCGCAAAGTGTTCGAAAAGAACAACGGCGCGCTCGGCTCGAGCGGCGCCGCGATGTGGGCCTTCGACAAGAAGGGCATCGTTCTGCTCGAAAAGGGCCTCGCCACCGAAGATCAGCTCATGGAAATCGCCGTGGGCAACGGCGCCGACGACTACTCCGACCAGGGCGAAGAGTGGCAGATCCTCTGCGATGTCAGCGCACTCGAAGGCGTTTCCAAGGCTCTCGAAGAGGCGAAGATCGTGACGAAGTCGAGCAACGTCGGCTACATCCCCAAGTCCAAGAAAGACATCGTCGGTCGTGATGCCGAGGTTTGTTTGAACCTCGCCGAGGCGCTCGACGATCACGACGACGTGCAGAACGTCTACAGCGACTTCGACGTGTCCGACGAGGAAATGGCCCGTATCGCCGGCTGAGCCGGACCTCGTGCCAGCCGCTCCGATGCCACGCGAAAGACGACGGTGAGCACGCCCATCGGCGCACTCGCCGCGCTCTCGGCCGCCGCGATGTGGGCCATCGGCTCGACGCTGTTCTCGCGCATCGGGCGCGACGTCTCTCCGTTCACGATGAACCTCGGCAAGTGCCTCTCCGCGGGCGGCTTGCTGGGGCTCACGTATTGCGTGTTGAACGGCCCACACGTCTCCGCTGGAAGCGCTGCGCTCGCTTGGCTCGCGGCGAGCGCCATCGTCGGGCTCACCATCGGAGACACGGCCTACTTCCATGCCATCGTTCGGCTGGGTGTGCCGAGGGCCATCTTGCTCTTGTCGAGCGCGCCGGTCTTCGCCGCCATCGGCGCGGCGGTCTTCATGAACGAGCCGCTCGGTGCGCGGAGCGCGTCGGGGATCGGCGTCACATTGGCTGGAATCGCGATCACCGTGAGCGCTTCGGGGGGCCCCAAGCCCTCGAGGTCCGAGCCGGCGCTCGCGAGCGACGAGGCGTCTCCCTCGAAGGGGGTCCGGGTCGTGCCCGGGATGCTCTTCGGGCTCGTCGCTGGTCTCGGCCAAGCTGCTGGGAGCCTCCTTTCGAAGCACGCGATGCGCGAAGGCCTCGACCCCCTGTTCGTGAGCGCGGGTCGACTGCTCATCGGCGGTGGCGCGCTCGTCTTGGTGAGCACGCTCACCGGACGCGCGACCATGGTCGTGCGTGAGCTCACGACCCGACGGGCGTGGCTGCGCATCGCCGGCGCCGGATTCATTGGAAGTTACTGTGGTATCTGGCTTGCGCAAACAGCCTTGGCTTGTTTGCCCTCTGCGGGGGTCGCCACGACCCTCCTTGCGACGAGCCCCGTCTTCGCCCTCCCCATCGCGCACTTCACCGGGGCGGAGCGCGTCGGGCTTCGCGGTGTGATTGGCGCTGCGATCACGATCGCCGGAGTCGCCCTGCTCGCGACGTGAGCCCACGACGTGAGCCAAGAGCAACACGGGGCTCAGCTCTCCGCGTTCCCTTTTCGTCGAGTCGTTTTGGGCGAGCTCGACGTGGGCCGCTCGACCGAATCAGGAGGGGGCGTGTGAGTACGCACGGGAATCGCCTGACGCAGCGCATCTCCTCTCACGGCATCAGGCAGGCTCAAATCGACGTTTCGGTGCGATGGAGGGCCCATCTCGGGGGCGGGGCGCGCATGGGTCTCGGCATCGTCGTCATCGTCGTCGTCGTCGTCTCGCCAGGCAGAGAGCGGAACGACGCCTGAATCGCGCGTAGGATCGCTCCGCACCGGGCGGGGGACCGGCGCGTGAGCTGGAGCTCGTTCGGAGCGCATCGAATCGACTTCGATGTCGTCATCGCCAAGCGCGACGCTCGACGAAGGTGGCCCCTCCGTAGACGATTTGAGGAGGGTCGCAGAGGGCGAGCTGGCCCGCGGCGACGTGACCTCCAGCAAGCTGACCGCCGAGGAGCTGACGGCCGAGGAGCCGCCGTCCTGAGGGCCTGCGCTCGACGAATCAGCGTCGACCGTGTCTTCCTCGGCGAGACCGGATCGGCCGCGCACCGCGCTGCTCGACGCGCGCGCTTCATCGCCTTTGCCGTCGACGCCGATGAGCAATGTGGCCAAGAACGGCGACCGAGCGGGCTCGGCCAACTCGGTGTCGATCACGAGCGTTCCACCTCGAACGAACGACGAAGAGAGCACCATCGTCGGAGGCGGAAGATCGTCGGCCAACTCTGGCGTCAAGATGGCGGTGCTGCCGAGCGCAGGGCCTCGCTCGGTTCGGCGCGTGGCGAGGCTCACGGTGTCTGCCACGGGGTTGGTCGCCGCGGGTCGACGCTCGATCTCGATGACCTGGCTGCGAGGCCAATCGACGAACGGCCAATGCGTCGCGACACCAGGAAGCTCGATGCCCGCCGAGATGGAGAGGAGCGGCAGCGTCGCGTCGCTGGGGACGGGGAAGCTGCCGCGCCATACGACGCAGCATCGCTCTCCGTCCCCGTCGATCCAGAGGCTGTCGGCGCGCATGACCAGGGTGTGCTGCTCACCGTCGCGCGTGTAGACGCGGGCGACTCCGGTGGCGTCTGGAAGGCGCGTCGCGAGGCGGGCGATCTTCGGATTGAGCTTGTCGAGGATGATCCACTCGTCGCCGCGCAAGAACTCGATGCGCTGATCGAACGGCGCCGCATGAAAATGGCCCAGGTCTACGCCGTCGGGGAGCGAAGCCACGGGCGAACGAAGGATGTCTCCGAGCCCAGGAAGGAGGCGCGTCCGAAGCGGCCACGACATGGGAACCGGAGCGAAGCCGGCGGGCTCGACCGGCACGGCCGTATGCGGGGGATGAACGATGTTGGGGAGGTGAACCCGACCGCGCTGATCGGTCTCCGCGCCGGTTCCGATGGGGTTCGAGTGGTGTCCGTTGCCGCCGAACGCCCGCTCGTAAACGAGCGGCATCCGCGTGAAGAGAGCAGCAGGCGGATTGGGCCAGGCCGCCGTCGCAGTTCGCGTCCCGACGACATCGAGTGATTTGTCGAGAAGGAGCGGGCCGTCTTGAGGGCCGGCGCCCGGAGTCCGCGGCCGCGATAGCGCGAGGCGAGCTCGGACCGTCCGTGCACCGGTGCGCGCAGGGGCGTAGGCGTGACCCACGAAAGTGACGTCGGCGCGCGGCAGCAGCGGAACGAGATCGGACGGCGCCCAAGCACTGGTGGTTCGTGCCGGTCCTCCGGGCACCTCGGCAATGTTGATCCCCATCGGCTCTTCGAGACGCATGGGGCCGTCTGGAACGAAGCCGAAAGTCGCTTTCGCCAGCGTCGTGACGTGGAGCGAGCCGCGATGCCGCCAAATCCGAGTGGCCACGGCCACCGGACCGACTGCCTGAATGGTCACGGGCCAACGCTCGGTCATGGGAACTGCGAGGGCCGGGCCCTCGATCTGGAGAACATCGGAGCGACCTCTCGGTGTCAAGCAGCAGTGCTCGGGCGAGTGAACCTTTCGGACTTGAACGAATCACTCCTACAGGTCGGCCGCGGGGGGCCGACGCCGAGTGAGCTACTCTAGGTGCATGGGCGACCTACCGACGACGAAGTCGCCGATCGAGAAAAGCGAGAAGGCGCGCTTCGAATCCGTAGAACGTGCGCGTGAAACGGGATCCATCGAGTGGCCGACGTGGGCCGTCCGCGGCAACGAGCGAACGCTGGAAGACGACGTGGTCGCACACGAGGAGCCCCTCGAGATCCAGGTCCAGGGTGCATCGATCGCGGTGCTGATGCGAACGCCCGGGCACGACCACGAGCTGGCCACGGGGTTTCTCCTCACCGAAGGAATCATCAAGTCGGGTCGAGAAGTCGCGTCGATGCGTCACTGCTCGAGCGTCAAAGATCCGGAGGCCGAGGAGAACATTTTACGGGTCGTGCTCGCCGATGGAGTCTCGGTTCCACCGAGCCGACTCAGACGCAACACGTATGCGTCTTCGAGCTGCGGACTGTGCGGCAAGGCGACCATCGAGAGCACCCTCGTCGACTGTGCGCCGCTCGACGCCGTTCGATCGGTCGAGGTGAGCGTGATCTACGCGCTTCCCGATCGTCTCCGTGCGGCGCAGACCGGGTTCACCGCTTCGGGGGGCGTCCACGCAGCGGGTCTCTTCGACCAGGAGGGCAGGCTCCTCGTCTTGCGTGAAGATGTCGGCCGTCACAACGCCGTCGACAAGGTTGTCGGGTACCTCGTCACCGAAGGGCTCGATCCCGCCGGTCTCATCCTGCTCGTCAGCGGACGCATCAGCTTCGAAATAGCTCAGAAGGCGGCGGTTGCGCGCCTTCCGATCGTCATCGGCCTCAGCGCTCCGACTTCGTTGGCGATCCGCTTCGCCGAGCGCGCTGGCCTCACCGTCGTCGGCTTTCTCCGCGGCGAGAAGATGAACGTCTACACGGGCGTCGAACGGATCGCGACCCTTTCTTGAGCGTCACGGACGCCAGATCGGAAACTCGACGATGGCCCAGGTGAAGAGGCCGTGCGCGAGGAGCACCGGCGCCAGCCGCTCGGTACGGAATCGGAGATAAGAGAAGACGAGCCCGCAGCCGAGCGCAGCGAGCACCAGCATCGGATTGGGACCGGCCATGGGGTTCGACAAGAGGAACATGGTCGGCATGTGCGCGGCCGCGTAAAGAATCGAGGTCGTGACCGACGCCCGCAGCGTCCCTGAGCGCTCCTCGATCAACGGCAAGACGAGACCGCGCCACGTCAGCTCTTCGAGCACGCCAATGAGCGCGAGGCCCAACGCCACGAAGTGATGGCGATCCGAAAACGGATCACCGAGCAGCATGTAGACGCTGAAGACCCAGCCGGCCCTCGGCCCTTTGGCAGTGAACACGACGTGCGTCGCGTAGACGAGGCCGTAAAGGAGCACGGCGACGACCGCCCCAATCGACACATCGCCCGAGCGCGGGCGAATCAAAGAGATTTCTCGCCGCGTCTTCAGCCGGTGCAGTGCGTACGCAGACGTCGCCAGATACGCGCTTCCGAGCGCGATGAAGGGAATGTCGGTCAGCTTTCGCTCGCCTTGGAGACTGAACGCGAACGTGGCTTGGACGAGGCCCGTGACGACGGTGGCGACGATCCAGGGCTTGTTTCCAGCCGGTTCCGCGGGTGGGCCGGCGTCAGCGCTCGTTCCGAACTCGACGACGTCGTCGGCCTCGGTCTCCGAATCGACGCCGACGCCAGGGCGTGACGCGTCGCTCTCGACCTCCTCGTCGTCGGGCGCGTCGTCGGTCGGTGTCTCGCGGACCACGCGTCAGCCTTCCGCTCGATGAGCGAGCTCGAGCACGCGATCGAGCAACCGATCGGCGAGCTCTTGCTTCGGGAGAACGCCGAGCGAGGTCGCGCGATCGCGCTCGACGAGTGTCGCCCGATTGTCGTCGCGTCCGAACGAGTCTTGGGCGTGGTTCGCGACGATGAGATCGACTCGTTTGTTCTCGAGCTTTCTGCGCGCGAGCTCGACGATTTGTGCGTCGGTGTCGGTCTCGACCGCGAATCCGATCAACACCGGACGGACGCCACTTCGAGCAGCGCCCACCTCGGCCAGGAGATCTGGGTTCGGGACCATCGACAAAGTCATAGGCTTGTCGTCTCGTTTGAGCTTCGCGTCGGCGAGGTGCTCGGGCCGATAGTCACCCACGGCTGCCGTCATGACGAGCACGTCGGCGTTCGACAAATCCGAACCGAGGTGCTCCCACAGGGCGTCGCGCATCGAGAGCGCTCCCCGCACGTCGGTCCGCTCGACCGAGCTCGGCGTGGCGAGCGAAACGGGCCCCGCGACGAGCCGGACCGTTGCGCCTCGATTCGCCGCGGCTTCGGCGATGGCGAAGCCCATCTTGCCCGTCGAACGGTTGGAAACGAAACGGACCGGATCGATGTCTTCCACGGTTGGGCCCGCGGTGACGACGATCCGCAGACCTGTCAGATCTTTCGACGCGAGGGGAGTCGATGCCGAACGCGGCGAGCTTTGCGCCTGGTGGAGCTTCGCGAGAACCGCGTTTGCGATCGCCTCGGGCTCGGCGAGGCGCCCTTCGCCCACTTCCCCCGAAGCCACCTCGCCGAAGACCGGGCCCACGAGCTCGACTCGTCGGTCACCGACGAGCGTGGCGACGTTTCGAACGGTGGCCGGGTGGCTCCACATTCTCGGATGCATCGCTGGCGCGACGACGATCGGCCCTTTCGCGCACAAGCACAGCGCGCTGACGAGATCGTCGGCGCGTCCGGCGGCAAGGCGGGCGATCAGGTCTGCCGTCGCCGGAACCACCACAACGACATCTGCCCGTGCCGCCAAGTCGACGTGTCGCTCGCCAGCATACGATGGGTCGAACATGTCGAGCTGGACGGCTTCGCCCGTGATCCCGCTCAACGTCTGAGGGCCGAGAAACTCGGTCGCGGAGCGGGTCATGACGGGGACGACGCGAACGCCCGCTTTCAAGAGCAACCGAGCGACGAGTGTCGCTTTGTAGGCTGCGATGCTTCCCGTCACCGCGAGCGCGACCGTCGAGCGGGGGCTCATGGGCGAGACGCTGTCATGTTTCGTCGCGCGACACCAGATCGAGCGGCAAGCCCGAGGCCTCGGAATGTGCTCGGCTGGATGGCGAGAGGGTCGACGACTGCCTCTCGGGCTCAGCCCTCGCTCTTCTTGTCTTTCTTCTTCTTCTTGTCTTTGGGCTTCGAGTCTTTGTCGGCCTTTTGATCTTTCGCCTTGTCGGCAGCGTCGTCGTCGGAGACGCCCTTCGAGTCGACTGGCGTCTTCTCGAGACCGAGCTTCTTCATCCAACCTGCCTCACCGGTACGACCTGGCGAGCGTTGCTCCGTCGTACCGCCACCCACGTCGTTCGGTTGTCCTGCGGCGTGGACGTTGGGTCCCTGCGTGACCACGAGGTATTCGTCGACGGTGTATTCGGGATGCTGATCCGCCACGACTCCGGGCTTCACGTCGTCGGGCCCGGTGCCGACATCGACGATCTGCGTGGTCGGCGGGTACTTCTCGGTCCACTTATTTCGGTCGGCGTACGCGCCATCGCGAACGACACGCGACGACGTCGCATGAAAGCCGGGGATCCCGCGCTGTACGACCAGCTTCTCGCCTTTCGCGAGCTTGGGCGTCTCGCGTTCGACCTCCTCGAATGGGAGTATCTCGTCGATTCGTCTGAAGTAGCTCACCGTGAGCTTGCGTTCTGGCCCGAGGATCTCTGCGCGGACGGTGCCGCCGGCGACCTTCTCGTGGAGCACGATCGGAAAGTCGAAGGGGTTGCGAAAGCGGTAGGTGATGTTCGGATAGGCGACCGTCGCGTCGAGACCGAGCTTGATGTAGCCGCTCGGGCGCGAATGCGGGTAGCGCTCGACGATGTCGAGGCCGCCGAAGAACACGGCGCCGTGAAGCGTCCCCGAGATTTGGCAGGTGCCGCCGCCGATTCCGTCGACGAGCTCACCTTCGGCGATGACCTTCGCCACGCGGTAGCCGTGCGCTTCGTCGCGGGGGCCCACCACGGCATTGAAGTCGAAGAGCTCACCAGGCATCACGACCGTGCCGTCGAGCCGCGAGGCGGCGAGTCGTAGATTGAAGGTTCGGTCTTCGAACTTCTTGCCGATGTTGTAGTGCGTCTCGAAGTAGCCGAGCACGCGATCGAACTTCACGCCGTCGAGCTGAGATGCCGTTCTTTTCGGAGGTATCTGCTCCACGCTCGCCTCGACGGTGGTCTCCCCCTTTCGGAAGGCGGCCTCCATGTGAGCAAGTGTTCCGTACACGTCGAGCTGGTAGCCCATGACCTCCGGCTTCACTTTGCGAGCATCGAGATCGATCACGGCCTCGACCGGAAGCGTGTCGACGTCTGCCTTCAAATCGACGAGTCTCGCGACTGCGCGCTCGGTGTCGATTTGGATCGGAATGGGGACGTCGAGTGGCGTCGATGGATCGGCGCTCGCCGCGTGCGCACGTTGAATGGCGCTTCCTTTCGTCTGCGCCGCCTTGATGAACTCGGCGAGGCGCATTCGGTCGATCTCGATGCCGAAGTCCGAGCGCGTGAGTTTGATCTCTTTCCCGTTCGGCAGCCTGAGCTTCGCTTCACCGAGCGCGTAGCGACGGACGAGGTCGAGAGCGTTGCCGATCGCATCGCCGTCTTTCGACAACGGTTGCCCAGCCACGCGGAGGGTCGGCGTGGGGATTTCGGCGGCCGGCTTCGGCGGAGGCGGCAAAAGAACGAGCGTGATCCCGACGCCAGAAGCCACGACGACCGCGAGAATCGCGGCGAATCGCTTGGCATCACTGCGCGAGAAAAGACCCATCACCGCCCATCTTGGAAAGCGCACCGCGCTCGGTCAAGCTCTCGCGTATTTCGAGATGATATACTTCTGATTCTTGGTTACTGAAAGAACACCGACGCGACTAAAAGCCTGCGTTTCGGAGCGCTGCCAGATGACGCTTCGTGACGCCCGACACCGCCAAGATTTCTTCATCGGTCGCGCCACGAATCGCCGACAGCGAGCCGAGCGTCTTCAGGAGCGCGGCCTTGGTCTTCGGCCCGATGCCCGGAATCTCGTCGAGCTCGGAGCGAAGACGTGTCTTCTGGCCGAGGCGCTTTCGAAGGTGGTTCGCGAAGCGATGCGCTTCGTCCCGTGCCCTCGCGAGAAAGAAGAGCGACGAGCTGGCGGTTCTGAGCGGGATGCCGTTCTTCTGACCGGGCAGATAGACGCGATCGACCATTTTGTCTCCGGTCACGGTCTCGCGCTCTTTCGCCAGACCCACGATCGCGAGATCGTGGATTCCGAGATCGCGAGCCGCAGCAAGCGCGACGTTCAGTTGGCCACGGCCGCCGTCGACGACGAAGAGGTCAGGCAAATCCCAATCCGACCCGCGGAACGCCGGCTCGTCGGGTGCGTCGGCGTCGTCGAGCGCCGCCAGGACCTCGTCACTGTTCGCCTCGGTGCTCGCCGATCGCGCGATCGGCCCTGAACCCGAGTCCCCGTCGGATCGCACGGGGGCCGGGTCGAGCGCACCCGTCGAATCCTCCGCCTCCCCGTCGAGGATTTCGGGTGGTGCCTCGAAGGTCTCGGTGACCTCGAGGGCTGCCTCGCGCGCCGCGAGCGCCGTCGCCTCGACCGCGCGGCGAAATCGTCTCGCGAGGACCTCGTACATCGCCGCGTAGTCGTCGCCTCCGGTGGCTCCCTTCACGTGGAAGCTGCGGTATCGCTTCTTGTCGAGCTCGCCGTTCTCGAGGGCCACGATCGATCCGACCGTGTCGTCGCCTCCCAAATGGGAGATGTCGCAACACTCGATGCGACGCGGAAGCACCGGGAGACGAAGGCGCTCTTGGAGCTCGGCGAGTCGAGCTTCGAGGTCGTCGGCGGCGCGCCGTTTCGAATGGAAAGAGTGCTTGGCATTCTCGTAAGCCATCTCGAGGAGCTTCTTGCGTGGGCCACGCTGCGGCACGAGGAGCGCGACCTTGCGACCGCGTCGCTCGCTCAAGAGCTCGGCGAACCCGTCGGCGCCATCGGGCAAGACAGGCAGCAAGACCTCGCTCGGCACGGGCCCGCTCTCGCGTTCGCCCGCGTAGTACTCCGACAGAAACCCTGCGAGCACCTCCTCGTCGGGGAGCTCGACCCTTCGGAGCGAGTAGCTCACGGTGTCGGAGACCCGTCCGCTCCGCACGAAGAGGACCTCGATCTCGACGACGCTGCCTTCGCGGTAGAGACCGACGACGTCCTGGTCGACGTCGCTCACGCTGACGACTCGCTGTCTCTCGCGAATGCTCTCGACCGCGCTCACCTGATCCCGATAAATCGCCGCGCTCTCGAACTCCAGCGCGTGGGCCGCATCGCGCATGCGCTCGCTGAGAATCTTCGTCAGCTCGTCGTGCCGCCCCTCGAGAAAGAGCCCGACCGCGCGCGCTTGCACGAGGTACTCCTCGCGATGCACGTCGATGACGCAAGGGCCTGGGCAGCGCTTGATTTGATGCTGAAGACAGGGCCTTTTTCGCGAAGCGAAATCGGCATCGGAGCACGTGCGCAGATGAAAGTGCTTGTTGACGAGGTGCAACGTTCTGCGCGCGCTCGTCGCCGAGTGGTACGGTCCGTAGTAGCGAGCGCCGTCGGGCGACGGCCGCCGAACCGTCTCGAGCCTGGGCCAGGCTTTCTCGAGGTCGAGACGAAGACACAGAAAGTCTTTGTCGTCGCGCAGCTTCACGTTGAAGCGCGGCTTGTGCTTCTTGATGAGCTCGTTCTCGAGGACCGCAGCCTCTTTCTCCGTGGCCGTGACCACGGTATCGAGGTTGCGAACGACTCGCCTCAGAATCGGGATGAAGTAGCGCTCGTCGCTCCCACCCTCTTGAAAGTAGCTGCGCACGCGTGAGCGCAGACTCTTCGCTTTGCCGACGTAGAGGACCGCCCCGGTCTTGTCGAGAAAGAGGTAGCAGCCGGGCGAAGCGGGCAAGAGCTTCAGCTTTTGCTCGACCTCGTTCGCGTACCCCTTCGGCCCCTGCGAGCTGTCGGCAGTCGCATCGCGAGACGACTCGGATTTTTCGAGGCGAGGCGGCGACGGTTCGACGGGCTTGGGGTCGGTCTCCGGAGTCATACGAGCTCCTCGCTATAGCGCCTCGGCGCGCGGATGAAAGAGCGAGTTGCCGAGGGCGCGAACAGCTCGATCGACACCTCGATGCCGACCGGTGAGCCGCGACGAGTCGTCAGAACGTGCCAAACACCGTGATCCCTGGAACGACCCGAAAGCCATCGGTGATCGGCGTCGGCGCGATGTCGGCGTGAAGCTTCGGCGCATGACCCGCAGGCGGCGGCACGCGGAGATCGGAGGGCGTCGAAGGATCGCGCTGATTCGGACCAGGAGGGGCATCGAGCGGCGGCGGCCCTTCGCTCGGCAGAGTCTTCACGGGATCGTTGAAATAGTAGGGCGGTGGTTGGGGCGGGGGACGCGGTGGTGGCATCGGCGGCTCGACCGGCTCTTCGACAGGCTTGTGCGTAAGCGAAAGAACGAGCGACACGGCGCCATGGACAGCCAGCGTCCCCGACCAAGCTGCGATGCCGATCCAGCCAGAACGATTCGCCGGATCGTGGATGCCTTGGTAGACACCGAGCGCGACCTGCGGGCTGCAGAGCGCGATCTCGGAGATCGACAACCAAGGCCTCGCGTAATGCTCTTCGCTGAAGAAGCTCGAAAAGGCCGCCGTCGTCAGTGGGAGATCGGCGCCGACGAGCCACGAGACGCTGTAGCGCGGGCCCGGCTTCACCTCGGTCGACGCGAGAGACCACGCGCCGTACGTCGCCAGCTCGTTTCCCCAGATGGAGAGTGGCAAGAAGAGCCCCGCGACTTCGTCGTCGTGTCTCTCGACCGACGCGAACACCATGGGGACGTGGCCGAGCACCGCTTGTGGGGCGGTCACGATCGTCTGCGCCGTCATCCACTTCGTGTCGGGCTCGATGTTCTTGCGAGCCTTGCCGACGTCGTAGGCGGTGAAGGCGACGTCAGCGCCGAACGCCGCGCCCACCAGCGTCACGGCGACGATGATGACAGGCACGTCAACGCTCGCGTGGGCCTCGTGCGCCGGAAGCAAGATGCCGCAAAGAGCGGCGAGTGGAAGACCGAATCGAAGTGCTCGCCGCATCAAATCGAGATCTATCAGAACACGCCGACCACGAGCGCTCCAGGAACGACCCGGTACCCGTCGGTCAGTGTCGCGGGAACGACGATGGGCCTCCGCGCTTGTGGCCTCGGCGGGGGCGCGCCTTCACTCGGCGGCTCTGAAAACGTCGGCTCAGACGGCCCTTGCCCCTCTCCGGGTTCGCCGTTCGGATCGGTCGAAGGTGCGGTCGTTCCGGGACTCCTCCGCATGGGCTCGGGTTCCTCTTTCTCGGGCGGAGGCGGATGCGGGTTTCGGGGCTGAGCCTTCGGCAGAGGCTGTGGGTTGGCGATACCAGCCAGCAGCGAGATCACACCGTGGGTGGCGAGGACCCCCGACCAACCGGCGATCCCGATCCATCCGCCCCGAGCAGCCGGATCACGGACCGCTTCGACCGCGCCCAGCACGGCTTCGGGTGCCATGACCAGCGCCTCGACGATGCCGAGCCCCTTCGGCATGAGCTTTCCGCTGAAGGCCTCGGACAGCGAAAGGGTCGTGAACGTGAGGTCGAGCCCGATGAGCCACGAGGCGCCGAGGCGTGGGCCTGGCGGGAATCTGTCGGTCGCGACCGACCAAATCGAGTGGGTCGCCAAAGAGGAGCCGGCGATCGCGAGGGGAATGGCCAGCGGCGCCCGCGTCTCGAAGTCGGGGTTCTCAGCGTCGACGGCGATGACGATGTACGAGACGACGGTCTGTGGACCTGCGAGCGCGGTCTGTCCGACCATCCAACCCTTCTCGGGTTGTTGCCCCTTCGATGCAGTTGCAATGTCGTAACTCGTGAAGACTACATCTCCGACGATGGCTCCGGCGACGCCGATCCCTTCGAAGACGTGGAGGACCGTGTTGTCGTCGGCGCGAGCGTCTTCGGGGAACGCGAGGCCGAGCGTTGCTGCGACGACGAGACCGGTGGCGTATCGAGCTCGGACACGCATCACGCCAACGTAGCGACCGCGCTCTCGGCCAGCAAGGGTCGGCGTGCCCTCGGGCCCCGTCACGGCATGTGGGTCGGATCGTCGTCGATTGGAAACGGTCGAGGTACTTGGCTCGCGCGTGCGGGCTCGTCCCGCTGCTCGGCGAGGCGAAGGTAGACCTTCGCCGTCCTGTGATTCGGCTCTCGCAAGAGCAGAGCGCGGAAGGACTCGGCAGCGGCGCCGTTCTCGCCGAGCTCGAGGAGCACGATGCCGAGCTGGACCTGCGCCTGCGTGTAAGAAGGATGCGACGCACAGGCCGATTCGAGCTCGCGACGAGCGTCTCCGAGCTGGCCCATTTCCTTGTGGACGCCCGCGAGCTTCACCCGGAGATCGGCGAAGCCGGGGCGCAACGAGACCGCGCGGACCAGCTCTCGGAGGGCGTCTGGAAGCGAGCCGGCGTCGGCGTACGCGGTGGCGAGGTCCGAGTGCATGTTCGCGATTTTGCCGAGCGCGAAGTCGTCGAGAGCACGTTCTCCGCTGGCAGGCTCGACGGTGCGCACGCGCGCGAACGCCTGCCGGGCGCGCTCGTACTGGCCGATGTCGTTGTAACCGATCACCAAGTTGAGCAGCGCTTCGGTGTACGCAGGGTTCAGCTCGACTGCCCGCTCGAAGTGCTCGGTCGCCGCGACGAAGTCACCGCGCTCGTGCGCGATGACGCCCATCATGTTGCGAACGTCTGCGAAGTCGGCGCCGCCAGCCAACACCTGCGAGAGCAGCCGCTCGGCGCGCTCGAACTCGCGCCGCTCGTAGTGCTCTCGACCGAGCACCAGCAGCTGTTTGAGACGCTCCTCCATCGCTCTCCCTTATACCCCACGAGACGTCGAATCCGCGCGCGCTCGTAGGCTCGGCGCGCGTTCGGCACTCGTCGGATGTGCACCTCGCCTCTGCCTTTCCGCGGTTGCCCCGACCCGCCGCCGCTGGTAGAGCCGGGCGTGGCCGAAGACGCATCACCCAAGCCACGCACGGCCGAAAGCCGCGGCGAAGTAGCGGGTCGAGCGCTTCGCCCGAGCAACCCACCGGCAAGCGTGCGTCGCGACTCCGCTTCCTCGGGCGGTTCGAGCGAGGCGCTTTCCGCAAGCGTGCCCACACCACCTGCGGCACGAACGATCGCGGGTCGGCCCAACGGTGTGCGACGGCTCACGGCCCTCCCGCGTGACACCGACCCCACCTCGAGCGCACGTCGCCGCGTCCTCGATCGCATCTCGAGCAGCGACGAGCTCGAGGCTCCTTCGAGCATGACGCCTTCGGCGCGTCCCGTCTCGGTGCGGTCGGCGAGCCCTACGAGCGGCCTGCCTTCGCGGCGCATCGGAGCAGCCGACGTCGACGACCACGACTGGGTCCCGACCGACGACGTCGCAGCGGCTCTCGGCTCAGACCCGATCGGACGTCGCAGCGCTCGGATCCTCGACGCCACACCCACACCCCTCCGCAAGAGGGCGACCACCGATCCTCGCTCGTCGCGTCCCCCGACTGCCGTCCCGAGCATGGCGGTCGGTCCAGCCGCCCCACGCGTGCCGCTGCGCATGCCGGAAGAGCTCTTGCCCGAGCCCACCAACGGGCTTCCGTCACTCGCTCCGCGTCGACCAGCACCACGGTCGTCGGCCCCTCACGACGAGCTTCGCTCGGCTCCGTCGCTCGCGCTCTCGCCTCGAATGACGGCGATCTTCGGCGGTCTGTTCGGCCTCGCGACGATCACCACGATCATCGCGCTGCTGATTCAGGCGGCCCCGCCCAAAGACGATCGAGCGCCCGCAGGATCGGCTGCACCGGGCTCGAGCGGCGCTCACTCGGCGTCGACCGCACCCGCGCCCGCGCCGTCGAAAAAGCCTGTTCGCATTCGACTGCCGGCACCGTGGCGTATCTCGGACCTCGAAAAAGATCCGAGCGTGAAGATCGTTTCCGACGGCATGGAACGGCGCAGCTTCGTTCAAGCTCTCACCAACAAGGGCGTCAGCAAAGATCAGGTTTATCGAATCCTCAAGGCGTTCGAGGCCATTCGCAAGTTCGACAAGTCGAACAAGAACGACAAGTTCGTCGTCGCGATCGACCGCGAAACGAAGCAGGTGAAGGCCTTCGAGTACATCGTCGGTGCGCAAGAGATTTTCCAAGCGCGGGATCAGAACGGGATCCTCACGGCGAGTCAGCTCGACCTCAAAGTCGCCGACACCGAAGTTACTGGCTCGGTGTACATCGGCAAGAACCTCGCGAAGTCGATCGACGAGTCGAGCCTCGAAGAAGGGCTCACGAAGGTCATCGACGAGGCTTTCGCCGGTCGCATGTCGAGCGAGGGTCTCGAAGAAGGTGGCACGCTTCGCGTCATCGCAGTGGAGACCACGGCACTCGGTGAGTTCGCGAAGTACAAGCAGATCGTCGCCATCGAGTACCACCCTGCCGATCCCGCCGCGCCGGCGGTTCGCGCCTATGCTTTCGACGGTTCGCGCGTGCGCGGCTACTTCGACGAAAAGGGCCGCCAACCCGACGGATCGGGCTGGGGCATCCCGGTGCCGGGCGCACCGATCACTTCGCACTTCAACTTGAAGCGCATGCACCCGATCCTCCACAAGATCGTCCCGCACACCGGAACCGATTTCGGAGCGCCGTCGGGAACGCCCATTTACGCTGCGTTCAAAGGCAAAATCACCAACTTCGGCCCCGCCGGTCCGTGCGGGAACATGGCGCAGATCGATCATCCCGGTGGGATTCAGACCGGCTACTGCCACATGTCGAAGTTCGCGACCGGGCTCAAGCTCGGCAGTCTCGTCGGTACCAAGCAGCTCATCGGCTACGTCGGGACGACGGGTCGCTCGACGGGTCCCCATTTGCACTTCTGGGCGAAGAAAGACGGGAAATTCTTCGACTCGGAGACGCTCCGTATGAACGGCACGCGGGCGATGCCGGCCGAAGAGCGAGACGGTTTCGCTGCGCGCAAAGCAGAGCTCGACGCAAGGCTCGATGCGTTGCCAATGCCAGAGCCGCCTCCGCCCGTAGCAGCGAGCGAATCGAAGACCTCGCCCAAAGACGAGAGCGACAACTCGAAAGACGCGCCGCACGGCTCCGCCGACCCGAGCGATCCCGACGAGAAGACTGACGGAGACAAGGGCCCCAAGGGCCCGAAGAAGGGCGACAAGGGATCTTCGCATCCAGCCTCCAAACCGTCGACTGACGACGAGGGTGAAGACCTGATGGGCGCCGACCTCGGCAAGTAGCCGCGAGCGTCTACGGCCCCCCGAGACGCCTTTCAGGACCACCCGACCGACTTGGGTGCCTCGACGCTCGGCTCGCGACGACGGGAGCTGCCGAGAGCGCGCGCCGGTTCGGGACCGCGAACAAAAAAAAGCTCGGCGATGAAGCCCGAAGGCCTCGTCGCCGAGAAGAGGAGCGCCGAAGAGGGGAGCGCCGAGAAGGGGAGCGCCGAGAAGGGGAGCGCCGAAGAGGGGAGCGCCGAAGAGGGATTGCGGAGATGGGGATCTTGGAAGGAGGGGATCTCCCAAGAGGGAATCGCCGAAAAGTCTCCGCGGTTCGCGTGACGCCCTGCACTCCAGACTTCGTTCGAGCAAAAGCGAATCTCCGCCAAACGACGGAGACTTCGCCCAATCTTCGACCAGCGCTCGGAGCTCCGGCGCCGGAAGCGCTCAGCGCTTGGAATACTGGAAGCGCTTGCGTGCGCCAGGCTGACCGTACTTCTTGCGCTCCTTCTTCCGCGCATCGCGGGTGAGGAAGCCCGCGCGCTTCAGCGACGAGCGACGCTCGCCGTCAGCCGCCACGAGAGCGCGCGCAATGCCATGGCGCATCGCCTCAGCCTGAGCGGAGTGCCCGCCGCCAGCGACCGTCGCGGTCACGTCGTACGCATCGAGAGCTTCGATGAGCTCGAGCGGCTGGCGCATGATCATGCGCGAAGTCTCTCGCTCGAAGTACTCGTCGGCCGAGCGCTGGTTGACGACGATCTTGCCGGTGCCGGGCTTGAGCCAAATGCGGGCCACAGCGGTCTTTCGCTTGCCCGTTGCGTAGATGCGCGTGTCAGTCATGGTCTTCTTCGTTTCCTAAACACTTCGAAATCTTCGAGCGATCAGCTCGGGCACTCAATCAGGCGAGCGGCTCAGGCTTCTGGGCGGCGTGGGGATGATCGGCGCCAGGGTACACCTTGAGCTTGGTGAGCAGCTCACGACCGAGGGTGTTTTTGGGAAGCATGCCCTTGACGGCCTTGGTGACCGGGAGCTCGGGGGCGCGAACGAGAAGCTTGCCGTAGGCCTCTTCGCGGAAGCCACCGGGCTCGCCGCTGTGGCGGACGTACATCTTCTGCTCGAGCTTGCGGCCCGTGAGCTTCACCTTCTGAGCGTTGATCACGATGACGAAATCGCCCGTGTCGACGTGCGGCGTGAAGGTCGGCTTGTTCTTCCCGCGCAGCACGGTGGCGACCTTGCTCGCAAGGCGTCCGAGTGGCTGATCGGTCGCGTCGACGACCCACCATTTACGCTGCGGGAGCGCTTCGGCAGGCTTCGCGCAGAAGGACTTCTGGACGGGGGACTTCGATGCGCTCGCGGGAGCGCTCTTCTCTAGGGCGTTCATGATGGTGAAATCTCGCTCTGCCCGGTCGTTAAGGGGCGGCATGTCTACCCGCCAACCTCAATCATGTCAAGGTGGGGAGGGCGGCTATTCCTAATCGAGGCACGGTCTCTTGCCTAGCTGTTCACCTGCGTAGGGGCGCGGATTAGCTGACCCACCGAGACTCAGGGAACCCTCTTGTCGCTGGGCGGCTTCGCCCCGGGTTTGTCGGCGGGGCTCTTCTCACCCTGAATTGGCCGCTGTTTTGCGTCGATTGGTGAGGTCGCCGGAGCCGAAGGGCCCTTCGGTGACCCCTCGGGCTTCGCCCCATCGCCTTTCGGAGCATCCGTTTTCGGGGCATCCGATTTTGGTGAATCGCCCTTCGGTGAATCGCCCTTCGATGAATCGCCCTTCGGCGAATCACTTTTCGGATCGCTCTTGCCAGCGTCTGGTTTTTTTTCGGGCTTGGGGTCGGAGTCGGGCTCACCTTTCGGCGCCTCGCCCTCACCCGTGAGCAACTCCGCGTCGGCTCGGCAGCTACCATTCGGATACTTCGCGAGGTAGCCGCGCGCCTTCTCGGCCGTCTCGGCGCTCGAAGGATCGGCCGAGCGGAGGCCACGGCACTCGACATCGTCGGCGAACAACGATCCGGCGAGCGCGAAGTACTTGTTTGCGAGCTCGGCGCATCTCGCCGCGGGGGTGCAGCCCTGTTGGCTGTAGTAGTTGCCGAGGCTCATCGGCAGACCGACGACCTTCGGATCGTGTGGAAACTCGTCGACTGCACGTCTCGCGGCGAGGAGCCAGAGATCGGTTCGCTTGCCGTTGAGATCGCTCAGCGCAGCGAGCTCGGCGCCGCTCTGGGCGTTGAGGATGACCGACTTGATGTCACCTGACTGCTCGAGCAACTTCAGTGCAGTTTCATCGTCGCCAATGCGATACTTGCTGTACCAGCTCGCCTGCGAAATCGCCTCGGGGACGACCTCGCCCGGAGCTCGCTCGGCATGACCTTCGTGCGCGACTCTGAGCCCACGCGTCGGCTGCAGAGGCCCATCGACCTCCCGTCGGCTCGCGGGATCGAGCACGGCAGTCGGCGTGGAAATCGGAACCGCGTGAAGACGATCGCCGTTCGACAAGCGCTGGTGCACGCCTGGCGCATCGAGATCGATCGTACCTGCCGACACGATGACGTCCATGTCGCGCTCGTTGCGGCGCACCGCCATGACTCCACCGGCCGAGGCCGTGAGACGAGCTTCGCCAGCGACGATCGCGACCGAGCCGCCTGCTGCGCGCGTGTTGTCTATCGACGCGCTGCCACGCAAGAGGCGCAGCGTCATTCCGTTGTCGGCCACCTCGGCGACCTCGACCGTCGACTCGGGCTCGAGCAGAATCGCTCCACCGTTCGGGAGCCTGAAAGAACGGCTCTGCGACCCAGCGGCGAAGACATCGACCGACGCATCGAGTGTGGAGCCGACGGGCACCGACTTGTCGCCAGGGCCACGGAGCGCGACGCGACCGACGAGGATGCCGCCGCCGAAGACCGCTGCAGCCGCCAACACCGCCCAGACGGCCGGCTTTCGGCCTTGCCCCAATGGCTTGCGGTCCCACAGCGGCTTGCGGCTCGCCGCTCCCCAAACGCCGTTCGGACCAGCCGACCCTCGAACGTTCGAATCGAGCCCGTCGGTCAGCGCATCGGGAGCTGGCATCAGCCCTTGCGATTTGAGGTCGGACTCGACCCGACTCCAAACGCGTTCGATGCGCTCGGCGCTCGCGTGATCGCGCAGGTCGTTGGGATCGATGTTCGGAACGCTTCGGCGGCTCATGGTCTGCTCTTGCGGTGACTCTGGATGGCGTGATTCGGTTCGGGTGTGTGAGCCGCCGAATCGTCGATGGGAGTCCGGGTGGCGCTCGAATCACACACTCCAGCGTCTCGCGATCCGGGGCGCAGGCGGCCTTCGGGTGCGGTCAGGCGGCCCTCGATGGGTCGCCCTTCGGGTGCGGTCAGGCGGCCTTTGTCGATGCGTCCGCCCTGCGAGCTGCCTCGAGCGGTCTCGGGACCTTCAGTGACGAAGTGCTCGTCCAAGAACGCTTGGGTGCGTGAGATGCGGCGCTTCACGGTGGCCAGCGAGCAAGTCGTCAAACGAGCGACGACCTCGAGCTCGTGTCCTTCGACGCACCGAAGCGTCCAAGCGATGCGTTCGTCGGTGGGTCGCGTCCGAAGGAGCGCGTAGACCTGAGCGAGCTGAGCGCGCGTGTGCGGTGATGCGTCAGGGCTCGCGAGCGAGTCGAGATCGACCGGCTCGCTCCCACGCCCGAGTCCGAGGAGGTTCATGAGCCGCGTCCGACGCAGACGTGAACGCACCGCGAACACCACGATCGAGCCGAGCCACGACCGGAAAGCCGCCGGATCGGAGAGATCGCGGAGACGGCTGAACGCTTTGATGAACGCGTCGTGCACGATGTCTTCGACATCTCGTGACGAGCCCTCGATGCGCGTCGCGAGATGAATCGCGAAAGCCACGTGACGCCGATACAGGATCTCGAATGCGCGCGCTTCGGTTCCCAGCGCGAGGCTCACCAACTGGGCGTCGGGCAGTTGCGCGAGCGTCGCCATACGAACGCTCAACGGAATCTTCGCGGTCGAGCTTGCAGCAGAGACTTGCGCCCAGTCGGGCTCGGGAGACAGCGACGGCTGAGCGCCTGTCGGTGTCCCCGTCGCGCTCGTGGCTTCGTCGTCGTGAATGCCCGCTCTTCGTAAAGGGGTCGGCTCGAAGTCGTCGCGCGGGGTGAATGTGCCAGATCGCGCCGTATCTAGCGCGACAGGCGCGGAAGGCGCGTTCGAAGCGGTGGAGGCGGTGGAGGCGGTGGAGGCGGTGGAAGCGGTGGAAGCCTCGGTGATGGCGCTCTGGCCCGAAAGGCTCTGGCCCGAAAGGCTCTGGCCCGAAAGGCTCTGGCCCGAAAGGCTCTGGCCCGAAAGGAGTCGGAGGTGCGCACGGCTCCCTTGACCAGATCCTTGGTTCGGTACGCGGGGTTTCATGCTTCAGACCTAGGACGCCTGAGGTTCGTCTGAGGGCTCATCGAAGGGTGATCATCGCTGGGCATGATGCTTGATGGTGAGGCGACAATCATGGTCCGAGCCGTTGATTTTCTGACGGTGTAGGGCCCGCACGAGGCGTCGATGAGCGGTGCTGAACGTAAGCGGAGCGAACCGCCGAAGCTGGTCTATCAGAATGGCACGATGGTAGCCTGCAACCAATGGGTGTCTCCATGAGCGACGAGACCACCGAAGGAGTCCCCCCGGACACTTTGATCGCGCAGCGTTACCGCGTCGTGAGCCGAATCGGCACGGGCGGCATGGGCGCGGTGTATCTCGTGCAGCACATCCACACCGACGAGCGATTCGCGCTCAAAGTGTTGCTCTCGACCATCATCAAAGACACCAACGCACTCGAACGATTCCGGCGTGAAGCGCGGACGCCCGCGCGAATCGACAGCGATCACGTGGTTCGAGTGACCGACGCCGACGTCGCGCCCGAGCTCAGGGGTGCGCCGTTTCTCGTCATGGAGTACCTCCGCGGCGAAGACCTCGACGGATACCTGCTCAAGATCGGCGCGCTGCCTCCGCGCGAGGTCGTCGCGTTCATGAAGCAGGTCGCGCGTGCCCTCGACAAAGCGCACGCTCTCGGGATCGTTCATCGCGACCTCAAGCCTGAGAACATCTTCGTCACGCAGCGGGAAGACGGCTCGACCCACGTGAAGATCCTCGATTTCGGGATCGCCAAGTTCACCGCCAGCGCGAGCGACCTGGTCAACCACGCCGCCACCTCGCCCGGCGAAATTTTCGGCACTCCCCTCTACATGTCTCCCGAGCAAGCGCGCGCCGAGAGCGCCAACATCACGCGGCAGACCGATATCTGGGCACTCGGGCTCATCGCGCACCGCATGCTCACGAACGAAGAGTATTGGTCGGCCGAGACGCTGACCTCGCTCATCGCGCAAATCGTTTACGAACCAATGAAGCCTCCTAGCGAACGAGGTTGCGCATTCGGACCCGACTACGACGCCTGGTTCCTCAAGTGTTGCGCGCGAGAGCCCAAAGAGCGCTTCGAATCAGCGGGGTCCGCCATTTTCGCTCTCGCACGGGTGCTCGGCCTCGACTCCGGGCTGTCGATCCCCGACGCCGCGATGAGCCTCAGAAGTGTGCCTAGCGCGCCTCCGTCGATGCGCGCCGTCGAAGGCGCTTCGGGCGGCTCCAAGTCGCTTTCGAAGACCGATCTGCAGTTGGCCACCACCGGGTTGGTGGCTGCGAAACCCGAGACCAGCGCTTGGCCCAAGGTCGTAGCAGGCGCGCTCGTCGCGGGCGTCGGCATCGGCGCGCTCCTGTTCTTCGTTCTGCGTTCGCCGAGCTCGGTCGGCGGCGCGCCGCTGACGAGCAACGCGAACGACACCACGACGCGCGCCGACACTCCGACGACTGCAGCCACGGCGATCGAGCCGATGGTCAGCCCCTCGGGCTCACCCGACCCGGCGAGCCCATCGACCACCTCTCCTTCAGCGACTGCGGCGGCGAGCGCCGTGGGTTCGATCCCGAGCGCCGCCTCCTCCTCGAGCTTCAAAGTTCTGCCGAACATGGCCAAACCAGGAAAACCCGCTGCTTCGAGCACCCCCGTGGTCCCCTCCACCGCAGGTCCGGTCGTCAAGCCGCCGGGCGATCCGCTCGATTCTCGCAACTAACCCTCCACCGATCGGCAGGCGCTGCTACCGCGTCTGGCTCGAACTGGGCGCTCGCGGTGCTCAGCCGCGCCAAGCGGCTCGAAAGAGGCTCGACCCGTTCCGACGGCTGGCTGCCCATTTCATCGCCTGCGAAGAGAGTCGTCGGTATGCTCCCGCGTCGACCGGGCCATGAACAACCTCCTCCTCCGAAGCACTCTCCTGGCAGCCGTTCTCGCCCTGCTCGGCGGTTCCGCGGGAATCGCCACGAGCGCACGTGCAGATGCCGGAGCCGCCGACGCGCTCTTCAAGGCCGGCAAAGACCTGCTGGTGCAAGGCAAGGTCGCCGAAGCGTGCTCCAAGTTCGAGGCGAGCTACAACGAAGATTCGGCGCTGGGCGCGCTCATGAACCTGGCGAATTGCCGGGAGCAGCAAGGTCTGATCGCCGCAGCCTGGGCGCGATGGGGCGAAGCCGTCGAGAAGGCGAAGCGTCTCGGCGACGAACGGTTCGCGTACTGCCAAGAACGACGCGACAAGCTCGGACCGCGGTTGCCTCACCTGACGGTACAGGTGGAGAACCCGGTTCCTGGGCTCGTGGTCTACCGAGGTTCGCAAGTGCTCGACCCGGGGGCATTCGGCACTGCCTTGCCCATCGAGCCAGGTGAGACGACACTGCAGGTGACTCAGGGTGACGATGTGTTCTGGCAACAGACCGTCCAGCTCTCAGAGGGTCAACAGGCGACCGTGAAGATCGATCTGAAGAAAATCTACGACTCGGCGCCGTCGGCCAAAAAGAAGCGCTCCAAGACCGACGTGAAAGGGGGCGGCGTCGCAGGCGCCGGTCCGCAGCTTCCGTTCTGGAACGGGCAACGAATCGCGGGGCTCACCGTGGGGCTCGGCGGTGTCACCGCGCTCGGGGTCGGGCTCACCTTCGGGGGCGTCGCCCTCAGCCAAAAAGCCGACGTCGACAGCAACTGCACCCCGCCCGACAAACCAGGCAAGCGGCTCTGCACGCAAGCGGGGCTCGACTCGCAGCGAACCGCGAAGACCAACGCCAATGTCGGTCAGTGGGTCGGCATCGCGGGTGCGGTCGTCGCCGGCGTCGGCGTCACGCTATTCGCAACGGCTCCCAGCGGCACCGCCGCCGTCCTCGAGAAACGGGCCGACCTTCGACCTCACCTGCGATACGCAACCCCTTGGGCGAGCCCCGACGGCGGCGGATTCGTGGCCGGCGGGACGTTCTGATGAAGCAGCTCGCGCGGGTCTTCGCCGGCGCGGTCGCGTTCGCGATGTTCTCGGCTGTCGGCGTGATGTCGTGCACCGCCGTCATCGGCATCAACGGCGACTACGAAGACATCGCGACCACCTACTGCCAATGTCCCAAGCCCGAGATGGCGTTCGGGGGCAATTGCGCAGGCTATGTTCGCGGCCAGCTCGCGAAAGACGCGGCGAGGGCGCAAACTTGGCTCAAAGCGTATGGCGACGAGAGCTGCGGGAGTTGCGAGAACGCTCTGCGATGCGCGTCGCTGTCACCCATTTGCTACGACTTCGATCACAGCTGCACCGACGCCAACACGTGCTGCGGTTACACAGAAGGTCGCGCCGGATGCGCGAACGGGGTCTGCACCCATTGCGTGGGCGAGCTGCAAGCTTGCACCACCTCGGCCGAGTGCTGCACCGGCACCTACTGCGGGCAGCACGGAGACTCGAAGAATCTCTGCGTTCGAGAGAACCCCAACTGCCACCACACCGGCGGTCTCTGCCAGGGCGCGATCGACTGCTGCGGTTTCGAAGACGGCGCAGACGCGAACACCGACGTGAGCTGCAAGGCAGGCCGATGCGAAGAGCACTGCAAGCTCAGCGCTCCCGACAACTGTCCGAACTGCTGTCTCAGCGCCCTGATCGGTGGAACCGACGCGGTGGGAATTTGCGGCGACGGGAGCGCCCAGTGCGGCAGCCGCTGCGACCTCGGTTCGACCGTGGCCACGTGCTCGGGTGTGCTCAAGTGCAGCTGCCGCGACTTCGCAGCCGTCCCGAACTCCTGCGCGTACACCTGCCAGCTCGTCAACTGACGAGCGCGGTTCTCCCGGTGGGGTCGAGAAGAGCCAGAAGGCTCTGGACAAGCGTTTAGCTCCGCCGCTAAAACCCTCGCTCCAATGAGCGAAGCGAACCCCCAGCCGACGCCCTTCGATCCCGTTCCCACGCTCTGTCAGGAGCTGTCGCTTCCGGCGGCCAGCGTCGCTGCCGTCGTACGGTTGCTCGCCGAAGGCGGAACGGTCCCGTTCATCGCGCGTTACCGCAAAGAAGCGACAGGCGGGCTCGACGAGGTTCAGATCCGCGCCATCGAGGAGAGGCGGGCTTACGTCGTCGAGCTCGAAGAGCGACGTGCGAGCGTCATCGCCGAGATCGACAAGCAGGGAAAGCTCACCGAGGTCCTCTCGAAGAAGATTCAGGCAGCGAAGACCAAAGCCGAGCTCGAAGATCTCTACCTCCCGTACAAGCCGAAGCGCCGAACCCGCGCGACGATCGCCAAAGAACGCGGCCTCGAGCCGCTCGCCGACCTCATCTGGACGCAAGGTGATCGCGCCGACGTCGACGGCGAGGCAGCGAAGTTCATCGATCTGGCCAAAGAGGTCCCGAACGCGGCGGCGGCTCTCGCTGGCGCTCGCGACATCTGCGCCGAACGCATCGCCGAGAGCGCCGACGTTCGCAAGACCGTCCGTGAGTCGATGATGAAAAAAGGAGTCCTTCGCGTCGAGAAGACGAAGGAGTTCCAAGAGCAGGTCACCAAGTTCGACACGTACGCGAGCTTCGAAGAAAAGATCGAAGGCATTCCGTCGCACCGCTTTCTCGCAATCCGCCGGGGTGAAGCCGAAAACGTGCTGCGCGCCTCGATCGTCATCGACAGCACCCAGCTCCTCGTGACGATGAATGGCCTCGCTGGAAAGAAGCCCGGCTCTGCGTGGGCGGCCGAGCTCGAGAAGGCCGTCGAAGATGCCTACAAGCGTCTCCTGGCGACGAGCGTCGAGGTCGACGTTCGCGTCGAGCTCAAGATGGCCGCCGACCGGGGCGCCGTGGGAGTGTTCGCACAAAACCTGCGCGAGCTGCTCCTCGCCGCTCCGTACGGGACGAAGACCGTCCTCGGCATCGACCCTGGGCAACGAACGGGCTGCAAATGCGCGGTCGTCGACGCGACGGGCAAGCTCGTCGAAAACACGACGATCTACCTCGTCCAGGGAGATTCGGCCCAAGAACGCAGCAAGGCGATCGTTCGCGACCTCGTGAAGAAGCACAGTGTCGTCGCGGTCGCGGTCGGCAACGGTACCCACGGACGCGAGACCGAGTCGTTCGTTCGAGACGTGCTCACCGCCGAAGGACTCGGCGAAACGCTGTGCGTGAGCGTCAGCGAGTCGGGCGCGAGCGTCTACTCGGCGAGCGACGTGGCCAGAGAAGAATTTCCCGATCTCGATCTCACCGTCCGGGGCGCCATCAGCATCGCGCGACGTCTGCAAGACCCTCTCGCCGAGCTCGTGAAGATCGATCCGAAGAGCATCGGCGTAGGCCAATACCAGCACGACATCTCGGCCATTTTGCTCGAGAAGAAGCTCGACGAGGTCGTCGAGAGCTGCGTCAACCAGGTCGGTGTCGAGCTCAACACCGCGAGCGCACCGCTGCTCGCCCGCGTCGCCGGCATCGGCCCTTCGCTCGCGAAGCGAATCGTGGCCCACCGCAACGACAAAGGCCGATTCAACAGCCGCAAGGCCCTCCTCGAGGTCTCGGGATTGGGGCCACGCACGTACGAACAGGCCGCGGGGTTCGTTCGTGTTCACGGCGGAGATCATCCCCTCGACGCCAGCGCCGTCCATCCCGAGCGCTACGATCTCGTCGAGCGCATCGCGAAAGACCTGGGCGTGCCCGTCGCTTCGCTCGTCGGCAACGCGCAAGCGATCGCCAAGATCGATCCCAAGAAGTACGTCGGTGGCGACGTCGGCGAGTTCACGATGAGCGACATCGTCTCCGAGCTCACCAAGCCCGGGCGCGACCCGCGCGCGTCGTTCGAGCCGCCCAAGTTCCGCGACGACGTCCGCACGATGGAAGACCTCAAGCTCGGCATGCAGCTCGAAGGCGTCGTGACCAACGTGACGGCGTTTGGTGCATTCGTCGACGTCGGCGTCCATCAAGACGGTCTCGTGCACGTCTCGCAGCTCTGTGACCGCTTCGTGAAAGATCCGAGCGACGTCGTGAAGGTGGGCGACAAGCTCTCGGTGAAGGTCATGGAAGTCGACTTGGTCCGAAAGCGCATCGCGCTGTCGGCACGCACCGATGCCAAGCCCGCCGCGCGCGTCGCGGGCGACGCACCGCAGGGTCGACCGACTGGTGGTGGTCGCGAGCGCAGACCGCCGGCTCGCACGCCCTCGCTGAATGAGCGTCAGCAGCCAGCCGGGCCGCAATTCTCGTACAACCCTTTCGCCAACCTCAAGGTCCAGGCCCCTCTGAAGTCGGGCTCGAAGTAGCTCGCCGTTTTCGACGAGCACGTCGCGGGGCGAGGGCCGACGAAGCGCCCCGTTCTTCGGAGCCTCGAGCACGTTTCGTCGCTCGGGCGCGAGGCGAGTTTGCGTCAGGGACGCGTTGGCTCTAGGACTCTTCAGGCCCCATGGCCGATGACCGACCCAAGAGCAGACCACCCACCTCGCGATTCGGACGACTCGCGCGGCTCGCAGCGTTGGCACCCCGCGGTGTTCCACTCGCGTTCGAAGGGGCCAAACGCGTCCTCGGCCTCTCGAGCAAAGAGCCTCCGACGGCCGAAGAGCGTAAGAAGCTCGCCTCCGACGCGAAGCGAGCCGCCGAAGCACTTCTCAAGACCCTCGGAGAAATGAAGGGACTGCCGCTGAAGCTCGGCCAGATGGCAAGCTACATCGATGGCCTCGCCCCACCCGGCTACGAGGAGCGTTTCAAGGCGGAGCTGAAGAAGCTACTCGACCGTGCGCCGCCGCTCTCGGCCGAGGCCGCGGTCCGCGTCGTGACCGAAGAGCTCGGTGCTCCACCCGACCAGATTTTCGCCGAATGGGAGAGCATCCCGTTCGCTGCCGCGAGCATCGGACAGGTGCATCGAGCGGTCACCAAGGGCGGCGACTGCGTCGCTGTGAAAGTTCAATACCCCGGGATCGACAAGGCCATCGAAGCCGACTTGAAGAGCATTCAGTTCTTCCAGACCATGCTGTCGCCGGTCGCGAAGAAGCTCCACAGCCAGCAGACGATCGACGAGATAAGCCAGGTCTTCCGTGATGAGCTCGACTACGCGCGCGAAGCCGAGATGTGCGACGTCTTCCGCCGCATCCATCGAGGCAACGACTCGATCATCATCCCGCGCGTGCATCACGCGCTCACGACCCGGCGCGTGCTCACCTGCGAGCTCCTCGAGGGGAAGAGCTACGCCGACTTCGTGGCCACCGCCGATCAAAACGTGCGCAACATCGCCGGCACCACGATCTGGCAGTTCACGTTCCGCGCGCTCCTCCGCCACGGCGTCCTCTACGCCGATCCACACCCTGGCAACTACCGCTTCTTCGACGACGGCAAGGTCGGCTTTCTCGACTTCGGGTGCGTGAAAACGCTGCCGCCCGATTTGGTCGGAGGCATGAAGCGCTACATGCGCGCGGCCATGGATGAAGACTGGCTCGACTTCGACCGAGCTTGCGTCGAGGTGCTCGGCTACGACCCCGAGGACGAAACGTGGGAGCTTTATCGTGCCTACACGCTCGAGCTGCTGATGCCGATCTGCACCGTCGACGAGTGGGTCTGCTCCACCGAAAAGGCGCGCGAGGCAGTTCAGTTCTTGTCGCGTGGTTTGCGGAAAATTGCCTTCAAAGAGGGCTCGGTCATGCCGAAGCTCCCGATGGTGCCGAAGATGCCGCAAGACTTCACCTTCGTGAATCGCCTGCAGTGGGGTCTCGCATCGGTCATGGCAGGCCTCGGGACCGTCGCGCGCTTCCGACCCATCGTCGAGCCACTCGTGCGCGACGGCGTTCACCCCATCCCGAACGACTGACGCTGCCGCTCGTACCGCTCAGAGAACGGTGTCGAGCGAAGCGGGCGGCAAATGGATCCGAAAGCGCGTCCCGTGTGGCTCGAGCGCTTCACAGACGATGATGCCGTGGTGGGCCTCGATGATCTCGCGGGTCACGGCGAGACCGAGGCCGGTGCCGCGTTGTTTGGTCGTGAAGAACGGGTCGAAGATCGAGGCTCTGACGTCCTCGGGAATTCCAGGACCCTCGTCGTCGACACAAACATCGACACCACCTCCGGCAGCTGCCTCGACGCGAATCTTGATCTGCCCTCCAGCGGGCATCGCTTCGCGCGCGTTGCGTACGAGGTTCAAGAACGCTTGTCTCAGCTGCGACTCGTCGATGGGCACCGAAGGCGCCTGGGGATCGGCTTCGAACGTGGCCGTGACGCCGTGCTGATCGAGCTCTGGCTTCACGAAGGCGAGCAGCTCTCTCGCGAGATCGCTCACCGAGTCGAGCTCGAGCGTCGGTGACGGGCGACGCGCGACGCTCAGGTACTGCTCGCTGATTCGCGCGAGCCGCGAGGTCTCGTTCTTGATCGCGCTGAGGAGCTCACGGGTCTCTTTCGCGTTCGCCGCATCTTGACCTTCGGACCGCCCTTCGGCGATCTCTCCTTCGAGCAGCTCGAGGTTCAGCCCGATCGAAGAGAGCGGATTTCGAATCTCGTGGGTGATGTGCGCCGCCATCTTCCCGATCGTGGCGAGGCGCTCGGCCTGCACCAAGTCGGCGCGCGCGCTCTTGATCGCGCTCACCATGCTCTCGAAGGTCTGCGCGAGCTCGCCGATCTCGCTGTCGTCGGCGATGACCTCGCGCGGCGTGAGATCTCCGGCAGCGACGGCCTTCGCTCGTTCGGTCACTAGCCCCAAGGGCCTCAGAATGCGCCGCGCGTAGAGCGAAATCGCGACGCCGACGAGCATGGTCAGGAGGGAGAGACCAATGAGAAGCTGGATCGAGCGACGTTCGCGTGCCTGTGCGAACTCGCTCAGCGTGGCCATGCGCTCCTCGACGCGGCCTTTGAGTGACCGAAGGCGCTGCGCCGCATCGGCTTCGCGCTTGACGAGCTCGCTGTGGATTCGTTCCGCCGCGGCGCGGTCGTCGACCGAGAGCGACTGAAAGAGCCGAGCGAACGTGTCTGGATCGCTCTTCAGCTCGTCCTCGATCTTGCCGAGCTCGCGCACGACCTCGACTCGGAAGGCTTCCACGCTCGTGTCGTCGCTGACGATTTTCTCGGCGTTGCGGCGCGCCGTCGCGAACGTGAGTGGGCGGGCGCGCGTCGCGGTGTCGATCCACTCGTGGACGTCGGCGGGATTCTTGGCGGTCGTGATGTGGTTCAGCTGTGTGGCGAGAACGTTCTGCTCGGCGAGCGCCTCACCGAGATAGAGCTGGAGAGGAACGTAGCCCGAGCGCAACAGCTCTGCCTCGAGCGCCGAGGCGCGCATGTCGTGGAGCGACAACCCCATCGTCAGGGCGAAGGCGAGCAACACCACGACGTAGCTGACCAACAAACGTCGAGCGACCGTCGAGCGTGGACGCGAAGGGGTGGTCGGTGGGGTCAGGTCTTCGCTCGGGCCCGGTCTGGCGTCGGGCGGTGATGCGCGCTTCTCAGTCGCCATCGGTGTGACGACGTCCGGCCGGTCGAGCTCTCTCTTCGGATGGTGAAGCGAGCCCGAGCCCACGCGCGATCCAGGTCACGAGATCCTCGGCGGCGGTGCCTCGAGATCGAAAGCGTCGAAGGCTCGAGGCGCACGCGGTGACGAGCACGCCTCCGCCGCGGCTCTCGTGGTCTGCGATCCGAGCATCTGCGATGGCCTCGCTGGTCTTGGCCCTCGTGACCGGCAGGAGCGCGCCCGCTCCGCTGCAGTCTGCGAGCTCCCGGTTGCGCTGAAACTCAGTTGGCGGCGCTCCGGCCACCTTGGCGAGGATCTTTCTCGGCCCGTCGTAGCGGCCCAGCCCGCGACCGAGCTGACAAGGATCGTGGTACCGCGGAGCCGTCGCCACGCTCTCGTCGCGGCGGAGTCGCTCGATCGCGTTCTCGGCCAGGTCGACGAGCAGCGTGGGCTCCACGACTCCGATACCGAGCCTCGGATACTCGACCAAAAGGGCTCGGGCGCACCCGGGGTCGAGCGCGACGAGAGGGTGCGCACCGGCAACCTCCGACGCGAGCTCTTCGGCGGCCTGCAGGAACCCGACCCGATCGCCGGCATGCAACAGAGGCAGACCGCAACACGACTCGACGAGCACGACGTCGCGCTCGAGCAGGTGCTCGGCGACGCGCACCGCCGTCTCGGCTTCGCTGCGCGCGTGACGAAGATAACTACAGCCCACCAGGAGCTTCGCCGGGCCCTTCTTGGCGAAGGTCAGCTCGCGGGCGATCTGCTTCGACTCACGAGCCCGCTCCGGGTGCTCGTTCTTCGCACGGAGCGCGGCTTCGGGAGCTGCTCCTCGCTCGAACAGATCGGCGCGCGCATCGAGGAGCGTCGTCGTCACGTCGTTCTTGTGATCGCAGCGCTCTTTGCAGGCGTAGCACCCGGTGCATCCCCAGGCCGGGTCGGCGTAAGCGGGCTCGATCGGGACGTCGCCGCGCGCGAGGAAGTACGCCGTCGACATCTTCCCCCATGGTGTCAGTGTTTCGGTCGGCTCGGCGTTCGACACCGGGCACGACGCGCGACACAGCTTCGGGCAGTAGACGCACTTCTCGAGCGTCTCTTGATGCTCGGACACGAGGGGCAGCTTCGTCAGGGACACTAGTTGCTCGGTCGAGCCCGAGTTCCGGGCTCAGAGAGGGTTTGCTTCAGGGTTTCGGAGACGTCACGGTGCGCACTCGACGTCGTTCGGGAGCAGCTTCCTCTCGGATGGCGATGTGAGGGGCTCGTGCAGCTGGGCCCGCCGCGACGGCCGCTCGCGGTGAACGGCGATCCACGACAGGCTCTTTGGCGAGGACACCACGTGAGCTCTGAGGCTTGGTCGCGGACCGATTCGGAGCGCTTACGCGGCTCATGCTGCGCATGTCGGATTCTTGCGGCAGCCGCACGACGAACTTGGCGCCCGCAGCGCTCGACTCGACCGAAACCGTTCCTTGGTGCTCCTCGACGATCTTCTTCACGATCGCGAGACCGATGCCCGTGCCCCCCGGCTTGCCCGCGGTGACGAAGCTGTTGAAGAGGCGACCCCGGATCTCGTCGGGCACGCCTTTGCCGGTGTCCGTGAACGTGATGCAGAGCTCGTTGTCTTCTCGAGCGACGCGCACCGTCAGCGTGCCACCCCGATCGGCCATGGCCTCGATGGCGTTGCGAGCGAGATTGTGGACCACACGCAGCAGCTTCCCTTCGTCGAAGCGCGCGACACCACGGTCTTCCACTTCCATCACCAGGCGCACCTTCGTACCCTCGAGCTCACGCTGAATGTGCTGCTCGACCTCGCCGAAGAACTTCGTCAAGAACACCTTGCGAACGAACGTGGACCGCTCACCGCGCGCGAACTCGAGGATCTCACGCTGCATCGCGCCGATGGCGTCGAATTGTTTGGCGATGAGCTTCGCGTGATCGGCGCGCACCTTCGGGTCTTCTACGTGTGCCATGAGCTGCACGTACCCACCGATGACGGTCATCGGAGTGCGCAGATCGTGCATCACGCCCGAGAGAAGCCGACCTATCGAGCTGAGACGCTCACCACGCTCGCGCTCGACGCGTGACAAGAACAGTCGCACGGCCGTCGAAGCGTTGGCCGACACGAGTCGGAGAAGCGCTCGCGCATCTTGCGAGAAGCCACCGGGCCGGTTGGCGTTGTAGAGCGCCAACGCGCCGATCGGTGCCTCGTCGGGCCCCTCGAGCGGCATCGCGATGGCAGAAGTCACCGTGAGCCCGAGAATGGTGCCCAGTCTGACGGAGACTGGCCCGTCGGCCTCCGGATCGCGATCGCGATCGCGATCGCCCATGTGTTGGGCTTCGTTCTTGAGCATGGCGTGCCCGATGATGCCTTCGCCACGTCGAACACTGATTCGCCGGACCTCCGGTTTCGGGTCGTTGCTTCGCACGAGGCTCAAGCCGTTGCCCTCGTCGTCCCCGCCAGCGAGCAATCCGAGATCGCTCTCGGGCGCACGTCCGGTCTCGATGAAGTAGAGCCACACGCCGTCTTCGCCTTCGTCGACCATGAGCCCGCCAGCTTGAGCGCCACAGGCGTGGGCCGCTTCGGTGATGACCGCCCTCGCGAGATCTTCGAATGTCGAGGCTCGCGCCATCGAGCTCTCGAGCTCGAACAAGAGCTTGAGATCGCTCACGCGGTGCTCGAGCTGTTCTTTGGTCTCCACCAGCTGAATGTTCTTCTGGATGACCGAGAGAAAGAGCCGTGAGTTGTCGATCGACACGGCAGCTTGTGTCGCGAGCGCGGTCAGAAGCTCTTCGTCGTGGAGCGAGAACTCGTCGTACACCCCGGGCAACCCACCTCGTTTGTTGAGCACTTGGATGACGCCGATCGTCCGACCCACGTGATTCTTCATCGGTGCGGCCAGAATCGATCGGGTCCGGTAGCCGGTGACGTCGTCCCAGCTCCGAGAGAAGCGTCGGTCACGGTAAGCGTCTTTGATGCGAATCGTTTGGCCGTATTTCGCGACCTGGCCAGCGATTCCAGCGCCGAGAGGCAGCTCGATGCTGCGGGCTTCGTCGCCGATGATGATGCGCGACAGCAAGCGACCACGCTGCTCGTCGAGGAGGTAGAGCGTCGCGCGATCTGCTTCGAGAAGCTCCGCGATCTTTCCGAGAATGAGCTCGAGCAGCTGATCGAGATCGAGGGTGCTCCCGAGAGCGAGCCCCACGTCGCGGAGCGCCTTGACGGTTCGATCGGCTCTTTCGAGGCGCCCATCGAGCTCGGCACACTTCGCCTCGAGCTCCGCGTTCCGCTTCTCCAGCTCTGCTGCGCGCTGTTTCGCGACGTCGCTCGTACGCTGCTTCGCGACGTCGCTCGTGCGCTGTTTCGTGACGTCGCTCGTGCGCTGTTTGACGAGCGTGTTCGGTCTGCTCGCAGCAGGTCGCGCCGCGGCAGGGGGCTTCGTCTTGCGCTCGGGCCGAGCAGCCACGAAATCGACGGTAAGCGGGGCCGAAGCGTCCGTCCACCCTCTTGGGCTGCGGGCTCCCTTCAGCGCCGGCGACGATTAGTCTTGCAATGATGATGAGCGAGCCCGTGTGCGAAGTTCTACCCGGCGAATGCCATCTCGGATAACTGACTGTCCCATGGCGCTCAGACAGGTACGAATCACGGTCCACGGTCACGTCCAAGGAGTCTTCTTCCGGGCTTCGAGCGACGTAGAAGCGAAGCGGTTGGGGATCACCGGTTGGGCGAAGAACCGAATCGACGGAGCCGTCGAGATCTGCGCTGAGGGCGAAGAGTCGGAGCTGAGAGAGCTCATCGCATGGGCCAATCACGGTCCGGCCGACGCGCGCGTCGACAAGGTCGACGTCCGTTGGACCGCGTTCGTCGGCGAGCTCGCCGACTTCCGAATCGTGGACTGACGCGGCGCCTTGGGCCATGCTCGGGCGAGACCATCGAGCTCGTTTTGGAAGCGCGTCTCGATGTCGGTCGTTCTCGAAGAAGCATGCCGCATCGCGCCTCTCGTCCCGATTCGTCCAAAACGGCATCGACGCTTGCACTCTTGATGTGTGCGACCGTCGCACTCGCGCGGCCCGCGTGGGGCGGAAGTCCCGATGCCGCATCCTCGACCGTTCCAGCGTCGGAGCTCCAGCCTCTTCCCGCGCTCGAGCCCATTCGCAAAGTCGAGGCAGACCCGGAAGCATTGAAGGAGCTCGACCAGCTCCTCGCGCGCCTCGTGTCGGACAAGTCCGACATCCGCGATCACGCGCGTGAGGCGCTCGACGACGTGCCCGCGACGTTGGTGCCGGCGATTCACATCCGCATCCAAGATCTCCGCCAGAGCCTCGATCGGGAGGCTGCTCCGAGGATGCTCGCTGACGCGCGAAAAGCGGGGAGAGTCGCGAAGAGGGAGAGCCCGAAAAAGGACAAGCCGGGGGCCGATGGCGACAAGCCCAAGAAGAAGAAGAACCAGAAGAAGAAAGACTCGGACAAGAAACCGGAATTCGACAAGAGGAGCGACGACAAGAAAGCCTCCGGGAAGAAGCCTGGCGACGCGCAGACCAAGTCGGGCGACGACGAAGGCGACGCGGGAGACGATTGGCTCGCCTTCGTTTTGTCAGAGCCCAAACCAGACAGCGACACATGGCGAGATCTGGTCCACCTCCTCGCAATGGAGCGAATGCTCGTCTCCATAGGGACGACGCCGGCCGTTCGTGAGCTCATCGAGCTCCGCTCCAATTTCGGCGAGATGCTCCGGATCGATCTGCAGCGACAGATCGAGCGACTCAAAGACAAGGCCGTCCCTGCCCTCATCGAGGCGCGCAAGCACGACGCCGCCATCGTTCAGCGCTTCGCCGAGAGCGAGCTCGACAAGCTCGGCCGAGCCATTCCGGGTGAAGCCGTCGCATCCGACGACCCCGACATTCTCGCCGACGTGCTTCGGGCGTTCGGCCGCACACGCGACGTCGATGCGGTACGCGTCGCGCTGAGCTTCGCCAACAGCGATCGCCGAAAGGTTCGACAGGCCGCGCGCGAGGCCATCTCGGGAATCGGCGAGCCCGGACGTTGGCAGCTCCGCGACGCTTACCAAGACCTCACGGGGGAGAAGCCCGACAAGAGCGTTCCATGGGACACTCTCGCCCGACAGATCTTCGCCATTTACGACAAAGCGCGCCTCGCCGAGTTCGAGAAGCTCGTCGCCGATGGGCTCGCGGCCGCAAAGGCCGGAAAGCACGCCGAAGCCGTCGCTTCGTTCGATAAGGTGCTCGCACGCGATCCGCTCTTCGATCGAAAAAAGGAGATGGCGTCTTCGTATGCAAGGCTTGCTGCATCACTCCCCATCGAACGAGCCGACGAAAAGCTCGCGCTGCTCCGCAAGGCCCAGCGCCTCGATCCCGGAGGGGTCGACGACAAAAGGATCGAGGGCCAGATCGCCTACGTCGAAGCGCGACTCCTGATGAAAGAGGGTCGTCCCGATCGGTTCCTCCTCGAGCGCTCGATTCAGCTCGATCCATCGAACCAGGAGGCGCGCGACGCTCTCGCCACCTTCGAGGAGAACGCGGTACAGGAGAAAAAATCGAATGTCGGCCGCTTCGCGGGGGCGGGAGCGATCTTCGCGGGCATGATCGCGATAGTGCTCGCCATCGCGCTCTGGGGCCGCAAGAAGCGCAGTCGGACCCGAGGTGAGCCACCGACACCGCCGGCAAGCTCGGGCCCACCCACGGCGGCTGACGTCGGCTGAGCGTGGGTCCGAATGCCGAGCAGCCGATGGGGGTGGGAGAGCACAGGAGACAAAATGGAAAACCCTGCTTCCGGAGAAGCAGGATTCTCGCGTCGAGGTGACGCATTCGGGGGCGGCGCTGACCTCCGAAGAAGTTAGCGTTCGCCCGATGGGTTCAGCCAGCGGCGGCGGCGGCGGGCTCGGCTTCAGCCTCGACCGGCTGTGCCTTCACCTTGTCGACCGGTGGCGCGACGTCGACGAACTCGATGTAGACCATCGGAGCGTTGTCGCCGCGACGAGGTCCAACTTTGATGATGCGGGTATAACCACCGGGACGCTCGGCGAAGCGCTTCGACAGGTCGAGAAGGACCTTCTCGACGAGATCGATCTTCTGGCCGTCGGCTTTCACACCGAAGCGGGGAACGAACGATCCGATGAGACGGCTCACGTGGAGCCGCTTGGCCTTCTCCGTGGGGGTCAGCTCGGCTTGCGGCGTGTACGCCGACTTGCCGATTCGGCGCGCCTTCGTGATGAGCCGCTCGGCCACCCGACGGAGCTCCTTCGCCTTCGCGTCGGTCGTCTCGATACGCTCGTGCGTGATGAGATTTCCCGCGAGGTTGCGGAACATCGCGCGACGGCTCGAAGTGTCGCGACCGAACTGCCTGCCTGATTTCTTGTGACGCATGACGAACCTTCTATCTTCAACTCAGTATCAGGTACGGCCGAGCTACCAATCCTGGGTCACAGGTTGTCGGTAGCTCGACACACGGGCCCGCTCAGGCCTGAGCCTGCTGCGCCTTCCAGCGCTCGAGGAGCTGGGGCCAGTTATCGATCTTCATTCCGAGCGACAAGCCCATGTTCTGAAGGATCTCTTTGATCTCCTTCAGCGACTTGCGGCCGAAGTTCTTGGTCTTCAGCATGTCTTGCTCGGTGCGCTGCACGAGCTCACCGATGAGGGTGATGTTCGCGTTCTGCAGGCAGTTCGCCGAACGGACGCTGAGCTCGAGCTCTTCGACGCTGCGGAAGAGGTTCTCG
>JAYUUB010000069.1:0-6055 GCA_043755175.1 Polyangiaceae bacterium | reverse complement strand
GTGGCGTCGAGATCGACCTCGGTACCTCGTCCCACGTGAATCGTGGCCTTGCCTCCGATCTCTTCCTGGAAGCTGCCTCCGACGGTCGAGCTCTCGTCCCCCAGAGTGAGATCGGTGCGCGTCTTCTCAGCACGAAGCTCGAGGCGTTCCCCTGCTGCCCGATCGTCTATCAATACCTGATTGTACCCATTGCCCCCCACGGTCCGCGACTTCCACACCGATACCGTGCTGTCGGGATCAGGCAGACTGAGGGGAGTGCGAGCCACTGCATTGTGGACACGGCCTACGACGATGGGCTGGTCCGGATCGCCGCCGTCGAAACCGATGAGCACCTCGTCGCCAATCCGAGGCAAGGTGACGAACCCGCGGTTGCGCAAGCTCTTCTCGCGCTACGACCACGACCCGTCTCGCGGAAAGTTCGAGTATTTCCCATCCTCTCGCACGCTTCCGCCATTCGGTGAGCCGACGACCGTCACTTAGGAAAAGCTTCTCCGTTTGAGCACATCGCCAGCGAAGTATGCGGGGCTGATCCCCTCGCTCCTCGAGATGTCGACCGCCGAGGGCGCGCTCGCGTTGAAGGAGGCGTCGACCCGCGGCCTCTTGCTTGCTGACGACGCGCCAGACTCCTTGGGGCGCTACCGAGCCGCCTTCGCGATGTTGCTGCCAGAGCTGCGATTGCGTGGTGCACGGCCCGGGGAAGCGGGGAGGTCTTCGCTTTCGTTCGAGCGTCCGAATGGGTCGATGCTCGACGCACACCAGCTTTCCGAATCGCAGAAACAGTCCGTTCTGATAGCCGGTACGATGCTGCGCATCGGTCTCGCTAGGTCGATCGTGTTGCTTGATGAGCCCGAGCTTCACATCCACGTGGCAGACCAGGCAAAGCTCATGGAGTCGCTGCTCGCTCTGGGCAGCGACAACCAATGGATCGTGGCCACAGGGTCGAGCGAGATCATGAAGAGCGTGCGTCGCGACCAGATGATCGTGCTCCCGTCCGCCAACGACGCTGGTGCGCGCCGAGGAGCATGAGCTCGCATCGGTCGCCCCACGAAAGGACGTGGGCCCAGATGAGCGTGCCCGTGCGCAAGCGAGCGAGATACCTCAAGAGGGATAGGCCCGCGTCCTGCGCGTGAATGCGCAAGACTTGCGCGTGAACTGAGGGAATTTGCTTCATCGGGGCCAACGCGCCACGTAGATCTCGCTCTCGCTCGCGACCCAGATGGATCCGTCGCTCGCGATCGCAGGCGGCGTGACGAGCTCCGCCCTGTCGGGCGTCTCGAGCTTGGCAACCTCCTGACCGTCGCGCGTTCGAATCTGGAGAGTCGAGCCCTGAGTGAATGCGACCGCGCCATCCGAGAACGCTGTGGCGCGAACACGCCCGCCCAAGACTTCCCAGACCGTGTCTCCATGATCGAGCGCGGCCAGTCGATCGCCTGCGACGTAGACACGCCCGCCGCCTCCATCGATCACGGGCTGGCGTACGGGCCAGTCGACATCCGCGCGCCATCGCTCCTTCCCCTCGATCGTCAGTAGCTCTACGCGAGTACGCCAAGTGCCGCTTTGGTTCATCGAAACGATCCTATTTCCCCGAAGCACCGCGATGCCGCCGTCGACCCCACTGATTGCATAAGCGCGCTCGTCGGGCATGGAGATTGTGGTCGCCGCTTCGGTCACCTCCCAACTGTCGGCGAATCCGGAGACCTTGCCAGAGAACTCTGACGCGTAGCCGCGAATGGCGGTCGACTGGAGGACGAAGACGCCGCCGTCAGCAGCCACGAAAGCGTCGATGACGTATCCGCGGATCTTAATGCTCTTGAACATCCTGTCTGCAGAAAAGCGCGCGACGAGCCCCACCGTCTGGCGCTCCTCTCCTCCATTGATGGATTGCACTTCGACTGAGCGGTTTCCGTCCGTCCAGACGGCCAGGACTCTCTCCTCTTCCCGGAACGCAAGCTTCTCAGCGCGGCCATCCCATGGTTGCCAGACAGCGCCGTCGAAATAGCCCGAAGTGCCAAGCATGTACGCGCCTGGGCCAAGCTCGTCGTGCCGCGAGCTCCGATCCGATGGGCGCCCAGGAACGTGGGCCGGGCGTCCGGACCCCACGACAACGACATGTGATGCCTCCGGCGACGTGAGGACGAACTGGGGTCGGTTGAGCACTGCGCCGCCCGTCGCGGGGCTCAAGGAGCGCGGTGCGAAGCTGGGAAAGTCGACCCGAGAGTTATGCAGCGAGTTCGCGTAGGCGGTGACATAGCTATGCATAGGGGTCTCGGGATGAGCGATCGCACGCGAAGGCAACGGAGGAGACGAGGACGACGCAGAGAGGGGCAGGACTGGGAGGGTGGATTGGCGAGGAGCGTTCGGTGCTGGAGTCCGTTGCTTTCGAAGCTCGCCGCTGCACGCGAGGAATAGGGCGACGAAGAACACGAAAGATCTGCGGCTCACAAAGCGCCGTTCAGCCAAATGAACCTCCAGCTCCGCGGCGATCCCGGGGGATCCCGGAGGAGCGCTCCGATCTCGGCCTCCAGCGATGCGCCCGCGATCTCGGCAAGTCGTTCGAGTTCCCTGCGATCGCTCCGGCGGCCGCCTCGTCCGCGCCGAGTTGGTAAAGAAACAGCTCGACGCGCTTTTTCGGCATGACCCGGCGAGCGATGGGCATCCATGGGTCGCCCGGCGCCGCAAACGGAGGGACAGCCGACAGCTCATAGCGGAGGGGCCCTTTGTATGCCTCGCTAGCGAAGCGCCAATATTCGCTTACGAACGTTCGGCCGCCAAGCGGCCCGCTAAGACTGGGCTCGTGATTCAGCGCAAAGACGTGGTGCCACAGGTGCCGCAGCCTCGGAAGACGCGCGGACTCCATAAGCGAAACCCGGTCCCCGACGAAGGGACGGGCCGGGCCACCGTCGCTCTCGACCTGGAAGAACCAGGGAAGCCCGTCGGAGAGTTTGGTTTTCTCGAGATATTCGTCGGGTAGTCCGGTCACGTGGCCGAACTCATGCGCCATTTGGAATCGGGTGGACGTCACGCCGTCGCCGTCCGGGAGCACTAGTCCTTCGCCTGTCGCGTCGCTCAGCTGGATATGGATGGTCGAGGTGGTGCTGTCAGCGTTGGCGCGGACCTCCTCGTGCAATAAGATGCGCATCCTGCCTGGTTTGAACTGACGGTGATGGCCGAAAAAGAACCTCACCAAGATGACCATGTCGAGGGGCCCGTGCTTCGGGATGATGGTGTGCGCTTTCTTCGCGCTCTCGGGAGCCGCAGGGTGCCCTGCGCTCCACCGTCGGGCGGCATCGTCGAGCCCCTTCACAACGACGTCGACCTGGTCTTGTGAACCTGTGTCGCCCTGGTCGACGAACGCCGTAAAAGTCACGACGAGGTGATTCAACTTCACCACTGACGTGAGGTACACCCAATCATCGATAACAGTATCGATGAGGTGCAGCTGGTAGCGCCCTGCGCCTTGAAAATTGAGTGAACCAGGAATGCGCGCACCGGTCGCCCGGCGGTCCACACGGGGATGATCGTTCTCGATCGCAATTCTCGCACCCAGCGCGGGTGTGCGACCTTCGGTGCCGAGGCGCCGGTGTTCGCGAAGGGAATACATCTCGCCCTCGTAGTGAACGAGCCGCGTGACCTTCATCCGGTCGCTGCCCTCCACGAAGATGTAGGCCGGTCCGAACAGGTAGTTATTGCCCCGTCCGAGGGAGTCTGTTGCGTGCGGAAACTCCTCCAACGGGTTTCGAATGGTGAGCTGTTGATCGAAAATCGTGATAAAGTTGGCGTCCTCAGCGAACGGCACCAGCGCCCCGGTGCTCGTCCACCAGCAGGGTGTCGTCCAGGTGAAAATGCAGGGGTCGGGTCCGCGTCGTGACACGGCTACGGATTGGGTCCTTCTCGTCGGTGGCTGCGTCGTCCCACTCCTCAATGACCGGAATCGAAGGGTTGACTTCGGCGGTCGCCGTCCAGGCACGCATCCCGTGAGAGTGCCACTGGGTTGGTAGGATGTAGCGCATCCGCAGATCGTCGGAGATGTCGACTCCAACCTTCAGCGTGCGAGCGTCGGATTCGAGAATGGCGCCCTCAAGATCGACGATGGACTGCTCGGGCAGCTCGAAAGTGTACTGGACGTCGGCGGACTGCGCTTGTGTGCGCTGTTGGAGAACGTAGACCAGCGTGGAGCTCATCTTCTTCTCGCCCGGTGCGGCATCGTCGATCGAGACGCCCGCGCCAACCAGGTTCCCTCGTTCATCCTTTGCCGAAACGACGATGCCTGGCGGCAGGGTGAGGCTCGTGCGCGACGCAAGATCGAAGTACTCGAACGCGATCCACGTGGTGAACCAGTTGTAGTCGACCTGCAGCTCCCAAGGTCGGGATGCGGTGGCGTGTTTGGCCAGGAGATAGGCGAACGCAAGCTCGAGTACGTGACCGTCGGCGCCAAGATCCTCGGTCGGAAAGTCCTTCCCAGGAGAACCGAGAGGCTCACCGCTGCCTGCAAGCACCTCGAAACCGTCGGTCGCGCGCTTCGCCTTGGAGTCCATGACCACAAGACGGACGAGGCGCCGCCTCTCTATCTCCTTGGCCTTCGACCCCGTGACCCACGCAGTCGAGAGAAGTGCGCGGGGCGTCGCGTCCGATTGGGGGTCGACCGCGTCGAGATCAATCCAGATGTCGCCCGATGAAACTTCGGCGGCGCTCGTAAGAATGGGGCGCCAGCTCAGTACCCACCTTCCCTTGGGATCACCCCCCAATACCAGCTGCATGGTGGAGATGCCGCGGCTGTCGCTGTCGGAGCCGAAGAGGATTGCTCCTTCGCCTGCCTTGGAGAGAAACCAGGTGTGAGGGGGAAGAGGGCGGGCTCCGCCGCCGATCGGATCCAGAAAGGTTCCACGGAGAAATAGGGCTGGTGGGGAGAGCGTGTTGACGCTCGTCGTGCCCGACGCGGTGCGAAGCGCCGCTGCAGTCACGTTAGCGATGGGGTCGATGTCTTTCGGGTTACCAGTCATTTCAGCCAACATCGTGCGTTTTCCGGACCTTTTCGCGAAGCGCGTCGTCGAGGACACCCGTCGGCGGCTCTCCCATCGTTTTCTGGAAGGTGCCCACGGCCCCCTGCGTCAATGCGTCCTGGTGCTCGTTCTCCGAGCCAGCTCCCAAGCCGAGGTTGTTCAGGCGCTCTTTCACGCCGCGGACCTGGTCGACGGGCCGCATCGCCCCCAGGTCGAGTCGCCAGGCCAGATGGTAGGGCCTCGGAACGTCGTCGAAGAACAGACGAAGCTCGGCGACTTTGGCGCCAGGCGGAATGGGATGTTCGATGAGCCGCGACTCGGGTAGCGGCCGCTCGAACGTCGTCCCGTCAACGGCAAGCGTGTAACGGCTCGGCTTCATTCGCTCGAGCCGGAGGCGGAGCGTAGTCTGAGCAGTCACAGTCTCAAAACGGTGTCGAGCCTCGGTGGGCCGAACCTCGACACGCTCAAAGCGGTCGATCCAGACGAGGTCACCTTCAGCAAGGACGTTGGGGTCGGCCCGCCGGGCGCGGATATCGCCGTTCAGACCGTTCTCGTACAAGGTTTTCCACGTCCGAAACCGATGGGTACTAGCAATGCTCGAGAAACAGTCGTGGGTCCCGGACCGGTGCGTGAACGGAGGAGAGGTTTCCCGAAGATCTCCGTCGCTCGATGGGCCACGCGCCGACCACTCGCGCCCGTCCAGCTTCGGGAATGCTACATCGCACGCTCCCGACTCGATTTCCTCGATACGTGCGAAGCCTCGACCATCCAGGTGTCCATTCCTCACCAGGCCGCGAGGGTGTGCGCGCTCATCCCGCCGCCGCGTTTTAACATGGTGCGTTATCACGGAGTGCTCAGCTCGCATGCAAAGGTGCGGGCCGAGGTGGTGCCGAAGCGCGAGGCGGCGGCGGCGAAGCAGCTTGTGCTGTTCGAGAGGGACACGGGCGTCCTCGATCTTCTGGCTCTCGAGCGCGAGCCTCGTAGAAAGCCTTGGGCTTGGCTCCTTCGCCACGTTTTCCAGCTGGACGTGAGCACTTGTGTTCGGTGTGGCGGCG
>JAYUUB010000068.1:0-45863 GCA_043755175.1 Polyangiaceae bacterium | reverse complement strand
CGAAGAGATCATGCGTGGATCTCCATGTCGATCCCCCTTCGCGTATGATCACGTAGGGCCACGACGACCATCAGCCCGGTGAACGGGTACCGGCGTTGCACCCAGTGCCAGGTGGGCACGCACCAAGAGGTCCATCGTCACGGACGGATCCGAAGCCTCCATCTTGGCCACTCGAGATTGGCTCGAACCGAGCTGCTTCGCAAAATCGCCCTGAGTAAGTCCTTTGGCGAGCCGACGACGGCGAAGAGAATCGCCGAGCGCGACCTTGAGCTCGATGAGCACAGCCTCAACGGCATCGAGCTCGAGGAAGTCCTCGACGCCGCCGATCCGCCACCCGTGCTTTTCGAGCCTAGCCCTCTTCGCCTTTTCCACCGGCCGCCTCCTTCGTTATGAGATCGTATTGGCGCAGCCGTTGCCGAGCCGCGTCCACGACCGCCTCGGGAGTGGCGGTCGTCTTTTTGCTGAAGACCTCCAACATCACAATCGCATCCTTGTCGATGCGGTACACGAGCCGCCATGTCGATGCCTCGTCGTTCACACGGAGCTCATGGCAGCGTGCGCCGATGGAAGGCATCGGCCGCGAAGCGGGCATGCTCAGCATCTCCCCCACGCTGAAGACGCCGCAGAAGTGTACCCATTTCGATGCGGGCCCCGACGCTGAGCGGCGGGGTCTTCACTTCTCCGTGAAGCCAGACCAAAGGCCGGTCGACGCTCACTCGCTCCGCCGCGACATTCGATGTCGCGGTCGTGGGAGTGATAGGCTTCTTCCGATACCTCACGTACCCGATATGTCAACGCCGACATATTGTCAACGTCCACACCGGGGGGGGCTGCCGAGCCTTGGCTAACTGGAAGTTGCAGCGGACGGCCGCCGTCGGTCACCGCGCTGCTCGCGGTTCCTCTGGCGCCCGAAGCTGAACGCCAATACGTTAGGCAGACACAGGTCTGCCAGCACTGCGTCACGAGTCTTGGGTCAAAGCAATGCCGGATGCTGCACGCTTCCTGATCGACCAATTCCTGGAACCGTCGCGACGAGCCGAGGCAACGCACCGACTTGCGGCACTCGGCACGCTCGCCATTCCCGCAATTGCCTCGGTTCTCGATGGCAGCGCGCGTAACCAGTTCGGCATCTCCCTCCGATCTGTCAGCGCTGAGGTGGCCCGATGCGCGCTCGTGTCGGCGCGACACCTCGGTCAGGTCGCCGCTCCACTGGAGCCATTGCTGCGCGCAGAGCTCTCGTCAGAGTTCGCTGGGCTTCGGACCGAGGCGGCAGCCGCTCTCACCGGCCTCGAGTCCGTCTCGGATGAGACGCTTGTCGCCCTCTCGGCGGTGCTCGATTCACCCGAGGACGCTGCCCTGTAAGGGCGGGGGCGGCCCGTCGTGTGTGGGCCGGCGGATGTCGGACACGGCGTTGCATTGGGTGGAGAAGGTGTTTCCGGGGTAGCCGTTCGGCAATGGGTGTGCTCGCTACCGTGGAGGTGCGCGTGCATCTGGGTTACGACAAAGAGCTCTGCGTGCTGGAGGCGTTCATCGTAGAGGTCAGTCGGTAGCTGAAACACCGAGCGAAGAAGGCCCTCGGCCTGACCACGGCGAAGCAAGCGCTGACGGGAGCGGTGAGCGTGATTCAGCGCGGAGACTCGGCATTGAGGCTCAACGAGCACTTCCACGTCTTGGTGCTCGATGGGGTTTACGTACGTGAAACGGAGGGCGGAGCGCTGGTGTTCCAGGCGCTCTCGACCCCGACGGAGGAAGGCCTCGCGGTTCGTGCCCGAGGCCGAACAGGTGCACGTCTCACGGAGCAGCGCGCAGCTGCGCGACGCCGTGGTTCAGTTCTGCAATGCGGCGCAGGCAGGCCCAGCCACTATCGCCACTCTATGATAAGGTTCAGGCCCACCCACGCCATGCCTGCAGACCGCGTGCAGTCTTGGGTGAGTAGTGGCCAGCGCCTCCGTGATGGCACTGCCCTCTGTGCGGCGTGACAGATGTGAGACTCCCCAAAGGCTGGCTCACTGGACATTGCAGCTGACGGTAGCCGTCGGTCACCGCGCTGTGCACGGTTCCCTCTGGCACCGCAGCTGAACGCCAATACGCTAGCCAGACAGAGAAACCGTAACGCGTACCTGGCCCGAAAGGATCGGCCCTGCATCCGGGCACGACCGGAGCTGTGCTATCTTGGTTCCATGACCGTCGCGAAAGATCTCAGGCAGGAGGCGCTCCGTCTCTCTCGTGAAGAACGAGCCGGGCTCGCGCGCGACCTCATCGAGAGCCTCGACGAATCGGCGGACGATGATCCCGAACAGGCGTGGCTGGACGAGGCGGAACGGCGCGCCACCGAGGCTGCCGCAGGATCCGTGGTGCTGGAGGAATGGGCTGACGTTCGTGATCGCATCTCGAAGAAGCTCCGCGCTCTTCGACCATGACGGTTCGCTTTCACCCGGAGGCCAGCGCCGAGCTCGATGCCGCCGCGCTTTGGTACGAGGGCGAGCAGGCGGGTCTTGGCATTGCCTTCCTTGCAGAGGTCGTGAGGGTGACCGCGGCAATCGAGGCGACGCCGGCAACTTGGCCCTTCGTGCGCAAGAGTCGCCGAATTCAAGGTTTTCTTCTGGTGCGCTTTCCCCATGTCGTCCTTTACCAGGTCCTACCCGACGCAATTCTCGTGGTCGCTGTGGGACACACGAGACGAAGGCCAGGGTATTGGCGCGCCCGACGTATTCCATAACCCCCGGAGACTCGCTATCAGCGAAGCTGGCTAACTGGACGTTGCAGCTGACGGCCGCCGTCGGTCACCGCGCGCTGGAGGCGTCTCGGGACACGGGTGCTGTGGGAGCGCGCTGTCGATGCATTCGATCTTATGTCCGCACACGTTCGGGGAGTAGCAGGCCGCTGATGAACATTTTCCCGTGGTGAGCGTGTCGCCTGGATCGCACTCCGGTTGTGCGGTACACGTCGACGCGACTGCGCAGGTCGCGGGGATGATGCCATAAGCGGTTTGCGAGGCTACGTGCCCGGACGGCGTGGGTAGAAAGAGCCTAGTTCATCGTCGAGCGAAAGTCGCGCGGTGCCAGCCTGTGTCACAGGTGTGATCGCGACTTCCACGGCGCCTTCGAGCTCTTCGCGCGGGATCTGTATCCGCAGATTGGACCTGGGGTCTTGGGAAGGATGACGGCTCCCAATATTGCCCAGTTGACCCCTCGAACTTTCAAGGAGCTTTACATCGCCACGACCGATGGTCCGAGTAATCTTGCTCGGCTGACGTACGTGGTAGCGCAATAGCAGCCATCGACGGCGCTCATCGACGGACGTACCCGTTTGCCGGAGCCGAGACACGTGAAGTGTGCGCTCGCAGCCGTCGTTTGCGTCCGCCAAGCAGGACCTCGAACAGATGAGCAGGAGCAAAAATTCAGCGAAGGAAAGAAGTGCCGCCGACTCGGCTACGGGTGCAGCGGAGGGAATTGCAAGAAATAGATCCAGTGCGGGGCACGTCCCACCCGATGGCTCCCACTAATGCCGGGAGTGAGAGCCGAACGACGACCCGGCGGCTGTTAAGTTGGCGTACCGGCCGGGAACGCGCAAAAGAAGACGGATGCACGTTCACTTCGTCGCCGTCGCCGGGACCGGTATGGGCGCCCTCGCGGGCCTCTTCAAGGCGTCTGGCCACGAGGTGTCCGGCTCCGACACGAGCTTCTACCCGCCGATGGGGCCCGCCCTCGAGCGCTGGGGGATCCGTCTCGTCGAAGGGTTCGACCCGAAGCACCTCGATCCGAAGCCCGATCTCGTGGTCATCGGCAACGTCTGCCGACCCACCAACGTCGAAGCTCGCGCGGCGATCGACGGTGGTCTCAAGACCTCCTCGATGGCGCACGCGCTCGCCGAGCACGTGCTCGAAGGGCGCTCCCCCTTGGTCGTCGGAGGAACGCACGGCAAGACCACCACGAGCGCGCTCGCGGCCCACATCCTCTTCGAAGCAGGCTGCGATCCGGGGTTTCTCATCGGCGGGCTTCCGAAGAACTTCGACACGAGCTTTCGAATCCCCGAGCGTACGAGCCGAGGCTTGCCGCTTCTCGGCGCAGCGCGCGGCGCTCGCGCTCGCAAGACGCCCTTCGTCGTCGAGGGCGACGAGTACGACACGGCCTTCTTCGAGAAGACACCGAAGTTCTGGCACTACCGACCCGAGGTCGCGATCGTGACGTCGATCGAGCACGACCACATCGACATCTACCCCGACGCATCGTCGTACGAAGCGGCGTTTCGAGGCTTTTTCGATCGCATTCCCGAGAGCGGGCTCCTCGTCGCAGCCGCCAACGACAAGACCGTGGTCCGTCTCGCACGCGAAGCGAAATGCGAGGTCGCCTACTACGCGCTCGACGGTGACGACATGCACGGCGCGCCGCCTCATTGGCTCGCTTGTCCCGTCTATGCCGGGCCCGACGGACAGACCTTCGATCTCTTCGTCGGGGGCGTGTCGGCGGGGCGCGTCGCCCTCGGCGTGCCGGGTCTCCACAACGTCCGCAACGCCGTCGCGGCTCTGGCGGCCGCTTGTCAGGGCTACGGGGTCGACGTGAAGAAGGCGATCGCCGCGCTCGCCACGTTCGCTGGCGTTCGACGTCGCCAAGACCTGCTCTTCGTCGAGCGAGGCGTCTCGGTCTACGACGACTTCGCGCACCACCCGACCGCGGTGCGTGAGACGCTCGCAGCCCTTCGCGCGAAGCATCCCGACGGATCGCTCTTCGCGGTGTTCGAGCCGCGAAGCGCGACCGCGTGCCGCTCGCTCCATCAAATCGACTACGAAACGGCCTTCGATTCGGCGAGCCGCGTGATGCTGAGCCCACTCGGCCGGAGCGACATCCCCGAGAGCGAGCGGCTCGATCTCGACAAGCTCGTTCGAGCGCTCCTCGATCGCGCCGTCATCGCCGAGCGCGCCACGTCGGTCGACGAGATCGTCGCGCGCCTCGCCACCGAGGCGCACCCGGGTGACACGGTCGCTCTCCTCTCGAACGGCGCTTTTGGAGGCATCTACGACAAGCTCCGCGCCGCGCTCGCCGTCGTGCCCGAGGCGTGAGCCGAACCGGGCGATTCGTCACGTCGTCCGCCGAAGGTGCTCACGCTCCGGCGAACCGTTACGTGGGGTCGAAGTCCCGCTACCGTTCGTCGGGAGTCAGGCTCGCTCGCGCGGGCCGTCTCTCGCGGCTCGGCCCTCGAGGGTCACGGAGGAGCCATGCGTTACGGGCCGATGAAACCGAGCGAGCTAGGCGAGCTCTCCATCCTTCTTGGAAGCTCGTTCGCGTTTCCACCTCCCGAAGCCGAGCCGTGGATCAAAGGCGCAGGCTTCGACAACGTGCGCGTGGTCCACGACCAAGGTCGTGTGCACGGCTGTCTCGTCCAAATCCCGATGGGTCAGTACTTCGGCGGGCGCAGCGTCCCCATCGTCGGAATCACAGGGGTCGGTGTCGGGATCGCCGATCGAGGCCGAGGCGTCGCGCGTTCGCTCATGACGAGCACTGTTCGTGAGATCGCGGCCCGCAAGATCGCGCTCTCCACGCTCTATCCGGCGGCCCAGACGCTCTATCGCGCCGTCGGTTACGAACGCGCCGGCAAGCTCGTCGAAGTGAGTGTCCCGACGCATCTTTTCAGGGCTCCGAAGACCGGGCTCGTCCAGCGAACCCTCGGTCCGGGCGACGAGCGCGCGACGACCGAGCTCTATCGAGAGGTCTCGGCGTCGATGCCGGGCTACCTCGATCGAGGCTCTTACAACTGGTCGCGCGTGCGCACGCCGCGCGGGCAATCTTCGTTCGGTGTGGGCTTCTTCGCGCCATCATCGAAGGCGAACGGCGCGGTGCACGGGGCGCTCTCGGCCTACGTCTACTTCATCCAGACACGCCTCGTCGCATCCGAGCCGTTTCACACGGTCTTGGTCAAAGACGTCGCAGCAAAGACTCCACAAGGATTCGATGCCATCGCACGTTTTCTCGGTGATCAACGATCGCTCGGGCGCACGACGATCTTTCGCGCCGGACCGAGCACGGCGCTCCTGATGAAGCTCGCCGAGCCCACCTACGAAGAGAAGAGCCTCGAAGATTGGATGGTGCGCGTGACCCACGTTCCGAGCGCGCTCGAGGCGCGTGGCTACCCGCGGCATCTCGACACGGCGCTCCACTTCGAGGTGAACGATCCGCTCGTCCGAGAGAACACCGGCCGCTTCGTTCTCACGCTCGAAGGCGGCCGCGGTCGCGTGAAGAAAGGAGGCCGTGGATCGCTCAGCCTCGACGTCCGCGCGCTCGCTCCGCTCTACACGGGCTACCTCTCGGCGACGCAGCTCGGCCGGCTCGGTGAGCTCCGAGCCCAGCCCGAAGCGGTCGCGCTCGCCGACGAGGTGTTCGCCTCACCGGCCCCCAGCATGTGCGAGATGTTCTGATCGACGCACGCATCGAACGTTACGCATTGACGGCGCGTTCGTCGGCCGTATCCTTGTCGAGTTCCCTCTGCCGACGTCGTGAGTTTTCGACATATGAGTCCCGAGTAAGCATCAACCAGGGGAGCTGCGTTACGACCGTGGTGAGCATGCCCAGAATTTTTCACTGGGAAGCCTAAAGCGGCTCAGTGGGTCCCCACCTAGCTACTTGCTAGGGGTTCACGTTGAAGTGCCACGCGTCATGTGGTTGGAACTTATGCGAGCCGGAGACCTCTCCGGCTCGCACCTTTTTGTGGCCCGCGATGTAGCCCGCGATGTAGCCCGCGATGTGGCCCGCGATGTAGCCCGCGATGTAGCCCGCGATGTAGCCCGCGCAAGACCGGTGTCGCGAGAGGCCGGAAACCAAAGCCTCGGGGAGCTTCGGGGTTCGGCTTTCGATGTTGCGATGTTTCCTGATAGCTTCGCATCCTCGATGAAGACCCCCAGCCACACCCGCGGCCCGACGCGCTCCCGCGGCGTCACGCTTCTCCTGGGCGCTGCGCTCGTCCTCGTCCCCGTCACTGCGTTCGCCGCGGCGACGATCAAGGGCAAGGTCGTCAACACGCAAGAGCTTCTGAATCCCGTCTGGAACGAAGCGAAAGATCCTACGAAGCATCGCTTCAATTTCCGCGAGCCAGCGTCGAGCGTCCCTGCCGACGCGCGTGTCTTGCGAGGCAACATCTCGAAGGAGCTCTGCATCGCCGCGCTCCAAGAGAAAGGCGAGCCGCTGAAGACACCAATTCGGGTCGTCGTCGCCGGGGGGCGCACGTCGCCCGTGACGATCGTCGTACCTCCGGGCCAAGAGCTGCAGTTCGAGAACCACGACCCGTTCCCTCACAACATCTACGAAGTGAGCGGCAAAGGGGGCCTCAACGAAGGCCAGATGCTCGCCGACAAGAGTCGCAACTGGACGCCGCCCGGGCCGGGGAAATACGAAATCCGCGACAAGACGACGCCGAGCCTGCGCTCCTGGGTCGTGGTCGAAGCGAAGGTCGTCAAGAGCGTGTACCCGAACCGCAAAGGCGACTTCGCGATGGAGCTCGAGCCCGGGACGTACTCCGTCGTCGGCTTCTTCAACGGAGAGAAGGTCGGCTTTCCGCTCACCGTCGAGGTGAAGCCGGCTCCGGCCGAGCAGCTCCTCAAAGAGCCGCTGAAGGCCGGTCCCGACAAGAAGACCGAGACGAAAGAAGACCCGAAGAAGCCCGAAGCACCGAAAGGTGGGCACTGACCGATGCTCTTCTCGCGCTTCTTCTACCTGATTCTCGCACTTGCATTCGGAGCAGCAATCTCGATCGGCTTCGTCGCGCAGAGCTACTACAACCGAAACACCGACCGCTGGATGAAAGACGCGCTCGCGGCCGACTCGAGCGCCGTCGGCTGGTACCTGAAAGACGACGCCCGCGTTCGTTCTTCGGCGCTGCTCCCGGTCGCGCTGAACGCCGAGATTCGTGAAGGTCTCGCGAAGGCGAGCGAGGCCGATGACGTCCCGAAAGACGTGGCCTCCAAGGTCTCGACCGCGCTGAACAAGCTGGCGGCCGACAGCGATCCGAAGTTCACGGCGCTCTGGGCGGTCGATGCAGACGGTCGCGTCATCGCGTCGGTCGGCTGGCAGCACAAGCCCGGCTGGAACATCGGCGGCTTCGCCGTCGTGGCCGATGCGCTCGCAGGCTGGATCCGAGACGACGCGTGGGTGCTGCAAGAGCGGCTCTATCGTGTGGTCGCACGTCCTGTCGAGCGTGACGGTGGCGGAGAGCCCATCGGGGCGATCATCGGTCTCAGCGCGGTCGACGACACCTTCGCCGACGCCGTGTCGAAGCGCACGGGCGCCGCCGTCGCCTTCTACGCAATGCGTACGCGCGTCGCGACCGGTGCACCCGAGAGCTTCAACCGTGCCGATCTCGACGTCATCCAGAGCGACCTCGCGAGCGCCCTCGCCGAGCAGGAGTACCTGGAAAAAGGACGCAGCAAGGTCCGTCGCCCGAAAGACGATCTCGGGATCGTCTACGGCCGCATGTCGGGAGAAGCGAGCGAGCTCGACTCGGGCTTCGCCGTCGGACGATCGGTGACGACCCTGAAGAGCCCGATGGCTTTTCTCGAGAAGGGTGAGAAGCAAGACTTCGACACCGTCCCGAAGGGTCTCCTCATCGGAGGCATGATCGGCCTCGGTCTGCTCGGCATTCTGTTCTCGATCGTCGAGCACACGCTCCCACTTCGAACCTTCCGACGTGAAGCGCAGCGTCTCGCCAAGGGCGAGGTCGACCAGCTCGCACCGAGCCGATTCCGCGGTGCCTACAAGAAGATCGCCGCCGATCTGAACGACGGTATCGAGAAGATCGCCGTGAAGGGCGGCGTCCCGCGACGTGCAGCCGATCTCGAGAGTGTCATCGGGCCGCTCCCGGCGCAGCCGATGATGAGCGCGTTCTCGGTGCCCGACGCAGCCCCGTCGAGCACGGGCGAGCCGAAGCTCCCGAAGGCGCCGGAGCGAAAGCTCCCTACCGCGCCCGGGTCGCGTCCCTCGGCCGACGAGCCGTCCGAGAGCGACAACGTTCCAGCTCCGCGCGGATCGGGGTCGGGAGCTCGTGCTCAACCTCCACCGCCGCCACGCCCGAAGCCCTCGGGTGCGAGCCAGACGGCGCCCGCCGACGACGACAGTCCGTTCGACGAGATGGCGGATTGGAAGAGGGTTTACGAAGACTACCTCCAGGTTCGACGACGCTGCGGTGAGCCCACCGATTCGCTCACGTTCGACAAGTTCAAGTCGACACTCGAGCGAAACAAGTCGGCGTTGGTCGAGCGACACAACTGCACGCGAGTGAAGTTCACCGTGTACGAAAAAGACGGGAAGGCTGCGCTCAAAGCCTCCCCGATTAAATGACATTATGCTGCAATAGCTCACGAGTCGCGCCACTGACCGTCTCGCTTAAGAGCCAACACACGGCACTCCGCGAAGCCGACGGTCGGTGAGCGCAACCAAGTTGTAAGTGGTAGATCTGCGGAGAATCCATGGCACGACACCCGCTCGCTCGCGTCTCAGGCTTCGGCATCGTCGGCGTAGGTACGGCGCTCACTACGCTCCTCGTTGCCGCGTCGGCGAACGCAACGAGCGGGCTCGAGATCCCCGATTCCGGGGCCGAGCAGATGGGCCGAGGCAGCGCATCGGGGGCCGTCAACGACGATCCGCTCGCGGCCTACCAGAACCCCGCGTCGATGAGCTTTCAGCCGAACGGCGTGTCGCTCAACTTCCACCTGATGTTCCAGCATCAGTGTTTCACGCGAAGAGGCCCGGGAGACACACCGGTGTCGCCGGGCGCTGGGCTTTCTGGCCCCGGCGAACAAGGGGGGCCGCCCGCCGCAGTCTGTTCGAACGGCACGTTTCCGAACCCGCAGATCGCTGCCGTGTTCAAGCCGACCGACCGTCTCGCCATCGGCATCGCAGTGCTCGGACCGCACGCCGTCGGTGCGAGCTCTTGGCCCGCGAGCCTCGACTATCAACGCAATGGTCAGCCTCGAACGCAGCCATCGCCGAGTCGCTATCTCGTCACCGACAAGAACGCGCTTCTTCTCTCGCCGACCATCTCGGCAAGCTACGCGGTGACGCCCACCCTCTCGCTCGGAGCGGGCTTCATCTGGGGCATCGGCACGGCCGACTTCACCACGTACACCGAAGCGCTCTCGCCCACGAAGGCAGACGACTTCTATGGCCACCAAGACGTGAAGGCGCGCGTTCGCGCGAAAGACTTCTTCATCCCCGGGCTCGTCGTGGGCGTGAACTGGAAGGCTACCGACCGATGGGACCTCGGTGCTTGGTACCATTTGTCCGATGGGCTGAAGGCGAACATCGATCTCGATCTGACCTCGCAGAACTGGCTTCAAAGTGGCGCCGCGAATCCGAAGCCCTGCACCGGCAACGATCCGAAGTGCAACATCACCAACGCCGTCAACGCCGGCACGTTGAAGTTCAACATCCCGATGGAGGCGAAGCTCGGCGTTCGCTACCACCATCCTCTCGCCAACGCCGACCGCCCGGCTCCTACGAAGTGGGCCAAAGACAAGCCGCTCATTCGCGACTCGCTCAGTCAAGACCGCTTCGACATCGCCGCCGATTTCACCTGGGCGAACAACAGCGCCGTCGACGCCATCGAGCTCCGATTCGGCTCCGAGGCCTGTCGCAACGATCCGAAGTGCAGTGATTCGGGCATCCCCGTGAGAGGAACGCCCGGCAAAGTACCGGTGAACGGTGACGTTCCGCACCATTGGCGTGACGTTCTAGGCGTCCGCATCGGTGGCGACGTCACGGTTCTCCCGAACAGGCTCGCTCTGCGCGCTGGTGGCTTCTTCGAATCGAAGGGCGTCGACGACGCGAACCTGAACATCGATTTTCACATGGGCTACAAAGTGGGCGTCGGCGGCGGTGGAACGGTCCGCGTCGGTCCCGTCGACATTCATCTCGCCTACCAGCACGTGTTCTGGGGAACGCTCGACAACAAGGGCAATGGCTCGATCAAAACGCTCTCCGGTGACGCTACGAGCGGCTACCGAAGCCTTCAGGCGGTCAACGGCGGAAGCTTTACTTCGAGCCTGAACGAGCTCGCTTTAGGAGGCGCAGTTCGCTTCTGAGCTCGACGAGCCTGAAGATGAGCTGAAGCTTCAGGCGGTTTTCCACGGAGGGGCGTCTTCCACGAGCGAGGTTTCTCGCTTGTGGTATTGAAGGCAGAACATGAGTGACGAAGTCCGCAATGTGATCATCATCGGTTCTGAACCTGCAGGCCTCACGGCGTGCATCTATGCCGCGCGAGCCAACTTGAAGCCCCTGTGCATCGAAGGCTTCAGCGCCGGCGGGCTCATCCCGGGCGGCCAGCTGATGTTCACGAGCGAGGTGGAAAACTACCCGGGCTTCCCCGCGAAGATCACCGGCCAAGAGCTCATGACGCGCTTTCGCGAGCAGGCCGTCGTTCAGGGCACCGAGATCATCACCGCCGACGTGACCAAGGTCGACTTGTCGTCACGCCCCTTCAAGGTGTGGGTCGACGACAAGATGTACCTCGCCAAGACCATCATCGCCGCCACAGGAGCCCGCGCGAACTACGTGGGCCTCGAGAGCGAAGAGAAGCTCAAGAACAAGGGCGTCAGTGCTTGTGCCGTTTGCGACGGAGCTCTCTTTCGCAACGAAGACGTCCTCGTCGTCGGTGGTGGAGACACGGCCATGGAAGAGGCGCACTACCTCGCCGGACTCTGCAAATCGGTCACGCTCGTCCATCGCCGCGACGAGTTCCGCGCCTCGAAGACGATGGTCGATCGGGTCATCAATAGCCCCAAGATCAAGATCCTCTACAGCCATGTCGTCGAAGAGGTTCTCGGGGTCGACGAAGACAAGGTCACCGGCGTTCGCGTGAAGAACGTGAAGACCGGTGAAAAAACCGACGTGCCGGTCGCCGCGATGTTCGTCGCCATCGGTCACACGCCCCTCGCCGACGTCTTCAAGGGCCAGGTCGATCTCCACGACAACGGCTACATCAAGACCACGCCCGGAACGACGCAGACCAACGTCTCCGGCTTCTTCGCTTCGGGCGACGTGCAAGACTGGATCTTCCGTCAAGCGGTCACCGCAGCCGGTACGGGCTGCATGGCTGCGCTCGAAGCCGAGCGCTTCATCAGTGCCGACGGGCACCACTGACCGACTCCCCGCGGGCAACCTGCGAGGTTGCTCAGCGTCGACCGGATTCGAGGCGTCTCGGCTCGCGGGCGGCTCACCCGAACGGCTTCGAGGGATGCGTGAACGAACCTGAGCAAGACCCCCGAGCCGAGCTGACCGAGCTTGCCCGCGCCGTCCGCGGGCTCGTCGAGTGGCACGAGTCGTGTGGTGGCTCCGGCCTTCCGTCAGACGTCTCTGTGGGCGAGGCGCTCGGCTACCTCGACCCCACTCGTCCGCCATCGAGAGAGCCTCGCTCACAAGACATCCGGCGTCCTGCTCCGGAGATCGGGCGCAGAGATCCGTCGCCCACGACCCATCTGCCGAAGCCGACCGAGGTGCACGCAGCCGACCGCGTCGAGGCCGATCCCGCGCGGGAGCCCAGGCCCGAGACCACCTCGAGCGCCGAAGCCGAAGCCGTTCAAGTCTCTGGCGGGGCGCGCGCGCATCGTCCCGCGACGTTCGGCGACGCACCCGTTCCGATCTTCTCGATCGAGGAGAAGCAGAGGCGGCTCGGCGTCCTCGCTGCCAAGGTCGAAGGGTGCAAAGAATGTGTCTTGTGCGAGACGCGCAAGCAGACCGTCTTCGCGCGAGGTGACGCAGCGGCCGAGCTCGTCTTCATCGGCGAAGGCCCTGGCGCCGACGAAGACGCCCAAGGCCTCCCGTTCGTGGGCAAGGCCGGTCAGCTCCTCGACAAGATGATCACGGCGATGGGGATGCGTCAGGATGAGATTTACATTTGCAACATCGTCAAATGTAGGCCGCCCGAGAATCGCGAGCCCCTCCCGCAAGAAGTGATGGCGTGCAGCCAGTACCTCGCCGAGCAACTCGAGCTCGTCCGTCCCAAAGTCATCGTCACGCTCGGCAACGTCCCGCTGAAGGCCCTCTTCAACGTGCAGGGGATCATGAAGCTTCGCGGAACCTGGCGACTCTACAAAGGAACGACCCCGGTGATGCCCACCTATCATCCGGCCTACGTCCTCAGAAACCCGACCCCTCAGGTGAGGGGCGACGTCTGGAACGATCTCAAGCTCGTGATGAAGCAGCTCGGGCGCGCGATTCCGGCTCGCGGCGCGAGCTGAAGACACGTCGAGGGCGAGCTCGCCCGAGCGCGAACCTGCAGATCACGAAGGGGTAACCGCGACGTCGGTCGGTTGCACCGACGTCGCCACGGCCTCTACTTGTGTCCGCCCATCTGCTGGCACTCGTACTTCGGACCGGTCTTCGCCTTGCGAACGCACTCGTTGAAGGCCTCGCGAGCCTCTTTGGCGTTGCCGAGGTTCAGGTACGCAGAGCCGAGGTAGAGGTACATCATCGCGTCTTCGGGATCGGCTGCGATGGCTGCGTTGGCGGCGTCGATGGCGGCCTTGTTGTTGCCGCTATTGATCGCGATCGATGCCTTCTTCTTCAGCTCTTTGGCGCCGCCGCCACCCTTCTTGGCGTCGTCGGCCTTCTTGGCTTCTTCATCAGCCTTCTTGGCGTCGTCAGCCTTCTTGGCTTCTTCGTCGGCCTTCTTGGTGTCGTCGGCCTTCGCGGTGTCGGCGGCTGCGGCGCTATCGACCGCCGCTGCGCTATCGGCTGCTTTGGCGCTGTCGGCAGCGGCCGCGGCCTTGGCGTCGTCAGCCTTTTTCGCTTCGTCAGCTTTCTTGGCGTCGTCGGCCTTTTTGGCCTCTTCGGCAGCCTTGGCGTCGGCTTCTTTCTTCTTCGCGTCGGCGCCCGGAGCGGCCGCGGCGGCCGGTTGCATCGTTTCGCGCGTGGCTCGTCCTTGGGATGCGTCGGCCGACTTCGAGCTGAAGAGCGTCTTTCCCATCCCGACGCCCGCGACGATTGCAGCGACGGCGAGAACGCCCCCGACGATCTTCTTCAAGCGCGCACGGTGTGCGATCGACTCGGGGGTCGGTGGCAGAGGGCGCTCTTCGATCTCGGGCTCGGCGGCGTCGACCAGCGGCGCCATCGAGTCGGTCGACTGGAAGAAGTGGTGGCTCGAGAGCTCGTGATCGTCTTCGTGCTCGATGACGACGCCGGTGGTTTGCGCTCCTCGCGACTTGTCTTTCTTCTTCTTCTTGCCCGAGCCCTGGTGCTGCTGGACGTCTCGCAAATCGACCTTCACAGGCTCGATCTTCGGCGTCTCGATTTTGTGGGGCTCGTCGAGCTTCGCCGTTTCGACTCTCGAAGGCTCGATCTTGACCGTCGCAATCTTGTGCGGCTCTTCGGTCGAGTCGACCTTGAGCGGCGACACCGCCGCGGCGGCGATCTTCGCGGGCGTGACGATCGGCCCAGAATCGATCGCGTCTTCCGCTGCTGCTTTGGCAAGCTCAGCTTTTGCGAGCTCAGCTTTTGCGAGCTCAGCTTTGGCAAGCTCAGCTTTGGCAAGCTCAGTCTTGGCAAGCTCAGTCTTGGCAAGCTCAGCTTTGGCGAGCTCAGCTTTGGCAAGCTCGGCTTTGGCGAGCTCAGCCTTGGCGAGCTCAGCCTTGGCGAGCTCGGCTTTGGCGAGCTCGGTCGCGCGTTCGGCCTTTGCGAGCTCGGCTTTGGCGAGCTCGGCTGCTGCTTCGACGTTCAGCGCGACAGGCTCGACGGCCCGCTCGCTCGAGGCAGCTTCGGCCGAAAACGGTTCGGCCGAGAACGGGCCGCTCTCGCGGTCGGAGAAGCTCTCGCGCTCTCGAATGGAATCTCCGGCGGAGCTGTCGCGATCGGTCGCGCTCGGGGGGCGACTCTCGGAGCGCGGACGCAACATGCGCCCCTTTTTGGAGACTTTGGATGCCAGAAGCCGCTTCGACATGGCTCAGTGTTCCTCCGTTACAACCCTAACGCTGCCCCGCCGTAGGCAACCCACCATTCAGGTTTCGGGCCAGCCAGCGAACTTCAGACAAAAACATCAAAGCCTGCTTCGTCTGGAGCCCGCGTCTGGAGCTACTTGCCCGCAACTGGCGTGGACCATCGCTCGTCGGCCCTGAGATCCAGCTCTTCTTCCTTGGGTGGATGCCGTGAGGCTTGCCCCCTATAAGAGCAGCCGGACATCGGAAAGCCAAGCCCGACAAGTCTCCCGGTTCTACAAAGTCGAGGGCGCTTCGTGCGCTCCAAAGGTGCGAAGAGGATGACCGGGAATCGCCACGGCGCCAGTGACGTTTCGCGCCAGCTCACCTTCACTCCGAGGCATCGGCTCACGCTGCGGAAGCTCGGGAGGTGCCACTCTGTGTCGCCGGAGGTCGGCGCCCGATCCTGGTGTCAGGGCGCGAGCTTGACGGCGCGACCTGGGACAGGGACTTCGTCCAAGAGCACCAGGCTTTTGATCTTCTTGTCTTCGTCGGTCTTGAGCAGCGTTCCGCCGATGTTGTGAGCGAGCTCCCACTCGAGACTCTCGTCAGCCGAGAAGAAGGCGACAGAGGAGTCGCAGTGCTTCAGGTCTTTCTTGATGCTCTCGCCCGTGAGGGTGAGGTCGGGCCCAGCGAAACCTTTCGAGTGCTTCTTGCCCGCTCCGCCCTGAATCGCCCAGACCGCGGTCGAGAAGTCTTTGTCGACCATGGCGGCGATCGAGCATCCAGCCGGCTTCTCGCCGAGCTTGCTCTGCGGAACGACGACGAGCTCCTTCGGCAGATCGTCGCGACCGTCGGCTTTGATCTTCACCGTCGGCGCTCCAGCTGCGCCGAGCTCACGAACGACGGCCATCACGTCGGGCACTTTCGCTTTCTTGAGGACGACGAGATCGACTTGTTTTCCCTTGATCGGAAGATCGCCGACGAGCTTCTTCAGCTTCTCGGCGCCGCCATTGTCTTTCAGGTTCACGCGCTCGCCGCTGATGTAGGGGCCCATGTTGTCGACGCTGAGGGCGGGCATCTCGTCGCTCTTCTTCGGCTTCGTAGGCGTCTTCGGGGCAGCCGAGGCGGGGGCCGACGTCGCGCTCGCGGCATCACCGGTCTTCGCGTCGTCGCACGCCGACACCGTCGCGACAGCGAGGAGCAGAGAAATCGAGGAGAGCAAACGGGTCGTGCTGGGGCGCCGCAGGATCATGGGGGCCGCAGTGTAGTCTCGGGACGGGGGCCGAGGTAAGTCCTCGCCTCCCATGGCTCGTTCTCCCCTTTTCACGAGGCTGTTCGAGGCGCTCAGCTCCGAGGTGGCCGTGCTCGAAGACGCATCGGGCCGGCGACCTTGGTCCGTCGTTCTCGAGGCGGCCCGTGTGTTGGCTCGAGAGCTCGAGAACGCGCATGGCCCGCTCGCGGGATCACGGATCCTGCTTCAAGGAGAGCCGAGCGCGGCGTGGGCGCAGGCATTCTTCGCGATCCTCGGAGCCGGCGGGATCGTCGTTCCGGTCACGCTCGGGGCACCTTCGCCGGAGCTTCGGTACTTCGCAGAAGACGCGGGGGCGCGGCTCGCGGTCGTGACCCACGATGGTCCGACCGCCTTCGAGTCGATCGAGGTCGTGGTGGCGAGCAAGCTTCGGCACGTCGAAAGGGCGTCTCGGCCGACGAGCACGACGACTTCGTCGGTGACCGACGGAGAAGACGGGGTGGAAAGACCCTCCGCCTCCGATCCGGCGCTCCTCCTCTACACGAGCGGCACGACCGGAAAACCCAAAGGCGCGCTCATCTCGCATGCAAATCTGGCCACGCAAGCCCGCATTCTCCGCGAGGCGTGGGACTTTCGAGAGACCGATGTTCTTGTTCACACGCTGCCGATGCATCACCTTCACGGCATCGTCGTGGCGTTCCTGACCGCAGCGACGACGCCGGCGACGATCGTCATGCTGCCGCGCTTCGACGCTCGTCGCGTGATGCAAGAGCTCGAGCGAGCGACCGTGTTCATGGCCGTACCCACGATGTACCAGCGCCTGATCGAGGCGGTCGACGCCGCCGAGCCTTTGGAGAGAGAGCGTTTCGCGAATGCAACCTCTCGGTTGCGCTTGGCGACGAGCGGATCGGCTGCGTTGCCGAAGGCGCTCGCTCTTCGCTGGAAGTCGATGTCTGGCTCGATTCCGCTCGAGCGCTACGGGATGACCGAGATCGGAATGGCCCTCTCCAACAGCCTCGATCCCGAAGGGCGCCGTGCCGGGGCGGTGGGCCGACCGCTGCCGACCGTCGAGATTCGCATCGTCGACGAGCTGGGGAGCGATTGCGACGGGCCCGGCGAGCTCTGGGTGCGCGGCCCGAGCGTTTTTTCGAGCTATTTCGGAAGGTCCGACGCGACCACGACCGCATTCCGAGACGGGTGGTTCATGACCGGTGACGTCGCCGTACGCGATGCCGAAGGAGTGATTCGCCTACTCGGCCGGTCGAGCGTCGATATCTTGAAGAGCGGCGGGGAGAAGGTGTCGGCGCTCGAGATCGAGGAGGTTCTTCGAGAGCACCCCGCGATTCGGGAGATCGCAGTCATCGGCCTCACCGACGAAGTCTGGGGTGAGCGTGTCGTCGCGGCCGTCGTCGCCCACCCCGGACGTGAACGAGAATGCGAGGAAGATCTCGTTCGCGCGTGGGCAAAGTCTCGCCTGTCGCCCTTCAAGGTCCCCCGCGAGGTGCGTCTGCTTCCGTCGTTGCCCCGCAACGCGATGGGAAAAGTGTTGAAGCCCGAAATCACCCAGTTGCTCTCGTCGTTGCCTCGAATTCCCTGATTTTTGCGAGGGTCGGGGCCTTCTTCATTCGGATTTCGAGGGCTGCGAAGGGGTCGAAAGAGCATCCGAAAAGTGGTCCGAAGAGGCCGACTTCTGACATGGGAGCCAGGTATGTCTCTCGACCTCTCCTTGAGTGTGGGTGATGGCGCGGCCTCGCTGAGCGGCCGGGTCGAGCGTTGGCGCGCGACAGCGCTTGCCCCAGCCGCAGAGGCGACTGCTCCCGTCGGGAAGAGTCTCGCGCCGGTTCGGTTCGCCGATGCCGACACCAAAGAGCGAGTCTGTCGCGACGCGGCTCTGGGCCGCTCGATCGTCTTGCGCCCGCGCGCCGACGCGCCCGGCGGGCTCGCGAGCGGCATCGACGGCGATCTCGAGTCGGCCTTGGCGCTTCGCGGCGCGGTGCCGTCGGCTCTCGGCGACTCGGCGAGTCTCGAGGAGCGCTTGCGCGATCAGATCTCACGCGCCTTGTGCGTTCCGGTCAAGGGGCTCTGCCTCGCGCTTCCGCCACTCGGTGCCTGCGTCGACGTCGACGGCGTCCTCGCCGATCTCGATGCGCGCTACCTCGGCGCCTGGCTCCGCGCGGCGACCGCACGACCTCTCCCGATCGCCGTCCTGTTCGACGATCGAGATCGCGGTCTCCTCGCGCGCGTACCGCGTTCACTCGAAGACGTCTTGGCCGATCTCGGTGGTGACCCGCGCGGGACCGCCTCGAAGCCCCTGGTGCCACCAGCCTTCGCGTCGGCCGTGACGCTCACCGACGACGTCGAAGAGACCAGCGGGACGACGACGCACGAGCCAGAGCTCGCTGGTGTCGACGACGTGCTGCTCGCTTCGGACGACGCGATGAGCATCCCCGATTTGATTCGTCTCGAAGGCACCTCCCAGTCTCCATCCCCATTTCCAGCCGAGGTCGCGATCTCGTCGGAGACGGCCTCGACAAATGCTGCGCACGAGACCTCGGCGGTCGAAGCCCCGCAGGTGATCGACGTCGTCGTCAGCGCCGTCGTCGCCGTCGCCGATGTCGAAAGAGCCATCGTCGCGGCGCGCATCACCGACGCCGAAGAGTCTCCGAAGGTCGCTCAAGCCGTCGCGCGAGACGTTGCACCCTTGCGATCCGAGCCGACGCTCTTCGCTCGCACACGCCGCGCGCCAGAGCCGCGCGTCCACGTCGCGGCGCTCACCGAAGCCGACGTCATCCACGCGCGCGAAGAGACGGCCCGTCGAGCCCACGCGCCGAAGAGCTTGGCGACGGCCATGGCCGAGACCTTGAAGCCGGCCCCCGCGGCGACAGCTCCCGACGCGACGGCCAAAGAAACGTCGGCGCAGCAGCTCGGACGCGTCATCACGACCGCCGAGTGGCGAACGCATGCCGTGGAGCTCGACGCTGCACGCGGACCGAAGCCAGTGGCAGCCATCGAACGACTGTTCGCGCAGCGCTATCTTCCGCTCCTCGGTGCGCTTGCTCGTCACGAGGCCGATCACGCGGTCGGGTCGATCGTCGAGCAATGGTCGCAAGCTTTTGCCGAGAGCTACACCGACGCGTACTCGGCGCTCAAAGTGACGGGGCGTCGTCCTACGATGGTGCTCGACGCTTTCGACGTGGCTTCGCGGATCGCCCGTCTCTCGAGCGCCCGAACGGTGAAGCTCGTGTTGATCGATTCGATGAGCTTCGACCTCGCCGAGCGCGTCGCGCTTCGCATGAAGACGATCCTCGACAAGCGCGCGGTGTTGGTCGAGCGAACGACGCTCTGGTCGGCGTTGCCGACCACGACTCCGACGCAGATGAACCTTCTCGCCCGTGGCCCAGACGGACTGCGCGAGTCGGCTCCTCCCTCGTCGAACGAGCCCGACATCGCGCGTGGCAGAAACATCTCGTCTCTCCGCCGTGAGCGCGTCGGACCCCGGGAGCTGATGAAGCTCGATCTCGTCGAGGCCCGGCTGCGTGGCCCCGGTGGCGAGTACGACGAGCGCCTCGACGCGATCGCGGACGAGGTCACCGAGATCGTCGTGAAGTTCATGGAGACGCTGGCTCCGCGCACGCTCCTCTACGTGTTCGGCGATCATGGCTTCGTCCTCGGCCACGGCTCGAACGGTTGGGCGACCGGACCGGCAACGCAGGGAGGAACGACCCCAGAAGAGGTGCTCGTCGCGGGTCACGCTTGGCTCGTCGACGCGATGCAGTGAGCGTTTGCAGACTGGCTGACGAAGCGGTTTGAAGAGGGCTTAGGTGAACACCCCGGCCCTTTGCTTTTGCGCTTTGGACGAGCCCCTCGAACGAGCGTGACGCGATGTCGGCGAATGCGGTGAAGGAAAGCCTGAGCCCGTCGTGGTGGTGGTCGTCGTGGTCGTGGCCGTGGTCGTGGTCGTGGTCGTGGTCGTGGTCGTCGCGAGATCGACCCATGACAAACCGCCGAACCTCGCTGACATGACTACGCAGGTCGAGCGTCGCTGGCGCTCTTCCAAGTCGTCCTGTCGTGCCGTGACGCCCACGCCAACCGAATCGTCGTCGTCGAGGTCGCTCGACCGTCACGCGGCACGTGACCACAAAAGCGCGCGAGCCCCTCTCCAATGGGAGAGAGGCTCGAAAAGCCCCCGCGCTCGCCTTGTTATCGGCGGCGGTGGATCTTCTTGCGCAGACGGTTCTTGCGGTCGCCTTCGTCCTTCGGCGCGTCGCTCGAGGCCTCTTTGACCTCGCCGTCCTTCGCTCCCTTGGAGAGGGCCACGCTGGTGTCCTTCTTCTTCGGGGTCGCGTCGGCCTTGGCGACCTTGACCTTCTTGTCCTTGTGCTCCTTGGCACTCTCGGACTGCGCGACTGCGTGGGTCTTGTCCTTCTTGGACCGGCTTGCCTTCTTGTGCGAAGCGACCTTCTTCGGCTTCGCCTTCTGAGGCTTGGCCTTGTCGTGCTTCTTCGACTTTTCGTGCGAAACTTTCTTCGACGGCTCGGCGTCGTCGTGATGCTTCGGCGCGTCTTTCGCCTCGGCGCCGTCTGCTCCGCCGTCAGCGGCGGCAGTGTCGGGCGCTTCGGACTCGTCGGCTTCGGCAGCGCTTGCAGCACTGACCGACGCCGTCGCGACGAAGGCAGAGAGGATGGTTGATAGGGACCAGCGGAGGAAGGGGGCTACGCTCACGCATGTAACAAAGCCACAACGGTCGTGGAGGGCCAACAAGAGTGTTGCTTTTCTTCGACGATGCGGCGGGGGCAAATGCCGATAGGGCAGGGTGCGTGCGTCCAGCGAGAGGTCCGGAAACGGGGAGGACGACCGGTCTTCTGCACGCAACTTGACCTGCGAACGCAGCTCGGATTCACCTCTCTGGTTGCTTGGATTTCATCGAATCCAAGCTGTATCAAAGCGTGTAGCGAGCGCGCATGAACGCGAGCGATCCACCGCTCGCGGGGTCTGCGAACTTCGTATAGCTCTTGCCGAGCAAGAAGAGCGCGCCGGCGCCGAGCTCGAAGCCGTTGCCGAAGTTGTAGTCGAGCTCGGGATAGATGGCGGCAGAGAAGCCTGCAGACGTCCAGAACGGATGGGCGATCGTCATGCGCTTGCCCGTGTTCCCGTCGTAGCTCGACTCGTGGTAGCCGTTGAGCTCGAGGATCGTGAAGAGCCTCGCGAGCGCGGCGTCGCGTAAGAAGTGGAAGTCGGCGCCGAGCACGAGAAAGTCGCCGATGCGCGGGCGCGTGATCTCTTTCGCGCACTTGGTCCCGTCACGAACGAGCGCGCAGCTGAAGGCCGCGTTCTCGAGCGTGCCGGTGACGGTGCTCTGACGAACGCTCACGCCGTGCCCGATCCAATCACCGGCTCCGAACTCGTCGGCGAGGCCGTGGACCCATTGCGCGTTCACGTAGAGATTCGTGAGAAAGGTGTAATCGAGACCGAGGGTCCACTTGAAGAACGGCGTGTCGTCGACGACGACGGGGCGCGGTCCACCGGGGATGCCGTCGTTGTTGTAGTCGTATTCGCCGGCAGGCTGCGGAAAGGCCAAATCGAGCGCGTCTTGCGTGATCGTGATGTGGGTCTTCTGCGGGACGATGAGCGCGCCTTCGAAGCGATAGCCGATGCCTTCGATGGTCTTGCTGATCGCTTTGAATGGGTTGAACTCGCCCGCGATGTTGAGCCCGTAAACGTGCATGCGCGGGTACTCGAGGGTCACGTCGGTCTTGAGCAGACCCGTCGCACACTGCGTCTTGTTTTTGGGATTGCAGCCCGTGAAGCTCTTGTCGAGGTGGGTGTGGTTGGCGGACGCGACGGGAAAGTCGGTGCGGCCGTTGTAGTAGCTGAGGGCGATGTCTTGGTCGGCGATGGTCCAGGCCAAGCGAAACGCCGCCTGCATGTTCTCGAAGCCTGCGCTCGGGGTGTTGATCGTCGTCTTGTCGACGACCGTCGGGCTCTGCAAGAGCTTGCTCTGGCTCGCGGCCGTCTCGGACTCGACGCGCCATCGAAGCTTGTCGTCGACGAAGGGCACGCGATCGACCGAGGCGGTCGCGAGCGCCGCGGAGACCGGGAGGAGCGCGGGTCGGAAGAGCGGCACGAGCACGCCGGACCACGAGAGATCTTTGGTGATGTAGTAGTCGGCCTTCACCATGAAGTTGCCGGCTTGCTTGCCGAAGAGGAGCGGGTCGCGGAGGTCGTCGGGGTTCAGGTTGTTGGTCGGGTTGAACTGGTCGGCGACGCCCCAAGCCACGATTTGCTGGCCGATGCGCACGTCGAGCCCGTCGAGCAAGAAGCCGTCTGCTTCGAGGTAGAGCTCGTTCACGTCGACGCGATAGGGCTGCACCGCGTCGGACTTCGACAGCTGCGCGATGTCGTCGATCTTCGTGTTGTAACCGAAGAGAACGAGGTCGACGGCGCCCACCGCTCGGAACTTGTCGAGCTTGGCGGAGAGCCTCACGCCGAGCGTGTTCTGGTTGCGCTCGACGCCCTTGTCGAGCTTGCGCTCACCGAACCACTGCCCGACTTTCTGATCTTGGAACCGGAAGCGGAGATCGCTCTCGATCTTGATTTGGTAGTCCCACTTGAGGGCTTTGTCGTCGCCCGAAGGAGTCGCTTCGGGCGTCGGACCTGCGAGGCTGACCTCCTCGTCGCCTTGAGCGTAGGCGGTCGCTCCTCGAGAGAGCACCCAAACGAACGTCAATGAAGCGAGGACTCTTCGGTCGAACATGCGAGGAAGAGCTTAACCGAAACCCTCGCTTCGAATAGCGTTCGAGACGACACACGGCGGAGATTGCGTCAGTCGCCTGAGCGTCTCGGGCGCGTCACCTCGCTCGGGTGACGCGCCGCGATGAGCGCTCGAGCGCGGCCGTGGCCGGACCGCGTTGGTCGCGCGCCCCCCTCGGAGGCCGCTAGTTCTCTTCGAGCGAACGCTTCGTGAACTTCGAATCGGAGAGCTCGACGTTCGGCTTCCACGCTTTGCGCGACAAGAGCGTGGACTGATCGCCCTTTTGATGGTCGACCATCTTGAGCTCGGCCGGCGCGCAGACGTCGCCTTCACAGGTGTAGCTCGATCGCGTCTCGGTCTTGAGCTTCAGGTTCGCGTCGTTGAAGTAGTTGATCTCCGTCGGCAGCATTCGCTTCTTCTCGACGGTCATCTCGATCTTCGCGTACGGCGGCTTCTCTCCTGCCTTCGGGACGAGCACGAGCTTCACGTTGGTGCCGTCGTCGGACGCGACCGTGGCCTGGTACCACTTCTGATAATACGTCAGTGAGAAGTCGTCTTGGCTGAAGGTCATGCCCATGAAGCCTTGGTCGGTCGTGTGGCTCGCGACGCGACGGACCTTCTTGTAGGCGGGCAGGTAGATGTACATCTGCGTCGGGGAGATGATGAGCACCTTGGTGCCCTTCACGTCGCTCGGCGCGGTGAACTCGCTGAGACGCATTTCGCCTTTGAGCCAGAGCCACAGGCCGAGCTTGCGATCGGGCTTGTCGGGCGTCTTCACCAAGGCTTCGTACTCGAGGTACTGGGTCTTCGCTCTGTTGACGGCTGCGTCGACGGAGCCGAGCGCTTTGTCGCCAGCGGCGTCTGCGCGTGCGTCACCGGCGCCCGAAGCGAGCCCGAGGCCGAGCGACAAGGCGAGGCTGAGAGCGAGCGTGATCTTGCCGAGCTTCATGATGGGTCCTTCTCCGCGGAGGCGCCGCCGTCGGGGCGCTCCGTATCGCGTTGCCTGATGTAACCGTGTCTCCGTGCGAAGACGGGGACCAGAAGAAATGTCGAGAGGGCGGCTGCGAGCATAGCGACGGCCGTGAGCCCGCCGACGTGTTTCAAGGGGCGCGCTTCACCAAGGGTGAGCACGTAGAAGCCGGCAGCGACCATCAGCGCGTTGGTCCACACGCCCGGGCCGGTGACCTCGGCAGCGTGCCGCGCGGCGTCGTCGACCGACCCACCCTTCGGAGCCCGCCACCCGCCGAGAAAATGAATCGCGTAGTCGACACCGGCGCCGATGATGAGGCTCGCGAGCATCGACGTGCCGATGTCGAGATGGATGCGCGCGAGGCCCATTCCACCGTAGACGACGGCGATCGTGAAGACCGCCGGAATGGCCGAGAGAAGACCGCTCGCAATGCTCCGGAAGAGGATCGTCATCGTCAAGGCGACGAGCAGGGCGGCCGACATGAGGCTGATGATTTGATTCGATTCGACGCTTCGCGAGAGGCCTCGATAGAGAATGGGGAGGCCCGTCACGATGGTCGAGAGACCGCCCTCGGGCTTTTCGGCGGCGGCGGGCAAGAGGCCCTTCGGGAGATCGAGATCGGAGAGCGCGTCGGCGACCTTCGTGGTGACCGCCGCGCGCTCGGCCGCTGGAATCGCCGCGGCTTCGACGACTTTGCGCGCGGCAGCTTGGCGCGCCTCTTTGCGTTGAAGGTCGACCAAGGGGTGCGTGAGGCTCTCGGCCACGTCTTTGACGGCCGCGTCATCGGTCGGTCGCACGAGCGCGTGGGCGACGGCACCGCGGAGGGCTTCTTCCGAAGGCTCGCTCGGGAGCTCGGCGACGGCGTGGGCGATCGCCAGAATCGGGTCGGCCGGGAATGAAGGCGGCCGTGGCTCAGCGCTCGTCGAACCCGTGCTCGTCGAGCCAGCGCTCATCGGGCCAGCGCTCGTCGGGCCAGCGCTCGTCGAGCCAGCGCTCATCGGGCCAGCGCTCGTCGAGCCAGAGCTCGTCGGGCCAGAGCTCGTCGGGCCAGAGTTCGTGGATGCACTGTGGCTCGTCTGCGTAACGTCTTTCGCGGTGGGCTTCGCACCGCCCTCGCCCGAGTCGTCGTCGATCTTCTTGGGGTCGAGGGGGCCGGTCGGTACGTCGCCGGTGAACTCGTCGGAGCGCATGAATCGAACGAGAGCATCGGTCAGTCCGGCGAGATCGGGCTTCGAGCCTCCCGAGCGAACGCTCTCCTCGATGGCGTCTCGCTTCGAATCCACGCCAGGATCGGCCGTTCGGAGCACCGAAAGCACGTGTCCGAGGACGAAAGCGTTCTGACGAGCCTTCACGTCGGCTCCGCGCGCACCTCGGACGTCTGCAAGCACGAATGCTTGGACGGTCTCACCCTTGACCGCATTCTCGATCTTCGACACGACTTGCTCGACCCGGTCGATCTGGGTGGTGGCGAGCTTGACGTTGATGAGGGCGCTCTTGCGGTCGTCGGTCACGAGCTGAGAGATCGCCCGCTTCCCCGTGAGAAAGCTCAAGAGCATCTTGGTCTTTTCGGGCGTGTCGGGGAGACGCTTCACACCCTCCATGGCTTCGTTGCTGGCACTGAGCACTTGGCCCAGGTGACTCACGCTCGCCACATCGGGGAGCGAGGCCAGTACGTCGCCCAACCGTTGAACCTCGCGGACCACGTAGGGGTTCTCCATGTCGCCTTCGACCAGCACTTGGACGTACTCCGAGCCGCCGAAGTGAGCCCCGAGGAAGGCCTCGGCGAGCGCTGGCTCGCTCGATTGTTCGAAGAAGGCGGCATTGTCCATACGCGTATCGACGCGGTTCAGACCGAACGCGCAGATCGCCGCCATGCCGCCGAGCCCCGCCACGACGACGAGTCCGCGTCGGCGCGCGAACATCACGAGTCGAACGCTCGTTCGTGCGAGGAAGGTGCTCTCGACCTTTTCTTGGCCCTTTAGCTGGAGGACCGCGATCGCCGCGGGGACGAAGACGAGCGCATTCAGGAGTGTCAGCACGATCCCGAGAGAGGTGAAGAGGCCGAAGACGCGCATGGGCGCGATGTCCATCGTCATGAACGAGGCGAGGCCGGCGACGACCGTAGCGGCCGATGCGACGACCACGGCTCCCTTGTCGCGAATGGCTTCTGCGATCGCTTCGCGCGTCGAGTGCGATCGCGAGTGGACGTAGTAGCGCGTGAGGATGTGGACCGGCGGCGCGCTCCCGAGCGCGAACAAGATCACCGGGATCGATCCCAACACGATGTTGGAGCGCATGCCCAGCATCCCCATCACGCCGAGCGTCATGACGATGCCCATGCCGGTCGATGCGAGCGCGAGCAGCATCCCGACGATGTCGCGGAACGATGCCATGATGAGCACGATGATCGCGACCACGGCCCAAGGGGCGAGCTTGTGCAGATCGCGCTGCGTGATGTCGTAGATGTACGTCGAAATGAACGGATTGCCGCCCCAGTACTTCGGCTCGTTCGGGAACGCCTCGGTGACCGTGGCGCGCACTTTCGCGGCTGCTGCGTGCGGATCGCCATGACGAAGGAACACCAAGACGACGATGCCCTTCGAATCGTTCGAGACCAGGTTTCCCACGATGTTCTCGTTGGCGAGGACGCGCGTACGCAGGGCCTCGAGCCCTTCTTTCGTGTCGGGGACGTCGTGGACGAGGTAGTCGGTGGAGACGCCGCCCTTCGGGTCGGCCGTGAAGTCTTCGACGCTCGTGAGCGACAGCGCGTAATCGATTCCGTCGGTTTGGTTGAGCTTCTTCGTGGCTGATTTCAAGCGCGTGAGAAAGCTCTCTTGGAACACGTCGTCGGAGGCGACGCCGACGATCGCCACGTCGAGGCTCCCGAACCTGTCGCTCACCTCGTAGAAGGCCTTCACCTCCGGATTGTTCTGCGGAAGGAACGCGAGGACGTTGTCGTCTTGCTCGACGCGCGCTGCGAAAAATCCGCAGACGACGGTGAGCGCGAGAGCGATGACGAGAATGATGCGGGACGCGTTGGGCCCCGTCACGAAGCGACAAAGCGTTTGCATGGCTCTTTTTTACCCAACGCGTTGCCGCGGTCGGCTCTACACGGCTCGTGCTCCGGGCGATCGGCTCGGGCCTAGCCCACTTTCAGTGTGGCAGCGCCGCGTTGCTTGCCGCGGATCTCGCGCACTTCGATCGTGTACGCACCCTTCGCAGCGGGGATGAACTCGATGGGGGGCGCGCTCTGCGGCCGCCCCGTAGGGAGCTCACGCACCACGCGATCGAGGATCTTCTGACCGCTCGGCGAGATGATGATCACGCTGACCGACGACTCGGGCTCGTCGCGCGGCCTGAAGACGAGGGCGACCCGATCTCCGACATCGATGGCCTGAGCCATGGAGTCGTGCAAGAGCGTTTCGATCTCCCCCGAGCTGTCGATTCGACCAGCCATGATGCACTCCTTCTATCAAGGTTCTGGCGGCGCAAGGGCCCCAATCGAGGTTCGGCCACCGCCCGTGCCGTGATGCGTCGAATGCTTCGCGTCTCGGGGCGTCACGAGGCGAGCCTTCGGACCCGACGCCGAGGCTCGAGTGCGCCGAGCGTGCGAAAACGGAAGTCTTCCGGGGCGGTCTCGTGCTAGCGAAGCCTCATGCGCGATCGGAAGAGCGACGTGGTCGTCACCGGCGTAGGCGTGTGCTGCAACATGGGCGACGACCTTCGCGAGATCGAGGGCCGCCTCCGCGAGGGGCGCAACATCGCCTTCGAGCGCTGGCAAGACGCTGTCGACGTTCAAACACGTTGCCAAGTCATCGGTCGCTACCACGGTGACGTGACCGACGCCGGCTTGGGGATCTCCAAGAAACAATCGCGCTTCATGGGGCGCGGCGCTCGCCTCGGTCTCAAGGCGTCGCTCGCCGCGTTGTCTCAGTCGAAGCTCGACTCGCGCGACATCGGCGTCGTCTTCGGCTCTGGCACCGGCGACGTCGAGACGCACGTCGAAGTCCGTCGCAAGCTCGACGAGACCCACGACGCGAAGAGGGTCTCGCCCACGGTCATTCCGCGGCTCATGGCTTCGACCGTCTCGGCGAACCTCGTGAACGTCCTCAAGACCACCGGGCCTTCGTTCACGGCCTCCGCGGCGTGCTCGGGGGGCGCCTACAACATGCTCCTCGCGGCCTCACTCATCGGCTCGGGACACATGAAGGCGGCGATCGCGGGCGGCGTCGAGGTGACCGACCTGAGCTTCTTCTCGGGGTTCGATGCGATGGGGGCCTACAACGGACGCGACAACGATCGCCCCGAGCGCGCCTCGCGTCCCTATGCGGCCGATCGCGCCGGGTTCATCTTCAGCGAAGGCTCGGGCGCCGTCGTGCTCGAGCGTCGTGGCGACGCCGAAGCGCGCGGCGCAGAGATCCTCGGCACCCTCGTCGGCTTCGGTATGTCTAGCGACGGGCTCGGTGAAATGGTGGCCCCGGCGCCGTCGGGTGCATTGGCTGCGATGCAGCTCGCCCTGAGCCACGCGGGTCTCTCTGCCGACGACATCGACTACGTGAACACGCACGGCACCTCGACGCCCGTGGGTGACATCTCGGAGATTCGTGCCATTCGCGGGATCATGAAAGACCGCCGCGTCGCGTATTCGTCGACCAAGGGATATACCGGTCACACGATTTCTGCGGCGGGCGTCATCGAAGCGATCTTCACCCTCGCGATGATTCGCGGAGGCTGGGTCGCTCCTTCGGTCAACGCCCTGCCGCTCGACGCGGAGATTTTGGACTATCCGCCGGTGGTCGAGCCGCTCGATCTACCGATTCGCTATGCCGCCTCCAATTCGTTCGGCTTCGGAGGCACCAACGCGACGCTCATTCTCGCGGGGCCCGCGTGACGTTCGAAGGCGCGCGAAGGCGCGCGGGCGCGTTCGTCGTCGACGGCTTCTTCAATGGGACGTCGCGCCTGGCCAAGCTCCACCCCATGGCCAAGCCGGCGCGTCACGGGCTCGAGGTCTTGCACGACGTCGCTTATGCCACTTCAGGCAGACGAGAGCACCTCGCCGACATCTACAGGCCCAAGGTGAGCCACGGGCCGCTCCCGATAGTGCTTTATGTTCACGGCGGCGGTTTTCGAATCCTCTCGAAAGACTCGCATTGGATCATGGCGCTCATGTTCGCGCGGCGCGGTTATCTCGTGGTCAACATCAACTATCGGCTGGCCCCCGAGCACCCGTTCCCCGCAGCGCTCGAAGACTGCGCTACCGCCTACGAATGGGTGAAGGAGCACGCCGCAGAGTACGGCGGCGACCTCTCGCGTCTCGTGCTGGCGGGCGAGAGCGCCGGAGCCAATCTCGTGACGTCGATGACGATCGCCGCGACCTACGAGAGGCCCGAGCCTTTCGCCAAGCGCATTTTTGCCACAGGCCTCGTGCCCAGCGTGACGCTCCCTGCCTGCGGGATTTTCCAGGTGACCGACGTCGCGCGGTTAGGACGGCGACGCCCATTGCCGCCATGGCTCCTCGACCGTTTGGGTGAGATCGAGACCGCGTATCTGCCGGCCGACCGACCGATTTACGGATACGATCTGGTCGATCCGGTCGTGTTTCTCGAGCGCGGCGAGACGCCTGCGAGGCCGCTTCCCTCGTTCTTCCTGCCGTGCGGGACGAAAGACCCGCTCCTCGACGACACGCGCAGGCTCGCGTCGGCGCTGAGCGCGCTCGGAGTCAAGAACGAGATGCAACTGTATCTCGGCGAGCCACACGCCTTTCATGCCTTCGTTTGGCGACGGAACGCGAAGGAGCTTTGGCGCCACACCTTTCGGTTTCTGAACGAGACGCTGACCGCGGAGCGCTAGGGGCCCGCCATCGCCTCGGCTCAGATCGAGACGGTGCAGGTTCGCGCGTTTGGATTAGGATGCCGACCGTGCCATCGAAGGTTCCCGAAGCGCGGCCATCGAGTCGTCCCTCACCGAAGCGAAGCGTCCCGCCGGCCCGCGTCGCCGTCCCGAACCATCATCGAATCGCCGTGCGGCGATTTGCGGGGCCGTCTTCGTTCGTCGGTGAGATTGCGCTGCGTGTGGCTCACGTCACCGATATTCACGTCGGGCGCGTGACCCCGATGAGCGTGCAGTATGGGGCGGTCGACCTCGTGAACGCCGAGAAGCCCGACCTCGTCGTGTTGACCGGCGACTTCGTCTGCCACAGCCAAGATTACCTCGATGCCGTGACCGATCTCGTCAAGCGTTACGAGGCCCCCGTCCTCGCCGTGCTCGGCAATCACGACCATTGGGCCGGTGCCGACGAAGTACGCCACGCCCTCGAAAAGGGCGGCGCGCAGGTGCTCGACAATGTGAACACCGTGCTGACGCTCCGCCGCCAGCAGCTTCAAGTCGTAGGGCTCGACGATGCTTACACGGCACACGCCTCGCGCTCGAAGGCGCTCAAAGGCATGCGCAAAGATCTACCGACGCTCGGGCTTTCGCACATCGCCGAAGAGGCCGACGGTCTCTGGGCGGCGGGCGTGCCGCTCGTTCTGTCGGGGCATACCCACGGCGGACAGATCACCTTTGCTCGTCTCCACGAGCTCGCCATCGGCAAGCTAGGTGGGCACAAGTACGTGCACGGTCTCTATGGCACGCGCAAGAGCCAGCCCGACGTCGTCGAAGGCTCGGTCTATGTCGGAGCGGGCATCGGCGCGTCGGTGATGCCGCTTCGAATCGGCGAACGCGGCAAGCGCGAGGTCACCATCTTCGAGCTCGGGGCCGCTCCCGGAAGCATCGAGGAGCATCACGAGGAGCAGCCGCCGCTCGCGGGGCGAAAGCCATCACCGGAGGTGGTGATGAAGCGACACTTCGCCGTTCACGAGAAGAAAGCCAAGCGCGACAAGGCCAAGCGCTGAGCCGTCTCGCTGAGGCGCCCGGTCGAAATGAGTGCTGCTGCGACCGCCGATCCCTTCGCTGCGACGGTCGGCCTCGTCTCTCCGCTCCTCAGCCTACAAAAGTAGGCTTCCGGGGCTCACTCGTCGGGCGACCGTCTCGCTTCGGTCTCGGCGGTCTCGCGACGCGCTTATTTCGACCGGGCGCCTAAGTCGGTCGATCGCCGCTCTTTGCGAAACGAGGCACTGGCAGCTAGGCGTGATCGTCGGGCTCGATGAAACACCAGCGCACCTCGGGGCAGCGTTCGTGCAGATCGCGCTCGAACTCGTTGATGGCGCGCACGACCTCGGTGCCGGTGAGCTCTCCTTCGAGACGCACTTTCGCGGCGACCATGATTTCGCCCGGACCTTGCTGAATGGTAATCACGCGGAGCACTTCACCGATCTTCGGATGTGCGGTGGCGGCGTCTTGGACGGCCTTCTTCACGCTCTCGTCGGCGGCTTCGCCCACCAAGAGGCTCTTCACTTCGCGGGCGAGGAAGACGGCGACGCCGACCAAGACCAGACCTACGAGGAGGCTGCCGACGCCGTCCCAGCGCCCGTCGCCGGTGGTCGAGGCGAGGAGCGTGGTCGCGATCGCCAAGCTCAACCCGAGCGAGGCCGCCGCGTTCTCTCCGAAGATGAGGATGAGATCCGAGTCTTTCGTATTGTGGAGAAATCGAAAGAACGGGACTTGGCCTCGTCGCCTGTTGAGCTCTTTGATGTTCGAGAGGGTCGATCCACCTTCGAGCAAGAGCGAGAACCCGAGGACGCCGAGCCCGATCCACACGTGCTCGATCGGCTCGGGGTGGGCGATCTTGTGGACGCCCTCGTAGATCGAGAAGACGCCTCCGCCAGAGAACAACAGCATCGCGACCATGAACGACCAGAAGTAGAGCTCGCGACCGTAGCCGAGCGGGTGCGACGGATCGGGTGCTCGCTTCGAGGCACGAAGCCCGAGCAGCAAAAGGAGCTGGTTCGTGCAGTCGGCCGAGGAGTGAATGGCCTCTGCGAGCATCGCGCCCGAGCCGGTGAAGAACGCCGCGATGAACTTCGCCACGGCGATGGCGACGTTGACCAAGAGCGACTGAATGATGTGGGAGTTCTTGTGCTCTTCGGACACGTTCGATGGCTCAGGTCGAGCGCGTCGTCTGACGGCTCTGTGCGGGGCTGGGGTGGCAAATCGCGCGGGGCTCGAAGGCTCGGCGCGCATGTGGAGCATAGGCGAACCATCGCGCTGCGGGACGACCTCTTTCGACCTCGACGACGACCTTTCGCTCCGAACGGTCTCAGCTCGAAGCGACGGCACGAACGACGACCGAGCGAAGCGGTTCGGGGAGGCTCGATCCGAGGGCGAGCGCTTCGGCCTGCCCACGAGGGGTCATTTTCAGCCACGTCTTTTGAAGGATGTCGACGAGCTTTTCTTCGGGGTGCTTGGTCGCGAAGGAGGTCAGCTCGACTTCGAGGAACGTGAGACAGATGGCGTCTTCGAAGTGCGCCACCTCGGAGTCTTTTCGGAGCCCCCGTTTGAGGAGAAAATCGGAGACGCGATCGACGGTCGCGTCGTCGTAGCCGACGGCCAAGAGAATGGTTCGCGCTTCGGCGACGTGCCTTTGGGCGAGCGTCGAGCGCCAACGCTTGTAGCCGAGCGTGTCCATCGGAAAGTCTTCGCGCGGTACGAGGTGCCTTCGGAGGTGCTGACAGAGCGACGCGAGCTTGATCGCTTCGCCCGCGTCGGGATCGAGGCGGAGCACCCAGCGGGCGAGCGCGCGGTGATAGACGATCGCGAACGGGGTTCGGCTCGCGTCGTCGGTCTTCTTCGGATCGTCGGCATGCGCCTCTTCGAAGAGGGCACGGGCACGTGCGAACCGCTCACCGTCGTCGGGGGGAACCGCCATCGTGCCCGAGGGTAGCTTTTTTCGACGCGGCCGAAACGGTGCGAAATGAATTCGAGCTCGCCGCTCGACTATCCGACGCCCCCTTCAGCGCATACGCTCGCGTCATGCTCGACGGCCGAATGATGGATTTTCCGCTCACGATTACGCACCTTCTGGAGCGTGCGCTCGATCTCTTCGCCGAGACCGAGGTCGTCAGCCGTCTACCCGATGGCACGTGCGTTCGAATGACGTACGCCGACACGGTTCGACGTGCATCGCGCTTGGCGCACGCGCTCAAGAGATTGGGCGTGAAGCACGGCGACCGGGTCGCGACGCTATGCTGGAATCACCATCAGCATCTCGAAGCCTATTTCGCGGTGCCGGCATCTGGAGCCGTGGTGCACACTCTGAACCTCAGGCTGCACCCGAGCGAAATCGGCTACATCGCGAGACACGCGGGCGATCGGGTCGTCATCGTCGATCGCTCGTTGCTCCCACTCTTCGAGCAATTTCGGAACGAGGTGCCGACCCTCGAGCATGTCATCGTCGTCGGCGACGACGGGCCGGTCGCCGCAGGAGATCTCGATTACGAGGCGCTGCTTTCTGCGGAGACCGAAGACACGTATCCGTGGCCTGCCCTCGAAGAGCGCACGGCCGCCATGATTTGCTACACCTCGGGCACGACGGGCAACCCGAAGGGCGTCGTCCTCACGCATCGGTCGACCGTGCTCCATGCGCTCGCGCTGTCGATGGTCGACACTCTCGGTGTGAGAGAGGCCGACACGATACTCCCGGTCGTGCCGATGTTTCATGCGGCGGCGTGGGGTCTTCCGTATGCGGCGCTGAGCACCGGCGCGAAGCTGGTCTTTCCTGGGCCGAAGCTCGATCCGCTGTCGCTCGTCGATCTCATGGAAAAGGAGCAGGTGACGGTCGCCGCGGGTGTCCCGACCATTTGGCTCGGCATTCTCGCGCTGCTCGACCAGCACCCGACGCGATGGGATTTGTCGCGCGTGCGTACGATGCTGATCGGTGGATCGGCGGCCCCATCATCGATGATCGACGGCTTCGACAAGCGTCATCGCCTGATGGTCACGCACGCCTGGGGAATGACCGAGATGAGCCCGCTCGGAACGCTCGCTCGCCTCCGGCGAGGCATGGAAAACGAATCGGCCGAGGTCAAGCTCTCGAGGCGCGCTTCGCAGGGCTATGCCGTTCCGTTCGTCGAGATGCGGCACGTCGGAGAATCGGGTGAGACGCTTCCGCGCGACGGTATGGCCATGGGGGAGCTCCATGTTCGGGGGCCGTGGGTCGCGTCGTCGTATTTCGGCGACGAGGACGCCGATCGATTCACCGCCGATGGCTGGTTCAAGACCGGTGACGTCGTGACCATCGACGCCCTCGGCTACATGCGAATCACCGATCGCTCGAAAGACGTCGTCAAATCGGGCGGCGAATGGATCAGCTCGGTGGCGCTCGAAAATGCGCTGATGAGCCATCCAGCCGTCCTCGAAGCCGCTGTGTTCGCCGCGCGCCACGACAAATGGAGCGAACGACCCGTCGCCACGGTGGTAAAGAAGCCCGGCCAGAGCGTGAGCAAAGAAGAGCTCCTCGCCGTCTTGGCGCCGCAGTTCGCGAAGTTCTGGCTCCCCGATGAGATACTGTTCGTGGAGCAAATCCCCCGTACCTCGACCGGGAAATTCTTGAAGACCAAGCTGCGCGCTCTCTATGGAGACATTCTGGTGAAGCCGACCGAATGAACGAGGTCTTCGGCGTAGCAACGCTCGTTTTTCTTTCGCTCGTTGCGTGCGGTGATCGCGGTCGATCCGCGCCGGATCCGTCGCCGAGAGACGCGTCGCAGGCCTCGAGCGCGTCGCTGGCCTCGAGCGCGCCTTCGGCCCCGAGCGGGTCGGCCCTCGCCCTAACGGCGGGGCATTCGGACCGAGCACCGATCGTCGCGCGCCGCCTGACGAAGCTGCCGGAGATCGTCGATCCCGACCCGATGACGCTCACCCCATTGCCGCGTGCGCTCGATGCACGGATTGAATGCGCGACTCCTCGTGTACCCGGACGTCGGCTTCCGAAGGGGGCGTCTCCGCGGGTGCGAGACCTCTATGAAGCTTGCACGCGAGCGATCGAGACCCGAGCGAAAGAGCCCGCGCGAAAACCGTTTCAAGAGCAAGACGATTCAATCGAAGCATCGTGGCTCACCGTCGACTCTCCGCCTCACGGGTTGCGTGCATGCACGGCGCTGGCGACCATTCTCGATCGCGGTTTCGGCGCACCCGAAAATGCCATTCTCGCTGCGAACCTCGATGCGCGTGCGTGCGGGCTCGGCGATCTCGAAGCGTGCGCCGGGCTCGCAGCGGCGACGCTATCGGGGCATGGCAATGCATTCGATCCCGAATGCGGCGGTGCCGTGCTCGTGTGGGCATGCGACGAGGGCGGCGCGCTCGCATGCGAACGGCTCGGGGTGCTTGCTCTGAGAGGTGAGCTCGTTCCATTCGATCCCAAGGGAGCCGAGCAGCTCTTCGCGCGCGCGTGCGAACATGGCGCGCATCGAGGATGCCTGTCGCTCGCCGACATCGTCGAATCGGCCGATGCGCCGAGGGCGCTCGAGCTCGAGGATCGAGCGGCGACGCTCGCGGCGGCGTCGTGCCGTGGTGGCGACGGAGGAGCGTGCGCGGATCTCGCCTGGCTCCACAATTCCCATGGCGACGGCAAACCGTTCTCGAAGGCGTATGCGGCGAGCCACCGTGACCCGAGCAAGCTCGCGGGGCTTCGCCGAATGGTCTGTTTTCTCGATAGCCGATCGGGCTGTTCGGACGACGTCCCGGTCCTCGAAGAGGCCTGCAAAGGAGGCAATTTCGAGCGTTGTATCGACCTCGCATTCGAGCACGTCCATGCTGGCGGAATGGGCGACGGCTTCTGACCGAGCGACCACGAGGCCCTCGAACAAGCTTGCCTCGGGGGTTCGAGCCGCGGGTGTTGGGCGCTCGGTGACAGGCATTCGGAGAGCCTGTTCGAAGACGCATGCAATGGGGGCGAGCTCAGCGCGTGCCGCTCGGGCCCGCGAGAGCACGTCATCGTCCCGTCGTCGCCCGATCGACGGCAGAAGGCGTGCGATCAGGGGAGCGCAATCGATTGTCGCGAGCTCGGTGAGAAGGCCGCCAAGCTATCGATGATTCCAGAGGCCATGCGATTGTTCGAGAAGGCCTGCCCGGCATTCCGCTCGCGCATCGATTACCGCGACGTCGACGCGATCGCTTGCGCCGCAGCCGGACGTCGCTATCGGAAAGGTGATGGAGTCTCACGTGATCCCGAGCGGGCAGTCGAGCTTCTCCAGACCGGCTGCTATGCCGAGGGCAAAATGAATCCGAGGGGCTCGGGCTGCCGGGAGCTAGCCGAAATGTACGATTCTGGTGACGGCGTGCCGCGCGATGCAGACCGCGCGACCGATCTCCTGGCGGGGCTCTGCTACGCACGACGCGAAGGGTGCGACGAGCTCGCGCTTCGTCTCTCGACTGGACGACCATGAAGAATCATCGATTGCGCGTCGTCGTGGGGCTTGCGGTGGTAGCAATCGCCGTCGGTCTCGGCTCGGTCGCGCACGCCGACCTCTCGCCCCCCAATGTCGAGTCGTGCGCGAAGCTGCCGAATGGAGCGAAGTGCTTCGATCGGGGGGTGGTGGCGGGGCATTGCGTCGAGGACGCCTCGCCGACCTTCGAGTACCCCCAACGGCATTGTCGTGTCGATGCGGTGCCCACTGCGAGCGCGGTGGCCTCCCCGGCGCCGTCGGGGTCGGCCGCGCCGGGGCCCCATCCGTCAGCTTCGACCGGCGTGCTCCCTCCGGCGCCGTCGTCGACGTGCGCGGTAGGGCTGCCTCACTCGTCCGAGTCGTCAGGTACGGCGTGGATCGCGGCCCTCTGGCTCGTGCTGGCTGCGCGACGAAACGCGCGCTCGCGATCCTGACGCACGCTCGCTGAGCGGCGCTGCGGCCCGTCGATACGAGTATGCTCGGGCGCACCGCTCGCCGATGCTCATCCTCCTCCGAACACACCATCTGTCTGCTCTCTCGATCTTCTGTTCGTTGCTGGGAGGGGCCTGTAACGAACCCCGCCACGACGCGTCGGCGAGCGCGTCGGCCCCATCGAGCGCGTCGCCGCCGGTGAGCGTGACCCATGCCGACGTCACCTCGTCGATGCCTGCGTCGCCGGCTTCGAGCGTCGCCCCGAGGAGAGTGCCGCAAGCACCGCTCGAGCCTGCCAGAGCCAATGCGCAGCACCTGATGGGTTGTCTCGACGAGAACGAGCCCTCGGTGTGCCCGTGGTGGGAAACGGTCGTCGATGTTCCGACCACGCGGCGAGCCAAGAAAGACTGTGACGGCGGAGACGAGGTCGCGTGCCTCGTCTCGGGGCTCGGCGCCATGGGCCGCGGTGCGCGCGACGATGCGGCGCAGGCGCTCGTGAGGTCGTGCGACGCGAACGAGCCGCTCGCTTGCATCTATCTCGCTTACACGCATCTCGTATGCAGCCGCAACGCGATAAAGGGTGGTGCGGCCTGCCCCGAACGCCTCGAGAACTACTTCGACGACAAGAAGAGCGAGGCCACGCTCGCGAGCGGTTGCGATGCCGGCCTCGGCGTCGGCTGCTACGTGCTGGGTCACATTCTCTGGCCGCGTGAAGACAACAAAGTTCCTTGGCTCGAGCGTGGCTGTCGACTCGGAATGGTGGGCGCATGCCGCACGCTCTACGACGAGCTCGAGAGCGTGATCGTCCAGCCGGCCCCCGCTCCGCGTCGCCTCGCGATGGTGCGCATTCGATTGATGGAGCTCTGCGACGCCGATGCCGTCGATTGCTACGACATCGCCGACGATCTCGCCGGAATGACCCACATGCCTGCGCGGCAATACATCGATCGGGCTTGCGATCTGAAGCGAACGCCGCACATGCCGAAGACGCTCTGTGGCCCGAAGACACCGACGCCGCACCGCGACTGACCGACGACCTCAGGGACAGACGGTTCTATCGGCGACCACCGATTCGGCGGTGTGCTGCGCCGCGGGAGCCGGTGCGCTCATACGAACCAGCTCCACGCTCGAGAGCAAGTGCTCCCGGCACATCCAATGTGCGGTCGTTTCGCGTCGCCCCTCTCGGTCGCTGGGCGAGAGCTCGAGATTGTCGAGCCAGTTCTCGATGAGATCGGGACGCGCCGCCGACGCCTCGATTGAGGGATCGTAGGGACCGAGGGTCCACCCGTCGACGACGCGACCGTCGATGGTGATGGCGCGTGCAGTCATCCACGTGCTCACTCCGTCGTATTCGCCCGAATAGAAGCCCCAGCTTTGCGACAGACCCAATGCGCGCGCAGGCCACAGGAGCTGCCGGGGGGCGCTGGCCATCGAATCGGCGACGTTCATGGCAATGACCGAGACCAACGCGACGAGCGCGACGACGCGTCCCAATGAGCCCAGCGGGCGATCTGGGCGCGCCGCCGGCAAGAGTTTTGCGCGAAGGCGCAAGAGACGATCTCGATGGTCAGCGAGCCCCGCCGACGTCTTCTCGACGCGATCCCAGAACGTCGATGGAGCGAGGGCGAGCCAGACGGCGCAGCACGTCAGAGGAAAGCGACCGAGCGAGAGCGTCAGACCGAGCGCGAGGTGGAAAAGGACGAAGGTCGCGACCAAAGGACCTCGAATACGACGCACGAAAACGGCGAATGGCATCGCCATCTCCGCCGCCAGGGTCGCGAACGTCGCGATTCGACAAAGCTCTAGATGACCTAGTAGCCAAACACCGAGCGGCCCGGGCGTCTTGTCGATGCGTATCGCGTCGACGATTCCACGACCCTCGAGCCACGACGGGGCCCCTAGCTTCGCCCACGCCGCGCAGGCGTAGACGAGGGCCAATTGCGCGACGAACGCGGTGGCACCGATGTCCGAGATCTCAGGGTCGATGGAATTCGGCAGCGACTTCGGGGGGGAGGTCGGAACCATCGAGAAACGCGCACCGCATGGGAGAAAGACGCACCAGAAGAGAAATACCCGTTCGACCATGTGCGGGCCGAACGTGATGAAGGTGTTTCGCTCGTCGAGGCACGTGACGAGGTAGAAGGTTGCGAGCGCGCTCCAACGCGCATGAAGGCCCATGGCGAAGGCGAGGGCAAAAGCGAGGCAGAGCCACCAGACGGCTTCGAGCATCGGAACGCTCTCGCTGAGCGAGAAGACCGACGGAAAGCCCCGAAACCGCGACGCGGTGTGCACCGCAGTGGGAAAGACCCCGGAAGGACCATAGAGCGCTCGAAGCGACGTGCGTCGCTCGACGAGATCGGCGACGGTCAAAAGCCCGAGCGCCCAGCGGCATGCGCCGAGCGATCTCAAATCGAGCGAGAATGCACGTCGCATTCGCTTACTCGTCAGCTGAAAGAGGTGAATCGTGGTCGTCGTGCGCTTCGAGATCTTCGATGCGGAGACCGCGTGGCAGCTTCCGGTAGATGAAGACGAAGTACCCCGTGGCGAGCAGCATTCCGGGGATCCACCAGACGAGGCCTCCCGCGAGGGCGTAGGGGCTCGACGCGGCGTCGCTCACCGTGATTCCGCGAGCCGCGACGCGCGCCGGGAGCACATAGGGATAGACGCCGAATGCCGCGCTCCCGAAGAGTGATGCAATGAACCCGCACGAGGCATAAAAAGCGCGCTCCACGAGGCCCCGGCGCACGGCGACGATGAGGAGGCCGAGACAGACGAGCGCAGACGCTGGAATCAGAGCGCCCCATGGGCGGGCGATGAGGCTCTGCATGATCGACGGTTGAACGACGACGCTCGCAGCCGTCACTGCGGTCAGGAGAAAGACGACACCGACGCTCGCACGCTGCGCCAACCGCACCGAGCGCTCTGCCACGGGTCCCGCCGTTCGGTGACCGAGCCACAGCGCGCCATGAACCCCGAGAACGAGTACGCCGAGGAGGCCGACCAGGACCGTGTACCAATCGAGCACGCCGGTGTCGCCTCCAACCCGCAGATTGGTCCATAGCGGCGCGAAGAAGCCACCTCCCTCGTCGATCGATACGCCGCGGACGACATTACCGAGCGCGACGCCGAGGAAGAGCGCGATGAGCAGGCTCGAGACCGCGAAAGCCACGCTCCAAGCCTCTTCCCAGAGCGGATGCGAAAAGTGGTGGCGCATCTCGATCCCGAGCGCACGAAAGACCAAGAGCCAGAGGAGCAACATGACAGGCAGATAAAACCCGCTGACACTCACGGCGTAGAGCTTCGGAAACGCGAATGCGAGCGTCCCACCCGACGCGAGCAGCCAGACCTCGTTGCCGTCCCAGACGGGGCCGATGGCGCCGAGCACCTCGCGCCGCTCTGCGTCCGTCTTCGCGACGAAGAGGTGCACGATGCCGGCGCCGAAGTCGAAGCCGTCGAGGACGGCGTACGTCACGAGCATCAGCCCGATGAGAAAATACCAGGTGGCGGCCATCAGTGCGCCTCGCCCTCGCCGCCCGCCGCCGGTTCCGGCCCGCGCGCGATCGCGCGAACCACGAGGAACACGAAGGCCAGGCCGAGCACGACATAGAGGCCCATGAAGCCGAGCGTCGAGAACGCGATGCTACCGGCGCTCACGCGCGGCGAGGTCCCGTGCTCCGTCCGCAGGAGGCCGTAGACGAGCCATGGCTGGCGTCCGAGCTCGGCGGTCATCCAGCCCGCGGTGGTCGCGATGTAAGGGAACGGCCAGGCGAGCATGAGCACCCAGAGCGCGGCGCGCGTCTTCATGAGGCGGTCTTTCCAGAGGAGGACCGCCGCGCCGAACATGATCGCGACGAGGATCGTCCCGAGCCCCACCATCACGTGGTACGAAAAATAGAGAAGTTCGATGTTGTCGGGCCACTGGTCGCGCGGGAACGCCTCGAGGCCCTTCACTTCTGCGCCGAACGAGCCGTACGCGAGGAACGAGAGCACGTACGGGACGACGATCGGGTTCTCGAGGCGGCGCTCCTCGACGTTCGGCTGACCGATGATCGCGAGCTCGGCATGAGAGTCGGTCGTGAACTTTCCTTCCATCGCGGCGAGCGCGACGGGCTGGTGCTCGGCGACGAGCTTGCCGTGCTGATCGCCGGTGGGGAACAGCTGCGTCACGCACGCCGTGAGGCCGACGATGACCCCGATGCGCAGCGCGGTGCGCGCGTGCTGCTCGTAGTTGCCCATGAGCGCCCAGTACGCGGCCACGGCGGTGACCACGAACGCGCCGGTGATGACCGCGGCGCTCATCGTGTGCGCGTACTCCCAGAAGGCCCAGGAGTTGAACAGGTAGCTCCACACGTCGACGAGGACGAGCTTGCCGTTCGCACCGACCGCATGCCCGACCGGGTGCTGCATGAACGCGTTGGTCGCGATGATGAAGTAGCCCGAGAGCCACGAGCCGAGGAACACCATGACACCCGTAGCAAAGTGGGCGCGTGGACCGAGCCGCTTCTCGCCGAAGAGAAAGAGGCCGAGGAACGCCGACTCCGCGAAGAACGCGAACATCCCCTCCATCGCCAAGGTGATGCCGATCACGCCGCCCGAGTAGTCGGAGAAGCGCGCCCAGTTCGTGCCGAACTGGAACTCCATCGGGATCCCGGTGACGACGCCCACCGCGAAGTTGATCCCGAAGATGTGGGCCCAGAACCGCGCGAGGTCGTTGTAGGTCGACCTCTTGGCGCCGTCCTTCGCGCGCATCGCGAGCGCCTTGAACACGAGGATCACGAGGGCGAGGCCCATCGTGAGCTGCGGGAACAGGTAGTGGTACGTGATCGTGAAGCCGAACTGCAGCCGGCTCCACCCGAGGCTCCCCATGGTCCGGACGATGCTGGCCTCTTAGCGCCGAGGCAAGGACAATCGGCCTGGTTTCAGCCTTCGAGGTAGCTCCGGAGCTCGACGCGCGCCTCGCGCGCCCGGAGCTTCTCCAGTGCCGCACGCTCGATCTGGCGGATCCGCTCGCGAGTGAGGGAGAGGGCGCGGCCCACCTCCTCGAGCGTGTGCTCACGCGCGCCGCTCAACCCGAAGCGCATGCGCAGGACCTGTTGCTCGCGCGGTGTCAGCGCATCCATGAGCGTTGCGAGGTGACCCCCGAGGGCATGCAGCGAAGCTGCTGCGTCGGGCGCCTCGGTGGTGCCGGCGACGAGGTCGCCGAGCGTCGCGTCGCCGTCCTCGCCCATCGGCGTGTCGAGGCTTGCCGGCTGCGAGGGCAGAGTGAGGATGCTGTGGACGCGGTCGAGCGCGAGGCCGGAGATGGTGGCGATCTCCTCCGGCGACGGCTCGTGGCGGTGATGCGTGACGAACGTGGCGCGCAACTTTACGATGCGACGGCGATCGTCGGCGACGTGGACGGGAAGCCGCAGCGTCCGGTCGAGCAGTGCGCGCTGGAGCGCCTGCTTGATCCACCACGACGCGTACGTGCTGAAGCGAAAGCCGCGCGTATGGTCGAACTTGTCGGCCGCGCGCATGAGCCCGAGGTTCCCCTCCTGGATCAGGTCGAGCAACGGAACGCCGCGCCCGAGATACTTGCGCGCGAAGAGGACCACGAGCCGGAGATTACCGACGACGAGGCGCTCCTTGCTGCTCTTCAGGTCGCGCCTCGCGCTCGCGATCGCGATCGCGCACGCTGCATCGACGGCCGATCCGGCGGCGCCGTCACGGATCGCCGCGACGAGCGCCTCGACGATCGCGCCGTCGAGCCTCGTGCTCGCGAGCGTGTCGACAATCGTCGCACGCAGCGCCGGATCGGTTGCGGCCGCTCCGACGAGCGCGCCGTGGACGACCGCGGTGATCTTGCCGAGGTCGAGCCCGGCCTGGTCGGGATTGAGGAGGACAGCGCGGATGTCGAGGCGCCCGGCTGCGAGCTCTTCCGCGAGCCGCGCGAGCGCGGTCGCGCCGGAGGGGGCGACGACGATGGCCTCGAGAACGCCCCGTTCGGCGCGGACGATTCGCTGCGCGACGTGCACCTCCTGCTCGGGGGTGAGGACTCTCCTTGCCGCCATCTCTGCGAGGTAGAGCGAGTCGACGTCGGCCGCGCCCGTTCGCTCCTGGCCGCCGCGCCGCGCGCGAGGACGAACCTCGTGCTCGGCGCGCTCGCGCCCGTGCGCCTGGTGCTGGCGTGCAGGGCGCAGCCTTCGCGCGTCGTTCGCGGTCGAGCTCGGCTCGGTCGTCACTGTCTTTCTGGCGGGTACGATGAGGTTCATGCAGTCTGCCCCCGGGAGCACGGTGGCGAACCCTGACGTTAAGCATCGCCCCCCACGTCGTCTCGGCGACGCGTGGAGCTTTCGTGCTCGTGCTTGTGCGTTTCGGAGTCGTGTCCCAGGCTTCGTCAAGGGCGACCTCGAGCGAGTCGCCGAACGCGTGGGCGGGTGCGGTCGAATGGCGAAAACCCGCGACGAAGTCGCCGCCATGCGCTTTCGCAACGTCTCCCGTGGCGCGCGCGTCGAGAATGAGAGACGCTAGGGCCGTGAGCGAGTCCCGAGACGTGCGAGGGGTGGCGCCTGCTCGAACGGCAGGGCCGACGAGACCGCAGGCTCCGGCAGCACCGGCACCGCCGCGCGCTGCAGCGCCGCTTCCCGGTGCTGCAAAGGTCGGTTCACCGCGACCGCCCGCGGTGTCGCCCGCGGTTCCGCAGCCCCGATTGGGCGCCGCAGCGACAGAGGACAAGTCCGGCGCCCCGAAATTCGGTCGCTGGGAGGACGAGCCCGAGAGCGGCGGATGGGACAACGCAGACACGATGACCAGCTTCCCGGAGCCGTCGGAGCTTCCCGAGCCGACGCCGCGCGCGCTGCCGTCCGTCATGCCGACGCCTCCACCACCCTTGGGCGCTACTGCTTCGCCGCCGACCCAGGCCCCTTCGACGCACCACTCGCCAGGAACGATGCGTGGTCCGTACCCGACCGCGCCAGGGGTCGGCGCACCGGCCACAGTGCCCGCACCGGTCGCGGCGCCCCGCACGGGCGTCATGGCAAGCCCCACGATGGCTGCGACAGCAAGCCTCGGGTCAGCGATGCGCGAAGAGGTCTGGGCAATCGTTCGTGCCGCCGTCGAGGAGGCCGTCGGGCCGCTCGTTGCGCAGCAGCGCGACCTCACGGCGCGTCTCGAGCGAGCCGAGCGCGAACCCGCGCGTGCTCCGCAAGCCGCTCCGCCGCCGGCTCCGCTCGGTCCTGCGCTGCTCCCTGTCGTCTTCAGGCCGGTCGACAACGCGACGACGAAAATCGACCTCTCGCCGTCGGTCCCGCCGCGCGGCGGAAGCGCGAGCGCGCACCCGGTTGGCCCCCGACCTTCCATCGGTCCCTACGGCGTTTCGGTGATCCCCGGGCCGCGCTTCGCCCTCGATCTCGACGCCGTCGGCCCCGTGAACATCGACGGCTTCGACGGCAGCCGTCGCAAGAAGACGGTCGCCCGTGTCGTGGTCGTCTTCATGCTCCTCCTCATCGGCGGCGCCATCACGATGATGGTGCTCAGTTACAACTGAGCCACGCTCTCTGCGCGCAACGCTTTCGGCGCTGCGCGCATCGCGAGCGGAGGAACCATGGACCTCAACCGTGTCTCCGCCTTCGTTCGTGTCGTCCAGAACGGGAGCTTCACCGCCGCCGCTCGCGCGCTGGGGCTGCCCAAATCCTCGATCAGCCGTAGCGTCGCTCAGCTCGAGCGCGATCTCGGGATCCGGCTCCTCCAGCGGACGACCCGCCAGATCCACCTGACGGACGCGGGTGCGGCGTACTTCGAGCGCGTCTCTCGCGCGCTCGGTGACATCGGCGAGGCGACGGTCGCAGCGTCCGACGCGCAATCGGAGCTCAGTGGCGTCGTTCGTCTCACGTCTCCCGTCGACATCGGGATCTGGTCGCTCGCCTCGATCATCGCGCGCTTCGTCCGCGCGCATCCGCGCATCCGCGTGGAGGTCTCGCTCACCAACCACGTGGTCGACCTCGTCGCCGAGGGCTTCGATCTCGCGGTGCGCGCCGGCCCGATGCGGGACTCGTCGCTCGTCGCGCGTCGTGTCGGGGAGCTCCAGTCGGTCGCCTATGCGTCGCCGAATTACCTCGCGCGTCGAGGTACGCCCGACAAGCTCGAGGATCTCGTCGCGCACGACTGCGTTCTGTTCCGGTCGACGAACGGCACCGCCAAGTGGGAGCTCCGGCACACCGACGGCACCGTGGCCTCGGTCGACGTCACGGGCCTCGTCGCGAGTGACGACCTCTCGTTTGTCCGGAAGGCCGTCCTCGTCGGCTCGGGCATCGGTGTTCTTCCGACGTTCCTCTGCGGCCGTGCCGAGGCCACAGGCAAGCTCGTCCGCGTGCTCAACGACTGGTCGCTCAACGGCGCCGTCCTCCACGTCGCCTATCCGTCGGCGAGGTTCGTTCCGCAGCGCGTCGTCGTCCTGCGTGAGCACCTGCTCAGCGAGCTCGGAAATATCGGCAAGGAGTCCGAGCTCCGGCTCGCCCGCCGCGAGCAGCGAAAGGCGAAGACCGCTGCCAAGCGCGCGACGAGGAGCGCCACGCGCATCACTGCGTGAGGAAGAAGGACCAGGTCGCCGCGGCGGCGTGGTCCCAGACCCAGTGGCCGAGACCCGGAACCGGGCAGAATCCGACCGCCTTGCCGTTCGGGCACCCGCGATAGACATGGCATTCACGGTAGCCGGTGGTCTCCATCGCGTCCGTCGTGCAGCCGTTCACGTACGCCCAGTACTCGGCGGAGAAGCGCCCGCTCGAGAGCGTGACACCGTGGTCGTCCTCGCCGTGGAGCGCGAGCATCGCGATGGGCGCCTGGCCCGGGCACTTGGCGTAGCCGTTTGGCCACGTCTGGGCCTGCTTGTACGGAGCGCCGCCGGCGTTCGAGGCGATCGCGCGGAGCAGACCGCTTCGCTGACAGGCGATGACGTTCGCGAGAAACCCGCCGCTCGAATAGCCGGTCGCGAAGAGCCGCGAGCGGTCGACGGGCAAGCGCGTAGCCAGCTCGTCGAAGATGGCCTCCGCGAGCATCACGTCGCGGTTCTCGGCGAGCGTCTCGAGGTCCCAAGTGAAGCCGATGCCGTCGGGGTAGGCGAGGATTGCGTCGGCGCCAGAGGCTCGTTCGAACGGATACCCCGCGTGGAAGCCGGACGCGTCACCGCCGTCGCCGTGCATGACGAGGATGACGGGATAGCGCTTGGCGGGGTCGACCGCGGTCGGCTCGACGAGGAAGTAGCGTCGCTGTCT
>JAYUUB010000067.1:0-17319 GCA_043755175.1 Polyangiaceae bacterium | reverse complement strand
ATTCCTCGACGAAATCGGCGAGCTACCCCTCGAGATGCAGCCGAAGCTTCTGCGCGCTCTCGCGGCTCGCGAGATCCGCCGAATGGGAGAGAACCAATCGCGCAAGGTCGACGTCCGCGTCATCGCAGCGACCAATCGCCACCTCGAAGGCGAGATCAACCAGGGGCGATTCCGCGAAGACCTCTATTTTCGATTGAGCGTGCTTCGCATCGACGTGCCCCCCTTGCGTGAGCGACTCGAAGATCTCCCGCTTCTGATCGGGCGCTTTCTCGAGGAGCTCGAGAGAACCGACAAGCTGCACCTCTTCACCGACGAGGTGTACCGCGAGATGAAGCAGCACGCGTGGCCGGGTAACGTGCGCGAGCTGAAGAACTACGTCGAGCGATTCGTGGTCTTCGACGAGCGCGACCTCTACGCCGGCTCGCGGTCCGAGGTTACCGACGCCGACCTCGAAGCAGCAGAAGGCGACGTCGATCTCGACGTCACCTTCAGAAACGCGAAAGACCAGATCATCATGAATTTCGAGCGCAACTATCTTCGAGCGCTGCTCGGGTGGGCCCAAGGCAACGTGAGTCGCGCTGCGCGCAAAGCCAACCTCGATCGGATGTATCTCCACCGCCTGCTTCAAAGGTATGGACTGCGCCGCGGCGGCTCGCTCGCCGACTAGTCAGGCCTTTGCGCGACGCTTCGCCTTCGCCGGCTTCGCGGCAGCGGCGCCGGCTGGACGGCTCGTCACGCCTGTCAAAATCTCGCGCAGGCGCACGCCAGTGTACGAGCGGTCACAGGCTGCGACGTCTTCGGGCGTGCCCTCGACCACGAGCTCGCCCCCTCGCTCACCCCCGTCAGGACCGAGATCGATCACGTAGTCGCAGTTCGCGACGAGCTCGAGGTTGTGCTCGATGACGAGCACGGTGTTGCCCGCTTCGCTGAGCCCGCTGAGCGCCACCAGGAGTAGCTCGATGTCAGAAAAGTGAAGGCCGGTCGTGGGCTCGTCGAGCACGTACAGCGTCCGCCCGGTCGCGCGCCGAGCCAGCTCCCTCGCGAGCTTCACGCGCTGGGCTTCGCCGCCGGAGAGCGTCGTCGCAGGTTGGCCGAGACGCACGTACCCGAGACCGACGCGCGCGAGAGCCGCGAGTCGTTCCCGTACGCGCGGAACCGCTTCGAGCTCGGCGAGCGCTTGGTCGACAGTGAGGCTCAGCACGTCGGCGACCGACATCCCTCGGTAGAGCACCTCCAGCGTCTCGCGGTTGTATCGCTTGCCGTTGCAGGTCTCGCACTCGACGAACACATCGGGAAGAAAATGCATCTCGACCCGCAACACGCCATCGCCCTGGCAGGCTTCACAACGTCCGCCTTTGACGTTGAACGAGAAGCGACCGGGCTTGTAGCCACGAGCGCGGCTATCGGGGAGCGTCGCGAAGAGATCGCGTAGCAAGCCGAAAACCCCGGTGTACGTCGCCGGATTGGAGCGCGGAGTGCGGCCGATCGGGCTCTGGTCGATCGAGATGACCTTGTCGAAGTTTTCGAGGCCGGTGAGCGAGTCGCACGCACCGACGAGCCCACTCGATCGATACATCTCGCGGCGTGCAGCTGGGAGCAGCGTGTCGACGATCAGGCTCGACTTTCCCGAGCCCGACACGCCCGTCACGGCGGTGAGAAGCCCGACGGGGATTCGAATGTCGATCCCTTTCAGGTTGTGCTCACGGGCGTTCTTGATCACGACGAACGCGCCCTTGGCGGGCCTTCGCTTGCGGTTCTGGACGAGCGTCTTCTTGCCGAGGAGGTAGGGGCCGGTGACGCTCGCTGGTGACGCCATGACCTCTTCGGGGGTGCCTTGGGCGACGATCATCCCGCCGTGCACACCGGCGCCGGGCCCCATGTCGATGACGTGATCAGCGCTCAGAATCGCCTCGCGATCGTGCTCGACCACCAACACCGAGTTTCCGAGGTCGACGAGGCGTCGAAGCGCCTCGAGCAAACGTGTGTTGTCGCGTGCGTGAAGACCCACGCTCGGCTCGTCGAGGACGTAGAGCACGCCGACGAGGGCGGAGCCGATCTGCGTGGCGAGTCGAATTCGCTGACCTTCGCCCCCCGACAACGTCATGGCCGATCGATCGAGCGTGAGGTAGTCGAGCCCGACGTCGATGAGAAAACCGAGACGCGCGATCACGGCGCGGAGAAGCGGAGCTGCGATGGCGCGCGACTTCGGCGCGAGCTCGCTCGACCCGGCCCCCCCTTCGGGGGAGCTCTCGTCGAGCGCCGAGAGCATGGTGCGCAAGTGGCGCAACGGGAGCCCGCCGACGTCGGCGATCGTCTTGCCGACGAGACGCACGGCGAGCGCCTCGGGTCGGAGGCGCTTACCTCCGCAGCCGTCGCAGATGCGCGTGACGACGTAGCGTCCCGCATCGTCGGGCTCGGCGTCGGTGTCGTCTTCGTCCTCGAGCTCGGGCGCGGCCCCGTCGCCGCTCTCGAGCGCCCGCTCGAGCCGCGTCACGATGCCCTCGTATTCGCCTTTTCGACGCGTTTTACCGCGTGCGGGCTTCACGCCGTTGGCGGGCGCGACAGCCCCCCCCACCCCGTGCAGAATGGCGTGGCGCGCATCTTCGGGGAGCTTCGACCAAGCTACGTCGGGGTTCACGCCCAGCGCCTTGACTGCGCGATCGACCTCGAGAGCGAGTGCGACCGAGCCTCGGCGTCCCCAGGCGAGCACGCTGCCTTCCCGGAGCGTCTTCTTCTTGTCGGGAACGACTCGCTCCGGATCGACGCGCGTTCGCGACCCGATTCCGTCGCACACCGGACAGGCGCCATGGGGCCCGTTGAACGAGAACATCCGGGGCTCGATCGGAGGAAGCGAGATCCCGCAATCGATGCAGGCGAAGCGCTCGCTCATCCAAAAGGGCTCGGTGGTCCCCCCTGTCGGATCGACCAGGATGCGGCCTTCGCCGATCTTCAGCGCGAGCTCGACCGAGTCGGTGACGCGACCTTTCACCCCGTCTTTGACGACGATTCGGTCGACGACCACGTCGAGGTCATGAGGCCTCTTTCCATCGAGGACGATCTCGTCGCCGAGGTCGACCGTCTCGCCATCGATGCGCACGCGGACGAAGCCCTCGCGGCGAAGACGCTCGAGCTCGAGCTTGAGCTCCCCGCGACGCGCCCGAGCGACCGGCGCGAGAATGCTCGCCTTCGTGCCCATCGCCAGCGCCAGGATGCGATCGACGATTTGCTGCACGGTCTGGGCTTGAATCGGCTTTTGGCAATTGGGGCAGTGCGGTGTGCCGACCCGCGCGAACAGAAGGCGCAGGTAGTCGGCGATCTCGGTGACGGTTCCGACCGTCGAGCGGGGGCTCTTCGCGAGAGCGCGTTGCTCGATCGCAATAGCCGGCGACAGCCCCTCGATCGACTCGACGTTGGGCTTGGCGAGCTGCTCGAGAAACTGGCGTGCGTACGCCGAGAGGCTCTCGACGTACCGCCGCTGGCCCTCGGCGTAGATCGTGTCGAACGCGAGCGAGCTCTTGCCCGAGCCGCTCGGCCCCGTGATGACGACCAGCTTGTCACGAGGGATCGTGACGGTCAGGTTCTTCAGGTTGTGCTGGCGCGCACCGCGGACGACGAGCCGGCTCATGAGTCCCTCGGGGTAGCACGGAGTGCGCTTCCTTTAAACCCTGATCCCCCCGGAGTCTGGCTGGCTGCGCGAGTGATGAAGCAACTTGCGACACGGTTGCGTGAGGCGAAACGACGACACTGGGCAGGGCAGACAGACGTCTGCAGCCGTGAACGGGGAACGTCGCCTCGCTGACACGAGCGTCAGTCAAGCGAATCGAGGGCGCTCGTCAGGTCCCAAAGCAGGTCGCCCGCGTCCTCGATGCCGACGCTGAGGCGGAGCAGCCCGTCGGTGATCCCGACTGCGCGCCGATCGTCTTCGGGCATCGTCGAAGCCGTGGTCGTCGCCGGATGGGTGATGAGGGTCTTGGCATCACCGAGGCTCACTGCGTGTGTGATGAGACCGAGACCGTCGACGACGCGTCGGCAGGCCGCCCTTCCTCCAACGAGCTCGAACGAGAGGATCGCCCCGAAGGCTCGCATCTGCTTCGCCGCGAGAGCGTGCTGCGGGTGCGAGGCGAGCCCGGGATAGTGCACGCGTTCGACGTCTCGGCGCGACTCGAGCGATCGGGCGATCGAGAGGGCGCTCGAGCACGATCGCTCCGCGCGGAGCGACAGCGTACGGATCCCGCGCGAGATGAGAAATGCGTTGAACGGCGCGAGAACGCCACCGAACCCTTTGACGACGGTGTCGGCGATCCGGTCGCGTAGGTCGCGACGCGAAATCACCGCGCCGCCGATCGCGTCGCCATGCCCGCAGAGACCTTTGGTCATGGAGTGGACGACCACGTCGGCGCCGAGCAAGAGAGGGCGCTGACAGGCCGGCGTCGCGAACGTGTTGTCGACGATCGTGACGATCCCCTTTCTTCGTGCGAGGGCCGTGATGCTCTCGATATCCGTGACGCCGAGGGTCGGGTTTTGAGGCGTCTCCAAGTAGAGAATTTTGGTCGCCGGATTAATCGCCCGTTCATACGCCTCGGGCGACGGATCATCGAGGAACGTCGTGCTGATCCCGAAGCGGGGAAGCCTCTCGCGCAGGAGCCTCGCCGTTTCGCCGTAGAGCGCCCTCGGCGCGACGACGTGATCCGAGGAGTCAATCAACCCGAGAATGGCGCCGCTCACGGCCGCCATTCCGCTCGCCGTCGCGATGGCCGCCTCGCCTCCTTCGAGGAGGGCGAGGGTTCGTTCGAGCTCGGCCACCGTGGGGTTCTGCCAACGGCCGTAGATGTACGCGGGGTCGTCGCCCCGGAACGCGGCCTCGGCGACCTCTCCCGATTCGAACGAGAAAGCAGAGCTGAGGACGAGCGGTGCTTCGACCGGTCCGCTCGGGCGCTCTCTCTGCGGCTCCGAGATCCCATGCACGGCGGTGGTCGACAACTCGAAGCGCCGGTCTCGCGAGACGATCGACATGAGACGCACCATCGCGCGCGCGACGGCCGCCGGCAAGCGAGGACATCCCGAGATCGTCGACTCGCTTGGCCTCGGACCACAGACGTTGCACCCTCGCGCGGTCCGCCGAACCGCGGAGCTTGGAGGCCTCTCTTTCGTGACCTCGTCGCGCGCGATCTTCCCGCTCGTCGTAATCGCCTCGATGGCGATCACGCTGGCACTCTTCTGGTCGAGGCTCGGGGAGCACGGCCCGAGCGCGCGGCGCATCCCGCATCCGAGCCTGCCCGGGCCAACCGCGCCGTCTTCGCGCGAGCCCTTCGTGGCGCCCACGAACGCGAGCCCGGCGCCGCCCGTCGAGAGCCCCGAGAGCGCGATGGCTTGCCCGACTGGGATGATTCTCGTCGAGGGCGAGCATTGCCCGTTCGTCGCCCACAAATGTCGGAAGGAGCGCAAAGACAGCGACGTCTGCGAGCTTTACGCGGCCGAGGTCCTCTGCGAAGGGACCATTCGACCGACCCGGTTCTGCATCGACGAGCTCGAGTACCCGAACCTCGTCTCGGTCAAGCCCGTCGTGTTGGTTTCGTTTCAAGAAGCGAAGCGCGCGTGCGAGGTCGAGGACAAACGCCTGTGCACCGTCGACGAATGGCAGTTTTCTTGTGAGGGCGAGGCGATCTTTCCCCTTCCTAGCTCGATCGAACGCTCTGCCACTGCGTGCAACGTCGACAGGCACGACCCACCGCCGGTGCTCGGCGCGCTTCGGGATCCGTTTGAGGTCGCGGGCGAAATGGTCCGGATCGACGGCCGGGTTCCGTCTGGCAGCCTCTCTTGCGTGAGCTCGTTCGGCGTGCGCGATCTGGTCGGCAACGTCGAGGAGTGGGCCGACAACCCCAATGGGTCCGTCAACGCGAAACCATTTCGTTCGGCCGTCGTCGGTGGCGCCTGGGGAAGGGGCGCGGCGACTTGCCGCACCGTCGACCTCGAAACTCCCGAGACCTTCACCTCTCATCACCGCGGGTTTCGCTGTTGCTCCGAGGCTTCGCGCGCGTCGGATCGCCGAAAGACCCCGGCTCCGCACAAGTCACCGGGCGGCTTTCGGCCACTCCCGGTGAAGCGAGAATAGGCGGGGCTTCCAAGGAGCCCCTGATTCGACTAGGTTCGGGGCGTGGCATTGTACCCACGTGCACGGAAGAGCGCTCTCGAACGAGCGGAGCGGGCCTATAGCTCAATCGGTCAGAGCCCCCGGCTCATAACCGGGCTGTTCCTGGTTCGAATCCAGGTGGGCCTACGAGTGATTCTTTCGGTCGTCGAGAAAGAATCCAGAAACGGTACGCGAGTCGAGCTCGGATGTTGAATGCAGCCTTCCGAAAGAGGCTTCGAAAGAAGCTCGAAAGAAGTGTCGAAAGCACATGCTGCCAACAGCACCGAGCTCAATTATTCGGCACCGAGCGTGATGATCTCGCAGAGCTTGCTTCCCGCGTGATGGTCAGAGTCGCATTTCCCGCAGAGGGATCCCCCAAGAGGAGAACGTCCGCCTCGTGAGTATTCGCCAGCAGATACCCCTTCTCGAAGAGCTTGCCCGGATCGACGACGAGATACGCCGCGTCGAAGAAGACCTGGGTGCACAAAAGGCAGGGCTCGCGTCGCTTCGCGGTGACGTCAGCTCCCTGGAGAAAAAACTGACGACGGACCGCGAAAGCGTCTCGACGATGGATCGGACTCGCTCCGAGCTCCACGTCGAAGTCCGTCAGATGAACGCGCAGATAGAGAAGTCCCGCGAAAAGCTGGCCCGCTCACGCAACGAGCGCGAGACCGTCGCAGCACAGCGCGAGTTCGAAGAGCTCCGCAAGCTCGTCCGCGATCGCGAAGACGAGATGCAGAGGCTCACCACGTTGAGCGACAAGGCGAAGGATTCGGTCCTCCAGGCCGACACCAAGAAGACCGAGATCGAAGCGCAGCTCGCTGGGACGGTCGACGGCGCCACGCTCAACGTTTCGAACCGCGAGAAAGAGCGCGAGGAGCTTCGGGTCCTCCGCGAGGGCGCGGCCAAGTCGATCCCCGTTTCGCTCTATCGTCGCTACGAATCGATTCGTCAGCGTCGACCGAAGGCGATCGCGAAGACCTCCGACGGCACGTGCAACGGCTGCCACATCGCCGTTCCGCCCATGATGTTCCAGAAGATGCTGCGGCAAGCAGAGTTCGAGCAGTGCCCGAACTGCAAGCGCATCCTCTACTACGTCCCGCCGCCCGAGCGAGTCGACGCCGAAGGCTCAAGGTGAAAGTCTGCAGCGACTGCTTGCGGCTGTATCCCGACGAGGGCGGATTCTGCCCAATCGACGGGCACAAGCTCGTCGATTCGTCGTCGATCGAGCCCAAGCCTGATCCCGAAGACAAGCGGGTCGGCACGCACGTCTGCGCGGGTCGCTACCAGATTTGGCGGCGCGTCGCCGACGGAGGCATGGGCCGCGTCTACCAAGCGCTCGACAAGCAGATGGGTCGGAGCGTCGCGCTGAAGATTCTCCACACCGAGGTCGCGACCGACTCGGTGGCGGTCGAACGATTCAAGCGCGAGTTCGAGGTCTCGGCGAACTTGCCTCACGACTACATTGTCGAGGTGCTCTCGTTCGAGAAGACCGAAGACCAGAGCTACGCGCTCGTGATGGAGTACCTCGAAGGCGAAGAGCTTCGCCTGGTTCTCAAGCGCGAGCGTGTTCTCACGCCCGAGCGTGTCATCCGCATGTTGAGCCATCTGGCCATCGGCTTGTCGGGTGCGCACGCGCGCAAGGTCGTGCATCGCGATCTGAAGCCAGACAACGTCTTTCTCTGCCACACGAGCGAGGGCGACGTCTCCAAAATCCTCGATTTCGGAAGCGTGCGCGACAACTCCGAAGGCGCGAAGAAGCTCACGGTGCTCGGCACGACGATCGGCTCGCCTTACTACATGGCGCCCGAACAGGCTCAGGGGCTCCCCACGCTCGACCATCGCGCCGACGTCTGGAGCGCCGCGGCGATCAGCTACGAATGCCTCACGGGCAAAGTGCCATTCGGTGGCTCGACCGGGCCGGCGATTCTCCTCGCCATCTTGACGAACGATCCGACCCCACCCAGCGAGATCGGCCGCGAGCAAAACGTCCCGGTCACCCTAGACGACGTGATGGAGCGCGCCCTCGCCAAGTCGCCGGAAATTCGGCACGGCTCCGTCGGCGAGCTCGCAGACGACATCGGTCACGCCTACGGTCTTCAAGGCAGTCACACCGAATGGGCGCGACTGTCGCAAGACAAGCTCGCCGCGCTCATCGCAGAGGGGCTTCCGAAGAAGCTCGAGGCGCACCTCCACAAGAACGGCGCTCCAATTCCGCTAAGCGCGATGGACGCCGCGTTCTCGGCCGGATCGCTGGGAGGGCCAGTCCTTCCCGCGACCTCGACCGAGAACATGGAGATCGCCGGCTTGCCGAAGGGGCTGCCCGCCTGGCTCGTACCAGCCGCAGCCGCGACCGCGGTGATCGTCGTGCTCCTCGTCGTGCTTCGCTTCGTCCTCTGAGCCTCCACGGCCCTCCATCGCGGGCCGTGCGACGTCTGGAGAAGCATGTTACGGTTTTCGTCGATGGGCTTTGCGCGAAACGTGACTGCGGGTGCTCTGGTCCTCGCGATCGGCGCTTTCTCCTACTCGGCGTTCGCGCATACGGGGTCAACGATCCCGATGCCGCGGTTCGCGAACCTGCTCTCGGGATCGGCTGCGAGCCTCGTCGCAGCCGCGACGCCAGCGCCCGTGGTAGCGGCGCCCGAGATCTTGACAGACGAAGCCTTCGAGGCGCATGCGAACGAAATCCCGCGCGCGGCAGGCGTCAAAGCCGCCCGCGCCGAAACAGACAACTACGTCGTCGAGCTTCGAGCGCTCCCCCAATACGCGGCCGGACGCGAGGCCACCTTCGAAGTCGTGGTCGCGTCGAAGGGCGCGTATCACATTAATCCGCAGTTTCCCCTTCGCTTCAAGGCCAACGAAGCACCCAAGGGCATCACCTACTCGAAGCCGGTTCTGAACCGTGACGACGGCAGCTTCACCGAGAAGTCGGGCGGATTCAAAGTGCCGTTCGTGGCCGCCCAGGGCGGCGGTTACAACCTCGGTGGGACGATCTCGCTGAGCTTTTGCAGCGAGAAAAACTGCCTCATGGAGAAAGTGGCGCTCGACGTCGACGTCACCGTGAAGTGAACGCGATCCGTCTGGTACGAGCGCTGATTCGAGCGCGGAGGCACTCTCCTGGTGAACGAAAAGAAAGCTTTGAAGACCGACGATTCTTCGCCGGCCGCAGACGTCCCTTCGGAACGGAAGGAGCTCGCACGTAGCGAGCTTGCACGAATCACCGAGACGCTCGAGGCGCGGTTCAAAGAAGGCCGTCGCGTCCTCTCGTTCCAAGAGTACGTATCGGTTTTCGCCGAAGATCCCCGTCGGTTCGGCCGCGACGCGGCGTCCTACACGCGTGACATGTTCGACCATTACGGCACCGACGAGGTCGATAAACCATGGGGCAAGTCGATCCGATACCGACTGTTCGACTTGCCGTGGGAGAGTAAAAACGAGGGTCGCGAAGCCCAGCTCGTCGGTCACGAAGAGCTCCAGGCTTCGCTCTACCGTTCGGTCGCGAACTTCGTTCAAGAAGGGCGCGCGAATCGGCTGATCCTCATGCATGGCCCCAACGGCTCGGCCAAGAGCACGACGGCGGGCTGCGTACTCCGCGCGCTCGAGAACTATTCGACCACCGACGAAGGCGCGGTCTATCGCTTTCACTGGGTCTTTCCCAGTCGCAAGACGACCCGCGGCTCGATCGGGTTCGGCGAAGCGGCCGAGCGCGCATTCGACACGACCGACTCGTTCGCGCATCTCCCCGAAGACCAGATCGACGCACGCTTGGTCATGGAGATCCGCGACCATCCGCTCTTTCTGATTCCGATCGCCGACCGAAAGCTCTTGTTGCAGCGTCTCTATGGCGCGGCCGGCGAGAAGCCTCCCGTCTGGCTTCTGACGGGGCAGCTCTCGCACAAGAACCAGCAGGTCTTCGAGGCGCTCATGCTCGCCGAAGAAGGCTCGCTGGCACGAACGCTCAAACACGTTCAGGTCGAGCGCTACTTCATCTCACGTAGGTATCGCTGCGGCGCGATCACGCTCGGTCCCGAGCTCTCGGTCGACGCGGGCGAGAGGCAGATCACCGCCGACCGCTCGCTCTCGGCGCTTCCGACCGCGCTCCAAGCCACGACGCTCTTCGAGGCGCACGGTGAGCTCATCGAAGCGGCAGGTGGCGTGCTCGAGTTCAGCGATCTGCTGAAGCGCCCGCTCGACGCGTTTCGCTACCTGCAGCTCACGCTCGAGACGGGAGAGGTAGCGCTCCCGCATCAGACCATCCAGACGAACGTCGTCATGATCGGGAGCGCGAACGAGATTCATCTCTCTGCGTTTCGAGAGCATCCAGAGTTCCCGAGCTTCAGGGGTCGCTTCGAGCTCGTCGCGGTGCCCTATCTCAAGAACTGTCTCGACGAGCGCAAGATCTACGACGCGCAGATCGCGCCCCATACCGGTCGATTCGTGGCCCCGCACGCGACCACCGTCGCCGCAGAGTTCGCCGTGCTCACGCGCTTGGTGAAGCCGAAGCCCGAGAACTACTCCGACGAGCTCGGCAAGGTCGTCAAAAACCTCACCGCCGAGCAGAAGCTCGACCTCTACGCGACCGGCATGGTGCCCGAGGCGCTCGACGCAGACGCGAAGAAGGTGCTGCGAGCTGGTATCGAGAACATCTACGGCGAGTACGAATCCGCGGTCGAATACGAAGGCAAAAGCGGGGCCTCGCCGAGGACGATGCGCACCGTCATCCTCAACGCCGCACAGTCGAAAGACTACGATTGCTTGTCCCCGTTCGCTGTTCTCTACGAGCTCGAAGAGCTCGGAAAGCAGACCTCCGAGTACGACTGGCTGCGCGAAAAGGTCGCGACGGGCGGCTATCACGACACCAAGGAGTTTCGAAAGATCGTCCGAGAAAGGCTCCTCGATCGAATCGAGCAGGAGATGCGCGTCGCGAGCGGTCTCGTCGACGAGACCAGATACAACGAGCTGTTCGACCGGTACGTGAACCACGTGAGCCAGTGGACGAAGGGCGAGACGATTCGCAACCCGCTGACCGGCGTCGACGAGAAAGCCGACGAGCGCCTGATGCGTGAAGTCGAGACCCTCCTCGGCGTGACGCAGAAGCCCGAGGATCACCGCCGCAACCTCATCTCGTTCATCGCCGCGTGGTCGATCGACCACCCGGGGCGGAGACACGAAAACGTCATCGTGTTCCCGCATCTGTTGAAGAAGCTGCGCGACGCCGTGTTCGTCGAGCGACGAAAGCCTGTCGCGCTGCTAGTGCGTGACCTCGTCCAGATTCTGCGAGTGAGGCGCGAAAGGGGCGACACCGCCTCGGTCGACAAAGACCTCGCCGAGGGCCGTCGAAGAGACGCGCTCGCCGCGCTCGATCGTCTCAAGACGATGGGCTACGACGATTCGAGCGCGCTCGACGCCGCATCGGCGGTGCTGCGCGCGAGGTTCGCCGAGCTCGTGAGCTGAAGGCGCTGCCGATGTTGATCGACAGTCACTGCCACCTCGACGCCCAGTACTACCCCGACGGATGCGACGTGGCCCTCGACCGCGCTCGGGCCGAAGGGGTAGAGGGCTTCGTCGCGATTGGCGTCGGAGAAGACCTCGGCCCCGCGCGGGCGGCCATCGCCGTGGCGGCACGGCGTCCCGATGTCTGGGCGTCGGTGGGGTTGCACCCGCACGACGCCCGCTGCCTCACGCCCGAAATGGAAGCCGAGCTTCGAGAGCTCGCCAAGGCTCCTCGCGTCGTCGCGTTCGGTGAGATCGGGCTCGATTACCACTACATGCACTCGCCAAGAGACAAGCAGGCCGAGGTCTTCCGCCGGATGATCGCGATCGCCAAAGAGGCGAAGCTTCCCATCGTCGTACACACACGCGAAGCCGCTGCAGACACGCTGTCGATCCTCGACGAAGAGAATGCGCGCGACGTCGGCGGCATCATCCACTGCTTCAGCGAAGACCGACCGTTTGCTCAGCGCGCGCTCGACCTCGACTTCGACCTGTCGTTCTCCGGGGTGGTCACGTTCAAGAACGCCGTCGCCATCAAGGACGTCGCGGCTTGGGCCCCTGCCGACCGCATTCTGGTCGAGACCGACAGCCCTTACCTCGCGCCGATCCCGTTCCGAGGAAAGAAGTGCGAGCCGGCTCACGTCGCGATCACGGCGCGTTGTCTGGCAGACCTGAGAGGTGTGTCGTTAGAAGAAGTGGCGCGGATTTCGTCGGAGAACACTCGTCGACGTCTTCGCCTTTCCTGATCTCGGCTCACGCAAACGAGATTTCTCGGCGTACGAACATTGCGCTGGCATTGTCATGAGCCACAAATAGGCTCACACTTCGAAGGTGCCGCGTCTTCTTCCCTCGGTCGATCTGAGCACCGCGGGGATCTTGTCGGTCGCAGCACACGCGACCATCGCGCTGGCGCTCGTCGCGCTCGTGAAGCTGGCGAGCCATGGCGGCGCTCCGGAAGTGGCGATCCCACCGCCGGGCGACAGCGCCGACGATTCGGCCATCGAGATCGAGCTACCTCTCGTCGCGACGAGCTCACCCCGCCTCGCGGAGACGCAGAATCCGGTCGAGACTCCAGATCCGCCGCGACCCAGCGGTGGCGCCGATCCCAGACCGGACACCGGAGCGCGCGGGCGCGGCGGTGAGACGCAAGTCACGGAGCGAGCGCTGAATCTCGCCGATCGCGACGAGGGTCTCTCACGCGATCGCAGCGTTCTTTCTCGGCTCGATCGAAGTCAGCTTCCCCGCATCCGAGCAGGCCACGAGCGTCTCTCTCGTGAAGATTGGCGCGCCAGCCGTGATCCGATGGAGGTCACCTTCTTCGCCATGGGAACGAGCGGAATCACTCAGGAGCGCCGCCCTGCAAGCGAATCGGATCCGGGTGCTGGTGCACGCCTCGCTGCACGACGGGATTCACTCGGAGCGACGGCGCTCGGCGCACCCCTCGAGCCTGATGGCTACGGACGCATGGCGCAGCCGGTCGGGAGCGATCGTCTCGGTGGCGCGACGCAATCGGCGGGCGCGGGGGTTCGTAGCGGCGCTCGAGCCGCCCCCGAATCGGATCGGGCAAAGCTCGCCGACGGCAGGCCCGATGTCGATCCGAGCACCCCTTCGGTCTTCGCGAACGATCAGGGACGACCGAGCGACACGTCCGATAGCGAGCAAGAGGTCGAGGCTCGAACGCAGTCGATCATCCACGCCAGCACCGCAGGCGGAAAAGCCGGAGCGGGCAGGGGCGGTCAAGACGGGCCTGGCGCCCCCGGCTCAGGCGGCGAGCGCGGCGTCGGCTCGGTATCGAGCCCGCTCGGGTCGGGAGGCTCGGGTGCACCTGATCCCAACGAGAGCGCGCGCATCGGCTACGTCCGCGCGGTGCAGTCGAAGATCCAGCCGCTCTGGGCGAACGCCTTTCCGCGCCAAGCGATCATGGATGGCCTGCAAGGGACGGCCGTCGTCCGCTTCGTCATCGACGCGAACGGGCGAGTCTCGGGGGCGACCGTCTCGCGATCGAGTGGTATTCCCGAGTTCGACGAGAACGTTCGCCGAGCCGTCCTGAAAGGAGCGCCCTACGGCCCACTCCCGCAAGGCCTCCTGCCGCGTCTCAACATGACCATTCCCTTTACGGCGAAGAATCCCGCGGTGCGCCCAAAAGATCCCAAAGAGGGAATCGCGGAGCGCTGAAAACTGGTCGCGTCGCGTCGCGTCGATCAGCCGCGAAGGCGATCGAGCGAGATGGCGCACGCAGCGCGCACGCTTAGGTGGTTGTAGGTCGATCCTTCGGCGCCGCTTATCGGTGCGAGGCGAAGGTCGGCTCCTCGGACGAGGTCTTCAGCGAGCCCCCAACCAGTTCCGAACAAGAGCAACACGGGGCGCTCGGAACGCTCGAGGCGAGCCCGAGCATTTTCATGAGACGTCGCTGGGCCGAACCGCGCGTTCGCCGCGGTGGTCCACACCTCGATTTCTGCGCGGCCGCCGAGCTCGGTGTAAACGTCTTCGAGGCTCGGAGAGATGCGCATGACTTCGAGCGCCGTCCCGCGGTCGGGGATGCGTTTTCTGCCCGAGCCCGTCACCCAGTGCTCGCGTATCCGAGACGCGAGGTCGCGCTGCGCGGCGATCGGATGGACGACGTAGAGCTCGTTCACTCCGTACGTCAGCGAGCTTCGCGACATGTCGTGAAGATCGAGGTTGGTGATGGCCGTCGTCACCACCTCACCCTGGCGATCGAGCACTGGATGATGAACGAGGGCGAGCGCGAGGCGGCTCATGTCGTCTTTCCCGGCTTCTTTCGAGCCTTGCCCGTGGGGGCCGCTTCGGGGCGAGCAATATCGGGCCTACGCGCGGAGGTCCGTGTCTCGACCTCGAACTTTCGCCACGCCTCGATCGCCTGATGGTTCCCGCTCTGCAAAACGTCGGGGACGGTCTGACCGCGAAACTCGGCAGGTCGTGTGTATTGCGGATACTCGAGCCCACCGTCGAGCGCCGAGCTGTGCGATTCGGCGAACGCCGACGACTCGTTGCCGAGAACGCCTGGAAGGAGACGGGCCGTGGCTTCGATGATGGCCATCGCCGCAACTTCGCCTCCCGTCATCACGAAGTCGCCCAGCGAGATCTCATCGGCCACGAAGCCGCGCACGCGCTCGTCGAAACCTTCGTATCGGCCGCAGACGAGGGCGATGTGAGGACGGGCAACGAGCTCGACGGCCACCGGCTGCTTGAGCGGTCGGCCCTGTGGCGTGAGCAAGACGCGGTGAGCCGGAGAGTGTTCTTCGGCCTTCGCGCGCGCATCGATCGACTCGAGAGCAGCGACGACCGGCTCGACGCGCAGGACCATCCCGGAGCCGCCGCCGTAGGGCGTGTCGTCCACGTTCTTGTGTCTGCCGAGCCCGAAGGGTCTGAGATCGACGAGATCGACCGTGAGCGAGCCTTGGCTCGTCGCGCGTCCGACCATGCTGATCGCGAGAAACGGTGCGAACAGCTCAGGAAAGAGCGTGACGATCGAGACACGCATTCTCAGAGCTCGTCGATGTGGTGAAGCTTCACGACGTGCGCTTCGGTGTCGACCTCGGCGACGTAATCGTCGACGAGCGGGACCTCGATCTCGCGGCCGACGTCGAGCTTGACCGCCAGCACACTGCAAGTGGGATACGTTCGCAACTCCGTCACGAGACCGATCACGTCACCCGAGACGAGCTCGGCGCGCGCCCCCTCGACGTCGAAAGCGTAGAACTCGCCGTCGGGTAGGTCGGGAAGCTCGTCGCGGGCGACGCAAATCTCGACGCCTCGAAGCCCTTCGGCGACGTCGCGATCGTCGATTCCATCGAGTCGGACGAGGAGGCCGCCCTCGGTCTTGCGCACCGACGTGAGCGTCTTTTGGGTCGGCTCGCCTTGCGGGGTCTTCGCGGTAGCCGGACGGAGCAACGTCACCCGTCGGCCTTTGCCGATGAGCTCGGTGTCTTCGTTGTAAACCTTGAGCCGAAGCTCACCTTTGACGCCGTGGGGGCGTGCAATCTCGGCGATGGGGACGAGTCTCGAGGCCATCATGATCCTCGTCGTGGTCGCGTTGGGTGCGACTGATGAGGCCGTTCCCGCCGGAGCCCGCCGTGGCCCGCCTGTGTGGGCTGGCTCGACGGAGCTTCGCGAGAACGACGCGTTGATGAGAGCGCGAGCTAGCACCGAATGCTGCCAGCGCGTTTCGGCGGTTGTCACCGGCAGGTTGTCACCGGCAGGTTGTCACCGGCAGCCTATCGTCGCCTCGTGCCGGTCTTCGCAGCTCTCCTCACCCATCTCGGTAGTCGGGAGAGAGTGTGGAGCTTCTGCAGGCCAGCCTGCTCGTTTGCGGGCCAGGTCCAGAAAATTTGCTGCGACACGATGGCTTCGGGTCTGGTGCCGAAGGAGGGAGTCGAACCCCCGACCCGGCGCGTATGAAACGCCTGCTCTAGCCAACTGAGCTACTTCGGCGGAACGCTGCGTGATGCCGACGATCCAGGGCGCGAACTATGAAGAGCGCGCCCTCGGCTGTCAACGACTCACTTCGTGGGAACCTGATAAGGCTGCAACCCCCTGAACGTCACCGACGTCACCGAGTCGGGGTAGACGTAGACGTGATGCTGGCCGAGCGTGACGTTCTCGCCGTTGAGCTTGCCGAGCGCAGCCACGGTGATCGGCCCCGGCGCGATGTCGAGCGCGGCGTAGAGCCCGAGCGTGCTCGTGCCGGTCGCACCTTGCTTGGGGAGCGGATTGTCTTCGTTGTCGCCGAAATAGATGCGGCTCACGCGCGGCCTGTCGACGTCGGCCACGGCGTTGATCAAACGAACGTCGCCGCAGTCGTGGACCTCGCCGGCGATGACGCCGTTGCCGCCCGTGACCGGACCGCCGATCGCGACCCCGGGAATGACGGTGTAGTCGTCGCTTGCGAGGGCACGAACCTCGTGCGTCCACTTGCCGGCGACGACGTCCTTCATCGGAATGTAGATGTTGTACTGATAGAGCGGCGCCCACGACGGCTCGCCCTCGGTCTTGACGACGAGCTCGGTCTCGACGGGGACGCCAGGGTAGCTATACGAGCATTCGTAGCGGGTTCCGCACTTGTCGTTTGGGCTCGCGGTGCCGGTGGTCTTGCAATCGGCGGGCGTCGTGACCGTCGTGCCGACGGCATCGCTGATCTTTCCGTCGTCGGCCCCGCCGCGCTTCACCTTGTAGAACGTGATCTTGAGGTTCTTCGATTCGCAGCCGCTCGAGAAGATCTTCGCGACACCTTCGACGGTCACCGTCATGCCCTGACTCATGGGCGCGGGAGGGTAAGAAGCCGGTGCGAAACAATCGACCTGGGGCGGCCCGCTGCCGGCGAACTCTTTCACGTTCGCAGAGCGTTGCAGCTCACCTGGCGCTTCGGGAAGCGCGACCTTGCACACCTGGTTCGTCAGGCCGGAAACTTCGTTGCAATTGAGATTGCCTGGCGTCGACAAACAGAACTCGGTGTTCTTCGCTTCTTTGAGCTTCGACGAACAATCGCTGCCACCGCCGGCACCGCCAGAGCTCCCACCCCCGGTTCCGCTGCTGCCGCAGCCCAACGAGAGCGCCGCAACGACAGGCAGCACCGACCACGCAGCATGCAAGAAAGCTCGCTTCATGACTTCTTCCCTCGCCAACTGAGGAGGCTCGCTCGAAGCCGCTCGAGCACGCCTCTTTTGACCAGGGTATTA
>JAYUUB010000066.1:0-17345 GCA_043755175.1 Polyangiaceae bacterium | reverse complement strand
GCGCGCCCGATCATCCGCCACGTGAAGGGGCACGCGACGCACATCCACATTCGCTTCGTGAGCCCTGTCGCCCAGGCCTCGGGCCGGCTCGCATCGGCGTACTTGCCTCGTCAGGTGCAGCCCTCGGCGGCCGATGAGACGCGGGTCGCGGGCGGCGCCAGTCGCGACCACAGGTCGGCGAAGAACGCGAGCAAAGAAGAAAAAGTCGAGTGGATCATGCATCGCGCTCGGAGCGGCGACACTCTCGACTCGCTCGCGCGCCACTACGGCGTCAGCGTCAAGTCGATTCAAGAGGCGAACGCCATCGCCGGCAACAAGCTGAAGCAGAACACGACCTACCGAATCCCGAAGCTCGCCACGAGCTCGACGACTCAGCGCGTGGCATCTGTCACCGAGCCGCCTTCGCGAACACGCAAAGGCACGCCGCAGAAGACGCCGCACAAGTAGACGCCCGTCGACGGCGGCCACTTCTGTCACGAGCTCCGGCGCATCGAGTCGTCAGGGTCGACGCTCGGCGATGGGCGATGGGCGATGGGCGAATCGACCGAGGCCGAGCGCGGGAGATTCGAACGCTCAGGGGCTCGGAAACGGGGCGAGCCCGGTCGGCACCTGATCGGCCGGAATGAGGCGGGCCGTCATGGTCCCCGAGCCGGCTCCGTTCAGCGGGACCACGTTGGTCGCGGTCAGCGCACCGCTGCCGCGAAACACCCCGGCAGCGTCGGCGACGAACGACGCGCTCAGTTGAATGCCGACGACGGTGATCGACGGGCTCTGAATCGTCACGTCGGTCGGCGCGTTCGCGAAACGAACGACTCCGTCTTTCTCCGAGACGCATCCGGTGGCGCTGAAGAAGTAGCCGGTGGGCGGGATCGCGTTCGCGATCCAATCCGGGAACTCGTCGTCATCGCCGGCCTTCGTCGATGGGATCACGCATTGCTCCGCAGGAATCAGCCGGCATGCGTCGGTGCTCGAGCAAGCCGGCGAGCAACGATTCGGATCGGGGTTTCGGTCGGCGTTGGTGAACTCTGCGACGAACGCGCCCGTCGCTTCGTCGACTCGAACGTCGGCGTAGAGCTGAATCTGCGTCTGGATGGGCTTTTCGACGTTCACGACGAAGAAGTAGACGCCCGAGGGGAACGCGCTCGTCGCGCTGGCGTCACCACAGTCGAACTTGTAACTGAATCCGAATCGCTGTCGTATCTTGGATGTATGTTTCAGATCGTCGGAGAGCCCCGGCTCGACGAGGACCGCGAGGGAGGGCCCGGTCGGTGGCGTCGCATCGAAGTGAATCGAGAGCGTCTTTCGATCGGGTGATAGCTCGCCGACGCCACCCGACTCGTCGGTCTGAGTGAAGCTGTAGAGGACGTCGAGGTTGGTGCTCGGATCGGTGTCTTCGTCGCCGAGGTTGCCTTCGATGTCGGTCACCAGCCTCACGACCTTGACGCTCAACGTCTTCGGCTCGACCGGCACCGAGAAGCGAATGACGAGCGGCTCGCCGGGGTCGGAGAGTGTCCCGTCTTTCAGACCGTCGATGGAGGGTCGAGGCGGCGAGTAGAACGTCTGGCAGCCCGAGACCGACGCGAGGAGCGCGAGCAAGAGAGCGAAGATCGAGGCGAGCGCGTGTCGAAGCATGGTCATTGGCTCGGAGTTTTTCAAAAGAAGAATGACGTCCGGCCCTGGAGCAAGACGCTCCGCGCGGCATCGCCGTTGGCGTCTTGGAGCGCGTTGCCGGGGAAGAGAATGGCGCCTTCCAAATCGAACGCGAAGTGCTCGAGGAACCGCCACTGCCCGCGCATGTCGAGCTCTGCTCCGTAGAAGCTCCCCGGCTTGCCGCCCGCGAAATTGACGAGGTCGTCCGAGATCTGCACTCCGTCGCGCCCGAGAAGAGAGCGAACCGGGTCGATGACCTTCGCGGGTGCCCACGCGAGAAGGACGCCCGTTCGCAAGAGAACGGTGTCGACCGGCCTGATGTCGAACTGCGGAAAGATCGCGACCGCGTCGGTGAACGAGCCGCGCGTATCGATCGAGTCGACGGGATAAGAGGGCGCGCCGAGTCGCTTCAGCGTCTCGGTCGCGGCCGCAGCGGCGCGCGCCGACTGGAACCGCAGCACGTGCTCGAAGAGCAAGAGGCCGACGTTCATGTCGGGAGACCAAACGAACTGGGTGAGCGGAGTCCGCGCCTGGGGATCGCCGTCGCCCGAGGCGTAGTCGAGCTCGAGGTACGCCGACCAATGAGGCTGGTCGAGCCTCGCGACCGCGCGCGCGCCCGCCTGGAGAATGCGTTGGTCGACCACCGGATCGTTGGTGATCGTCTTGTACGCGGCGGCGATTTCTCGCGTCGACCCGACGTTGAGCGCGCCTTCGAGGCCCACGTACACCGGACCGAAGCGACTGAGAGCGCGCACGCCCATGATGTTCACGTGCGATGCGTAGAGATCGTTCCATCGGTGCACGTAGTAAGCGGAGAGATCGAGGTCTTTTCCGATCGCGTACTTCTCGGCGCGGTAGAGGAGCGCGCCGCCCGCTTGATGAGCGTCGTCTGCGAACAGTCGAATCGTGTCGGTGACGAGATGATCGTAGACCGCTGCGACGATGAGCCCGTTCTTCTCGGAGGTGTCTCGCTTGTTCTTGGGCTTGAGGATTTCGAGCGGCTTCGTCGCGAAGAGGACACGGTCGACGAAGTTTCCTTCGCGGGCGATGCCGAATCGATTGAAACGTCCGTCGCCAGGGGTGCCCTGAAGGTTGTTGCCGAACGTGAACGGCTGACGTCCGATGCGCACGACACCGACCGGCGTCAGCACCTCACCGTAAAGGCGCCGCACTTTGAAGACCTTCGCGTCGCAGAGGTCGTAGCCGTAGTCGTTACCGCTGAGCGGATCGCCCTTCGCACCGCCGACGTACGCGAGACACGGCACCGCGTCGTTCGGGTTTCGCGCGTTGACGGTCGTTCCTGCGTTGGGCTCGGGCGCCTTGCCGACCGTGCCGTTGTCACCCCAAAGCACGCCGTCGAGGATGTCGATCGACGTGACGATGCGGACCTTCTCGAGGTAGTCGACCGAGCCGTCGAGACGAAGTCTGTGCTCGATCCAGCTCGCACGCCGTTGGGTCGTCGTGTTGAGCGAGATCGGGTTGATGTACGTGAGCTGCGCTCGGTACTCGGCACCGACGGTCGCGCCGAAGTCTCCGATCGCGTAGCGCTGGGGTGGCGTCTTCGGATCCGCGTCGGCCCAAGGCTCCTCGGCCGAGGCAACCTGCGAGACGGTCAGAGCGAATCCGAAGAGCGAAAGAGCGGCGAGTTTGCGCACGAGGAAGGCAGAATACAGGGACTCCTCCACACGTCTCGGGGAAAATCGGACGGAAGTTCGACTCTTCGATGGTCGTCGAAAAAGACCCGAGGCACCAGACCTCTCCGTCGAAGCTCGAGCCCTCAACTGCCAGTAAAAACGGCCTTCGGGCCTCGCGCGCGGTCGTCTCCTTTTCGAAGCGTCACGCCCTCACGATCGAACAGCTCCAAGAGAGGGATCGCCTGCTTGCGCCCGAGGCCCGACATCTCTTTGAGCTCGGCGATCGTGAGCACCGCGGCCTTCTCGAAGTGCGCCACCACACGCGCTCGAAGAACGTCGACGCTCTTGCGATCGAACCACTGAGCGCCCGTCGCAATCGAGATACCGTCACGAACGAGCTTCGCCAGGACGGCGCGCACCTCTTTTGCCGGCAGCTCGAGAAGCTCGTTCACGGCGAACTCGCCCAGGCCCTTCAGCCCGGCTTCGCGAAGCGCGAGGGCGACCTTCTCCACGGGACCATGATTCTTCGACGCTGCTCCTTCGAAGAAGCTCGCGAGCCGCGCGATGTCCCCTTCGACGACGATGGGCTCGACTCCTTCGACGCGTCGACCGGCGAGCCGTATCGCTTCATCGGCCGCAGCCACGCCTGCACGTGTCGAGAGCTTCTGTCGAAGCGTCTCGAGGCCGAGGCCGCGGTCGAGCGGGTGTTGCGCGTGGTGCGCTGCGACTACATCGCGAGCGCGCGATCCGAGCGCTACGAGCGACGCACGATCGACCCATCCGTCGCCTTTGGTCCGAACCACCTCGCCTTTGTCTGCGATCTTCTCAGCCGCCCGAGCCAGGACCGACGCCTCGATCGGAAAACGCGCGCCGAGGGCCGACTTTTGAAGCGGACGCGGCGCGACCTCGCTGATGAGGGCGCGCGCGGCCACGGCGGCAGACGCGACGCGCAGACCTTCGAGCGCATCGAGGCGTGCGACGCGATTTCGAGCTCTCGGTGGTGCCGCGTCGAGCACGATGCCGCCCCCGAGTACGGCGCCGGTCGGGCCCTTCGCCGCAGTCGTTCGCAGAACGAAACGATCGCCACCGACTGCCACGAGCGAGCTGTCGAGCCGAACGCGGCCGAACACGACCTCTGGCTCGTCGGTCTCGGACTCGAGCGTCTTCGGTTCGACCTCCGCTGCGCGTGGCCGCTTCAAGATCTGGAGCCTCCCGGGGCTCCTGCCCGTTCCGACGTAGACCTCGACGGTCATTCCGGATCGCGCCGGACGCATCAGGTTCAAAGTCGCGTCGAAGCAGCGCGTCGCGGCGACCGCTTCATCGCTCGTCACCACACTGCCGCGCTCGATCTCCGAGAGCGTCAAGCCCGCCAGATTGATCGCGAGGCGCGTCGGCGCTTCGGCTCGGTCGGTCGAACGATCGTGAACGTGGAGACCGCGCGCGGCGGTCTCTTTCGAGCCAGAACCGCCCACGACGTGGAGTCTGTCACCGGTGGCGATGGCGCCGTGCACGAGAGAGCCCGTGACGACGGATCCCGCACCTTTCACGCTGAAGACGCGATCGATCGAGAGGTGCACGCGCGAGCTGGGCGCCGGCGCGGGGACCGCGTGAAGCGCGCGGACGACGGCGGCTCGGAGCGCATCGAGGCCAGCCCCGGTCTTCGCGGATACGAGCGCCGTTTCGTGCTCGAACCTCGTGCCCAAGAAATCGCGCACCTCCTCGGCTGCCATCTCTGCGAGGTCTCGCTCGACACGATCGGTCTTCGTGATGGCGACCACGGCGCGGCGAATCCCGAGGATCTCGCAGGCCGCGACGTGCTCGCGCGTCTGAGGCATCACGCCTTCGTCGGCCGCCACGACGAGGAGCACGACCTCGATCCCGGCCGCCCCGGCGATCATCGTGTGCACGAGGCGTCGGTGCCCCGGAACGTCGATGATGCTCGCGTGCGTCTCGGCGTCGATCTGCCACGGCGCGAAGCCGAGCTCGATCGTGATGCCTCGCCGCTTCTCTTCGGGGAGCTTGTCGGTGTCGATCCCCGTCAGCGCTTGAACGAGCGTGGTCTTGCCGTGATCGACGTGGCCCGCGGTACCGAGAACGAAGCGTCGCACGCGCGGAGTCTATCGAAGGCGCGCGAGCCCTGCTCGACCAGATCGCGCTCAAGTCCTGCCGACAGTGGCCGTATCCCAGGCAGAGATGTTCTGGAAGAAGTCTCCACCCGCGCCAGCGGCCCGCCCCCCCGAAGCGCGCACTGCGTCGCCAGCATCCAGCGCTGCAGTCGATGACGCGCTCGACGCGACGGCCGGCGTGCTGCGCGCCCTGGGCAAGCACTCCTTCACGGTCGACGAAGAGCCCAGCGAGTCGATTGCTCGCGCCTTCGATCGTTGGGCCGAGCACGTGCTGGTCGCCGCTCCGCCCGACGGCGAGATCGACGCGAAAGACCGACCGAGCTCGAGCGCACGCGAATGGCGACGGCTCGTGCGCTGGGTCGGCGAGCACCGCAAGAAGGAGCAGATCTTCGTCGAACGATCTGCCAAAGACGCACGCGAGGCGATCTGGGCGCTCGTCGATGGCGTCGGAAAGGCCTGCGCCGAGCACGGCAAGGCCGACGGCACGCTCCGAGCTCAAGCGTCGAGGCTGAAAGAAGCGGCGTCGAAGGAGTCGATCTCCGATCTGAAGAGAGAGGCGACCTCGTTCGCAGACAACATCGTTCAATACCTCGAGGCCCAGAATCGACGCCTCGAGCAGCAGACGAACGACCTTCGCGAGCGCCTCGCTCGCATGCACACCCAGCTCGACGAGGCGAAGCGCGAGGGCGGAACCGACCCCCTCACCAAGCTCTCAAATCGAGGTGTCTTCGACGCCGCACTCGCGCAGCAGGTGATGCTGTCGTCGGTCGTCGGCACCCCGCTCTGCCTCGTCATGGTCGACATCGACCATTTCAAATCGGTCAACGACCGCTACGGACATCCGGCGGGCGACGCGGTGCTCCGTGCGTTCGCCGATTGCATGGTCCGCGCATTCCCAAGGCGGAGCGATCTCGTCGCCCGCTACGGTGGAGAGGAGTTCGCGATCCTCTTGCCATCTACTACGTGGGCCCAAGCACGACCGTTGGTCGAGCGAATGAACGACGCGATCGCCTCGCGCGAGCTCCCCCTCGGCGCCACGGGCACGATTCGCGTGACCGCATCGGCCGGCCTCGCGACGCTTCAACCGAACGAGACCGCCGCCGACCTCGTCGCCGCCGCCGATCGCCGCCTTTACGCCGCCAAGCGCGCTGGTCGCAATCGGTTCGTCGACGTCGACACGGCCGCCTGAGCGGCGAAACCGCAGCCTCGCCAACGAGTGAGTCGCGGCCGAGACCGCAGGCAAACGCGTGTGCTCTCTACCTGTGCAGAGGGTGATAGCGTCGCGCCCGATGAGATTGACCGCTCTGTTGACCGTCCTACTGTCGACGCTTTCGTGCAGCAGTCCGCGACCGCCCGTCGCAAAGCGTCCACCCGAAGTGCCGGCACAGCAGTCCGTCTCGTCCGTGCAAGGGACGGTTCGCACGGCTGCTGGCGTCACCGTCGGCTCGGCGACCGTCGCGCTCGTCGAGGTCTCCGACTCGGAAGCGGTGGTCGTATCCACGCTCGTCACCACGGCTGACGGCCACTTCGAGCTCGTGCCTCCGAAGAGCGCGAAATATGCGGTCACCGCAACACATCGAGAGCTCGGATTTGCGTTCTCACCCGCACCCGCTTCCGCTGCGCAGGCGCCGCTCGACCTGACGCTGCGTTCGGACCCCAACGCCGACGACGTCCACGGACGACTCGTCGACGAGCTGGGGAAACCCATCGCAGACGGGCAGATCGAGCTATCGACGAACGACGATGTCCTCGGCGACATCTACGCCACGCGGACCGACCCGTCGGGGCGCTTCGAGACGCGCGTTCCCCATGGTCGTTACACGGCAAAGACGCTCGCCTCGGGCTACCGGTCCGAAGCCTTCGTGCTCACTCCGTCGGATGTCGCTCTCGACCTTCACGCGTTCAGCGCGGCGCCGTCGGACAGCCCACCGAGCGCTTCTGAAGCTCAGTTCATTCGACAGAACTCGAAAGACCTGGCCGCAGTCGAGACCCCCTTCTCCGACGCCCTACTCGATGGCGTTTCGGTGATCGGCTTGGGCGAGCAGACCCACGGAGCGGGTGACGGCATCCGACTCCGCTTTGCGCTCGCGCGCGACCTGGTCGTGACGCACGGGTTCACCGTCATCGCGCTCGAAGCTGACTATGCGGAGACCCTCGCACTCGATGATTGGGTCGCAGGGAAGCAAGGCGATGAGCGAGAAGCGCCCGACGTGCCCCAATTGTGGATATGGCGAAACCAGGAGACGCGCGACTTCATGCGTTTTCTGCGCACGGAAAATAGGCACCGGGCGGCTCTTGCCCACATTCACGTTGTCGGGCTCGACATGCAGTCACGCGACAACCTCGTAACCGCGATCGGAGCGCGTCTCGATCGACTGGCGACGAAAGCCGCGCGAGGTTTCGCCGCGCGACTCACTGGCATCGCGTCTTGTGGTGATCCGGCGCTCGGGAGCGCGCTCGTCGATGGCCGCAAGGCATTCACAGATCCGCTCCTCGGATCACTCTTCGACCATCTGGCGCAGTGTGCTGCGCTCGAAGCTCCCGGACAAGCGGGCGACAGTGCGCGCGACAAAGCCTTGGCAGACAACGTCTTTGCCGCGATAGCTTCGTCGGCGTCTCCGTCGAGAAAAATCGTCGTTCTCGCACACAACGCCCACGTCGCCCGCACGCGTATGGGAATCGATCAGTGCCGACCGATGGGCGAGCTCGTCGCCGCGAAGCTCGGGCATGCGTACCAGTCGGTTGGCTTTCTCATCGGTACCGGTTCCTTCCGAAGCCAGGAGCTCGACCCGGCCACGGGTCAATCCCCCGACGTTCGCAACCTGTCGCTCGACGACATCGCGGTGGGCAGCCTCGAGGACGCCTTCACGAGCGTCCTGGGAGCGAGCGCGGTCTCGCCCGTGATGGTCTCGCTGCGAGGTGCGAGCTGGCCCGGGCCCCTGCGGCTGATGCGCATCATCGGTGCTTCGTACGCTCCCAAATACGGCGGGCACTACTGGCACCCCGTCGCCATTGGCGCGACCTTCGACGCGATCGTCTTCGTCCCCCACACTACGGCGATTGCGAGGATTCCCCCGAAGCCGCAGTGAGCATGCGACGGCGGCCGGGTTCGCTGCGCGACGAGAGCTGGCCGCCCTTGGTGAGCCGGCCACGAATTGGGTGGAGGCGTGGACAACGAAGGCGAAACACCAGATACTCGCGAGTGGAAGCGCTTGCATGGCTGGCGCCGGTCCCGGTCTTCAAAACTGGTGCGGGGCAGCTCTAGCTGTCCTGGGCAGGTTCGATTCCTGTGCGCTTCCGCCAAGCTCGTTTCGAGATCCGCCCTGCCTGCGGCTCTCGCTCGAACGCGCCTCAGCCAGCGAGCATGTCTGGAACTGCGCGCACTTGATCGAGCGCCACGCGGTACTCCTCGACCAGCGGGTGCGGCGGCAGGTTCGCGAGCTTTGCCTCGAGCTCCTCGAACCGGATCATCTGCGCCTTCTTGCCACGCTTGAACATCGCCCACGGATCGCCGTGGAGCTCGGCGCACACCACGATCGACTCGAAGTTGTCGATCTTGTCGGCCAGGGTGATCGCCTGCGCCTCCCAAGGTTTGTGCGCGAAGCGCTCGAGATAGAGGCGCTTGCGCTCCTCCCACGGCGTGCTGCTCTGGTCTTCTTCGGTCACATGCTCGACGAGCGCCGCCACGTCGTCACCGAAAAGGCGGGCGATCTCGTCGCTCGTGACGTCGCAGTCTTCGATCGCGTCGTGGAGCACGCCTGCCGTCACGACGGGCTCGGCGAAGCCATGGCGCGATAGAATCGCCGCCACGCCCGCGAGATGGCTCACGTAGGGTACTTCGATTCCGGGGTACTTGCGGTTTTGCGACCGGTGCCAGACGGCTGCCTGATCGAGCGCGCGTTTGAGAAGGAGACCCACGCGGCTCCCTAGCGCCCACAAGAGGCCAAGGCAACCCGAACGAGCCTCGACCGCTCGGATGAGAAGTGGAGCGAGCGGGGAGCCCGCGCGCTCGAAGCGGCGAAAGCTCAATCCGTGTCTTGTTTCGATCCGATTCCGTGTCTTCGAAGGTAGGCACGAACGTGCGCTCGCTCCATCCCCGCGCGACGAGCCATCTCCGAGACGTTGCCTTTCGCCTCATCCGAGAGCACCGCGAAGTAATCGCGCTCGAACCGCGCGAGCACGTCGCGCTTCGCTTCTTGAAACTGCCGCCCCTTGAACGAAGCGAGGGGCGCTCCCATGCCGCCGCCAGCTGTGGGGCCTTCGGAGAGCGCACCGAGATGCGCAGCCACGTCGATCTCCTCTTCTTCGTTTGACAACGCGAATGCAACTGCAACCGCATTGCGAAGCTCGCGCACATTGCCGGGCCAGTCGTGGCGCATCAGGCGCTCGAGCGTCGTCGTCGTGATGCGATCGTAGGCAGACTCGTCGCCGAGATCTTTGAGCATGCGCCTCACGAGGACCGGGATGTCTTCGACGCGCTGGCGCAGCGCCATCATCTCGATTTTCACCTGCGCGACGCGAAAATAGAGATCGCTTCGGAACGCGCCCGAGTTCACGGCGCGAACCAGGTCGCGTCGTGTCGCGGCAAGGACTCGAACGTCGACCTCACGATAGTTGGACCCGCCGACCGCTTTGACGCGTCGCTCGGCGAGGGCGCGGAGGAGCTTCGGTTGAACCTCGAGCGGAAGCTCGCCGAGCTCGTCGAGGAAGATGGTCCCGCCGTCTGCCTCTTGAAATGGCGAGAGCCGCTTGTCGATGGCCCCCGTGAAGGCTCCCCGTTCGTGCCCGAAGAGCGTCGCTTCGGCGAGAGTGGGCGGGATCGATCCGCAATCGACGACGACGAACGGTTTCTTCGCACGCGTAGACGCTTGATGAAGCGCGAGCGCGACGAGCTCTTTGCCGGTGCCCGTCTCGCCCTGGATGAGGACCGTGAGATCGGTAGGAGCAATCTTGCCGAGCCGCTCGAAGATGGCCCGCATCGGCGGCGCATTCCCCACGAGCGGTCCGAAGGCCGGAATCGCGGGAATGTTGATTCGTTCGGGCCTCAGCGGCTCGAACATGACCTCGGTCTCGCCGAGGCGGACCTTGGTGTTCGCCGACAGATAAACGTCTCCGACGCGCACGCCGCCGACGTAGGTGCCGTTTCGGCTACCGAGATCGCGCACTCGAACGCCTTGGGCCGTCGCGACGAACTCGGCGTGCACCGCACTCACCTTGCTGTCGTCGATGACCACTTGGCAGGCGGAGTTGCGTCCGACCACGATCGGCTCTGCGCCGATATCGAACCACTGTGTTGCTTTTGCAACGCGGATACGTCCACCACGGACCTCAACTCGAGTCTTGTTGCCAGCTACGGTTGCGTCGAGCACTCAGCGGCCTCCGGTTCTGGGGCGCTTCGATCGCGAGTCGCGTGACGCAGGCGAGCTCGGCCGAGGCGGGGGGGGGGTTGAACCTGACATTCGTGGTGTTCCGGGCGGAATCGAGCTCGCTCGATCACCCGTGGGCTGGCTCCGCGGAGCGAGCGCGGACGCAGCCCCGGTGGCTCGCGTCGGCTTGTCGCCGTCGGGCCGCGGCGCAGCTTGGCGGCCTTCTCTCGGCGCCCCCGGCCTCGGGACCATCGGCGCGGTACGCGAGCCCGTGCGTGGACCAGCGAACTCCATCTGTCGCTTCTCGGTCGCCGATCCGGGCCAGCTATGGTCGCCGGTCATCGTCGGCGGATCGTCGACCTCGGTGGCCATGTCTTCGGAGAATGGAGCTTCAGAGAATGGAGCTTCAAAGAACGGAGCTTCAGAGAATGGAGCTTCAGAGAACGGCCCTCCCGAACCCGAGGCCGGCGCTCGCTCGGATCGCGGCGCCTCGCCCCGCTCGGGGAACTGCCCGGTCGAGAAGGTGAGCGAGCCAGTCTTTCCTTTGCTGGGATGCCTCGACGCAGGATGCGACGGCGGAAACGTCGCTCTCGTGATGTTGCCAGGTTGAATCGCTCGCCAAGCGTGAAGCGCCTCGAGCGCACCCGAGAAGCGCTTCTCTCGATTTCGGTCGAGCGCGCGCTCCAAGAAGCGTTCGATGCCCGAGGGCCACTTCTCGCCGGTCACCTCTTCGAGCGACGGCGCGCTTCGGTCGAGCTTCAGCGAGACGAGGACCGCCGCCGTGGTTCCTTCGAACGGAAGCCGGCCCGTGAGCGAACGGAACGCGACTGCCCCGACGGCATAGATGTCGGCGCGCTCGTCGGCGCGGGCTGCGCCACGGATCTGCTCGGGCGCCATGTACGCGAACGAACCGAGCGTGGCGTCGAACGCAGTGAGCGTCGGCTCTTCTTTCTCCTTCGCGGTGAGCTTGGAGATACCGAAATCGAGAATCTTCGCGCGGTCGGGTCGATCGCGATCGTTCGTTCGCTCGATGAAGATGTTTCCTGGCTTGAGATCGCGATGAATGACCGAGGCGGCATGCGCGGCCGCGAGCCCTTGCAACACGTCGTCGATGAGCGGACCGACCTCGCTGAGCGGAAGGTATTGCTCCCGCTTCAGACGATCGGCGAGCGACTCGCCGATGAGGTGCTCGAAGATCAGAAGGTGCGAGCCATCTTCCGCCTGGTGAACGCCGAGCAGCTTGCAGACGAACGGGCTGTTGATGGAGTTCGTGATCCGGGCCTCGCGCTCGAAGCGCTTCACGAGGTCGGGCTTCATCGCAGCGCGCTGCAACAGCACCTTGATGGCAACTTCTTGACCGCCGTTGCGATCGTCGGTGGCAGCCCAAACCTCGCCCATTCCGCCACGGCCGAGCAGCCGGGTTACGCGACAGCCTGCGAGGGTATCTCCGGGGTGGATCGCCACAGTTCCTGGATCGGCAACGTACCAATTTCGCGGCGAAAAAGATCAAAAAAGGGAGGAGGGTTTCGCATCTTCCAGATCACTCACAGAAACGGCGCCTCATCGAGCTCCACACATCTCGTGTTGAGTAGCCCAACCGGGGACGCTACCCTCCGCGAGACATGCCGCGCACATTCGAAGAAATCGAGAACTACCTCATCAAGCTTGGCCGCAAATACGAGGCTCAGGGCCACACCTTTCTCATCCATTCGGGACCCGATATGCCGGTGATCGCAGCGCGGGTCGTCGACCCGATCGTCGCGGTGAACGTCTCGATCGGGCCCGTCCCGAAGGAAGAGGCGATTCAGCTCAAAGTGTACCGACGGCTCCTCGAGCTCAACGCCACCGACCTGATGCACGCTTCTTACGGCCTCGAAGACGGCCACATCATCTTGTCGGCCGCCCTCGCGCTCGAGAACCTCGACGACAACGAGCTCGAAGCCACATTGAGTGACATCGACCTCGCCCTCGTTGGACACACGAGCGAGCTACGAGAGCTCGCGCGCGACTGATCGCCCCGCGACCGCGACGCTTCGCCGACGGCTCTCCGTCGGATGCCATGTCGCATCAGGTTCGAATCGCCTCATTTTTCCGTCTGCCCCCACCCGTCGAGTCGAAAAAAACATGGGAATTTTCGCCCGCCTCGCGACCCTGATCAAGTCCAACCTCAACGACCTCATCAGCAAGTCCGAAGACCCTGGCAAGATGCTGAACCAGGTCATCCTGGACATGCAGAACCAGCTGGTCGAGGCGAAAAAGCAGGTCGCCGTCTCGATCGCCGACGAGAAACGCCTCGCCAAGCAGGCCGAGCAAGAGGCAGCCAATGCCGCCGAATGGGAGCGTCGCGCGATGCTCGCCATCAAGAGCGGCGACGACAACCTCGCGAAAGAGGCGCTCCAGCGCAAGAAGGAGCACGACGAGCTCGCCACCACGCTCAAAGATCAGTGGACGAAGCAGAAGACGGCGGTCGATCAGCTGAAGACCGCCCTTCGCATGCTCAACGACAAGATCGAAGAGGCCAGGCGCAAGAAGAACGTCCTCGAAGCTCGCTTGAAGCGCGCCGAGGCGCAGAAGGCCATTCAAGAAACGATGAGCGGCCTCAACAACGCTTCGGCGTTCGAGACGTTCGATCGCATGACCGAGAAGGTCGACCAGATCGAGGCCGAGGCCGAGGCTCAGCAGCAGCTCCAAGAAGAGACGAGCGGCGATCTGTTGGCGCACAAGTTCAAGCAGCTCGAGCAGACGTCGGGTCAAGACGACGATCTCATGGCGCTCAAGCGCAAGATGGGGATGGCGCCTCCCGAGGCGCCCAAGCCCGAGCCCCAACAAGTCCGCGTCGACGCACCCGCGCAGCAGACTCAAGCGCCCGCGCAGCAAGCCAATGCCCATTCGCAAGCCGAGCAAGACGAGCTCGCGGCTGCCTTGGCCGAGCTCGAAGCCGAAGAGCAGCGCGAGCAAGCGCGCATGAAGCGATAGCCCTCGAAAAGCCGAGCGATTTTGACGAAGATCGCTCGGCTCAGGGTTTTTGGAACAGATCGACGAAACGAGCGTCCAACGCCTGCCATGAGCCGCACCCGCCCTCTCGCACTCCTCGTTGCACTCGTGGGATCTGGGCTCGTCCCTGGCGCTGCGCTCGCCGCTGGCGTCAGCCTTCGAGCCGACCACGTCGACAAAGCCCCGAACCTCGATGGCGTTCCAGGATCGAGCGAATGGGTACGAGAGCTCACGCGCTTGTCGAGCTCGATCAAGGGCACCCCGAGCGCGAAAGACCTCTCGGCCAAAGCAGCCATTCAGTACGACGAGAAGAACGTGTACGTCGCCGCCGATGTCACCGACGATGTGCTGCGCGGCGGAGCCGATCGCGTCGACCTCGTCCTCGTCGTCGGCGGCTCGACCGAGACCGTGAGCCTCTACCCAGGTCAGCCCGGGAAGAGCGCAGGCAAGGCCGAAAAGAGCGGTCAGCCAATCAAAGGCGCCAGAGTCGTCGAGGCTCCGAGCAAGACCGGGTGGACGCTCGAAGCCTCCATTCCCTGGTCGTCGCTCGGTGATGGCCAGACGCGCGTCGGCATGAAGGGCGGCATCTTCGTCCACGATGCCGACGGCTCCGACACCGAAGAAGCCGTGATCGGCACCGCAGCGAGCACCGATGCGTCGTCACTCCCGTCCTTGCTCACGGCCAGCGAGCAAGCGTTCACCGACGGGTTGATGAAAGACAAGAGGCTCGGCGCACCGACCTGCTCGTTCATCGAAAACGTCGCGGGCGATGCGGCCCGCGAGCGCGTGATGGTGTTCGAACACTACCTCGTCGTGCTCGGCTCGGGATTCCGCGGAGGCACCGAGTACTACTGGAACGACATGGCCGTCGCCGGATCGACGTTGTCGGTCCAGTCGTGCGAAGCGCGCGACTTCGATGGCGACGGCCGAAAAGACATCGTCGTCAAGAAGCGTCTCAGCGACACCTCGAAGGTCGGTCGCGACCTACTCGAGGTGCTCGCTTTCGCCGGCTCGAGCGAGGTTCCCGGCCCGCTCTTCAGACACGAGGTCGGGATCAGCACTCCGAAAGGATCGATCACGAACGACGTCTCGTTCAGCGCCGATGGCGCCAAGTTGGCGGTGACAATCACGCCCGGCTCCGCGAAGGGGCTCACCGAAGACAACTTCAGCGAACCGATGGAAACCACCTTCGACCCCGTGCTTCTGCCCTGGGGGGCGATCGACTCGCAGACCTACAAGCTGAAGGGCTCGTCGTTCACGAGGTCGGGTGAGAAGACGCACAAGCGCGCCTCGAGCAACGTGAAGCCGGTCGCCGACGCGGCGCCGCCTCCCTTGAAGCAAGCCGAGCCTCCGAAGACCGCACCTCTGCCTGACAGCGAGAAAGTGTATTCCACTTACAAAAAAGACCGAGGTGCATCTGGCATGCTCCGGTTCGATCTCTCTGGCGACGTCGACGGCGACGGCCGGACGGAGCGCGTCCTCGTTCACGAAAAAGACATCGTCGTCCTCGGTCCAGGCTTCAAGAAAGGGACCGGGTACTCGTTCACCACGCTTGCCTTCGCCGATGCCGCCGACATCAAAAGCGTCACGCTTCGCGACGTGACCGGCGACAAGAAGTCCGAGATCGTCGTGCGCGGTGTCCTCAAGGCAAAGGGTCCGAAAGAAGCCGAGGTGGAGCGCGAAATCGAGCTCGTCTTCCGTGTCTCCGGCGAAACGATCAAGCGTGTGTTCGGCGCCGAAGTGGGTCGCAGCATCGGAAACCAGAAGATCGTGGGATCCATCACCTACGCTGGCGAAAAGAGCGCGACCGTGACGCTCGGCCCTGGAAAGGCCATCGGCTTCACTCGCACGAGCTACCCGTTCAACCAAGACTCGGGCGCGGTAGGTGGCCTCGAGCCTCTCCTTCTTCCTTGGGGTGATGCCAACCCCGTCACCTACAAGTGGGGCGGTAGCTCGTTCTCGAAGTAGGCTCCTCGCCACGAGCGCTTCGACCACTTCCCTCGTCGCGACGAACACCGACTGCGAACCGAGGAGAAAATGCTGCGAAGCGTCGTGCACGGCGAGCGTCGAAGCGACGAAGTTTCGACGCACTGACACCTGTCAGTTTCTCGTCGGATCGATACGAAACGAAGCTAAGTGCTTGTAGTTACGTATAGAAAAGCTTTTTTCTTGGTCCTGGCCCAAGATTCGCTTATGGCTCCATGCGCTCAGGGTCGAGCGTACGAGGAGCCGATGCGAACATTCCCGCAAGTACTTCGCGAGAACGCAGTCCATAGCGACCGTGCCGTCACGTTTCTTCGAGCGAGCGGCGACGAGCGGCGTGTGAGCTTTCCCGACCTTTGGAAAGAGGCATGCCGCCGCGCGCAAGCGCTCTATGCCCTCGGTCTCACGAAGGGTGATCGGGTCGCGCTCGTCCTTCCCGAGCCCGACGAGTTCGTCCTCACTTTCATGGCCTGCCTGTCGGCTGGCATCGTCGCCGTGCCGATGTATCCGCCTGCCACGCTCGCCAAGATGGAGGCGTATGGCGACACCGTTCGCCACATCCTCGCTGCGTCTGGCGCGAAGCTCCTCGTGACCAGCAGCGCGCTTCGCGACCTCATGGCCGAGCACCTAGCGGGGGTGACCAGCGCCCGCGTGGTCCTCGAGAGCGAGGTTCGCGGCGACGAGTCGGCAGACGTCGTCGAGCCTGCTCCTGTGAGCCTCGACGATCTCGCATTCCTCCAGTTCACCTCTGGAAGCACCTCGCGCCCCAAGGGCGTGATGGTCACGTTCGGCAACCTCGCAGCGAACGCCCACGCGATCATGGTCGACGGCCTCAAGTCGACCCCCGCCGACAAGGGCGTGAGCTGGCTGCCGCTGTACCACGACATGGGCCTCATCGGCTTCGTGGTGGCTCCGCTCTACACCCTCGTGCAGGTCATGTTCATTCCGACGATGTCGTTCATTCGTCGACCTTCGATCTGGCTCGACGCGATTCACCGGTTCCGCGGCACCATCACCTTCGCTCCGAACTTCGCGTTCGCTCTGGCGGCGCGCGCAGTCACCGAGGCGCAGTCGCAAAATTGGGATCTCTCGTGCATGCGCGCGCTCGGGTGCGGCGCCGAGCCGATTCAAGCCGACGTCATGCGCGGCTTTCTCGATCGCTTCGAGAAGAACGGCCTCGCTCCGACGAGTGTCCTCCCTTCGTACGGAATGGCCGAGGCGACCCTCGCGATCACGTTCCACGACATCACCGCCCCGTTGAAGACCGACAGAGTCGACGTCGCGGCGATGCGCAAAGGCGACGCCACCACGTCGGTCGGCGCCGAGACCGATGCGAACGGCGCGCCGATCGGGAGCATGGAGCTCGTGGCATGCGGAAAGGCTTTTCCGAACCACGAGATCGCGATCATGGCCCCCGATGGTGTCCGTCTCGACGAGCGCAAGGTCGGAGAGATCTGGGTTCGAGGCCCGAGTATCACGAAGGGTTACTTCGGTAACCCCGGTGCAACAGCAGACACTTACGGCGGTGGTTGGCTCCGAACGGGCGATCTCGGCTACCAAGCCGGCGGTGAGCTCTACATCTGCGGACGCGT
>JAYUUB010000065.1:0-17389 GCA_043755175.1 Polyangiaceae bacterium | reverse complement strand
TCGATCGCGAGGGGCCGGGCGCGGGGGGCGTGTTTCGTCCGTCGTCGCAACTCGAGGCCTGATCCTCGACGAGTCAGCTCGAGGTGCCGGCTCCGCGTCGTCATCGGAGCTGACCGCGACGTGGCAGCTCGCTTTCGAGACGCCGAAATCCTTCACGGAAAGCTCATGCGTAGCCTGATAGCGTGTCGGGCCCCGGCGCTCTTGCACCGGGCCGCAAGAACGGAGACCCCATGAACCATCGAGCGCTCGTTCTCACCCTCGCCTCGGCCGTCTCGCTTTCGCTCGTCGGATGCGGGAAAGAGCTCGGCCGTGTTCCGTTCTCGGCCGAAGGATCGGCGGAGGCGACGGCGACGCTCGCCGCAGGCGATGTCGACTTCTGGACCGATCTGGTCCTCGAATACAAAGGCGACGCGTCGCTCGAGTACAAAGTCGAGCTCCTCCAAGATGGTAAGTCGGTCGCGTCGACCACTTGCAACCCGCTCGGCCAAATCAACGTGAAAGTGAATTGGATCGAGACCCATCTCGGCGATTCGCACACGCGAAAGGGCAGCGGCAAGATGTCTTGCACCGTGAAGCTCGCGTCTGCCGGGCCGACCACGATCAAAGCGACTTTCGCCGTCGCCCACGCACCCACGTCGATCACGGTGACCAAGGCCGACCTGGTCGTGAAGCAATGATGCTTCGTCGGTGAGCTCCGTGTCGGCGCGTCGATGGCGCCTTGGGAAAGCCGGCAGATCGTAGGCGCGAGACCGATGGCACGGGCGCAAACCGCTTCTGCGCGATAGTGTTCGCGACCCATGTCTGAAACCCGTTTCGAGCCCAGCCTTCGTCCCGGTGCCTCTCAAGACGCGCTCGATGGGACGCGCGCCGATCCCATCGTGTTCTCGCTGCAAGACCAAGAGCTGTTGGTGATGAAGAGCGACGCTGGGTTTTCGCTTCCGCGTCGCAGCGTGATCGAGGCGGCGGGGTTTCCCCTCGAGAGCTCGATGGTGCTGGGGTCGCTCGACGGTGAGCCGTGCCTCGTCGCGTCGCTCGATGCGTCGGTGCGAGACCGAATCACGAAAACCGATTCGACGGCGCTGACGTTGCGAGGGTTGCGCTCGCTCTTCGGAGCGCTCGACGACGCGACCTTCGCCGCTGCAGGGCTCGCCGCGCAGCTCGCTCACTTCGACGAGACCTCGCGTCGTTGCGGTCGCTGCGGCACCGAGCTCGCTTGGAAGGCCGAAGAACGCGCGAAGAGCTGCCCGTCGTGCGCGCGCGAGGTGTATCCACACGTGTCACCCTGCGCGATCGTCCTCGTTCGCGACGAGTCGCGTGACGCCATTCTCATGTCGCGGGGCGCGCGCTTTCCGCAAGGGATGTACGGGCTCGTGGCAGGCTTCGTCGAGCCGGGCGAATCGCTCGAGGAGTGCGCTCGCCGCGAGGTGCTCGAAGAGACGGCCATTCGCATCGACGACGTGCGCTACGCCGGCAGTCAGCCGTGGCCCTTCCCATCGCAGCTCATGATCGGGTTCACGGCACGCTATGCGGGCGGTGACATCGTCGTCGACAAGAGCGAGCTCGAAGACGCGCGCTGGTTCGAGCGCGGCGCGATGCCGCTCCTGCCGCCGGGCGTGAGCATCGCGCGGCAGCTCATCGATCGCTGGCTCGCTTCGTCTTCGTCGTAGCGGGCCGCGGCGCTCCGATGAGCAGCATTCTTCGGAGCGCGCGTGCGGCGGCCGACAGGCGATCGGCTCCGCGGTGCATGAGCCGAAGTGGTCGCGCGATCGGTGTCCGCGGATCGGGCACGAGCACGAGCCGTCCGAGCTCGAGATCGGTCGCGACTGCGCTGCGTGTGATGAGCGCGACGCCGAGCCCGGCACGCACGCTGCCTTTGACGGTCGAGATCCCAGAGACCTCCATCACGATGTCGACGCCCGGAAAGTGACGGTCGAGCTCGGCGCGGGTCGCGCTGCCCTCGGGGAACGTCACGAACGGGAGACCCTCCCGAGCCACGTTGGGTGCCGCGACCAGCACGAGCTCTTCGCGCCGAAAGAGATCTCCTTGCTTGCCCCCGACGACCGCGAGATCGAGCTCGCCTCGGTCGAACGCGTCGAGCGCAGCCGCCTCGGGCAGCTCGCGAAGTCGGAGCGCGACGAGCGGGTGCTTGCGCCGAAATGCGGTGAGGACTGGCGGTAGCAAGTACGTGCACGCCGTCGATCCCCCACCGATGCGAACCTCACCCCCTTCGAGCGTCTCGAGCGCGAGCACGGCGCGCGCACCCTCGTCGACTGCCACGACGGCAGCGCGCGCGTGAGGCAGCAGCGCTTCTCCGGCGCGCGTCAGGCGAGCGCCGTTGCGACCACGATCGAAGAGTCTTCCGTCGAGGTCTTCTTCGAGGCGTCGAATGGACGCGGTGAGCGCCGGCTGCGAGAGGTGGGCGCGCACCGCAGCCGCGGTGAAGGTGCCGTGCTCGGCGATGAGGAGAAAGTGTCGGAGCTGATCGAGCATAAGCAAAGATTATCGAAAGAAGCCGATCGTGGCATGATGCGGATGGTGATTCGAGGCGCATCTCGCGCGCATGACCTCGGCGCTTCTCCTCGGTTTGCTCGGCGTGGCCGCGGGCGTCGTCTCGACGCTCTCCGGCGTGGGGGGGCGGGCTTCTTGGTGGTCGCTCCGTGCTCACAAAAAGAACCGAGCCCGGCTCGGTAGCCAGGCTCGGGATTGACCTGTAACGCGCCCGGCCGAAGCCGAGCGCGCTGTCAGGGTGTCAGGCGACGCGCTGACGACGGCGTCGGCTGACCATCACACCGACCGCTCCGGTGACGACCCAGGCGAGACCGCTGGTGTCGCTGCTGGGTTGCATCGAGCAACTGCAGCTGCTCGACGACGATCCGGGCGTGCTCCCCGAGGCATTGCTGTTGTTGGCCGAGTTGTCTCCTGAGCCGGTCGCGCTGCTCGCTCCGCCCGAGCCGCCGGTCGGGTCGGCGAACATCGCGGGGAAGCCCTCGATCAAGGTTCCCGGTCCAGCCGAGCTGCCCGTGCTGCTCGAGCTGCTGCTGCCGCTCGAGCTGCTGCTGCCGCTCGAGCTGCTGCTGCTCGAGGTGCCGGTTTCGCTGATGGCGCAGAGGCCGAGACCGTCGGTCTGCGACGAGCAGGTCATGCCGCTCGGGCAGCCGTTGCCACCCGTACCGCGGCAGCCGCCCACGCAGCTGTTGGTTCCGGCGTCACAAGCGATTCCGCTGTCGGGAGTGCCGCAATCGGCGTCTGCCGAGCAACCGATGCAGTGACCGACCGAGCTGTCTGCCGAAGTGCAGGTCAGGCTCGCTCCGCAGGTGTTGCCACCGGTCTTACGGCAGCCGGCGACGCAGGTGTTGCCGCTGCAGACGACGCCGCTCGCCGGGTCGCCGCATTCGCTGTCGTCTTGACAGGCGACGCAGTGCCCGATCGAGTCGTCGGTCGAGGTGCACGAGAGGCTGTTCGCGCAGCCGTTGCCACCGGTGGCGCGGCAACCCGCGACACACGATTTCGAGCTCTGGTCGCAGACGATCCCGCTCTCCTGAACGCCGCAATCGCCGTCCTGGAGACACGCGACGCATTGGCCGCGGGTAGCGTCGGCCGACGTGCAGTGGAGCCCGTTCGCGCAGGTGTTGCCGCCGGAACCGTGGCAGCCGAGGACACAGGTGTAAGTTCCACCCTTGCCGGTTTCGCAGACCTGTCCGCTCGCCGAGCCTCCGCAGGCCGAGTCGTCGATACAGGCGCAACCGTTGTTCGGGTTGCCGTCGCAATCGGAGTCGATCGCGTCACCGCAGATCTCGGTGCTCGGCGAGCCGGGCTGAGCGCTGCAGGCCGCTTGGCCGCCCTGAGTGCACCCGAGGGTGTTTGTCGCCGCGCAGGCTCCGGTTCCGACCGTGCAAGCTTCTCCGACGTGGAATCCGTTGTCGACCGAGCCGTCGCAATCGTCGTCGAGACCGTTGCACGATTCGGCGTGTTGTCCGGGAGTCGCGGTGCCGACGCAGACTTCGCCGCCGTTCGTACAGCTCAAAGCGCCGATCGCGCAGATGCCAGCCGAGCCGGTGGTGCAGGTACCGCCCCCGCCTGGGTTACCGTTGTCGGCGACGCCGTCGCAATCGTAGTCGACGCCGTTGCAGATCTCGGTCTTCGCGCAGCACGCGGGCTGAACGAGGGTCATCGTTCCCGCCGACAAGCTCGAGAGAAGGTCGCTCCCGACCGGAAGATCGATACCCGAGTAGATGGCGCGGAGGTCTTGCGGTCCGAGCAAATTCCAAGCGCAGTCTGGCTTGAAGGGCACCGTGTACACGCCGTCGCCATCGGCGTCGGTGTCGGTCGCGATCGCGAGACCGGCGACGAAGAAGGTCACGACGCCTTTGCCCGGTCCGACGACCGAGGTGTTCGCCGTGCCGTCGTGCACCGTGGCCGAGAGGGTCTGCGTCTGCCCGAGCGACACGCTGGTTCCGTTACCGGCGGTGAGCGACACGGAGGTCGAGTCACCCGAGGTTGGAGGAGGCGGGTCGGTGAACGTGGTGATGCGCGCCGACGAGCTGAGCGTCGAAACGGCCTGCGACGTGGCGACGACGGCCATTTCGACCGGCAGCGCTTCGGGAAGGTTCGCCGGTGCATGAACCGTGAGCATCACCGTCGCATGGGCGCCTGCATTGATGACGACCGTGCCTTGAATGGTTCCACTCCATCCCGGCATGCCACCGGTGACCGAGAGATTGTAGGTGTCGTTGATGAAGCCGTGATTCTGGATGTCGAAGTTGTACGTGGCAGTCTGCGGGTTCGGCGAATGCGAGCTGATCACCTTCGTGAGCGGACCCGAATTCGAGACGATGACGCCGTAGTCGCCGTAGCAAGAGAGGCCGAGGATAGCGAACGTCGTGTCCACGTCGTTGCCCCAGGTTCCGTCGGCGCCTTGCTGCGAATTGACCCATTGAAGAGACTGCTGAAGCGAGGTGTTTCCGATCGCGTCGACGCCGGCCTTGCATTGAGCATAGATGGCCATACCGCTGTTGAAGGAGTCGGGCGCCCACCCGGGTTGCTCACCCCAGGCATAGCCGAGTGACGATTGGTTCGCCTGGAGCGCGGCCACGAGCGCGACGACGCTCGGGTCGTTGTCGGGGAGGCCAGCGGCCTTGAGCCCGATGATGGCCCACGAGATCTCGTAGTCGGTGCCGACGCCGGTGACGTCGTTGGTGTCGCTCTGATGAGCCGTGATGTAGGCGGCGGCCTTCGCGAGCGCGGCCTTGTACGTCGCGGCCTTGTTGGCGTCGACGCGCTGGACGGCTTGCGCGATACCCACCATGAAGCGCGCGGTGTACGGGATGTCACCGTGCGCGGTGTAGCCGTCGTCGAAGTCCATGGGCCAGCGGCCATCGCTCTGTTGAGCCGAGACGGCCCAGTCGGCGCCGCTCACGAGGTTGTTCGAGAACGCCGTCGACATGTATGCGTCGTAGCCGGCGAGGCCGTAAAAGTTGTAGCTCGTCTTCAGGAGGTTTGGTCCGCTCCAATCCCAATATCCGGCTTGCTGCTCGTCGTTCGCGATGGCTTGGGCGATGTGCGGCGCGCCCGTCGCCGGAATCATGCTGACGTCGAATCCAGCGCCCTTGGCGAGCGCGAGGCCATACAGAGCTGCGCCCTGTCGGTGACACGCGATGCAGCCGTTCTGATCGGTGAACTGGACCACGTCGGGGACGAGGAAGTCGACGCCTCGTTGAACGGCTTGCGCGTTCGTATCGCCTTGGGCAGCGTTCGCTCGCTCAGCAGGTAGCGTCAATGCGGTGACGCAAGCGGCGACCGCGAGGGAGGCGATAGGGACGGTGCCGACGAGGCGTCGCGAGATGCCCCACGGGGCGCGCTTCGCCGTGAGCGACGGGGTGGATTGGGTAGCTCGATTCATCAGGAAGCTCCGCTGGCAGTGGGGCACGGGTCCTCCCGCGCCGACGTTCCGGTGGGGGAGGGATGAGTGGTGGCGGGCTCCGGCGGAAGGATGGTTCCGAATGAGATCCCGTCCGTCCCCTGAACGGCTACCGACCGTTGACCTATAGAATTCTGCTGTATTAGGAATCAACGGTCGCGATTCCACGGGAAATCCGACAAACGGCGAAAGGTCGCGGACGTGCCCTCGAGGAACGTTCCGCGACCTCTTTTCAGGCGCGATGGGGGCCGACTATTGCTGGACTTCGACGAGCTCGATGTCGAACGTGAGCTGACCGCTCGGCGCACCCGGACGCTGCGGTTTGTCACCGTAAGCGAGGTCGCCGGGGATCCAGAAGCGCGTCTTCTCGCCGGTCACCATGAGCTGCACACCTTCAGTCCAGCCTTTGATGACTTGGCTGAGCTTGAAGCGTGCGGGCTCGCCGCGCGTCGCCGTCGAGTCGAAGGCTTTGCCCTCCTTGCTCCAGCCCGTGTAGTTGACGACGACGGTGTCGCTCGCTTTTGGATGGACGGTGCCTTTGCCTTTGGTGACGACTTTGTAAAACAGGCCCGACGCGGTTTTCTTTGCGTCTTTCGGCGGAGCCGCCACGTCGGTCGGGGCGTCGGGCATTCCACGGATCTCGAGCAGCTCGACATCGAACGTGAGCGGACCGCTCGGTGCGCCGGGCTGCCTCGGTGTGTCGCCGTAGGCCAGCGCGGCCGGGATCCAGAAGCGACGCTTCTCTTTCTCGACCATGAGCTGGAGGCCCTCGGTCCAGCCCGGGATGACCTCGGTCACGCCGAACGAGATCGGCTTTCCGTGGACGATCGAGCTGTCGAACATCTTTCCGTCTTTGGTCCAGCCCGTGTAGCTCACGAGCACGGTGTCTTCGGGCTTGGGGTGCTTGGTCCCCGTGCCCTTCTCGATCACCTTCGAGACGAGACCGCTCTTGGTCTTGTCTGCGTCTTTGGGGGCCTCGGCGACATCGGCTGGCGCGGGCAGGCCCGACGCCGCGGGGGCCGCCGTGTCGCCCGCGACTGCGCTCGAGGCAGCCGTTGCTGACGGTGCCGTGAGGGCCGGTATCGCGCGCAAGCCGTTGAGGTTGAGCGTCTGGTGAACCTGCGTGCCTGGCTGTGCAGCAGTCGAGTCGGGTGCAGGCGTGGGGGCGGCCTTTTCACAGGCAGCGAGAGCGAGCACGATGAAGATGGCCGAGGTCCCGATGGGCGATCGCATGGCGGGAGTTAGCCTCGCAAGGGCCCGGGGCGCAAGTGCCTCTCGCTCAGAGGTCGCCACTGAAGGTCTCTTCAGCCGAACAGCGCGATCTCGGCCATTCGTCCCATGCAGAGATCGGCGTGGGCCCCAAGCGATCAATCGCCACGTAGCAGGGAAGGGACTTCGGGAGCGAAGAGGCCGATCACCGCGGGGCGTGAGGTCGTGCCTTCGAGATCGAGCGTCGTGGGGACCTCGTAGCGGGCGACGACCGCGAGATCGGACGGCACGTACGCGCGACCAGGATCACCCGCGTAAACCGGCTTTCCCGATTTCGCGAGCGCGCGGAACCAAGCGGTGAAAGCGAGCGCCGGGCCGGCTTCGTAAAAGACGTCTCCCGCGAGGACGACGTCTGCGAAGGCGAGTGGATCGCCCACCCGATCGGTCGTTTCGGTGGTGATGCCAGGAGCTCCGTTCGCCCGCGCGTTCAGCCGAGTTGCCGCGCATGCCAAAGGGTCGAGATCGATCGCGAGCACCGAGCGCGCGCCGGCTTTGGCTGCTGCAATCGCGACGAGACCGCTCCCCGTGGCGAAGTCGACCACGGAGAGGCCTCGCACGAGCTCGGGACGGTCGAGAACGAACCTCGCGAGCGCCTGGCCTCCCGCCCAAGCGAAAGCCCAATAAGGAGGTTCGACGCCGCGCGCTTCGAGCCAATCTTCACTGGCCGTCCAGAGCGGCGTCACCTCGGTGGCGACATGAAGCTTCACCTCTGGAACGAGGGCGAAGCTCATTAGCTGGGTGTGCTCGCGGACGAACGCCTCTCGGCGATCGTCGGCCGCAAGGCGATCGCCTCCGGGGCAATCAGCCACGTAGTGCAGAGGCGACGAGCTTCGGAAGCCTGAGCCAGCTCGGCCTGACTTCCATCTCGAAGAGCGCCTTCGCCGTGTCGGCCTGCGTGCGGTGATCGGCAAACCAGAGGGGCGTGGGGAACATTCGGAACGGACCGCGCACGATCGACTTCTGGGGATGGTCGAACAAGTAGCTGTTGTGCACGACGCCGCGCCCGCTCTGCACGTCTTCGAGCGGGTGGCCGGGGTAAGCACCCCAGGTCGTGACGACGAGCCCGTAGATGACGCCGGCCCATACGTTGTATCCGATTCCCCCGTAGCGAAGCTCGGAGAGCGCACGATCGATGCGATCGGGATGGTCGGCCTCGGTCGAGGGATGAACGAGCATGATGCACGACAGCGATCCCCACATGACGTCGTTCGCGAATGGAATGGCCTTGTCGAGGAAGCTCGCCGCATCGTGTGCGTCGAGCGCGACTTCGGCGAGGACGCCGCAGAAGGCTTCGTTCGTGAGAGCGTATTCACCCTTTTCGGCAGAGACATCGGGGATGGTGGTCCACGGGACGATGTGCTCGCCGCCGTCACCGAGCTTCTTCGCTTCGGGGTAATGCGTGAGGAATGCTTCGTAGCGGGCTTCGGCGCCGGGATAATAGGCTTTGCGGGCAGGCGTGCGCGCGAGCGCGCTGCGGACCGCGGCCAGAAACTTGTCTTTCAAAGGCCAGCCCTTGGCGACGACCAGCGCCTTGGCTGCATTGCAATTGAAGCTTCCGTTGTTGGCGACCATGGCCGCGATGTGACGGGCCTGAAAGGCGATGTCGTCGTCGGACCAGGGGCCGGGCACGACGAGCACCGGCGTCACTGCGCCGAGCTCACTCGATATGGGCTTGTCGACGAGCGGCCTCTTCTCGGCCTTGCGTCGCTTCTGCTCCTCGGGATCGCTTCCGTAGACGATGGCGTCGTGGGTTCGATCGGATCCGGTCATGTGGAGCGTGTCGACCTTGGGGTGACGAACGAGATGCGTGCCGACCTCGGCCCCGCCGTGGACGACCGCGAAGTAGCCTTGCTCGACGAGCGGCGCGAGTGACTTCTCGATGAACCGGCCGAGGTACGCATTGACCGGGTTCGTCTTGAGAAGGACGACCTCGTCTTCGACGAAGAGCTTGTAGAGCGCATCCATGGGGCCGATTGACGCCACGTTTCCAGCGCCGAGGACGAGCGCGACTTTACCGGTTTGTGCGGCGCCAGCCCGCTTTTCGCGGTAGATGCGACCTTGCGACGGCGGCTGGCCCTTTTCGATCCAGACCTCGGCGGTGATCCCACCCATCATCACCTTGTCCATCGCATTCGCAGGGAACACGTGCGCGACGACCTGACCGTCTGTCCGTGTCTCGAGCTTCGGAGGCCGCGGGGCTCCGCCTTGCTCGAGGGCTTCGATGAGCAGGCGCATGTTTCGGACCGTGGTGACGGGGCCGCCGAGCCACTCTTCACCGGCGGTCTGCGAGCCTTCGCGAATGCCTTTGGCTCGGCAGGCCTCTTTGACCCAATCGTCGGCGATCTCGCTCGTCGCGCGCACGCACGCCTCGAGCAGCGCGATGCGCTTCGGCAGATCGACCTTCACCCAAGCGTCTTTGTTCGCAGCGAGCCGGTCGACCGCGCGATCGAGCTCGTCGATGGGCGTGGGCGGGACGGCGGGCGGGGGTTCGGGAAAGAGCGGCGATGCCATGAGACACGCCTACGCCGGAGGCCGGGAGGCGACAAGCGTGGGTCGCTCGGATATCGCTCGTTCGCTCGATCAGCGAGCACCGTTCGGGTCGAACCCCGACCCATCGACGATTTCGTCGGGAATGCCCGCAGTCCACGAAGGACGGCGGCGCGAGCTCTACCGTGCCGCCTCGTGCGCGGAGCATCGGGACGAGCGGTCCGAGATCGATCCCTTGAGGGGTTCGGCCGGGATTGAACCGCTCTCGGTGGCCCCAATTTCATTCTCTCGTCGTGTCGCCGAGAGTGAGTCGCGCACCCGAGCAGGGATGCGACGACACTCGAACGCCATCGACTTCGATTGCCTTCGCGCGGAGAGACGCGCAGAGAAAAAAGCGGATGCCCCGCCTTTCTCGGAGAGCCATTCGCCGACTCCGCCGCTTCGGGGGCCTTCTCGTTCTGGTCCTGCCTGCCCTGCGTTTCGTCGGGCTCGATCTGGCGTCGCGCGCAGGCCGTATCGCCGCGCTCGATCGACCTCATCGCGAGGCATACGCTGCGTCGGCGGTCGGGTCGGCCGTTTTCTGGATGGTGCTGCTCGCGGCGAGCGCTCGGCGGCGCGGCGCTTTGCGGCACGTGGGGGCGGCGCTCTTCGTCGCGACGTTCGTCGTCGTCTCGACCGCGGTGGCAGGCTTTCACCATCTCTTCGGGATTTATCCGTCCCGCGAATCGATGGTGGACGCAGGCTCGTGGGTCGAGGCCGTCGTCGCCGGGCTGCCTGGACGAGCGGCGACGTTCGCCTATGGAGCCAGCTCCACGTTGGCTGCGCTCGTCTTCGTGTGGGCGGCGCGCAGATGGCTCAAGCTCGGGCCGTGGGCTCACGCGGCCTCGCTGCTCCTCGTGCCCGGTGTGCTCTACGCGTGTTGGAATGCGCCTGCGAGCTACGCCGGCGTACAGGCCACTTCACCCGACGTGATCTATGCGAACGGTCTGCGCGGGTACGCCGACGCGCCGCTCGCCGAGTGGTGGCCGAGGCGGTACGTCCGCGCGTCGCGCCGGGAGTCTCGCCGCGCAGTTGCAGCTCTCTCGGCGATCACGCCGGACATCACGAACAAGCGCAATGTCATCTTCATCTTGCAAGAGAGCCAACGCGCCGACGTGACGTGCATCGGCTTCGATGCCGATTGCGAAGGCGCCAATCGCACGTCCAACGCGCTCACGCCGCATCGGTATCCATTCGAACAGATGCGCTCGATGGACTCGTCGACCTTCATCTCGACGGCCGTGCTTCTCGCCGGAGTCGATCCAGTCGTGGCGCGGTCGACGATCTATTCGGCCCCGATCATCTTCGATTACGCGAATGCCGCCGGCTACGATGCGTCGTATTTCACGAGTCAGCATCTCATGTACGGTAATGCCCGAATGTTCTTCGTCGACGCACCGCTGTCGCATTTCGTGTCGGCGACGAATCTCGATCCCGAGGCCAACGTGCTCACCGGCGCCGACGACGCCCTGCTCACAGAGCGTTTCTTGTCCGAGCTCGGAAGCCTCCACGAGCCTTTCTTCGCGATGGTGCATTACTCAAACGTCCACGTTCCTCGTTTGGTCGATGCGAAGCGCGCGCCCTTTCAGCCGGCGTCCGACGCTGCCGCCGATTGCGGAACGATCGGCTATCGAAACAACTACGAGAATGCCGTCTATCTGTCGGATGTGGCCGTCGGTCGTCTGATCGAGGGCGTGCGCGCGAACGATGCGGGGGCGCGCACCGTCATCGTTTACACGTCGGATCACGGTGAATCGATGTGTGAGCATGGCGTTCCGCCGCAACACACCCATTCGCTCTACGACACCGAGGTGCACGTTCCAGCCTGGATCGATGCCCCCGAAGGGATGTTGTCGAAGTCGGAGCACGAGAGCTTGGCCGGGGCACGTACTGCCCTTGCGTGGCACGTCGACTTGTCGGCGACGGTGCTCGACCTCCTCGGGGTGTGGGATGCGCCTATGACCTTGCCTTACCGCAAAGACATGCCGGGCCATCCGCTCACGCGGAGCGAGCGCACCAGGGGGCCATTGCCGATGTCGAACATGGCCTGGGTTTGGGAGTCGGTGGGGCCTTCGTGGGGTCTCATGCGCGGCTCACGCAAGGTGATGGCTACGGCCTTTCGAACGGTCGATTCGCGCTATCGCTGCTTCGACGTTCTGACCGATCCCGACGAGCTCGACGATCTCGCCGAGAGCGGAGCGTGCGACGATGTCTTGGAGGAGGCCTCGAAGGTGTTTCGAGGCCGAATGCCGATGGACATCGTGCCGATGCGTCTTCACCCAGAATGGCCATGAGAGGCGACGTCGCGTGTGCCTCGACACAGTGGACTTGAAGGGCGGAAGCCAGCGGAGATGAAACAGGAAGACGAGCAGACTGAGAATCTGCGTCGACCCCGATCACTTCGGTCGAGCCATCCTCGGGCCTTCATGTCTTCCTGTTGCATCCTCGGGCTCCGAGTCGTTCGAAGTCGACCGACGCCCAACCGGTCGAATCCTCTCTGGGCGAAATCAGCTCGGGCGAGAGCAGCGTCGAGGTTCTAGCTGGGTACGAGCTCGTGCTCTCGCGCCGCTCTCAGAACGTGCCTGCGCCGCGGCGTTCGCAGACGAACGATGACTGCGTCATCGCGCAGTCGTGATCGTCCCAGCCTCCGGTCGCCTGGATGAACATGCAGTCTTCGACCGTGGTGTCGTTGGGCTCTCCGGGCGCCCAATGCACGTAGGTGAAGGGCGTGCCGTCGTACCAAGCGTAGACGCCTTCGGTCGCCGCATCGCCGCCGCCGATCCAGCCGGGCAGAGCGGCGACGAGGGGCGCCACGAAGGTCTGTTCTGCCGCGTCCCCGATCGACACGAGATGACCGAGGCCGGGGCCGCCGCCCCAACTCTCACAAGCGGCTTCGGCGATGGCCGACGTCGTCGTCATCGTGAACACCCTGTAGCAATGGGCATTGACCGGATTTTTCTGCGCCATCGGCTCGCATTCGATGACGCAATTCGCGCACCCATCGTCGGGTGAGCCATTCGCGTCGTCGCACTCTTCGCCGACGTCGAGCACACCATTGCCACACGATGCCGTCGCTCCGCCGCCTGTCCCACTCTGGGCGCTGCTGCTCTTCGCCGACGCGCTCGCGTTCGAGGTCTTGGCGCCGCCGGTCGCGCCGCTCGTCGCGCCGACTGACCCTGCGCCTCCAGCTCCTTGGGCGATGGGATCGCTCGTCGCGCATCCACCGAAGAGCGCCGCACCGACCCACAAGGACCACCCGGCGGGGCCGAGGCGGAGGGATCGCGGGCGAGACATGGGCCGAGAATACCTGGTTCGAACCGAGAAGCGAGGTTCCGGGCCGCGCTTCTCCACGCTGATCCGGGTGAGAAGGGCTGGATTCGTCTGCTATCGTCGGCTCATGACGATGGGCGAGAAGGTCGCGGTTCTCGGTGCTGGCGCGTGGGGCACGGCTCTCGCGAAGGTGTTGGCAGACAAGGGTGATCGGGTGTCGATGTACTGTCGACGGGCCGATCTCGTCGAGCAGATCAACACCGAGCAGATCAACGGCCGTTACCTCCCGAGCGCCGCGCTGCCGAAGACGCTGACCGCGACCGTCGATCCCGAAGAGGCGCTTGCGGGCGCGACGATGGTCGTCTTCGTCGCCCCTAGCCACGCGACGCGTGAGGTGGCCCAGCTCGTCGCGAAGAAGGTGCCTGCCCGCGTCCCGATCGTCAGCGCGACGAAGGGCATCGAGAACGAATCGCTCACCTTCGTCGACGAGATCCTCGCTTCTGAGCTCTTGGGTGATGCGCACCACCATTTCGCCTTCTTGTCGGGGCCGTCTTTCGCGAAAGAGCTCGCGGCGAAGCTCCCCACCGGCGTCGTCATCGCCGCGAAGGACGAGAAGATTCGCGAGCACGTGATGCGCCGATTCCACGCGCCGTACATGCGGACGTACGCGAGCCGCGACATTCCGGGCGTCGAGTGTGGGGGCGCCATCAAGAACGTCATTGCGATCGCTGCAGGCGCCGCAGACGGTCTCGGCTTCGGCAACAACACGCGCGCGATGCTCATCACGCGAGGGCTCGCCGAGATGGTCAAGCTCTCGCTGGCCCGCGGTGGCAAAGCGATCACGCTCGCTGGGCTCGCGGGCATGGGCGATCTCGTCCTCACTTGCACCGGCGATCTCTCGCGCAATCGCACCGTCGGGCTCGAGCTCGGCAAGGGCCGCAAGCTCGCCGAGATCGTCGCGGGTCTCGGACACGTGGCCGAAGGCGTGAAGACGACCAAGAGCGCCTTCGATCTGTCGGCCAAGCTCGGCATCGAGCTGCCGATCATCAGTGAAGTGTACCGCGTGCTCTACGAAGACAAGCCGGTGCTCGAGGCGGTCGAAGATCTCATGGGCCGCGAGCTCTCGGGCGAATTCGACGGTCTCGTCGACGACTGACGGTCGGTCTCGGTTCGCGTCGTCTCCGTCGTCACGCCTCTTTCGGGAGCTCGTTCGCATGTGCGGCATCTTCGGGGGAACCCCAGGTCTCATCAGCACCAACGCCGCAGAGCTCCTTCGACATCGGGGGCCGAATCAGCAGGGGCGCGTCGTCGTTCGAGCTCCCGGGGGAAAGCCCATCGAGATGGGCCAGACGCGGCTCGCGGTCGTATGCAAAGACGACGTGCCGACGCCGTTCGCGCGCGATGGCGCGGTCATCTCGTTCAATGGCGAGATCTACAACTGGCGGGCGATCCGAGCCGAGCTCGAAGCGAAGGGGCGCCACGCGACCACCGAGACCGACACCGAAGTGGTGCTCCTCGCGTACCTCGAGTGGGGGCCCGCCTGCCTCGACCGCTTCAACGGGATGTTCGCGATCGCCATTTGGCACGACGCGCAGCTCTTCTTGGCGCGCGACAGGCTCGGTAAGAAGCCTCTCTTTTATACCCATGTCGAAGGCGGGCTCGGGTTTGCCTCGGAGCTCAAGGTCATCGAGAACCTCGACTTCGGCGAGGTCGCCATCTGCCAAGCCCTCGAGTTCTACTTCGACGAGCACACGCCCTTTCGGAACGTCAAGAGCGTCAAGCCGGGGGAATACCTTGTATACGCTCCAGACACCGATCGGCTCACGCTGACCCGTTGGTGGTCGTTCCCCGAGCCGAGCGGCGAAATCACCGAAGACGGCCCCGCGATCCGTCGGTTCTTGGAGCTCTTCGAAGACGCTTGCCGCATTCGCAAGGTAGCAGACGTCCCCGTCACCATCTTTCTCTCGGGGGGAATCGACTCGTCGCTCATCCAAGCCATGCTCCGCTGCGACGTGAGCTATACCGTGCAGTTCGACGAATTCGAAAAGAGCATCAACGAGCGCGACCTCGTGTTCGAGTTCGCGAAAGAGGCCGGATTCGAGCCGCGCATCGTTACGCCGACGCGCGACGAGTTTTTGGCGACGTTCTCCGAGCTCGCGCGGTTCATCGAGTTTCCGGTCGGGAGCTTCAGCGTCTTTCCGCTGTTCTGCCTCGCGCGGGCCGCGAGGAGAGACGGGTTCGTGGTGGCCCTCTCGGGCGAAGGCGCCGACGAGCTCTTCAATGGCTATTACCGGCACGAGCTCTTGCTGCGCGAAGACGCCGAGCTCGAGCCACACCTCAATGGCCCTTATGGGACCTTGTCGCGGCGCTATTTCGGTACGCAGGTCGAGCGGTTTTGTCGCATGGCGAGCCGCCAAGGGCTCGAAGGCGTACCTCGGTTGCTCGACTATTTCGGGCCGCGGTGGCGGGCGAGTCGATCGTTCGCGCAGAACGTGAGCTTCATCGAGGCCACGGTGTTCATGCAGCCGTTACTCATCATGGCCGATCGCCTCAGCATGGGAAACTCGCTCGAGGTGCGCAATCCGTTCTTGGACCACCGCATCGTCGAGCTGTCGACGCAGCTCTCCGATGGCTTGAAGTACCGAGACGGGCGCGGGAAATGGATATTGCGCCGCGCCCTCGAAGAGCTCGTCGGAAAAGACCTCGGGATCACCCGACGCCAAGTGAAGCACGGCCTTCCGGCGCCGGTGAATCAATGGCTCTTCAACAAGAGCGCATTCGATCGCAAAGACTGGAACCACGTGCTCCTCGGTGAGTGCCTCAAAGAGCTCGCTCTCGCGCAAGCACCACACAAAGGAAAGTCGTGAAGCGTACTCTCGTCTCCGCACTCGCCGAGCCCGTCACGGGCGAGCCCCTCGCTCTCGTCGCTCCGACGCCCCCCGATGGCGAGCCCGAGCCCAGCGGCGAAATCATCTCTGGCGTGTTGCGCTCACCGACGGGCACCGAATACCGAATCGAAGGCGGGATCCCGATTCTGGTTCGGGGTGACGAATTCGCCGAGGGTCAGAAGGAGACCGTCGACACGTTCTCTTTCAAATGGGAGGCGGCGAAGGACTACCGCAAGACGACCGAGGGGCACTATCTCAAGTGGTACCTCGATCGCTATGGGTTCGGCACCGAAGCCGGCCTCGCCCAGCTGCTCCGAGGAAAGCAGCGAATTCTCGACGCTGGCACCGCCCACGGACGCGACGCCGAGATGTACGTGCGAAACTCCGAGGCGACGGTCTTCGGCATCGACATCAGCTCTGGGATTGCCAATGCGTACCGCGCCCTCGGTCACGTGACGCGATTGCATTTGCTTCGCGCCGATCTGACCAAGCTCCCTTTCAGAGAGGAATTCTTCGACTTCATCGGGTGCGATCAGGTGATTCACCATACCCCCGACACGCGTCTCTCGCTCGGGCACCTGGTGACGCGCCTCGCACCGGGCGGTCACATCGCCTTCTACGTCTACAAGAAGAAGGGACCGGTGCGCGAGTTCTGTGACGACCACATTCGCGCGGCCACGGTGAACATGAGCGCCGAAGAATGCATGAAGGTCTCGGAGGCCATCACGCGATTCGGAAAGTCGTTGGCCGAGATGAAGATCACGATCGACGTTCCCGAAGACATTCCGCTGCTGGGGATCACGGCGGGGAAGCAAGATCTCCAGCGCTTCATCTATTGGAACATGTTCAAGTGCTATTGGAACGAGACCATGGATTGGGACGCCAACGTGATTACCAACTTCGATTGGTATCACCCACTCCACGCGCATCGGCACACGCGCGACGAGGTCGAGCAATGGTGCGCCGAAGAGAAGCTCGACATCGTCCACATCGACGTTCAAGAGTCGGGCATCAGCGTTCTAGCGCACAAGCCTTCGAGCTGAGGCCGCGTGCGTGTAGCCGACCTCCTCGATCCGCAGAGATCTGACCGAGCTCCATCGCAGGCGTAGGTGGACAACGAAAGGAGAGGCCCGCAAGCGCAGGCGGCGGGCTTCTCGGGTTGGGGAGCGGCGTCACCGAAAGCGCCGCCAAACCGTTGTCGCACTTCGCGCAAAACGCTCGGGATAGCGTTGGCGCGAGAAGTCGCTTCGCGGTGTCCTTACCCTGCGAGCGATTCATCAAAGCGATCGACTCTCGGCATTGTGGAGCCATCTTTCAAAGGGCTCCGCCGCTCGCGTCGAGGCGGCGTGATCCGTACGCAATCCACGCCCATGCAACCTTCGCACATGACACTTTGTGCGTACCCGTTCACCGGGTGGGCAGCAGCGATGGCCCCTGTCGAGCAGCCGAATGTGCCTGACATGACTGGACCAGGAACTGGAAGACTGAGCGCTTCTGGAGTCGGAGCGAATGCGCCACG
>JAYUUB010000064.1:0-6121 GCA_043755175.1 Polyangiaceae bacterium | reverse complement strand
CGCGCCCGACCGCCTCGTCATGTACTGCGTGCTGAGCCAAGGGCGCGTCGCTCTAGGAAGAGTCGTGCCGCGCGCGTCCGCTCCGTTTCCCATCGATTACCCCGCTATTTGCGCTCCCTCCACGACTCGGTATCGGCGCCCGCCTGGCGATCCATGACGCCGCCAGGCTTCTCTTCAGCCGCGACGACCTCCGCTCTCTACGGCTCGGTCTTCTCGGCGGTGCGTCCTCCACTGCCGCGCATGCGGGCAGAGTGTCCGCAACCTCTCGGACATGACCGAGCCCGACGCGCTCACCTTCCTCGACCGACGACAGCCGGGCGAGTGCAGCGCGGCGGCGGCGCTGTTCGTCATGGCCAGCAGCCACGCGCCTCCGGGCTTTCTGCGAATGGTTCGGCATGGTCAGGACGTGTTGGTGGTGTGGGACCACGAGCGCGAAGATCTCGACGCGTGCCTCGAGGCCGCGCTCCTGCTCGCCATCGCGCTCGTTCCGAACGTTCGAGCTTGCGTGGTCCTCGCCGGTCGCTGTCACGAGCGCGAGAACGTGCCGTTCAAAGCGTTTGACTCGCTCGTCGATGAGCTCAGCCGTCTACTGCGACGAACGGGGAGGGACGAAACGGCAACGCTGCTGCCCCGGGAGGTCTTTGCCCTTGCCCGTCTCTTTCCCGTGCTCGACCGATTGCAGCTCGTCGCCGCGACTACGCCAGAGGCGATCGCCCGGGTGCTCGCGAAGCACGGCCTCGGTGCTCCCCCTCCCGAGATCCGCGCGAAACCTCGCCCTCCTGAACCGCTGGCTCGACCGAGCGGTCGACGCGAGCACCGTGGAGGACGTGCTTGCGGGCTGGGATTCCAAGGCTCGGATCCGCCGGATCGCATATCGTCCAGATCGCTCGTGTAGAGGCGGCGCGCGGCGCGGGAAGCGACGAGGGCCACGTGGGCATCACAAATGCCACGCGTCTTGCGCGCCCGCAGAGGGCACCGATCTCGCGCGCGAAGCCATCGAAGGCAGCGTCTCGAGCGACGTCGGCACAGATGGCTACGTTGGCGAGAAGCACGAGCTTCTGCTCGTCGGCCGGGCTATACGTCGGACGAATCGTGGCTCGATCTTTTGAAAACTCGCCTCACCTTCCCCTTCAGACTGGGGCCTCCACGGTTGGCAAACCCGTCGTCTTTTTGGTCATCTATCTGCTCGTCTGCGGGGTCGTCTCTCGGCTCATCTTCAGCGACGACATGGGTGCAACTTTCATCGTCATGTTGTCCTTCGTGGGAGCCTTCGGCGTCGTCGCGATGGTTTCCCCCTTTCGAGCGACCGACCTGTTGCTCGACAGTACCCACTTCAGAGTCGTCGGCGGCCCGTACAACGACACTCGCTGCGCGTGGAGCGAGGTCGACACGGAGGGCTGCGCGCTGAAGCGCGAGGACAACCCCGCCATCGCCTCTAACGTCGGCAACGTCTATTGCTATCGACTTACGGTTGCAAAACGCGATGGCTCCAGTTTGGTCGTAGCTCGCGCAACCGAGAATGCCGCCGACGAAATTCAGTCCCTCAGCGAGGTGCTGAGCGTCATTCTTTCTCTCGCTTCGCCGCCTTCGCCGGACGACACCGTGGCGCCTGCACCCGATGTCCTCGCCTGCCCGAGCTGCGGCGCGCTTGCGTCGCCGGTGGGCACGCTGACGACCCATTGCGCGTTCTGCTCCGCAGAGATCGTCGTATCGGAAACACTTCGCAAGCGGGTCGCTGACGCCCTCGAGCTGTCGGACGAACAAGCGACTACACGCAAGCTCGCCGCCCGAGTCATCAACCAACCGAAAGCCCACGGAGTCAACCTGGAGCTCGCGCTCCTGTCGGCGATCTATTTCGGCGCAATGGTCGTCGCGAACCTAGCGGCTTTCCACTGGAAGCGGGCGGATCTTGCTCTGATCGCCATCGCAGTCTTCGTCGGGAGCTTTGCTTCGGTGCGAACACGCATCGCCGACCGGGTTGCGCTGCACACGCTAGCCTCGAGTTGCGGGGCGCGTCCCCCTACGCGCGCCGGTGCACCCAATCTCTGTCGCTGTTGCTGCGCACCATTGCCCGACGCGAAGGACGACGAGGTAGTGGTCCGTTGCGTCTATTGCAGCGCCGAGAACGTTCTCGGAATCGATCTTCGCTCGGGGCTCACAACTGCCCGCTCGATCGAGCTCGAGCTCGACTGGGTATTGTCCGCGCGGACCGTCGTCCACAGCCGGCGCGCGGTTGCCCTGGTGTTCGCGCTCGCTCTCATCGCGGCCGGAGTCGGACTCTCGTTCGCGTAGGAACATGTTCCTTCCGCTTGTGTTGGTGGAGAATCGGGCCGCCGCCGACGTCGTTGCAGGGAAGAGATCGTCCTTAACCAGGACCTCTTGGCCAAACCACAAGAAGAAGCGCCGCGACTCGTTATCCGAGAGCGCCAACGCTGCCGCCCACGACGACCCTACGCAATGGTCGTGGATCTCCTGGACGAGCCGGCGCACCAGCAGGCTCGCATCCCCCCTCACGAGTTCCTCATCCCGGTGCGCGGCTCGCGATTCATATCTCGCTCCACGAACCGTTCGATGACGAATGGTCGTGCAAGCCCGCGGAAACCGTCGACGCGGTGACCGATCTGCATACGGTCGGAGGGTTCATCGAGCCCGATGATGATGTTCGCGAGAACCTCGAGGGCCGATGGCACGTCGAGCTGATCCGCGAGCGCGAGGTCTCGATCCTCCGATGGATGACGCGCGCGTGATCAGGCGCTGCGCAGGATTCGCTTCCTCGCGCGAACCTCGTGAAGAAACAGCTTCGCCGGTTTCAGATCGCGATGGGCGAAAGCGATTGGCCAGGGGCGAGGTCAGCGACCGCGATCTTTGCCATGCCCCTTGCCATGCTCAGGCTCGTCGGTGGCGGGGGTGGCAGGCGCCGTGGATCGGGCTTGCGCGGGGGCCGCAATACCCGTCGGTGCAGGTGGCGTCGGCGTACTCGTGCTGCTCCTGTATGCGAGCACGGCCATTACCGCGCCGAACAGTCCGAACACAACTGTGATGCCGAGTCCGATCAGCCAGCGTCGTTGCGCCCGGTCATCACTCGACATCGGATTCCCCGAGCTCATACCGAGGTCGTTAGCACGCGGACCAACGGACTGGAATCGTTCGCGAGCATCGGATCAGGATCCTTCGGTTCTCGATCGACGCCTCGGACGGCGATTGTCGCTTGGGCGCATCGACCCGAAAACGCAAGGAAGCCAGGTATCTTCGAATACGCCGACCTCCCCGATTCGTCCTATGCCCCCCCTCCAGGGGGCATAGGATACGCAAAGCGTGTCCGACGCCAAGCTCTCGGTTCGGACGCGTGCGCATGCGCGCCACGTTCCATCAGGCTTCGGCGCGCCGGAAGACGCCCGAGGGCTTCCCCCCCGGACGGTTACTCCCCAAGGATCTCTGGAAGTTGACCAAGAACGGGTGGGATTCCGAGCTTCAGCCGCGGAGGGCGGAGCTGGCGCGGGCGTTCGGAATCGATCGTTCGACGCTCTGAGGAGCGCTCTGCGCTCATGACAATGTTTCAAACCTTGCCAACCACCGGTCGCACGCAGTGCTCGCGTCGTCGGCCCATTCGTCGTCGATAAGGCCCGTACGCAAGCGAATCGGAAGCAGCATGGCATCGAGTGCGGCATAGTCAGGCGGCGCTTTGCCTTCGCCGACTTGCGGAACTTCGGAGGCGCGGATCAATAAACATCGGCCGAGCTGCTCGGGTGAGAATCTTTTGACGATGTCCGTGCGATTGCTTTCAGGTAATCGGTGCCATAGCGCGGCGCCAAGTATTGTCAGCCAGTTGACGCTGCGAATGTGATCGTTCAGTACGTCGAAACAATTTTCCGACAAGCCAATGTCGAACCCCAAATGCTCGCTGGCGTGATGGCGCTGCCTGGCCACTTTGCTTTTTGTCGGCCTCCTGTACAGGTCGATGGTGTCGCCGACGCCACGGAAATAGTCCCAACATGCGTAACCGTAGCCGGCGGTGGCCCATCGAATTCGCAAGTCTCCGTCGACGATTTGTGCCAACAATGCCGCGAAAGGCGCGAGGCCAAACGACATCGGCACCGAAAACGCCAAGCGGGCGGGGGCGACAAAGACTCCCTCAGGCTTGTCTTCGTTGATTCGCGCACGAAACGAAACCGTCCACGGCGATGCGCTCGCGGTCGGCTTGGCTGCGCCGATGGTTGTGCCCTTGAACGAAACGTCGACCTCCTTCTGATGGTCATCGTTGAGCATCAGGTAGAGGAGCTTGCTGCCATAACGAGAACCGGTGAGGGTGCCGAGGGACGCCGCGATGTTTTCGAAATGCTTGGGCTGATACTTGAACACCCGCGGCGCCGCGGCATTGTTGTTCGCGGTCATTGAGAAACGCAATTGTGGGCCCAGCGCTGCACGCAAATGTTCGACCGCCTTTTGCAACGCTTCGGCATCCGCGTCTGCGACCGGTTCGAGGTAGATTTCCGCAACAAGCGCTGCGTACAAAGCTGGATCGGTGGCATCGCCGGCAAGCAGCCCATCGTTGTCCAGATTTTCTGCGCCGTGCTCCATTGCCCCACGCAGCGGAGTGTACGTTGTGGTCTCGGAGAACTTCACGGCTTGAATAGCTTGTGGTTTCGTCGTCGGCTCTGCAGGTGAAGCGTTGCTGGCACCACTCAAAGAGTCCCCCGGCAACTGCCAGGTGACCCAATTTTCTTTTTCGGTGCGACTCGGCTTGCCGCGCGCCGTGACGCGCGAGGTGATTCGTACTCGTGTGATTGGCGCGTGTTTGCGATGAAATTTTGCCAGCATGTTGAGCAGTAATGCACTGCACGGTTCATGATCATGCAGGACTTCGCCGCAATATCCTTGTGCAAGCAATCCCTTCACAAGCGGCGGAAATCTTTTGCGCCGGGTTTTTGCAAAATCAATCGGTTTTCCGGATTGGCTTGCGAATGATTCGAACATCGGAATCATGTCCAACAGCCGCAACTTGATTTCCTCGCTCCATTTGTCATCGAGCTCGCGAGCCATTTCGATCTGCACTCCGAACTCGTTTTGCAACGATGCAACGTGCTCGACGGCAAAGCCCAGATCGCTCCAGGCCTTAGGATAGCTGGTTACGTCCCATAGCATTGGCATCACGTCGTCCTGAGTAATCGCACTGGCGCGGTCGGTGATTGGCAAGCTGCCGATGATTTCGAGCGACGCGGGTTCAACGCCGAGTTTGCCAAAAAACTGATTCTGTATTGAGTGCAATGCGCGCTGCCAGATGCGGAACGAACCGATGACTCATTCCGGTGACGCGCGCCCAATAGACCACATCACGCTCGCCGCTTCGCGAGGCCAATTTCCACGGTGGCAACGATCGATCCCAATCCGGTTCCCACTCGGTCAACCACGGTGCGAACTCGGCACCGCCGAGAACTCCGTCGTCGAGTCGCCATTGCGCGATCGTAGTGTTTTGCGGCGCGGTCACGCGGAACGCGATGCGAATATCTTGCGGCTCGGCCGACGCTTGGTAGCGGAGCTTGAATCTGCTCGGGTCTGCCAACAAGCCGTAGTTGGGATGAAATTTCATGGCGCTCACTTTTTAGGCGTGAGAGAGCTGGCCCAAGCCAGCTCACCGGTCGGCGGTTAGAGTGTGAGCACAATTTCGTATAAGACGCCTTGGGTCAATCCTGCCCGAGTCGCCTGCGCCAATCGCTGTCCGACCTCGATGTCGTACGAGCCTGGTGCTGGGATGGGGCTCGGCCGCAGGTTTCGCGCAGCGGACACGTGATGCGACGCCGACGAAGGACCGGGCGTCACCGACGACGAGAGAGATCGGGACTTCGAGCCCTTTTTCCGCGGCGGAACCGCGAAAGGAGCAGGCGCTGGGCTCGGCCTGGCGATCGTTCGAGAGATTGCGACGCGACACGGCGGCCGCGTCGCTCTCGACGGTGCCTCGCGCGGCGCAGGCGCTCGGTTCGTGCTCGAGCTCCCTGGCTCGGTCGCTGAGCCATCGACTGGCGAAGGATAGACCCGTCGCCGCTCAGACCGATGGCTTCGTCTCGACCCGAGCGTCGTCGAGCAGCCCTGCGAGAATTTCTCGCGGCGGTCCAGAGGCGCCCGT
>JAYUUB010000063.1:0-17473 GCA_043755175.1 Polyangiaceae bacterium | reverse complement strand
GCGTCAAGGTCGACATGAACCTCGTCAATGAAGGCGTGGCCTTGCGCGAGCGCATGCTCCAAGTGCTCGGCTATCACTTCAGCGACGACGAGAAGATGACCGAGGTCGCCGACATTCGTGCCGGCACCGGCTACCAAGATCTAGCGACCGATCTGTCGCGTCTCAGCCGCCATTACGAGGAGCACGCCGACGTGCTGGCCCACGACACGCGGCATTACCAAGCCTCTGACGCAGCGCGCGCCGGAGTGATTCGCGACGCGATCATTTCGGCGCTTCGCTCTGCCGTGAATGCCAAAGCGTCGGATGCGGTGGACTTGAAGCACCGCGCCTTCACGATGCTGCTCACCACCTACGACGCGCTCAAGGCCGCCAACGACTTCGTCTACAGGACGCAGCCGAACGAGCTCGCCGCCATTCCGACGCTCCGTGGGCGAGTGGTCTCAATCACCGGTAAACGCAATACGCCCGCGGAGGTACAAGCGACCGCCACCTTTGATGGTGACGAGATGCGCGTACTGACGCGGCGAGGCGGCGCTGCTGCGGCTCTGCTGATTGGAAGCTCGACGACGAACATGCTCCTCCTGCCCCGGCCATCACTCGGCTCGTACCGAACCTCCATGAAGTCCGACGAGGTTCTTCACGATCGCGAGTCCGAGGCCGAGTCCACCCTGCGATCGTTCGATCGTTTGGCGTTGCTGGGTGAACAGCTCGAACACGGAGCCCAGCATGCTCGGCTCGATCCCGTAGCCTTCGTCCCGAACCCGGACGACGACGTTGGACTTCTCCCGGTGTGCGGCAAAGGTGATGCGAGTATTCGCGTCGCTGTACTTGGCAGCGCTGGTCAGGAGGTTCGAGAACACCTGCGCGAGACGATCGGGGTCTCCATCCACGACGAGATCCGCTGACGGGATCTCCACTTCGAGCACCTGCGACTTTCGCTCGAACATCGGAGCGAGGTGTGGGAGAGGATCGCGCTGCTGCCTGGGCTCGATTTGATGGTGAGGGGGGACGCGAGCCCGCTGGTGCGCCGGCTCGTCCAGGAGATCCACGAGTCGCAGCGCTTCTTTTTGTGGCTTGGCCAAGAGGTCCTGGTTGAGGACGATCTCTTCACTGCAAGCGGCGGCCCGATTCTCGACTGCGGGCAGGGTTCAGCTCGAGCGTCACGCGACTCGACCGACCAGCTAGATCAATCCGACGTTCATTGCGGCCAACGCGAGCGCGAGCCCAATGGCGAGTACCGCGGCGACGAACAGCATCAGGCTTCTCGCCCAAGTCGATTCGCGCTCCGAGGCCGGGCCTTCGAGCGCCGCATCACGCGCGCGCGGGACGTCGGGGAGAGCCGGGAGGCTCAAGACCGGCATCACGATCGGCAACATCGCTTCCATGTCTGACGAATCACGCACGCCGAGCAGCACGCTCTTGCCCGCGAGCGGCAGAGCGTCGGCGCTCTTCGATCGGTTGATCAGCCCATCGGGAGCCGTGGGTCGTGAGTCACCATCGAAGAACGACGGTCGTGCGACCGGCGCCGCGTCTTCGAATTCGACGTCGACCGAGATGCGTGAGGTCTGGCGCTCGTCGCCTAGAGCCGGCTCGATCGCAGCGGTGAACGCGTCGATGACCTCGTCGACGGTTTGAAAGCGGCGGTCGCGATCTTTTTCGAGCGCCTTCGTGAAGAAGCGGTCGACCTTGGAGGGAAGCGCGGGGTTCAATCCCGAAGCACGTGGCGGCGGATCGTAGACGACCGCGGCGAGCGCGTCGGGCGTGCTTCCGTCGAACGGCCTCACCCCGGTGAGGCAACGGAACACGAGCACGCCGAGTGACCAGAGATCGGATCGCGGATCGACTTCGCTGCCCCATCGCACTTGCTCGGGGCTCATGTAGTGGGCCGACCCGAGCATCACGCCGGGCTTGGTCAAACGCGAATCGTCCCAGGCGTCTTTTGCGATACCAAAGTCGAGCAGCTTGATGATCTCGGTGCGCCCATCGAGCGCGCGCGCGCCCGAAATGTTCGCCTGCACCTTCGCGAAGAAGATGTTCGCGGGCTTCAAGTCGCGGTGGACGATTTGGAGCGCGTGCGCGAGCCTGAGCGCTCCGCCCAGGCCTCTCAAAAAGTCGAGCGTCTCGGCGAGGCTCAGCTTGCCCACGCGCTTCAAGCGCGCCTCGAGCGTCTCTCCGTCGAGGAGCTCCATGGCTAGATACGAGAGCTCACCCTCGGTTCCGTGGGCATAGACCTCGGCGAATGCGGGGCCCCTGAGTTGGCGCGACAGAACGGCTTCGAGACGAAATCGTGCGCCGACGTCGTCGTTGGTCGTGGCTCCGATCTCGACCATCTTGAGCGCGACACGTCGGCCGAGCTTCTGATCGTAAGCCGCCCAGACCTCGCCCATGCCGCCCTTGCCGATCGATTCTTCGAGCTTGAAGCGACCTGCGACGACGATGCGCGGAGCTTGGCTCTCGCGCCTTGGTGCGGTGCTCGGAAGTCGAGGCGGGCGACGGGTCAGTTTCGTCACGACTTGGAGCGTATCAAGTTTCGTGGGCGATGCTTCCTCCGACGGCCCGACGCTTCACTCTGGGAGCAGCTTTCGTGTGTAGTCTGTGAAGGTAGGAGACGCGGAGCGGGTCGTCCTCGGCCGAAGAGACGTGCGCCAGGTCAGCCGCCACAGCGCTCTTCGGACACGCTCCGAATGCGCTCGAACACCGAGCCTTTTACGGCTCGGCCGGCCGGCATGAATCGGAGCGGCTTCGATTGCGTGCCGCGCACCACCGTGAGCGTGACCGCCGAATCGCTGATCCCATCTCGATAATGGAGGTCACGAATCGCGTCGCCAGCGTGGAGACCTGCCGCTTCGGCACGCGAGCCTGGCGTCACCGATTCGATGGCGAGCGGCTCGCTGCGCCTGAGGACGAAGCCCAAGTCGAATGCCGAGATGTCTTTCTTGGCGAGGCGGTAGCAAGGGCCGAGGAGATCGCTCGGGAGCATGGGATCCGCGCCTCGAACGAGGGTCGATTCGAGCGAAGCGAACGCCTTGTCGCCCGTTGCGTCGTGCATCGCCGTCATGAAGGCGGTGAACGAAATCGCGTCAGACTTTTCTTCGATCGATCGCTCGACGAGCGCTCGAATGAATCGCGCGAGCGACCCTCTTCCATTCGATTTCTTTCGCATCGCCGAATCGAGCGCGGTCGCCACGAGCGCGCCCCGCGCGGTGGCGACCGATACCGAGTCGGGGGTCGCATCGCGCGCGAGATCGGCCATCGAAACGCGGCCGAGGGGTGAGAGCGCGAGGGTGGCCAGGAGGCCGTTGATCTCGGACGCGCGATCGGGATGCGCGAGGACGCCGACCTCGAAGAGGACCTCACGCGCGAGCGCGCGCGAGAACCCTTCGCTGAAGAAATAGCCCGACGCCTCCGACGTGCGATCACCGACCCAAACGAGACCACCGACGTACCTCTGCGCGAGCACTTGCGCGACGCGAATGCTCGCCGAAGGAGCCCACGGTGCACCGGGATCGACCGAGACCACGACTCCGTGAGGCTTTCGAACGACGAGGATCGCCGGATCGCTCCGTCGCGAGGCGACGAACAAAAGCGAGAAAGGCATGGCGCCGGAGTCAGGCGCGCGATTCATGGCCTGATCGATCGCTGTGCGCGTGCCCGCCGTCTCGGCCGCGACGAACCTCGGATCGAACGACGAAAAGCCGCTCCAGGCTGCGAAGTCGTCTCCATCGGTAGCGTGGAACGCCGCGCTCCCGACGTCGCCAGACATGAAATAGCTTCTCCGGAGATCGACGATGCGAGCTGTCGTGTGCTGCTCGCTCCCGAGCCCGAGGCTCGTGGCCGAACGCGCCGTTCCGCCTCCAGTATGAAGGTGTATCTCCATCTCGAGTGGACCTTCGAATGCAGGCAAGAGGAGCAGATCTTCTCCGGGGCCGTGAATCTCGATGGGCTCGGCGTGCGCGCCGAAGAGCATCGCCTCGAGGAAAGCACGAACATCATCGGAACGAAAAGGATCTCGCGAGGAGCCTCGGCCCTCGTGCAGTCTCGTTTTTCGGCTCGTTCACGCGCGGGATTGGTAGTCTCGACCGATGCGCATCGCTTCGATGGTCTTGTCGCTCGGAAGCCTTCTCTTCGTCGCCTGCTCGGACGACGCCTCGTCTTCGGGAACGACGGGCACCGGTCAAGGCGGCGCTACGACGAGCACGAGCACCGCAGCCGGACAGACGAGCGCGAATGCGAGCGGCGCGACGACCGGTGTGGGCGGATCGACCGCGTTCGCGCTCACGAGCTCTGGATTCGTCGAAGGAGCGGCGATTCCGGCCAAGTACGCTTGTCCGTCGGATGTTTCACCCGACCTCACTTGGACGGCGGCCCCGCTCGGTACGAAGGGCTACGCCATCGTGCTCACCGACAAATCGAACAGCCTCCTTCATTGGGGCATTTGGGACATTCCGGGCACCGCGACGACCCTTCCGGAGGGCGTCCAGAAGGTGGCTGCCCCGGCCGTTCCCTCTGGAGCGAAGCAGGCCAAGAGCTTCGACAATGCGACGTTCGGCTATCGCGGTCCGTGCCCACCGAACAAACACACCTATCGGTTCGTCGTCTATGCGCTCGATGCCGCACCGCTGTCGAACCTGACGACGAGCTCGAGCCTCGCCCAGGTCGAGGCCGAGGTGAAGAATCACTCGCTTGGGTCGGCGTCGCTGAGCGGAACGTTCACGCCCTGAGGGCGGTCTGCTCCGCTGAAAGAGCGTCGCGGTCGAGAATGGCGACGACGCGCGAGATTGCCGTCACCCTCACTCGAACGTGCCGCTGAAGAATCCGCCTGCCACTCCAGGGCCGATCAGCGGAACGAATCCGATGCGGCTCGGTGGCGCCTTGTTGCTCGACGTCGCTCCGACGATCGTCATGACGAGCCCGGCAGAAGCGAGCGCTGCGCCCTCGAAGACGGTGACGGTGCTCACGAGCGAGAGCATCTTTCCGCGTGTCAGGGCGTCGTGCGCCTCGGTCTTGCTCTGCGCCGAGCATTGAAGTGTTCCGCCCGCTTCGGTGCAGCTCTTGTTCTGAACGAGCTTGTCGATGGTCTTTCGGTCGGACAATGCGATTCCGCCCGTGACGGCCGAGACGATCAAAGTCGCGCCTCCCACGGCCGCCAGCGTGATTCCGGTGATGAGCACCGAGCGATTGCTTGCTTGGCCGCCGCCATCGGGGACCACGCGCGGCGGGACCACGGGCGCGAAGGGAGGCGCTTTCGGAGGCGGCTCGTAGAAAATCTCGAGCGCGATGTCGCGCTTCGCCGCCTCGGTGAAATCCATTTCGACTTTCGCCGATCGGTAGCTCGGAGCCGACGCTTCGAAGATGTGCCTACCGGGATCGACCGGGACGGCGACCCCGAGGCCTTCGACGGGGATGGGCGTGTCGTCACGCGCGACCTTGAGCCCGGCGATGTCGCTCGCTTTCGGCGTCGGCTGTCCGGGAGGACCGTGAATGGTGACTTTGACGGTGACGAATGGGAGGCGGGGCTCGAGCTTCTTGATTGCGGCATCGACGAAAGAGTCGACGTTTGCCTTTCGCTTCTCGAGCGGCGTCTCGCTGTTCAATGTCTTCGCTTTCTTGTAGTCGGCCCACGCCTGCGCGAGATGCCCGTCGTGCTCCGAGCACCGCGCGACGTTGATCTGTGTGCCGACCGACGGATCGAGCTTCATGCTCGCTTCGAAAGCTTTGCAGGCTTCGACCCAGTCGTTGGCCTTGAGGCGTTCGACCCCTCGTTGAAACAGCGATTCGGCTGCCGCGGCATCGGGTGCCGCGAGAGCAGACGACGAAGCCGTGAGAATCGAAGAGACGAGCAGCGCGGCGAGAATGGGCTTCATCGGGTTTCCCAGACCTCACCCGACGGCGGCTTGGAGCTGCCAACGACGGGCTTGGGTCGTTGTGTCGTCGGGGGATGCGCCGCCGTGCCTGTGGTTGGGATGCCGACCGAGGCGCTGGCGACGGCCACGCTCGCGCTGGACGCAGGATCGGCCGAGACCGTCACCGTCGGTGGCTCGGCGTTCTTCGACGATGCGCTTGGGGTCGACGCGTCTTTCGCTTCGAGTCTCGATTCTGGCGCCGTCGGGGTGGCCGCTCTTCCTCCGCCGGAGAATCGCCATGCGCCGAGTCCGAGCGATGCGCCGAGCAGCACGGCCAAGCCGATGAACAACGGGGCCCGCGACCCCTTCTTCGGTTCATTCGATTGAGCACGGCTCGTCAACGATTGGGGGCCACCCGTGTCGTGGAGGAGCTCGGGGACCGATTGGCTTCCGACCCCGCGCGCTGCGACCGAGCCACTGCCTGCGGATGCACTGCCCGCGGATGCACTGCCTGCGGATGCATTGCCTGCGGATGCACTGCCTGCGTTGCCCGATTGACCCGGGCCAGAAGGCTTCACGAGATTGTTCGGGCCGACGATCTTGAGCGGCTCGCGCAGAATGCTGCGTAGATCGTCCATCATCGCGCGGGCCGATTGGTACCTGTCTCTCGGAAAGAGCGCGGTCGCGCGCGCGAACCAGCCGTCGAACGAGGACGGTAGCTCCACACCGCGACGGAGCGCACGTGTCGTCGCGGCTTCGGATGCCCCTTTGCCGACCGCGAGGAGCACGGCGAGAACGTTGCCGCCGTTGGCCTGTGCCTCTTCTTGAAAGTAAGGAGCGCCGGTCAGCATCGAAAAGACGATGTGAGCGACGGCATAGAGATCGGATGACGGGCCGATGAGCGCCGACTCACCCGTGATCTGCTCGCGCGCCATGTAATAGGGAGTTCCGAACGTGCTCGTCGTGGCTTGGGGCCCGGTCATCTCTTGATTGATGACTTTCGCAATGCCGAAATCGAGGATCTTGAGGCACGCCGCGCCGTCGTCGCGTCGCGTGACGAAGAGATTGTCGGGCTTGAGATCTCGGTGGATGATCCCTCGCTCATGCGTCTTCTCGAGAGCGCGCGCCGCCTGCTCCATCAGCGCCACGGTCTCCTCGGCCGTGAATCTCTCGGCGCGCTTCAGGCGTGCCCCGAGGTCTTCGCCGCGGAGCAGCTCCATCACGAGGTAAGGGCACTTCGTCTCGGGGTCGATGCCGGCGTCGAAGACCTCGGTGATGTGCTCGCTCTGGATGTCTGCGGCGACGGTCGCTTCGAGCGAGAAGCGCTCGCGCATCCGAGGATCGGACACGATGTGCGGGAGCATGATCTTGAGAGCGCGGCGCCTTCTCGTGCCCAGGTGGACGACCTCGTAGACCACGCCCATGCCGCCGGCCGAGATCTGTTGGACGATCTCGTAGTTGCTCGCGAACACGCTCCCTGTCTGGAGGCCCATCATCGACGTCCCTGGAGCTTATCGAAAAGCGTCGCGAACGACGAGGAACCCGCCGTCAAAACGGCTCCGCGAGGGAGCGCGCCTGTGCAGTCGTTTGGTTCGTGAGCGTCGACTGAGCGTGTGGAGCCTATTTCGAGGGCTCGTTCGAGTGGCGGTTCAACGGGAGGTCGATCTCGACGGTCCGGCGGTCGTCGCTTCGAGGGCGAGGCGCAAGTGCACGAACGTGCACAGTCGTGCACGATGAAACTAGCCGTCGATCGGTCCTTCCGGAAATCGTGCGGTTCCTGCCTGGCCTCTTGGGGCTCGCGGTACCCATTGCTCCATCAGCACCCCATCACGAGACGGAGCGCACCACATGCGACGACGAGAAGTCTGGATTGCCGTGACGATATTGGCTGGTTCTGCGGCGTTTTCGGGCTGCGGCAGCTCGGATACGACCTTCGGGCACGGGGGAAGCGGCGGCGCGGCCACGGGGCCGACGACGAACGTCGGAACCACCTCTGGCATGGGACCCACCACGTCGAGCGGCAGCGGATCGGGCGGAGCGCCTGTGCAGATGGGCTTGTCGCGCGTCGACACGCACAGCGGAACCGCGGTCGCTGGGTCGGCCGACGTCGCCATTGCTCCCGACGGAACCCTCTATGTGAGCTGGGTCGACACGATGAACGGCTCCCCTGATTTGTTCGTCGCTCGGTCGACCGACGGCGGCAAGACGTTCGGGGCGGCGGTGATGCTGGACGATGCGTCGATCGCACCGCTCGTGTCGATGGCGCGTCACCCGTACATCATCGCCAATGATGAAAAAGTCGCGGTCGTGTTCAACGATCAGCCCGGCAACATCTATCTCTATGCTTCGCCGACCACGAGCCTCGCCTTCGGACCGCCGAGCATGGTCGGCGCTGATCTCACGACGCCGTTTCGCGATTTTCCGAAGGCACTGTTCCTCGCCGATGGGGCCCTCGCCGTCGCGTGGCACGGCTATGCGGCGACGGGCGCACGCATGTACGTTTCGCGCGAGAGTGCGGGTTACGTGTCCGAGGTGGCGAGCAGCGGCGCGCCGGGGCTCCCCTGCGAATGCTGCCCGCTCGAGACGATGCTGACCACTGCCGGTGACCTCTTGCTCGCCTTCCGCAACAACGACGCCGACACGCGCGAGATGTGGCTCTCGCGTGCTCCGTCTGCGGGAACCTTCACCCAGTTCGGCGCCTTGTCGACGTCGGAGGGGACGATGAGCACCTGCCCCATGCAGGGTCCGCGGCTCGCCGAGCCGACGCCGGGCAGCTTGCTCGCCGTCTGGTCGGTGCGAGGCTCGACGAACACGGGTTCGGTCTTTCTCTCGACGAGCAATGACGGCGGCGCAACTTGGTCGGGCGGTGCATCGCTCGCTGGATTCACCGCCGATGAACCGACCATTGCAGCCGGTGCTCCCGGACATCTCTTCGTGACTGGTGTGAACGGCAATGCAAAGTCGGCGATGATTGCGAGCACCGATGGCGGGCTCACCTGGAGCGCGCCTACCCAGCTCGCCGCACCCGACGGCGATCTCGGCACACCTCAAGCCAAGGGCCTCGGCGGACGCGCCGCTTTCGCCGCAGTCAGCAAAGCCGGAACTGTCTGGCTGAACCGAATGGAGTAGCCGATGCCCCTCCTCGAGAAAGCATCGATTCTATTCGTGACGGCTGCGCTCTCGGTCGCGTGCGCAGCCCACGACGCAACCGGCGGAAGCCCAGGCGGAGGCGGCGGCTCTGGCGATCCGACGGGCGATCCCGATGCCGATTACCTCAGCAATGCCGACGAGCGCACTGCTGGCACCAATCCGAATCTTCCCGACACCGACGCCGACGGATACCTCGATGGCGACGAAGTTCTCGTGGGCGCCAATCCGCTCGATCCGTCGAGTCGCATCTATCAGGGCGGTTGGCCTTTCCAGCGAAACAAAGACTCGATCGTCGATCCGGGGTTCTCGGCGACACCTTCGAAGGGTGCAGTCGTGCCGCGGCTCGTGGCTTTCGATCAATATGGCCAAAAAGTCGACCTCTACGATTTCGCGCTCCACGGTCGCCCCATCGTGATCGATCTCAGCGCGTTTTGGTGCGGCGCGTGCCAAGACATGGCGGGATGGCTCGAAGGAAAGCCCTCGATGCTCGACGCCAAGCCTCAATTCGCCTCGATTCGTGATCGAGTGAATTCGGGCGACATCTATTGGATCACCGTCATCTTCGAGGACGGCGCCGGCGTGGCCGCGGGCCCGGCTCAGGCCGTGAAATGGGCAGCCGAGTTTCCCAACGACAAGGTCACGGTGCTGGCCGACGACAACCGAGCCTTGTTCGATTCCCTCTACCCAGGAAGCTACCCGAGCCTTCAAGTCTTGAACGAGGACATGACGTTTCGCTACTACGACCGTTTCGACTACGAGAAGGCGCTGACCACCCTCCTTCCGTGAGGACCGACGTGATGGCTGCTTGGGCTCTCCAAATCTCGAACGAAGCCGCGCTTGGGCGGTCGACGCTCGATGAATCGACGAGCATCTGCCTGTTGTTCGAAGGTCTGGGTTACCATGGTCGCGTGCCGAGCCCTCGTGAGCGTGTGCAGCGAGGACATCTGGAGCTCGTGCGTCCAGCGCCCGCCACGCCGGTGATCGTCCGTACCGATGAAGCACTTATCGAGGGGCTCATCGCGGGCAATGGCGCCGTCGCGTCGGAGCTCTACGATCGATTGGCGCCCACGGTCGATCGAGCGCTGTTTCGTTTGTTTGGTCGGCGGGAGACCGATCACGAAGACCTGATGCAGGCGACCTTCGAGCAAATCCTGCGGACGCTCATGACCGGCCGTTTTGCTCGCGGGTGTAAGCTCACCACCTGGGCCGCCACGCTCGCGTCGCACGTCGGGATGAATGCGCTTCGCGCACGTCGCACCGAGCGTCGTTTCATCGACAAGCATTCCGAGCTACCCGACAGCGCGGCGATCGGGATCGGATCGGTCGAGCGCCACGAAGTGCGAAGCGAAATAGAGCGTGTTCGAATGCACCTCGCCGCAATGGATCCGGGCAAGGCCGAGGCAGTCTTCTTGCACGACGTGCTCGGCCACGAGCTCACCGAAATGGCCGTGCTGACTGGGACCTCGGTGTCTGCTGCGCAATCGCGCCTCGTCCGCGGACGAAAAGAGCTCTTGGAGCGGCTCGCGCGTGCGGCGGAGGAGGAGGCACGGTGAGCCATCACGAGGACTTCGATCTCGAGGCACCGAAGCCCGACGAGACTTCGATCGCCGGCCTCGAGGCTTTGAGCGCCTGGCGTGACGCGCCAATCGTTCCGACCGATGGTGACGAAGCCGGTCGCACGCGGCGAGCCGTCGTGGGTCGAATACAGGCGATGATGCGCGAGGAGCAGTCCCGGCGCGCACGGCGACGGCGCATCTCGGTCGCGGTCCTCATTGCTGCGGTCGTTTGTCTGTCGGCGGCGACGGCGTTCGGCCTCCGCGCCTTCTCGACGAGAGCGGCGGCTCCAACAGTTCTCCCAAGCGGGATCTCTGAGGTCTTCTCGCGGGGTCTTTCGGAAGTCGGGAGTGGTCGGGTCGCACCGCGCTCGTCTGCAGAGCTCCCGCTCGCGAATCCTCCGAACCTCCCGTCGTCGTCGGCGTCGACGGGGCTGTCCTCGCCGTCCTCGCCGTCCTCGCCGTCCTCGCCGTCCTCGCCGTCCTCGCCGTCCTCGCCGTCCGTTGCGCCGTCTGTGGCTCCGTCAGCGCGCACGAGCGGACGCACCGGGGATCGATCGAGCCCCGAAAGTGATCTTGCCGAACAGAATCGTCTGTTTCAGGCCGCGATGGCGGCGCGTAAGAAGGGTGACGACCCAGGCGTCGTTCGCTTCTGCGACCAGCTCCTCCATCGGTACCCCGATTCGCCGCTCGCCGCCGAGGCGAAGAGCGAAAAAGCCTCGGCTGCGGCTCGCCTGTCGCACGGTCGATGAGCGATCGAGCTCGATGTCAGGGGCAGTGCATGCCGGCTACGCAGATGGGATCGACTCCACCGTAGAGGCCCGAGCAACACGTGCTCGGTCCGCCGACGAGACCGTCGCACGCATTGCACGGACACGCCGTGCACGGGGCCGCAGGCTCATAGCGTTGGCAATGGTTGCCGGCACAAACCTCGTCGACGGCGCAGACGATTCCACAAGCCCCACAGAACGGATATTCGTTGGCTAGGTCGACGCAAGCCGTGCGCCCATTGGCGGCAGCACACCCGGTGAGCGCGGCTGTGCAGGGCGTAGGGCCGCACGCCATCGCTTCACACTTGTCGCCGGCGTTGCAAGGGTTGTTGCAATGACCGCAATGGTCTGGATTCGAGGCCAGATCGACGCAGCTTCCATTGCATAGCGTCATCCCGGGTCGGCAGTAGCAGGCACTCCCTTGGCAATACTGATAGTGCAAGCAAGATTGCGCCTGGCAGTCGCCGCAATGGATCGGATCGTTCGCCAGGTCGACGCACGCGCCGCCGCAAAGCGACAGCGCCCCTGCGCAGCCGCCACCAGCGCCTCCGCTCGAAGACGACGAGCTCGCTGTCGAACCGTCGGTCGAGCTCGAGGAGCCGGTCGTCGAGGTGTTGCCGCCTCTCCCTCCGTGCCCGAGGAGGTCGACGTACCCGTCGGCGCCGCAGCAAAGCCAAGCGGCGGCGCCGACGAGCACGCCCGCCGCGGCGAGCAGTTCGCGAAGCTCATCTCTCGTCACGCCTCTCGGTCGATGAAACATCACTCCCTCCCCATGGTACCGCGAGGTCGACTCGAGCAGGCATGCCGTGGCTGCGATTGCGATCCCGGCTCGCACCGCGGGTTGGGTAGGATCTCCGCGTGGACGACGTGGTCCTGATCCTGGAGGCTGCCGAGAGCGCACCGCCCGAGCTGGCGAACGCCATGGTCGAGGCGTGCTCGGCGGCGGCCGTGAAAGGGCGCTGCGTGTTCGCAAACACGAGCAATGCACCGCGCGACACCCCTCGAGCGTCGGTCGTGTGGGATCCAGACCATCTGGTCGCGAAGCTCTCGTTGGTCGTGCGAGGCGTCGCGTCGGAGCGCTCGCTCCGCTTTCTACCGCAGGACCCCCCTGTGGAGCGTTGGCGATCGATCGGCCTCGTCGCAGCGACGCTGGTCGGCGAAGCAGAACGCGTGAGCGATCGGGAGGCAGCGGCGCATCCCATGTCGGTACAACCCGAAAAACCAGCCGTCGTGACGACTCCGTCGGTGAAGCGGTCTCCACCTCTCGTACCAAAACCGCCGTTCGAGCGGCTCGTTCTCGATGTCGCCGTCCTCGTCGGCAACGGGCTGGAGCGGGGGGGCCCGCGCGCCGGAGCGCTCGCGCGCATCGGCTTGCTCGTTCCGCGAACGCCCCTCCTGCTCCACGTCGACACGTCGTTCACCGTTCGGCCGACCGACGCTCGAGGTCTGCTCGCGCGCTGGGTCACGGTGGGAGGAGGGATTGGCATTCGAGGCGCCGTTCTCGATAGAAGCCTCGCCGTCGAAGGTCGATTGCAAGGGCTCGCCGCATGGTCTGGCGCATCGGTCACCGACGCGGGGACCGGTGATTCGGGCGGACGTGTAGAACCCGGGATCGGCGCCGGCGTCGAGATCGCATGGATGTTCTCCGAAATGATCGGACTCGATCTGGGTGTCGACGGTGATCTCGTTCCGAGCGGCACGGTATTCCGCGTCCGGGGTTCGAGCTTCGGCCGCTCCACGCCGGCCCACGTCGCGGGCTACGTGGGTATCCGACTCGGCATTCTGTGATCCCGAGTGAGCTCGCGCTCGAATCGAAACGAAGACGAGAAAGGAACGACCATTGATCGTTTCTCGTCGTTGGCTTCGAGCTTCTCGGGCGCTCAGGCCTACTTGGTCGCTGTCGCCGTGGTTGCGAGCGCGGCTTGCGCAGCCGGTGCAGCCGAGCCACCGCCGAGCGCCTGGTCCACGGTCGCGACGGCCGATGAAAGCGCCGCACCGATGCCACCGGCCGCGGCCCACCACCGCCTTGGTGATGATGACCATGATGGGCTCCATGACCTCCTTTGCGGCTCTTCGTCCCGCCTTGGCGCTCGTCGAGTCTCCGGCGCTCATGAAGCGAGCGTCGGATCGAGCAGGTGCAGACGGCCGAGTAGATTCTTGAGCTCGAAACGCTCGCACATCGCACGGAGCCCCGAGCGATCGGGCCGAGTGAGAACGAGCTTCGCCGGATCGCAATCGAGCTCGAGATCGCGCCGCACCGTGGCGAGGGCTTTGGAGGCGCGAGCGGCGTCGGCATGCTCGGTGATCGCGCGCCGTTTGGCTGGCGGCAACTCGGCGGCGTGCGCGATGACTCCTTCGAGTGATCCGAAGCGCTGGAGAAGCTCGGAGGCGGTCTTCTCGCCAATCCCGGGTACGGGCGGGATGTTGTCGGCCGAGTCGCCCTTCAATGCAATGAAGTCGGTGATCGATTCGGGGCCGATGCCATAGCGAGCGCGAACGCGCTCGGGCGTATAGACGAGCACGTCGGTCACTCCCCGCGGCGTCATCATGAGACAGACGCGTTCGGTCACGAGCTGAAAGGCATCGCGATCGGTCGAGACCACGCATGCACGAAGGCCCGCGCGGTCGGTGCGATCGGCCAAGGTGGCGACGACATCGTCGGCTTCCCAGCCTTCATAGGAGAGATTGGGGTAGCCGAACGCCGCGACGAGCGGGACGAAGGAGGGGAACTGCGCTCGCAAGAGATCGGGCATGGGCTTGCGCTGCGACTTGTACTCTGCGTGCGCCTCGATGCGGGCCACGGGACGCCTATCCCACGCCACCGCGACGCCGCGCGGATGGTAATCGACCACCAATTTGAAGAGCATGTTGGCGAAGCCCAAAATCGCATTGGTCGGCTCGCCGCGCGAAGTCGCGAGCTCGGGCGGAAGGGCGTGAAAGGCTCGGTATGCGAGGTTGTTTCCGTCGATGAAGAACAGGTCGACCCCACGCGCTGGCGCGTCGTTCAAGTCGAGCTCGTCACCACGGAGAGATTTCATGCGCCGAGCTTCGACCGGAACGGTCGCGGTTGAAAGCGTCTACTCGGAAGCTGGAATGCTCTTCTCTCGGCGGGCACATGGCGAGAGCGCAGCCTCGTTCGGGTGTCGTCCGAAATCGACGCGCCGGACCGAGCTATTTCGTCACCCGCTTCTTCTTCGGGCGGGGCAGCTTGGCCGTCTTGCCCGATTCGACATGCTCGCGGAGAACGCGCTCCATCTCTTGGCCGAAGACCACGCGAACGCTCTCCATTCCGGCGGGCCGCAGCGCGCGGAAGACCTCGGCGAGATCGGGCTCGTGGTCTCCGGTCCCGATCCCTTCGCCGACGCGCGAGAAGAAGTACGCCGCGACGTCGTTGGCGAGGCGACCGAGGTGCTTGCGCAAGATCTCCGCAGCTCCGGCAGCCACCGACAGATCGACGCCTGCTGCCTCGAGCTTCATCGCGGAATGGAGCAACGCGGGGCTCTTCACGATGAACGTGTCGCCATGCCGCTGGACGAGCTTCACTCGGACCAGGTCGGCGATGAGCCCTGCGCGCTTGCGCCCACAGAGCTCGTAGAGCTCAGCCTCGGTCGCCGTCCGCGGTCGGTCGTTGACCCACGACGCCTGAAGCTGCTGCTCGAGCCCTAACCATTCGCCGAGATCGAGCTCTCCGCGATCGATGCGCGTGACCAGATCGCGGATCGCGTCGATGCGCAATCCTCGGTCTTGGAGCGTCGCGATGAGCTTCAGGCGCTCGATGTGCTCTGGCCCGTAGAAGGCGACGCGCCCCTTGATCTTCGGAGCTTGGAGCGCCCCTTTAGATTGGTAGAAGCGAATCGTTCGGCTGGGCACTTCGGAGACGCTCGCGAGATCGTCAATCGTGTACTCGACGGCTTCGGTCTCGGCGGTCGTCATGGTCGGCTGCTCGGCTCGTACCAGTTCCTCCATCGCGCGTCAGGCTGCGGCGCGCGCGACGGCGCGTGTTCGATCTTCGGGCGTCTCGCGTGAGAGGCGGGCGATCGACCGAAGAGCCGCCCAGAGCGTCGTTCCCCACGAAGCGCTCCGGTACGTCACTCCGTGCTGCGCGCAGATTTCACGCACCTCCGGGGCTATCTCGCGCAATCGGTGAGGTGGCAGCTTGGGGAAGAGATGGTGCTCGATTTGTAGCTCGAGGCCGCCACACAGAATCGCGACGGGACGGCTCACTTCGAAGTTGTTGCTGGCTTCGACCTGCATCGCATACCAGGCGCCGCGGCCCGAAGCGCGCGTCCCCACCGGGTAGCTCGCGACTTCGTCGCCGACGTGTCCGCAGAAGATCGTCGCTGCCGAGTAGACGTCACGCATCGTCTCGGCGAGCCAGTTGCCGAGGAGCACCTTCCAGAAGAGGGGCCCCGCGAGCGCTGGAAAGAAGACGTAGTTCTTGAGGTAGTAAGGCACGTACTTTCGGAACGCCCGACGATGGGCGATTCCGATGCTCTTCCACGAACGATCATCGAGGACGTCGAGGTGGCCGTCGCGATGGTTCGGCACGTAAACGTCGGTCAGCCCCGTGAAATGGAGATTCATGAGCACCGTGAAATTGGGCCATAGAATGAACAGCGCGAAGGGCAGCTGAAATCGATGGTAGGCCGAGTGCGGCGTCTCTCGGGTGAGTCGAATGGGCCCGAAGTTGATGTCGGGATCGCGCTTGTCGACGTTGGTGTTTCCGTGGTGCTTGACGTTGTGGCCGCTCTTCCAGCTCTCTTCGTCGATGGGGACGTCCCACGAGAAGCTCTTCGAATGAAAGGCTCGGGCCTCGGGAAGTCGGTCGTAAGCGCCGTGCAAGGCGGTGTGTCCGATCTCGATCGCCTCGAGCTGCTTGTGGAGCCAGAGCGCGAGGACGCCGACTCCGAAACCGATGGGCTCGAAGCTCAAATGGACGAGGCCGCGCCCGACGATCTCCATCGCCGTCGAGAAGCGACGAAGCTTCTTCACGTAGCGCACGTCTTCCTCTCCCATGCGCGCCTCGGAGCGACGGCGAACCGCATCGAGCGCCTGACCGAAACGCGCGAGGCGCTCCTCGTCGGGCAGAAAGAACAAATCGCCGGCGGCCTCGGCGCCCTTCGATTTGTGGGTTGCGTGGCCCTCGGTCGCACCTCGCACGACTGAGTCAGCACGCAAGACTCTTTTGTCCGGCGCGACGGCGCCGGTCGATTCGATCGTCATGGATGAGCTCCTTCGTTACGCGCGGCGGACGCTTCCACCGCGCGGCGTGTCGCCAAACGATGTCCCACTTGTAACGGTGACAGTTGGAACTGTCAACGTTGCGCCATCTCTTTTCGGAGCGAGAAGGAGACCCTAGGAATCGCCGGCGAATCGGAGCGACTAGCTACGAGGACGGGGCCTACTGGTCCGCAGCCGGAGGCGCACCGCTGACGCGTTGGGCGCGCTCGGTCGAGGTCACGAGGTAAGCGGTCATGTTGACGATGTCTTCGACCGTCGAATCGAGAGGCATCGCGGCGAACGGCTTGGCCATGCCGAGGAGGATGGGACCGACAGCAGACGCTCCGCCGAGCGCCTTCAGCGTTTGGTAGGCCGCATTGCCAGCAGAGAGCGACGAGAACACCAGCACGTTGGCGCTTTTGGTGAGAGTTGAGAATGGGTAGTGTTCGCGGCGCCGTTCGGGATCGAGCGCGATCTCCGGACGCATCTCGCCATCGATCTCGAGATCGGGACGAACCTCGCGGACGACCGAGAGCGCGCGTTGAATCTTGCGAACCTCGGCGTGCGCGACCGATCCGAAGTTCGAATACGAGATCATCGCGACCCGCGGCGTGACACCGAGCGCCAACACGGCATCGGCGATCTGCACGGTGATGTCGGCGAGCGTGTCGGCATCGGGATCGACGTTGAACACCGTGTCGCCGAAGAACTTCACCGAGTTCTTGAGGACCATCATGTACATGCCGACCGCGACCTTGACCCCGGGTGAAAGGCCGAGCACCTGGAGCGCCGGACGAATCGATTCGGGATAGTTGAGCATCAATCCAGTGATCATTCCGTCGGCGTGGCCGCGCTCGAGCATCATGCAGCCGAAGTAGTTGCTCTTCGAGACCATGCTCTTGGCAATCGCAGCCGTGACTCCTTTGCGCTGTCGAAG
>JAYUUB010000062.1:0-17517 GCA_043755175.1 Polyangiaceae bacterium | reverse complement strand
CTCGCGTCGGCGAAACCAGCCGTGCTGACGAGGCGCGCCGTCTTGCCTCCATCGACGAGGTAGAAAAACGCGCATGGGATGTCACGCGTGTCCGCCTCCAGCGTGCGCGCCGCCATTGCGCACGCTTCGAGGGCGGTCTTCGCCTCCGCCGCTTGCCGCGCGAGAGCGCCGAGCGTCGCGAGCTGACGGCGACCGTACACCTCGGCCGTCGTTTCAGCGACGGTCGCGAGCACGCCGCCAATGCGGGAAGGCACCGACTCGTCGGGAACGGGGCTATAGGCAAACTTGAAGTGTGCTTCCTCGGTGAAACCCTTTCGGTGCACGAGGAGCTCAAGATCATCGCTCCACGTCGCAGGCTCGCCGCGGAACGGAGCTTCGATCATCGGGCGAATCACCTCCCAAATTTCTTTCCAACACTCTGAAACGGGTTGGCCGAGCGCACGATCAGGATGCTTCACGCCGAGGATCGGCGCATACGCGTCGTTGTAGATCTGCACGAACCCAGGCCCCCACCAGAGGAGCATCGGGAACCGGTTTCTCAGGAGCAACCCGACTGTCGTGCGAAGCGCGTGCGACCATCCCGATGCCGGGCCGAGCGCGGTCGCCGACCAGTCGTGCGCGCGCAAGAGCGCGCCCATTTCGCCGCCGTCCGCGAAGATCTCCTCGGGCGCATTTCGTCGCGCCGGAGTGGGGTGTGCCCGTTGCTCGTCGTTCATGCTCGCCTGCTTGGTTCGCGTGCGAGGCGTTCCACATCCGACCGGCGAAACAGACGGTACCCGCCAGGCCTGACGGAGGCGCGAAGCTTTCCTTGCGCGTGGAGGACGCGCACCATCTGTACGGACAAGCCGGGAGTCGCCGCCGCGTCGCCGACGGTCAGGAGCTCCTGGGCCGAACGTTTTGGAAGGGCCATCATGGTAGAGTCCTGCATACCAGCAGGCCGCCCGTCAAACCAGCCCACGCGCGCGCTGGGTCGACGATGCCGTTGCGTACGAACGACACCTCCCGCTCGCGATGATGAGCATTTTCGTCGTGCGCGAGTCGTCCCACGCCGAGGCGCGCAGGCTGGGCGGGCCGGGCCATGGTCACCATTTTCGCCCGCTCGAGCGTGCATCGGTGACGTCGACCGAGCCGCGTCGTCGTCGTTCGTAGGTTCAAATCGCTGCGCCGGTCCCCGCCGGGGTCCTCCGCGAGCTTGTTCATGCAGCGCCGCCGAAAGTCTTCTGCGTGACCGCGCGTTCCGGGGCTGTTGGCGCCCACGTGGTCAACGTCGTCCTCGGGTCGAGCTGCCAGGGGGAGGAGCCGCACCCGATTTCTCGAGCGCACACGGGCTCATGATCGCCCTCAACGCCGTCCGCGTGCGAAGTCCGCGAGTATCTGCGTCCACGTCCCGAACGTCCCGTGCTTGTTCCAGTAGTTGAAGAACAGCTGCGCATCGCAGGGCCGAAGGTCGAGATTGTAGAGCTCGTCTTTCTGGGAAGCGGCGACGAACGCACGCGGCTTCAGCTCCTCGTGAGCGTGTCGATCGTTAGCCTTGTAGCTCCCGCCCGCCACAGCGCGTCCCAGAATCACGAAAGCCCCCCCCGTCGCCGGAGAGGGCTCGTGTCGCTGTAGCCGATGCCCCGCAAGGTCCCCCAATGGAGGCCCTCAAGGGAGCCCTCGAGGGAGGCCCGCATCGTGGTACGGGATAGTTGCGCGGGCAGGATTTGAACCTACGACCTTCGGGTTATGAGCCCGACGAGCTACCAGGCTGCTCCACCGCGCAATCGGGACTCTAGTCAGGGCGCTCCTCATGTCAACGCCTTCTTGCACGTCGTGGTACGTCTGGCCTCTGGAGGCTCCACATGACGGCTCAACCCGCGCGTTCCATCGGTCCTTTCTCGGTGTTTCCTGTCGGTCTCGGCGGCATGTACATGTCGATCACGGGGCGGCCCGACGAGGCCCAGGCCGTTCGAACCATTCACGCAGCGCTCGACGCGGGGGTGACGCTCATCGACACCGCCGATGTGTACTGCCTCGATGACAGCGAGCTCGGACACAACGAAAGGCTCGTGCGCAAGGCGCTCCACGGGCGAGCCGAGAAGGCAATCGTCGCGACCAAGGGGGGGCTCGGCCGTCCGAAGGGCGCATGGACGCGCGACGCGAGCCCGTCGCACCTCGAACACGCCTGCGAGGCGAGCTTGAAGGCGCTCGGCGTCTCGGCGATCGACGTTTACCAGCTGCACGCGCCCGATCCTGCCGTGCCGTTCGCCGAGAGCGTCGGCGCCCTCGCGCGTCTCCGCGAAGCCGGAAAGATTCGAAACGTCGGCCTGTCGAACGTCTCGGCCGCCGAGCTCGAAGAGGCGCGCGCGATCGTTCCCGTCGTGTCGGTCCAGAACCGCTGGAACCCCCAGCACCGCGCCCCCGAGCAAGACGGCGTCCTCGCGGCATGCACGAAGCACGGCATCGCGTTTCTGCCCTACTCACCCTTCGGCGGCGCCAAGGGAGCCCAAGACCTGTCGAGCGTCGGCAAGCTCGCTCTCGAAGCCAAAGCCCGCGGCGTCTCGCCCCATCGCCTCGTCCTCGCGTGGATGCTCCACAAGAGCCCTGTCGTCATTCCCATCCCCGGCGCCCGGCGCAGCGAATCGATCGTCGACTCCGCGAAAGCTCCCTCCCTCTCGCTCACGGCGACCGACCTCACCAGCATCGAGCAATCGTTCACTGCGTGACTCGCGACTCTCGCGCGACGACCCAATCGCTTGAGCCGCGAAAACCAGTCGCTCGCGAATGGATGGCCTACCGCACCCAGATCAGCGGCGCCGACTTTGCGATTCATAGCCCAGTTGCGGTGCCAGATCGTCTGACGAATACCGAGATGAATTTCGCTCGAAATGCTCGCAGCGAAGAATGTCGAGACGAGAATCGGGCCCTCGAGGAGCTTGCGCGAAGCGAGAGAGAGCTTCTCCATGACGGCCTTCACGCCGTTTGTGCCAGCGAGGTTCTCGATCGCCACGAGAACGGTGCGAATCGAGGCGCCTTCGACTTGCCAGGTAGATTCAAACGCCGAATACGGTTTGGGCCAGCGCCACGCCCTTCAAATCGACCTCGCCGAGGGCTTCGGTGGCGCGCGTGGTGAGCTTCGCGATGTCGGCGCTGATGACGCGCGACTTGCCCATCTTCCCTGCAATGCCTTCGAGGCGCGCGGCCACGTTCACGGCCGTGCCGATGCAGGTGAAGTCGAGGCGCCCCGAGCCGCCGATGTTTCCGTACGCGATGTCGCCGAGATGGAGCGCGAGACCGAACTTGAGCGCGCGACCGCCTTTGCTGGTCGCCGTTTCATTGCGCACGGCGAGCGAGGCCAATGCCTCGTCGCTCGCCGCGAGCGCGGCTTCGGTCTGCTCCTCGGGCGTCTTGCCTCCGGGATCGATCGGAAAGATCGCGAGGAGACCGTCGCCAATGAATTTGAGAACCTCGCCCCCGAACTTCTCGATCGCCGGGACCTGGCATTCGAACAGATCGTTGAGCATCGCGATGAGCTCGGCCGGAGGGACCTGATCCGCGAGCAACGTGAAGCCGCGCAGATCAGAAAACCAGATCACCGCGCGCATCGAGTCGATGTCGCCACGCTTGATCTGACCGGCCATGATTCGCTCACCGGCATTGCGACCCACGTAGGTGTTGAGGAGGGTCGCCGCGGTTCGTTGGAGCGCGAAGATCTCGGCCATGCGTGACAGGGGCTGCAGAACGACGTCGAGCGCGTGAATGTCGTCGTCGGAAAAACCGTCGGGATGCTTCGTAGCGAGCGTGATTGGATGTACCTGTCCGCTGATGAAGGTCATCGGCAGCGCGATGTAATCGGTGAACCCCTCGTCGATGAAGCTCTGGACGCGCACGCCTCCGAAGTCGCCACCGTCGAGGAACCGAGCACGAAATGGAACGCCGGTTTCGACGACCCGCGCGACCGGACCGAAAAGAAAATCGGGTGAGCTGAGCCAGGTGTAGCTCGCTTCGGTGATCACGACCTTCTCGCCGGGGACCCACGTGAATCGCCGACCCATGATGTGCGGATGCAGCGTGCGCACGAAGGCCGCCGCGCGAGCGACCGGGATGCCGGCCTCCACGAGCTCTGGACACATTCGCTGAAGGAGCGCGACGGGATTGGGGCAGCCCTGGGCACCACGGACGAGCCAGTCGGCGGTCTTGCTTACATCCTTCATCAGCAGAAGATCGTACACCCGCACCGGGTCGGTAGCAGCACCACGTGATCACGGCGTGGGATGCACGCGTCGACGACGCGGGTCGAGCCGTGAAAGTCGAAGACGCGGCCCGCGCATACCTCGACGAATGCAGCGGCGACCGACCGCCCTTGTGACCCTTCGAAGGCCCACGGGCTTCGGCGTCGCGTTCATCGAAGAAGGAAGCTACTTCGACCGGCGCGATTTTTCGGGCCGTCCGTTCGAGATGCAGCGCTCTCTCTATCGCCGCGCCGGAACGACCTTCACGGTCGGCAACAACCTCATCCCGATGCCGATGGGCCAGACCGTGGGAGGGTCGACGACGGTCAACTCGGGGACCTGTTTTCGAGCCCCCGATCGCGTCCTCGTTCGGTGGCGCCACGAGCTCGGGCTCGGCGAGCTCGCTCCCGACGAGCTCGCTCGCCATGACGAGCGTGTCGAATCGATTCTCGGCGTCGCGCGCGCCCGGCCCGAGCTCTTGGGTGGCAATGCACGCGTCATCGCCCGAGGCTGCGAGGCGCTCGGTCTTCGAAGCCACGGGCCCTTGAAACGCAATGCGCCCGATTGCGACGGTAAAGGCGTATGCGTCTTCGGTTGCCCCACCGACGCGAAGCGTTCGACCAACGTCTCGTACATGCCTATGGCCTTGAGCGCAGGCGCCGAGCTCTTCACGGGATGCGCCGCCTCGCAAATTCTGGTCGAAGGCGGTCGCGCGGTCGGAGTCGTCGCCGAGACCAACACCGGTCGAAAAGTCACCGTCCGAGCGCGCGCAGTGATCGTCGCCGGTGGCGCCATCATGACACCGGGCATTCTCGAAAAGAGCGGCTTGGGGCGCGCCTCGCGACAGCTCGGGCGAAACCTCTCGATTCATCCCGCGGTCGGCATGCTGGCCGAGCTCGAGGAGCGCATCGAAGGTTGGGGCGGCATTCCCCAAGGCTATGGAATCGAGGATTACCGAGACGAAGGCATTCTCTTCGAAGGGGCCGCGATGCCGCTCGAAATGGCGCTCGCCGTGATGCAACACCACGGTCCCGAGCTCGTTCGGCTCGCCGAAGGGTTCGATCGCGTCGCGAGCTTCGGCTTCATGATCGAAGACTCTTCGAACGGCGCCGTGCGAACGATCTCGGGTCAGCCGTTCATCACGTACGATCTCGGCGACCGCGAAGTCGCGCGATTGCGAAGAGGCGTCGACATTCTCTCGCGCATCTTCTTCGCGGCCGGCGCCACGCGTGTCCACACGCCTGTGGCGCGCTTTGCGACTCTATCGTCACCTCACGAGCTCCACGCCCTTCTCGCGGCGCGTCTCCGCCCGAGCGACTTCGACCTATCGGCCTATCACCCGCTCGGTACGGCGCGCATGGGCAAGAACCCGAGCACCTCGGTGGTCGACACCAACCACCAAGTCCACGACTGCCCGGGTTTGTACGTCGTCGACGGCTCGGTCGTGCCGAGCTCCATCGGCGTCAACCCGCAAGTCACCATCATGGCCCTCGCCACCCGCGCCGCCGAACGCATAGCCCTTCTCCTCGGCTGACCAACCCCTCTTTGCTTCCTCTCACCTTTCAACCTTCTTCTTGTTTCTCTCCTCTCGACCGCTGGGCGCGGCTCGTAGGGGCCCGCGTACCAATGAGTCGATCGATATTCCGTCGAGACCGAAGTGAGCCTTTTGCCCGAGGAACGAGCACCGAAGCCTACTTTTGAAGGCTGAGGAGCGCAGAGACGAGGCTGCCGGTCTCACGATGCTATCGGCGGAATAGCCGGGGACAGGAACGGGAGTGCCGCGGGCTCTCGCGATTCGACGGCGAAGAGCTCGGGGTCAGTGGTGCTTGTGAGGGTGTGTCCGCCTCGAGCCCTCGGCGCCATCGTCGATGACCGGTCGTGACCGCTCGTACGCTTCTTCGTTGCTCGCCCATCCTTCTCGACCGATGAGGGGGACGAAGAGGACATTGCAGAGGATCTTCTCGATCCATTGATTCTCGCTGGTTCGTGTCGCGCGGATGAGCCGCTGCGGTGCGTGGTCGGCGCCGACCGGGATCACGAGACGACCGCCGAGGGTGAGCTGCCTCACCAGTGCCTCGGGGATCTTCGGGCCTCCCGCAGAAACGGCGATCCCGTCGAACGGCGCTTGAGCCTCCCATCCGAGCGTGCCGTCGCCGCAGAGGACGTGGACGTTGTGGTAGCCGAGCCGCGCGAGACGGTCGGTCGCGGTCTCTGCGAGGCGCGCGATCCTCTCGACGGTGAAGACGTCTTTCGCGATGCGAGAGAGGATCGCAGCCTCGTAGCCGGAGCCCGTACCGATTTCGAGCACGCGCTCACCGCCTTTTAACGCGAGGGCCTGAACCGTCAATGCGACGATGTACGGCTGCGAAATCGTCTGGCCGTCGCCGATCGACTGTGGGCCATCGAGGTACGCCTGATGGGCGAGCGCTTCGGGGACGAAGTCTTCGCGAGGCACCGAGTAAAACGCGTCGAGGACGAGCGCGTCGTCGATGCCGCGGGCCACGAGCTGGTGCTCGACCATGCGAGCACGGAGGGGGATGTTGTCGGTCATGCTCCCGCATTCCTTCGACGCGATGTCGACGTCGCGCATTTCATAGCTCTGATCGGCTCGTTCGGCACGGCGGTGCGAACACCGTTCGATGGAATGACGAGCACGCCACACGGCGCAGCTCTTGCGCAGGCGAGAATTGAAACAGGAAGACAAGGAGGCGGAAAATTTGCCCGTGAAAACGACGCGGACCCTGATCACTGCGGTCGAGCGATCCTCAGGCCTTCATGTCTTCCTGTTGGATCCTCGGGCTCCGAGTTGTTCGGAAATCGACCGAGGCCCAACCAGTCGAATCCTCTGCGTAAAGCTATTAGGTCTCGGCATTCGCCCCAAGGCGCGCTCGGTGAAGAGAGCGCACCGTCGGCGACGGCTCACTCGCGAAGCCAATCGGGAATGAGCGGGCTCGGCTCGCCGGTCGTGATGATCCAGAGCTGATGCGCCGCGCGTGTCGCGCCGATGTGGAGCAGATGGCGCGACTCGTCGTCGGTGCCATAGGTCGTCGCGTTCACGTCGACGAGCACGATGTAATCGTATTCGAGGCCCTTCACCTGACGAATGTCGGTCACCTCGACGCCTGGTCGGAAGGCGAACTCGAACGCCTTGATGCGACGCAGATTCGGAATGTCGGACATCTTGAGCGCTTGGTGATACGCGTCGGCCTGCTCGGGATGACGCGCGAGAATGGCGACGTTCGCGTTGGGCTCGCGCGAGAAGAGCGGGCGAAGCGCGTCACCGAGGAATGCGACCGCTGCGCCGGCGCTGGGGAACTCGTGCAGCTCGACCGGAGCTCCGTGCCTCGGAGCGTGCGGAGGCGTCGGATCGGCGAGCGGCCCGAGGATGAAGCGCGCGACGTCGAGAACCTCTTTGGTCGAGCGGTAAGCGATGCGGAGCGGCTCGATGTCGACGCGCGACAGACCGAGGTCGTCGAGCACGGCGCGCCAATCTTTGAAGCCCGAGTCCATGTGGATGCGCTGCGCGGTGTCTCCGGCGAGGGTCGCCGAGCGGTGTACGATCCCTTCCATGCCCTTCTGGGGCATTTCGCGGACGCAGTTGACGAGCACGGCGAGATCGATCGGCGAGAGATCTTGCGCTTCGTCGACGAAGAGATGCTCGTAGACGAGCGGGTTCTTGCCCTTGCGAAGCTCGCCCTTGATCTTCTGGTAGATGCGCAGGAGTAGAGCGTCGTCTTCGATGTCGAGCTTGGCTCGCTCGTCGGATCCGAGCGCCTTCTGATCGGCTCCGAGCTCGTGCTCCTCGAGCTCTTCGGCCGGCTCGGCGTCGGCAGCGGCTTTGCGCTCGGCGCGATCGCCCGGATCGAGATCGAGCACTGCGGGGCAGCGATCGGAGCACCAGCGCCAGGCGCGCTTGATGTCGGACTCGGGGAAGTCTGCATCGGGGGCTTTCGCGAAGGCGGCCTTCACCGACTCGAAGTCGGTGAGGAGCTCGGCCCAGAGCCAGAGCGCCCCGCGCGAGTCTTTGCGTGTCTTCGGATCGATCGCGTATTCGGTCGCGCGCGCTTCGAGAAGACGGAGCATGACCGGGTGCGTCTTGTAGCGGGTGACCACGCTCGGCGTGGAGTCTTCGACCTCGGCCTCGAGCCAGGGGAAATGCTTGCGACGCTGCTCTTCGGCCCACTCGCCGTAGGTCTCGACAGGCAGACCTTCGAGACCGAGCGCCGGGAGCATTTCGCTGATGTAGGCGCGGAGCGCGGGGCTTCCGACGACGACGAGCATCTTGTCGGCGGTGAAGCGGTTCTTCTGTTGATAGGCGAGGTACGCGAGGCGATGCACGCCGATGGTGGTCTTGCCGCTACCGGCGCCGCCTTGGATGACGACGAGGCCCGAGTCGGTCTTCGAGATGAGCTCGAACTGACGCGGATCGAGGAGGGCTGCGATCTCGGGGAGGTGGCGCGAGTCGCGCTGGATCCCCGTGTCGTCGATGCCGAGAACGCCGCGCATGTCTTTGGGACGCACGGCTTTGCCTTGCCCGCCGGCGAGCTCGGTCGAGGCGACCGAGAGGGTGCGCCAGCCGGTCTTGCCCTTGACGAAGATGCCTTGCGGCGACGTGACACGACGAAGGTCGGTGTGCTGGATCGTGACGGTGCGTCGGGCGATCACGTGGCCCGTGACCTCGCGCTCGCCCAGCGTTTCTTCGTACTCGGCGCCCTCTTCGTACTTGTAATAAATCTGGCTCACCGGAGCATGGCGCCAGTCGACGATGCGCACGTTGGCGCGAGCGTCGACGAGCGTGGTCTTGCCGATGAGCACGTCGCGTGTGCCGCGATCTTCTTCTTGAAGACGCACGTGGCCGAAGTAGGGCGACTGCGGATCGACCGGCTCGACGACGTTCTCGACACGACGCGCGGCGATGCCGGCGATGCGCTCCATCTGCTGCATGAGCGCGGGGACGTCTTCGAGGCGAGCGACGGCGATCTCGTCGCGCAAAGCGATGAGGTCGGCCTCGTAGTCGGCGATCGGAGGAGGCTTCGACGGTCGGTACGTGGAGAGAAAATCGAGCACCCGCGCGAGGATCTTTTCTTCCTCGGCGACGACCTGATCTGCAGCGCTGCTCGCTTCGATCGGCTCAGCCGTCTTGTTGGAATCGGGGGCGTGCCGCGGCTCGGGACGCTTCTGAATCGGGGGCTTCGTCGGGAGTGCGATTTTCGTCATGTGTGATGGCGACCAGCCTAAAAAAAAGGACGGAAGCGCATGACACGGGACCAGCTCAATGTCGAGTGTGCAATCTCGGGGTCGTCGTCGTCGTCGTCGTCGTCGTCGTCGTCGTCGTCGTCGTCGTCGTCGTCGTCGCTGTCGCTGTCGCTGTCGTCGTCGTCGTCGTCGTCGTCTCACGTCGAGTGTGCGAGGCGTACGCGACACACGGATCGGCGTGCGTGGCTCGTGTGTCGGACGTGTGAAGTATCGCTAAGCCCCTCGACACGGCCAGGCGCACCCCTAGTCTGATCCGCGATGCGATCTTGGTCGGGCTACGTGGTCTTCTTCGCCGTGATCACCGCCATCGTCGGCGGGGTTCACTATTACCTCTACGCGCGCTTGATCAAGGCCTCGTCGCTCAGCCCAGGCCTGGAGCGAGGGTTCGGGTTAGCGATCGCCGCGTTCGCGCTCCTCACGCCCGCGACCGTCATCGGCGCGCGCTTTCTGCCGCGATCGGTCGGCTCGGTCGTCGGCCTCGTCGGCTTCTCGTGGCTCGGGTTGGTCGTGTTGATGTTCTTTCTGACCGTCGGCTCCGAAGTGATCCGGATCGGGACATTCGGCCTCACTCAGCTGAGCGTCTTGCCCGACGATCCGGCGCGTCGCACGTTCCTCGGCCGCGCGCTCGCTGGCAGCATCGCAGGAGCGGCAAGTGTCCTTGGCGTGTACGGCGTCTCGTCGGCGCGCGGCACCGTCTCGGTCGAGCGCGTGAAGATCGCGCTCAAGCGCTTTCCGGAAAGCCTCGGCGGCTTTCGGCTCGTGCAGCTCAGCGACGTACACATCGGTCCGACGATCGGCGGTGAATGGCTCGCGGGTGTCGTCGAGACGGTCAATGGTCTCGAGCCCGATCTGGTCGCGATCACCGGCGATCTCGTCGATGGCACGGTCGCCGATCTCGCGCAGCACGTCGCTCCATTGAAGAACCTCCGCGCGAAGCACGGCGTCTACTTCGTCACCGGCAACCACGAGTACTACTCGGGCGTCGACGAATGGATCGCCCACCTGCGTGCGATGGGGATCACGGTCCTCCGCAACGAGCGCGTCTCCATCGGCGAAGGCGACACGAGCTTCGATCTCGCGGGCGTCGACGATTGGCGCGCCAAAGAGTTCGGCGGCGATCACGGACCCGATCTCGCGCGCGCGCTCGAGGGGCGCGACCCCACGCGTGAGCTGGTGCTTCTCGCGCATCAACCGAAGCAAGCCGAGCTCGCGTCGAAGGCGGGGGTCGGTCTCCAGCTCTCGGGCCATACCCACGGCGGACAGATCTTCCCGTGGAACTACTTCGTGAAGCTCGATCAACCGTTCGTCGCCGGCATCGACAAGCTCGGAGACCTCACCGTCTACACGAGCCGCGGCACCGGCTATTGGGGCCCGCCCATGCGCGTCGGCGCCCCGCCAGAGATAACCCTCCTCGAGCTCCGCCGCGCCTAAAGCGTACCCATGGCCGCTTGGGTGACGTGACCTTCGCGGAGGTGTACCTTCGGCCTTCCGTGAAGCTCCAAGCGAAGTCGAGGAGGCGCCTACTGCGCTTCGGCCGACGCCTCTCCTCGTCGACCAAGAACGCGCTCGAGCTCTTGAGGCTCGGTCAGCTCGCGCCCGACTACGGTGCGCCGTACGAGATCGTCGACCAGAGCCCAATCTTCAAGCTGCGTCGCTACGTCCTCCCGGGCGGCCCGAGCGACGCTCCCCCGTGCCTCCTCGTGCCACCTCTCATGGTCACGAGCGAGGTCTACGACGTCGCGCCCGACGTCTCGGCCGTCTCCGCGCTCGCGCGCGCGGGCGTCGCTCCTTTCGTCGTCGACTTCGGTGCCCCCGAGCACGAAGAAGGCGGCATGAAGCGCACGCTCGACGATCACGTGCGCGCCGTCGATCGCGCGATCGATCGCGTGAGGCAGATCACGGGCCACCACCAGATCCATCTCGCGGGCTACTCCCAGGGTGGCATGTTCGTCTACCAAGCGTGCGCCTACCGACGCTCGAGCGGCATCCGTTCGGTGATCACTTTCGGCGCGCCCGTCGACATCCATCGCAACGTCCCCGCCGTCCGAGCGAGCGCCGTCAACACCCTCATCCACGCCGCCGAGCCCATGCTGATGGGCATCTTGAATCGCATCGAGGGACTTCCCGGCGAAGTCACCAGCGCTGGATTCAAGCTCATCTCCACACGCAAAGAGATCGAGCAGCGCGTCGACTTCGTTCGAAAGCTCCACGACCGCAACGCGCTCGTCCGACGCGAAGCACGACGCCGCTTTCTCGGTGGCGGTGGCTTCGTCTCTTGGCCCGGACCCGCGCTCCGCGACTTCGTCGACCAATTCATCGTCCACAACCGCATGCTCTCGGGCGGCTTCGTCATCGATGGGCGCACCGTCACGCTCGCCGACATCACCTGCCCCGTCCTCGCGTTCATCGGCCTCACCGACGACATGGCCCGTCCCGCCGCCGTGCGCGCCATCTCGCGCGCCGCCCCCGATGCGAAGATCGACACCCTCGACGTCGCCGCAGGTCACTTCGGTCTGGTCGTCGGGTCGCGCGCCATGAGCGTCACGTGGCCCACGGTCGCCGCGTGGGTCCTGCATCAAGAAGGTCGCGGACCTCGCCCGGCCATCCTCGATGTCGCGCGCTCCGAGCGCGAAGATCTCGACGAAATTTTCGACCTCGCCGACGAGCCAGAGGGAGCGAACTTCGACGTCGACGTCGACGTCAGTTTTTTCATGGACTCGATCGCCGAGGCTGTCAAAACAGCCTGGGAACGCCTCGGCGACGCCACGGCGAGCGCGACCGACGTCCTCGAGTCGTTCAAGTGGCGCGAGCCTCGCCTTCGCCGACTCGCCGCGCTCGACGCGAGCTCGCGCATCTCTTCGTCTCTCGTGCTCGCCGAGCAGGCGCGCGCGACACCGAACGCGACTTTCTTCCTCTGGCAAGGACGCGCCTTCACGTACCACGACGCCGACGTCCGCGTGACCAACGTCGTCAAGGGTCTGCACGCGCGCGGCGTGAAGCCGGGCGACCGCGTGGCTGTCGTCATGGGCTCTCGCCCGAGCTTTCTCTCCATGGTCACCGCGCTCAATCGCATGGGCGCGATCTCCGTCATCGCTCCACCCGACACGAGCGGGCCGAAGCTTCGCGAAGTTTTGCGCCGCGCCGACATCGCCTATCTCGCGTGTGATCCGGAGCTCGCCGATCTCTGTCGCGGGGCGACCGATCGCACCGTGCTCGTTCTCGGCGGTGGCAACGGCTCACGAAGCCTCCCCGAAGGGCTCGTCGACATGGAGGCGATCGACGTCGCGAACCTCTCGATGCCACACACCCTCGCGCTCGACGCGGGCAGGGGAGGCGACGTGGCCATGGTGCTCCTTCGCCCGAACGACGCTGGCGATCTCAGCCTTGCCGACGTGACCAACCATCGTTGGGCGCTCTCCGCGCTCGGCGCCGCGGCATCGTGCACGCTCAAACCCGACGACACGGTCTACTGCTGCATCCCGCTCCATCATCCGGCGGGCATTCTCGTCAGCGTCGGCTCGGCGCTCGTCGGCGGAACACGTCTCGCCCTCGGCCGACCCTTCTCTCCCGAGACGTTTCTCTCCGAGGTGCGTCGCTATGGCGCGACGGTCGTCTTCTATGCAGGCGAGATGACGCGCGTCCTCGTGAACCAGGCGCCGCATCTCCACGACAAGAGCCTCCCGGTGCGCCTCTTCGCAGGCAGCGGCATGCGCACCGATCTCTGGCACCGCGTCAAAGAGCGCTTTTCCGCGGGCGTGATGGAGTTCTACGCATCGACCACCGAGCCGTTGATCATCGCCAACGCTTCGGGCGAAAAGATCGGCGCGCTCGGCCGCCCGCTCCCAGGGAGCAGCGATCTCGAGGTCGCGCGCGCGAACCCCGACACGGGAGGCCTGCTTCGAGACGATCGTGGACGCGCGATTCGCTGTCTGCCGGGCGAGCCTGGCGTGCTCATCGCGCGGGTCGACGGCGAGCGCGAAGCGGCCGAGGTTCATCGCAAGATGGAGCGCGCAGTCTTCTCCGAAACCGACCGGTGGTTCGTATCGACCGACATCGTCCGTCGCGACTCCGATGGCGACTTCTGGTTCATCGACTCGACGCGAGGCTTCGTTCGACGCGACGGCGCGTTGGTATCGACGAGGCACGTCGAGGATGCGCTCTATGGTCTTCCCGAAATCGATCTCGCGGCGGTCTTCTCGGTCGACCTAGAACCCGGCGCTGGCGCTCGCGCCGAGATCGCGGCCTGCATCACCGCGCACGTTCCAATCGATCCGGCGCGCATCACGCTCGCTCTCGCCGACCTCTCTTCGCCGGAGCGGCCCGACTTCGTTCTCCTCGTCGAAGACATTCCGCTGACCGATGGCTTTCGGCCTCGCAAGCGTCTGCTCCAAGCGGCCGGGATCGATCCCGTGCGCGCCATCACGCGCTGGGCCTTGCGCGGTGATCACTACGAAGTCGGCTGAACCGCTCGTCCATCGACCGAATGCGTCTCCGAAACCGCTCGCGCGAAACCGCGAGCCACCCGTTGGCTAGAGATCGCGCCAGGAGAACGTGCCACCGCGGTAGTAGATTTTCTCTGCGCGCCCCAAGATGGTCGCTCCGTCGACGAGCCCGAACATGCGGCCGTCGCGGCTGTTGCCACGGTTGTCGCCCATCACGAGAAACCGCGCCTTGGGGAGGGTGGTCGGGCCGAAGTCGGGCCCGCCACCGAGAGTGAGCGAGACGTCGTGGCGTTTGCCGTCGAGGTCTTCGACGTTGCCAGCCATCTCGATGTGGACGCCGTTGATGGCCAGCGCGCCGTCGCGCACGGTGACCGTGTCGCCGGGGATCGCGACTACGCGCTTCAACAGGATCGTGCCGCTCTCGGGCGATTCAAGCACCACGACATCACCGCGATGCGGCCCACTCCATCGCGCGATCCAGACGTCGGAGAGAGGGAGCCTGAGACCGTAGGCGGCTTTGCTCACGACGACGCGATCACCCACTTCGACGGTGGGCTCCATCGAGCCGCTCGGCACGACGTAGTGGTCGGCGAGAGAAGCACGCGCGAAGAGAACGACCGCCACGCAAGCGAGAACGCCGACGATGTCTCGTCCGCGCCGACTGCGACGCGGACGCTCGAGCACCGGCTTCGGCGCGGGCTTCGACTCCGGTTCCGCTTCCGGCCCCAGCTCTTGTTGTTTCTCTTCCAGTTCGGGCTCGGACATTTCGGGTGACCAACCAGGCTCTCGGTAGCCTATTCCTTTTTCGTCGCGATGAGGCCGTAGCGACGTTCACCGTGGGATGAACGCGAGAAACGCGATGGCGTAGACCAAGAGGATGATGCCCATCAGGATCATGTTGATGAGACTGATCCAGTAAGCGGCTTGCGCCATGCTCTCGCCAGCCGGCGACGACTCGCCGCGTTCGATCGATCCGAGCTCGGAGCGCGCGAGAAAGAACGCGGGAAGGCCGGTGAAGCAGCCGCAAGCCATCCACGCAAGCACGGCGAGAACGATCGACGTGACCGCTTGGCCGCTGGCGCTTCCGCCGTAGCTCGGCGCCGGGTAGACGTTCTGAATGGGCGCTCCGTAGCCACCGTAACCCGGCGAGCCGAACGAGCCACCGGGCGGCTGGCCGACGGGCGCGTACGGATCGGGGTTGGGCGGCCATCCGCCTCCCTGGTTCTGCATACCGAGCCTCCTCTCGCGGACATCTTGCCCGTTCGAACCCGATCGTAGCCTCAAGCGGCGCCTCGTCCAAGGCCGCCCCCAGAGAAGGGCGACCCGTCGGGCCGACGAAGCGCGTGGACAGGGAGAACCTCGCACGATACCAATCGTGTCGATGCAAGCGCGCCGTTCCAGCTCGCCCCTCGCCAACCGGCGTTCGTTCGTGCGTGGTTCGCTCCTCGTCTTCGCGCTCTCTGCTCTCGGCCTCGCGACCGGATGCCTGCGAACGCGCGGCCCGAGCGTGGCGATGTCGGCTCCGGCGCCCGACTTCACGTTGCGCAGCCACGACGGCAAAGACGTGTCGCTCACGAGCTTGCTTCGAGACGGGCCAGCGGTGCTCGTCTTCTACCGCGGCTATTGGTGAACGTACTGTCGAGGCCAGCTCGGTGAGTTGGCGAAGAGACAGAGTGACTTCGAGCAGCGCGGGGCTTCGCTCGTGGCCATCAGTGTCGATGGGACCGAAGACTCGGTGGCGCTTGCGGCGAAGCTCGCGATTGGGTTTCCGCTTCTCTCCGATCCAGGGCTGAAGACGGCGCTCGCGTACGGGGTGGCGATGCAAGGTGAAGAGATCGCGGTTCCGAGCACGTTCGTCGTGGGGCAAGACCGGAAGATTCACTTCAAGAAGGTCGGTGAATCGATCACTGACCGAGCGAGCCCGGATGAGATGCTCGCGGCCGTGGATGCGCTGAAGAAGTAGCGCCCGACGTCGATGTCGGTATCGTCGTCGTCGGTATCGTCGTCGTCGTCGTCGCCAAATGCTCTCGCGAATGATTCGATGAACATCGAATTGCCTGCGAGGCACCCTTTTCGAGGTGCCTCGCAGGCTCACGTTCATCGTTGGAGGCGGATGAGCATTCCGCGGATTCGGTAGCCGAGACGGGCGGCGTCGCGAGCGACCTTTGGGTCGAGCTTGTTCATCGCCGATGCGACATCCAGCGCGGCCATGAGCTCGTGGAGCGAGCCTTGGGCCTCGGCGAAGTACTTTCCGCGGAGACCTTGACCGAAGTGCGGAAGGCCCTCGGCCAATCGAAGCAAGGTCGACTTCGCAGCACGCGAAGCCTGATCGCGCAATTCGCGATCTCGAATCACCCCACCCTCCACCAAAACCATCAACTCCCGAGCAGCCCGATAAACATCCATCTTCTGAAACGGAAAGAGAACCTCGTCGGCATCATTCTTCATGCCCCCCACCGCGAAAGATTCATGACGAAGTCGCGAGCCCCACCCCTTCGCCGAAATGCATCCCCATCCTGCTCGCGACTTCGGCGGGAATCTTTCGCGATAGGGCGTGAAGAATGATGCCGACGAGGTTCTCGTCTTCTCAGCGATGTCCATGCTGAGGTTGAGAATGACGATCACGAGGTCGTCGTCGGTGTCGTCGGTGTCGTCGGTGTCGTCGGTGTCGTCGTCGGTGTCGTCGTCGTCGTCGTCGGTGTCGTCGTCGTCGTCGGTGTCGTCGTCGGTATCGTCGTCGTCGTCGTCGTCGTCGTCGTACCTGCATCAATCGACCCGATTCCTAGGCCGATCGCATCTCATTCGATTCATCGTTCATCCCCCTTTTCGCGAAAGATTCCCGCCGAAGTCGCGGGCGGAGAGAGGTCGTGCGCTCGACCGCATTGGCAGTCCGCGTCAGCCAAATGCTCTCGCGAATGATTCGATGAACATCGAATCATTCGCGAGGCACCCTTTTTCGAGGTGCCTCGCAGGGCTCACGTTCATCGTTGGAGGCGGATGAGCATCCCGCGGATTCGGTAGCCGAGAACGGCTGCGTCGCGTGCGACCTTCGGGTCGAGCTTGTTCATGGCCGATGCGACATCGAGGGCGGCCATCAGCTCGTGCAGAGAGCCTTGGGCCTCGGCGAAGTACTTTCCTCGAAGACCCTGTCCGAAGTGCGGGAGGCCCTCGGCCAAGCGGAGCAAGGTCGACTTCGCAGCACGCGAAGCCTGATCGCGCAATTCGCGATATCGAATCACCCCACCCTCCACCAAAACCACCAAATCCCGAGCAGCCCGATAAACATCCATCTTCTGAAACGGAAAGAGAACCTCGTCGGCATCATTCTTCATGCGCGGTGGATGGGTCGCACAGAAAACCTCCCCGTCGACCCACAAGCCTCCAACGCGGGGGTCGGCCTCGCGAGCCCGAGCCCGAAGTGCCGGGCAGCTCCGAATGGGCTTCCCTCGCGGACCTGGCCATTGGGCTCGGTGAGAAGGGCCCTGACTGATAAGTATGTCAGCTTCAAATCGTATCCGCTGTGTGAGGTGGCGTCCCTTGACTTTGATCGCGAGGACGATGGCCTGGCGTCGTCAGGCCGGCGGCGGGATGGTCAGGGGGCCGAGCTC
>JAYUUB010000061.1:0-17741 GCA_043755175.1 Polyangiaceae bacterium | reverse complement strand
TGGCGACGTACGAGCGCTGCGCGGCGACGTTCTTTTCGTCGGTGAAGAGGATGGCGCTGCGGACGCCGCGATCGCGTGCATGTTGCAGTGATCCGGCGACCACGCAGCGCGCGTGGCCCTGCCCACGGAGCTCCGGCGGCGTCCACACGCCTCCGATCTGCACTGTGTCGGCGACCGTCGCGTTGAAGGCGCTGTACGAGACGAGCCTCGCACGCTGCTCGTGCTGGGGCGTCACGCGTGGGTCTGTCGCCACGAAGTGGTGGCCTTGGTCCTGGTAGGCCTCGAGGTACCGGCGCTGAATGGCGCGCGCCTCCGGCGTATCGGGCGTTCCCGAAGTCTCGGCGCAGTACTGCATGCGCCACTCGAGCAGCGCAGCCATCTCGTCATCGGAAGGCGCCCGCGCGATCACGTCGCCGTTGCTCAGCGGTAGCGGAACGACGAGCTGCTCGAGCGCGAGCGCGTAGAGGATCTCCTTGCTGACGAAGCGGGCGGCGGTGGCCTCGAGGCCGAGCGCCGCGCGCACACGCGTCACCTCCGCGTGCGGCCCGAGGATCCCGCCGACGCGCCTCCCCGTGAGCGCGACCGCATGCAGCGCGAGCGCCTCGGCGTGAGGACCCGGCGCGACCACGATGTTGTCGTTCCAGAAGTGCGCCACCAAGCCGGCGAGCGCCCCGTCGTCGTCGTCGTCGAAGGCGCCGGCGTACACGCCACTGAACGGCCGGCCGTCGCCGGCGAACCCCGCGCGCGCGAGGTTCGAGCGCAGGAAGAGCGTCCTCTCCGGCACCGTCACGAGGTAAGCGTCGGCGACGCGCTCCTCTCCTGACACGAGCCTGCGTATCGTGACGGTCACCTCTCCACGATAGGCGAACGCGGTCGCGCGATCGGATACTCTCGTCGCTTCGTTACCATCCGGGGAAGACGTCATGGCGATGGGCTGGCTCATGGGCCTCGTGGCACCGACGGCCTTCGGAGACAGCGCTCAAGCGCCCCGGCCCGGGATGGCGCCAGGCGGAGGGCCGCCGATCGGGGGAATGCCTCCGTCCCGCTCCCGCTTTCGCTCCCACTCCCTCTAACGATGCGATGTCGCTGCCGAGCGCCATGCAATGGTCGACGGGTACGCGCACGCAAGACGCGTCGGGCGCGTCGCGTGAGCCCGCTCGCGGAGACCGCGGTGAACGCGCCCGCATCGCTGGATCCACGCTGCGCTCAGCTTCAGCACGACGTGGATTCCCTCGCGCTCTTCGCGCGAACCCTCCTCACGATGCTCGAGGACAGCAAGGTGGTCACGCGCGCGCAGCCCGACGCGACGAAGAACCGCCTCGACATGCTCGACGGCAAGCTCGACGATCGCGGACCACGCGTCGATCACGGCACGGGCCGCGAGCTGTCGCGGAGGAAGTCGAAGGCGGCGTCGAAGGTCCTGTCGCCGTCGATGATCAATGTTCTCCTCCGGGCGCCTAGGGGGGGCCGGCGCATAAACAAGTCGATCGATATTCCGTCGAGACCGAAGGGAGCCTTTTGCCCGAGGAACGAGCCCCCACCGCCGATAGCCGCGCACCGCGCACCGTATCGGCCCCTCGGCCCGAGGAGCCCACGCATCGAGGTCTCGTGCTCGTCGCCATCGTCGTCGGATGGGTGGCGAGCGTCGTGGGCGTGCTGCTCGCCTCGCGTTGAGTCGGCTGTCGGCCGCGCCGCAGCTAGCTCAAGAGCTTCGCGAGGAAGTCTGGGTGAATCATCCACCCGATGAAACCAGCGAGCCCGAGCGTCGTTCCGAAGCCAGCGAACGCGAACGCGACGAAGAGGAGCCATCGCTTCTGCGTGAGCGCCGTCACGCCGAAAAGCGCGATACCGATCGAGATCGTGGCCTCGGCCATGTCGAACTGATCGTCGTGCACGTTCAGCTCGTCGTACTCCTTCTCGAGTCCTTCAGCCTTGACGCGGATCTCCTGCTTCTCCGTCTCGTACGTCTTCGCCTTCACGACATAGTCGGCGGTCTTCGTCTCGAGAATCGTCTTGGCTTCGGGCGAGAGGCTCGCTCCGGCAAGCTCGCGCTGCGTCGTCAGCTGATCGACCATCTGCTCGGCGAGGTTCTGCTTCGTCCCCTTTGCTTGGTAGTAGGCCCACTCGTCGACCGCCTTGGTCTGCGCTTGAGCCATCGCCTGACAGACGTTGCCGTCTTTCACGTTGCATAGTGCCATGAAGGTCGCGGCGACGGCGACGCAGGTAGCGACGATCGTGTTGAGCTTCGACTCGCGCGCCTTTTCGACTGCTTCGTTCAGACTGTCAGCTAGCTCTCCCATGCGCGAACCGAACCACAACATCGCTTCGTCGGCGAGCAGGAACGGCGGTCCGTTCGCTGTCTTCGGCGCGCTCGTGAAGCATTCTTCAGAATGAACCGATGCAGGCCGTGTCGGCGTCCGAGAACCGCGTAGTCGCGCGAGCCCGCGGCACATCTCGTCGTCGGTCCCCTCACCCCATTTCACCGAGTGGGGTGTCGGATGTCCCAGTCTGCAAGAGATCGCGAGCTCGTCGCCCGGATAAAAGACTCGCGTGGCGCCCGCTTCGAGCCGCTGGTAAACACGCCTCTCGCGTGTCCGAACGATCGACAACCCACGGCACCCAATCCGCGAAGCCGTTCGCGCCTTATTCGGTCGATTGGGGATCGTTCTCTCCCCTGAAGCTGCGTGCGCGCGCCGTGGCCGAGGGCGTCTACGCGGGCATGCATCGGAGCATCAAGAAGGGCGCGGGCGTCGAGTTTGGCGGCCAGAGACCCTACGTGCCCGGCGACGATCTGCGATTTTTCGATCGACGTGCGCTTCTCCGCCACGACAAAATGATGATCCGCGAGTTCGAGACCGAGACCGATCGCTCGGTTTGGCTCGTCGTCGATGCGACCGCCTCGATGAGCTACCGCGGCAGCGGGCCTGGCGCCAAATACGCCTATGCCGCGCTCCTGGCGGCATCGCTCGCTCGCGTCGCGCTCGCCTCGGGCGATCCCGTCGGGATGGTCGTCTTCGGCGGCGCCGACCCACGCTCCCTTCCCCCTTCGAGCGGACGTGAGGCGTTCGAACGCATCATCTGGGGTCTCTCCACGGTCGCGGCAATGGGCGATCTGGCGAGCGACGATCGCGCATTCGAGCGCGCCATCCAGCCGGTCGCCGAGAAATCGCGACGTGGCTCGATGATCGTCCTCTTCTCCGATCTGTTCGATCTCCCTGAGCGTGCAAAAAGCGCCTTCACCGCGCTCGGCGTTCGTGGCCGAATCGTAGAGGCCGTCCAGGTGCTCGACCCCGACGAGAAGACGTTGCCGTTCACGGAGCACGCGCGGTTTCGCGCGCTCGAAGGCGGAGCGGTCGTCGACGCCGACCCCGAGCTCGTTCGCTCCGAATACATCGCGCGCCTCGGCGCCGTCACCGGCGGCTGGTCACGCGACTTGGTCGGACGCGGCGGAGGGCTCATCGAGTCCGTCACCACCGACTCCGCGGTCCACGTCGTGCGGCGATTGTGTCTCAGCTTGTCGGGTATCGCGGCGGGCTCCGGCGGAGCAGGGCGTTGAGCTTTCTCACGCTGTTCGCGCTCGCCGTCGGGCTCTTGGTCGCAGCCCCGGTCGCCGCGCATCTGCTCCGTCGCCGACGGACCGAGGAGCGCCCCTTTCCGGCAGCGAAGCTCATCCCCGCCACGCAACCCACGGCGCGACGGCGCAGCATGCTCGAAGACCGAGGGCTCTTCGCGCTGCGCGCGCTCTCGATCCTCGTCTTGGCGGTGCTGGGGGCGACGCCTTTCGTCTCGTGCTCGCACATCGCGCTCGAGCGCAAAGGCGGCGCGTCGGTCGCCCTCGCGATCGTGATCGACGATTCGCTCAGCATGCGCGCGCCCTTCGACGGCAAAGAGACGCGGTTCGACCGCGCCAAGCGCGCAGCCGTGGAGCTCTTGCAATCGAGTCGCAGCGGTGACTCGATCACGATCGTGCTGGCAGGGGCGCCTCCGCGTGTGGCCATCGCGACGACCACCGACCTACCGTCCGTGAAAGCGGCGTGCGACGAGCTCGCTCCGAGCGACCGCGCGACCGATCTCGAAGGAGCGATTCATCTCGCGCTCGACCTGGTCAAGACGACCCCGCAGGCCGACAAGCGCGTCGTCTTGTTGAGCGATCTCGCCGACGGAAACCCGACGGCACCGGCCCTCTCCGGCGAGGGTGAGGTGACGCTGTGGCAGCCGCTTCCGGAGCTCGCGGCGAAGGGAGAAGCCGATTGTGGAATCGTCTCTGCCGAGCGCTCCGAGGGCCGCGTCGTCGTGCGAATGGCGTGCACCGAAGGAGCCACGGTCGTAGGTCGCTCGATCGGCATCGACGCGAAGGGCAAGACCATCGCGAGCGTGACGCCGAAGACCGGCGTCGAATCGGTCTCGATCGACCTGCCGAAGGACGCAGCCGACGATCTCGTCGCCACGCTCTCACCGGGCGACACGATCGCGACCGACGACCGCGCGCCGGTCGGCACGTCGGGGACGAGCCTCGGGATCGGTGTCTTCGCAGACTCCTCGCAGAACCGGCTCGAGACCGGCGGGCCTCCGCCCATCGAACAAGCCTTCGGCGCGCTCGAGCTCGGAAGTCTCGTCAAGCCGCTCGCGGGTGTGCCGGAGCACGAAGACGATCTGAAGGCGCTTGCAGGGCTCATCCTCGACGATCCGCCCGGGCTCACTCCGGAGTCGCGACGCGGCATCGCGGCCTGGGTCGAGAGCGGCGGTGAGCTCCTCGTCACGCTCGGACGCTCCGCGAGCAACGCCCCACTCGGCGCTGGCTTCGGCGGTCTCTTCCCTGGCGTCGTTCGGTGGGGCGCATCGCCTTCGGAGGGTGCGGCTCCCGACAAGTGCACCTTTCTCGGCAGCGCGGCCGAAGGCCTCACGTCGCTCCACCCGCAAGGTCGAACGATTCTGGATCACACCGTCACCGACGACGCCGATGTGCTCTGCGCGTTCCAAGACGGCGCTCCCCTCCTCGTGCGCAGGCGCCTCGGTCGAGGCACGGTGATCATTTCGACCTTGCCGTTCAACGTGACCGAGAGCGATCTCGCTCTCCGGCCCGCGTTTCTGACGCTCCTCGATCGCTTCACCGACGAGGCTCGCGCGCGCGGCGGCACACGGCATGTCGAGGTCGGTCAGAGCTTCACGTTCGCAGGCGTGAAGAAGGTCGAAGGCGAGCTCTCGGCGGCCGACGGAAGCCCGCCGACGCCGGTCACCGTCGGGGAACGAGACGGGCTCCTTCGCGCCGTCGCCGAGGTCACGGGCTCGTATCGCTTCAAGCTCGACGGCGTGGCCGAAACACGTGTAGCCACGGTTTCTGCACGGGAAATCGATCTTCGCCCGCGCGCCGTCGCGGCTTCGGCTCGAGCGAGCGCCCTTGGCGGAAAGACCCCACGTGTCGACGCTTCACCCTATGTCGCGCTGTTTCTCCTCGCCCTGATCTCCCTCGAGCTCGGGCTCCGAGCCTATGGAGTCCAAAAGGCGAAGCCAGCGTCGGTTTGAGCCGAGAGCTGATTTTTCCGCGCACGCGCATTGCGCGAAGATCGAATCTGAGCTGCAATGAACGTTGGCGGAGCGTGAACGCCGCAGGCGGGGGCAGCAACGTAAGTGTCGATGCTCGGATTCATCAAACGGCTGTTGGGGTTGCCACCTGCCAAGGGCGTGCCGCCGCTCATGGTCCGCCTACGCACTCCGACGGGGTTCGCCGAGGGCCCGGTCGAGCTGAGGGCGGTATGGCTGCCAAGCGGCAAAACCTCGACCTGGACGACGCAAGCCGCGCAAGGGCTCTGCATCGTGCCGTGGATGGGGGGCAATCGCCTCGACCTGAGTCTGGCCCACGCATCCCGCCGCGCCCGCTTGGCCTTGTCGGCTCAAGATGTCTTTCGCGGCGCACGCGAAGTGTGGCTCACGAACGACGAGACCGAATCGGAGACGGTCGAGCGACCCGCGGCCTGAGCGATCTCCTGGTCACAGACTCCCGCTCACGCTGATGGCTCTCTGTCATCGGCACGCCGTTTCGAGGCTCTACGTCGTCTCTGGGTTCGCGCGACCCCTCGAATCTCGTAGGCTTGTCTGATCCGATGAAGCAGCACGATTTCGAGCTCCGTCTCTTGAAGCTCTGGATGACGACGCGGGTGCCTCTCACCCGCGCCAATCTGCTCGCTTACAGCAAGGTCGAGCGTCGTCACATCGATGCATGGCTCGACGCCATGGTTCGAGACGGCATCGTCGAGGTCGATTCGGACGACGACGGCGAGCTCCTCTGGATCGTGCGTGGCTCGTCCCGCCCGGCGAAGGGGCTCACGCATCTCGGCGACGTCGAACGACTCGAGGAGATCTCGAGAGACATCTCCAAAGAAATTCAGGTGCGCCCCAAAACGAGCACCGGCGTCTCGAGACGATCCGAGACGAAGAGCGCGCTGGCCTCCGGAATCCTCTCGTTCGTGTTCGGGCCACTCGGTTGGCTGTACGCGGCACCACTGAAAGAGGCCATTCCGGCCGCGCTCGCGATGATGGCGCTGTCTGCGCTGCTCCCGAAATTCCTGTTGCTCTACATCTTCGGACTGCTCAATCCACTCTCGGGCATCGCGGGGCTGCTCTATGCCTGGAGCTACAACAAGACGGGCCGACGAATGCCGCTCTTCGGCAAAGAAGAGCGGCCGCTGCTCGAGCGCCCGCGACGTTGATCGGCGACCGTCATCTCGCGATCGGGCGCGCGAGACGCTCGGAACGCGTCCAACCGTGGAGCGCCAACGGCGTCACTCCGAATGGCAGCCGCGACGAATCTCGAACGATTGGCTCGTTCACGGGGACTGAGCAATGAAACCTTGAGACTCGCTGATCCCTTTTCGCTCGCAGCCAAGGCCGGGCTCGCTTCGACGTTGGCGGTCCTCGCGACGCGCTGGCTCGGCGTCGACGACGCGCTCTCCGCTGGATTCGTCGCGCTCGCCTGTGTGTCGCCGAGCGCATTCGCCGGAGTCAAAAACGGCCTGCAGCAGCTCGCCGGATCGGCCTTGGCGTGTTCGGTCGCGGGCGCGCCCATCGTGCTCTGGCCTACGCTCCGCGGATCACCCGCGCTCTTGCTCGCCAGCGTGACCGTGACGATCGCGGTGTGCTTCGCAGCGCGGCTTCGCTCGGCGTATTTGGTCGCCGGCTTCAGCGTCCTCTACCTTCACGTTCTGCCACTCGGATCAGCGGTGAGTGGCATCGCGCTGCGCATCGAAGCCGTGGTCATCGGCGCGCTCGCGGCGACCCTCGTCAACACGATCGTCTCGTCGTTCGGCGCCGAGCGAGTGGCCGCTCGACGCATCGGCATCGCCAAAGCGACCGTCGCCGACGATCTCGATCGCGCAGCCTCGTGGATCGAGCGTCGCGACCCGAAAGAAGCGCCGAGCTTCGATGCCGCGTTCGCCGTCGTTCGCGAGCTCCGAACCGATCTCGACGCCGCAGCGCAAGAGCGGCTCTTTCCCGGGGCGCCGCGCGCTAGAGAGAGCGCCGAGGCCGGACTCCGGCTGGCAGCATCGCTCGAGCGCGCGGCGCACCTCGCGAAGGAGATCACGCTGCTCGTCGGCGACTCGTCGAACGGAGGACCCGACGTCGCGACGGCACGCGCCGAGCTCGCGCGCTCGTCCGAGATCCTCCGAGGAAGGGCGAGCGCCGATCCCCCGAGCGTCGCGCGTGCCGTGCTCCCCAGCGATCTCTTGCCATCGGCATTGGCTCGCCTACGCGACGCCGTAGGTCAGACCTAAGGCGCCCGCGTATCAACAAGTCGATCGATATTCCGCCGTAAACTTCGCGAGCCTTTTGCTCGAGGAACGAGCACCGGAAGCCTACTTTTGTTGGCTGAGGAGCACAGAGACGAGGCCGCCTGTCTCACGATGGTATCGGCGGAATAGCACCGACTTGTTGATACGCGGGCCCTCAGGGCATCGTCATGCCTTCCCGTCTTCATGTTTTCCTGTTGAATTTTCTGCATCCTCGGGCTCCGAGTGGTTCGAATTCGACTCAGGCCGAACCGGTCGAATCCTCGGCGTCGAGCTGGCTAGCGAAGGGCCCTCGAAGTCGAGCCGGCGGCCGTTCGAATCGAGAGAGAGCTCGCGGGCAGTCCCCTCGGGTCCGACGAAGCGTGAACGACCTTGGCCCGGAACCCGCGGCTCGCCGACTCCCCAATTGGCATTGGCGATCGTGACCCCCGTGCTCGCGGCGATTCGTCCGAGAATGGTCGCGCGCAGGTCGTCTTCGTCTTCGTCGACCCAAGCGCTCGGAAAGAGCAGCAGATCGATCGATTCGAGGACGTCTTGCTGCTCGGTTTCCAAGAAGTGAATGTCGAAGCAGACCGCCAGACTGAGACGTACGTCGTCGAGGGTCACGACCGGCATCGGCAGATCGCCTGGAGTCGCCCACCGCTCCGGATACCAAGGATGAATCTTGCGATAGTGGCCTAACAGGCTCCCATTCGGGGCGATCAACGAGAATGCATTGAAGTACCGATCGCCGTCACGCTCGATGAGCGGAAAAGCAATCACCGCGCGAGCTCGTCGTGCGAGCTCTGCCATTCGAGCGCGCGTCGGTCCATCGGCGGGCTCGGCCAGCGGGCGCAGGTCGAAGTCGCCGCTCGCCGACACATAGCCGGTGAGAGCCGCTTCGGGGAGCAGAACGAGATCGGTGGCCGGCGCGCCCGGCGAGAGCAGCAATCGTTCGACCTCCGCGATGGCGTCGTCGACGGCTCCGTGGCGCGCCGGAAGCTCGAGCACGGTGACCCTCAAGTCATCTCCGATCGGCGAAGCGTCGACGCCCGATGCTGAGGCGGCGTCGTCTGAGAGCCAAGATCCCGAGGGCCAATGCGCCGCCCATCGACGGCCACTCATCGTGCGTTTGATCACGTTCCGAGGGCGCGCGGATAGCGCAGGTGGTGGTCGTCGTCGTGATGGGACGGACCCGCGATCCAGTGCTCGTCCCGGCCGTCGGCGTCGTTCCTCCGGCGCCACCGGTTTCGGGTGCGACGCAATCGGGATCGGCCGCGCACGTCGCGACGCAAACACCATCGGCGACGCACACCGGGCAATCGGGATCGGGCACAGGGCAATCGGTCGCGCAAACGCCGTCGGCGGCGCAATGCGTCTCGCAATCCGGATCGAGCGCAGGGGTCGAACACGACGCCGTGCAGAATCCATCTTTGGAGCAAGGGCAATCTGGATCGGGACTGGCGCAACCTTGGGCGCAGGCGAGGTCGGCGCCGCAGGTCGCGCCGGCGTCGATGAACGGCTGAATGAAATCTTTTCGATGCGCGTCGACGCGCTCGTCGAGCATGAAGGTCTGGCAATCGCTGCGCGTATGGATCCCTACGAACTTGTCACCGGATCCGTCGTCGTAGAGTGCCGTCCCGCCCGAATCACCATTGCAGGTTCCCGAGGGGTTCAGCGTCATCGAGAAGGTCTTGGCTTGCCAAGCGTCGATGGCGACTTGGGTGACCCGCTTCGTTCCAGCGCCGCTTCCACCGGCCGACGTGATGCCGAATCCAACCAACGTGACGAGGGTCCCGGGCACTGGAACCTTGGCCATGGGAAGAGGCGCGACAGGCGCTGGCGAAGCGAGCCGCAACACCGCGACATCTTCGTTCGCGTCGGGCAGATTGATGTTCCAAACCGGATTGTATTTCCCCTCGACGATCGGAATGAAAGTGCCCCCTTGATTCACGTCGGTGCCGAAGAAGACTTCGATCGCCGTCGGAGGATCGACGCCGATTCCGGGATAGATGCAATGCGACGCCGTCACGACGACGGTCTTGGTGACGAGCGTTCCCGAGCAGAATGCTTGACCGTTCATGGTGAGGGCCACGGTCGCAGGGTGGAGCGGATCGACCTGGCCATCGACGATCGGGGATGTCGTTCTCGCCGTCAGCTCGGGCGTCGGCGCTTCGGTCGCGCACGATGCGCCCAAGAAAGCAGCCAGCAGCGCGGGGACGCGACGCGAAAGCCAAGCGGTGCCGGTCATCTTCGAATCGTACGAGAGCCAAACGCGCATCGGTAGGTCTGCGTGCACCGGTTCAGAGACGAAGCCCGATTCCGGCAGTGAGTCCACGCTCGAGCACGGGCGCTCCTTCGGCGAAGAAGTCGAGCCCGTGACCGAGCAGCACCAAAGCGCCGAGCGCCGGTTGCACATGGTACTTGTCGGTGCCGAGGAGAGTCTTGTCGCTGTCGGTCGTGACGACCGGCCCTCCGAAGACACGGACCGCGACGTAGGGGCTCAGCACGTTCCAGAACGTCTCGCCCAGCGTCGCTCCGAATCGGAAATCGATTCCGAGATAGCTGCCACGCGATCCGATTCCAGAGGTGTTCTCGGCGCGTGTGCGCGTACGCGTCGCGGCGAACGTGCCGCTCAAGACGACGTACGGAATGTAGTGGTCCTGCTTGACGACCGTCCACGATGCGCTCGCTGCGCCGACCCATCCCGGACCAAGCGCGCGGATGGGCGAGGTACTCTTACCATCGGTCAATCGAAGCGAGCCTTCGAGGAGCGCCCCAGCAGCAATTTCAACGGCGAAGCGGTCGGAGAACACGAAGTCGGTGGCGTAGACCCACGACGACTTCTTCACTGCGAACGAGCTCCCGTCGCTGAAGATGAGATCGGATCGGGAGACGCCGAGCCCGAGCGATGCCCGCATGATGAGGCGCGGCTTCACCGGCTGCTTGCCGTCGGTTGGTTGGCCCGGCTCGCCAGAGCACGCGATCGCTCCCGTCGCACCGACGGGCGCCGTGACTCCTCAGGCGTGGGCTTCGCGGTGCGTCGTGACGAGCACGACCGAAGCGACGGAGAGAGCAGCGAAGGCGAGCGGAAGAGCGCGAGGCATGGGGTGAGAGACTAGGGTCGTCGCGACCAAAAGCAAAGTCGGCCGAGCTTCGGGTGCGTCTTCCGGCCGGAAGCGCGATTGTTGTTGCATCCGATGACGAGAGCCACGACTAGGCGCGCCATGCGGAAGATCGTCGTCCATGGAGCCGGCAGCCACGACAAGCTCGTCGTCGAAGAACACCCCGACGTCGCCCCCCGAGCGGGCGAGGTCGCGATTCGAGTGGCTGCGGCCGGAGTCAACTACGCCGACTGCATCGTGCGCATGGGGCTCTACGAATCGGCGAAGAAGTACGTCGGTTGGCCCATCACACCCGGATTCGAGGTCGCCGGCGAGGTCGCGGCCGTCGGCGAGGGCGTCACCCACGTGCGCGAAGGCGATCGGGTCGTCGCCGTCACCTTGTTCGGTGGCTACGCATCGCGCGTCGTGGTGCCTTCACACCAGGTATTCCGTATTCCCGAGTCGCTCGAGTTCGCCGAGGCCGCCGCGCTGCCAGCGGTGTTCTTGACTGCCTATTATGCTCTGTTCGATCTCTGTCGGCTGCGCCCCGGAATGAAGGTGTTGATCCACTCGGCGGCCGGAGGAGTGGGCAGCGCGCTGATTCAGCTCGCGCGCATCGCCGAGACGATTCCGGTCGGAGTCGTCGGGAGTAGCCACAAGGTCGACGCGGCGAAGACGCTCGGCGCGGAGCACGTGATCGACAAGAGCACCGAGGATCTCTGGCGTCGCGCCAGGGAGCTCGCGCCCGATGGGTACGACGTCGTGCTCGATGCCAATGGCGTGGAGACCTTGAAGAAGAGCTACGAGCACACGGCTTCGAGCGGCAGACTCGTGGTGTACGGGTTCCACACGATGATGCCGAAGTCGGGCGGCCGGCCCAACTACCTGAAGCTCGGCTATGACTTCTTGCGCACGCCGAAGTTCTCACCGCTCGATCTCTGCAACGAGAACAAGAGCGTGATGGCATTCAATCTGAGCTACTTGTTCGCGCGACGCGATTTGCTCGAAGACGGAATGATGAAGACGCTCGCGTGGGTGAGCGAGGGCAAAGCCAAGGTCCCGCGCGTGACGCGGTTCGCGCTCGACAAGGTGGGCGAGGCGCATCAGGCGCTGGAGAGCGGGACGACGGTGGGGAAGCTCGTCTTGGTGTTGAACTAGACACCCACCGCGCGAAAGGACAGAGAGATCCCTCGATTCGCGTCTCACCGATACGGCGTGTACACTTCGTCGAAGTGACCGAACGCCGCCGGAGCACGACACTCACAGGGCTCGATCCGCTCGAGGCGCCTCCATCGAAGCCTGGTCTTCCGGCCCCGGCCAGCCGACGACCCACTCTCACCGGTGGGCGAGCGCTTCCGCAAGGCTTCGACCGCGCCCTGGTCAAGGGCGCCGCGATCCGCGAGTTCATGATCTGGTGCGAGGGCCGATACGGCACGCAACATCACGCCAAGTTTCTGGCGTGTGTCGTTCCCGAAGCTCAAACCCAGCTCGATTCGAGCAAACCTGCGCTCGGAATCTTGGCGTCGACCTGGTACCCACCGACCGTTCTCTTTCCCATTCTCGACGTGGTCTCCGACGGGCTGTCGCGCGCGGAGCAGGCCAAGCTCGCGCTCGACGGAACCGACACGGTCGTGCGCATTCTGATGCGCGGGCTGTACCAAACCCTCTTTCGCATGGTCGCTTCACCCAGCCTCTACGCGAAATACATCCAACGGGCCTGGAACATCCTCCACACGACCGGCAGGCGCGAGATCGTGATTGAGCGAGAAGGCCTCGCGGTCTCCACGGTCTCCGATTGGCCCGGTCACCACCCGCTGCTCTGCGAAATCACGACGGCCACCATGAAGGCCGTCTTCGAGGCCATGGGCTGCATTCACGTCAGCCTCGAGCGTGTCTCGTGCGTCAGCGACGGCACACACGAGTGCCGATCGCTGCTCCGCTACGACGGCCCCTGATCGTCGTCGGAGCGCCGGCGCACGGATCGCGATTCGCCCGTTGCCTGGCTTCTCTGCCGACCCTACCCTCTTGGGCTCCATGGCGAAGACCCTGAAGCCCGTGACGGCCACCCGCGCAAACCCATTTCCCGCCGGCGCTCACCCGCTCGACTGGCGCAAGAGCGGCCTTCCCGCGTTCGCGAGACACATCTGTCGCTCGGTCGCCGAAGCCATTCTCTGCGACGAGAACGAGCGCGGCGAGCTCGTCCCGCCCGACGATCGAACCCTCGACGCTTCCGTTCACAAGCTCGATCTCTGGCTCGGTACGGGCAGCGCTCAGTTGGCCACCGGGTTTCTCGCTTTGTGTGTGGGCATCGAGGCCATGCCTGTGTTCGTCATCCGCTCACCGCGCCGCATGACCAAGCTCCCGCTGCGCCAACGCATCCACTATCTCGAGAAGCTCGAAGAGAGCGAAAACGGAATGCTCAGCATGCTCCTCGTCGCGTTCAAAGTGCCACTCGCGACCGTCGCCTTTGAAGAGGGTGAATTGCTTCATTCGACGGGCTTCGACCGCGACGATCTCATCGTGCGTCGCAAGCTCGATCTCGTCCCCGCGGCGCCGCGCGACGCCGCTTCGAATAGCCAAGGTGCATCATGAGCGACGGGAATGGCGGCCACGGACACGATCTCGCGTCGGGCGTCACCCACGGCCGTACCCTCACGGCTCCGCTTCGCGAAACCTGCGACGTCATCGTGGTCGGCTCGGGCGCCGGCGGCTCGGTGGTGGCGGCCACGCTCGCCGAAGCCGGCAAGCGCGTCATCGTCCTCGAAGAAGGGCCTTTCTTCGAAGCGGCAGACTATCAACGGTTCGCCCCGAGCGAGTCGGTGCGGCGCATGTTCCGCGAGAGCGGAATGGCGATGGCGTTCGGTGTCGGACAGACGCCGATGATCTCGGTCACCATGGGCCGCGCAGTCGGAGGCTCGTCGCTTTTGACCGGCGGCGTCTGCTTCCGCGTTCCGAGCGAGGTGCACGACACGTGGAGCCGCAAGCTCGGCTTGTCGGAGCTCTCGGAGCAGAAGCTCGAAGAGGCCTATACCGAAGTCGAGAAGCACCTTCAGGTCATCGAAGTTCCCGTCTCGGCGCGGAGCGAGTCGACTCGCCGTTACGTCGAAGGCGCGAACAAGCTCGGGATCGAGATTCATCCGCTCCGTCGCAACACGGGTGACGGCCACGGCGGCGACAACTGCGAAGGCAATGCCCGCTGCAATTTCACTTGCCCCAAAGGCGCCAAACGCTCGGTCGACGTCTCGTACCTCCCGCGCGCGGTCAAACACGGCGCTCGCATCATCTCCGATGCGCTGGTGACCGAGGTCATCACCGAAGGCGGGCGCGCCACGGGCGTTCGCGGACACCTCCTCGGCGGACCGCACGGCGGCAAGAGCCATCTGCTCGAGATTCACGCGCCCGTCGTGGTCTTGGCCTGCGGCACGCTCCACACGCCGCTCGTCCTTCTTCGACAAGGAATCGGCAAGTCGAGCGGCGTCGTGGGCAAGCACGTCACGCTGCACCCCGCGGTCCGAATCGTGTCGCGCTTCGACGATCCGATCGCCGGCTGGGACGGCTCGCTCCAAAGCGTCTATTCGGATCACTATGCCGAAGAAGGCATCAAGCTCGTCGGCGTTTACACGGCAGTGAACTTTCTCTCGGCGGGGCTCCCTGGCGTCGGGCCGGCGCTCCGGAAGCGCACGCGGCAGCTCTCGCACTGTGCGGTATTCGGCGGAATGATTCACGACGAAGGCGGCGGTCAAGTCCGTCTCGGCCCGGGTCGCGAAGGCATACTGAGCTACGACATGGCGCCGCGTGATTTGCAGCGTTTGCGCCGGTCGATCACGATCTTGACCGAGCTGTCGCTCGCGGCAGGCGCCAAAGAGATCTTCACGTCGGTCTTCGGATTGCCGCCGCTTCGAACGATGGATGATGCGCGGCGCGCCGAGGCCATGAAAATCGACGCGAGGCGTATCGAATGCATGGCCTTTCATCCGCTCGGCAGCGCGCGCGTCGGGCTCGATGCGCGAAGCGGTGTCGTCGACCAGCGTGGCGAATCGTTCGATGTCGGCGGCCTCTTCGTAGCAGACGGGTCGGTGCTGCCGACGAGCATCGGCGTGAACTCTCAAGAGCCGATCATGGCCATGGCGACGCGCATCGCCTGGGGCATCGATCAACGCTTCGCGAGCCTGAAGAGCCGACGCGTCGCTGGATGACGAGCTGCGCGAGAGGGGCGACGTGCGCGCGGGTCGCTCACGTCGCCAGCGCTCATTGAAGCGCGCTGAGGTCGAGTCGCCCGTCTTTCACGGGAGGGCACCGGTAGTATCCACCGCTCACGGCGCGCGAGAAACGGAGGAGGCCGTCGAGCACGATCGAACCGAGCTCAACCTTGTCCGTGACCGTTCAAGCGCCGGTGCGGCTCGCGTCCATCTCGAGTCGCAGCGCGTCCTCGAACGCACTGCGCACGCGGTGAATGCGGATCGATCCGCCGAGCACGAGGTTCGCCACTCCCACACCCATGGCGACGAGCTTCGAGCGCGTGAGGATGTGGAACGCGACGATCTTCGGACGGTTCTTCCGTGACCACTCGGTGAGCTGCGAGCGGACCGCGTTGTCGTAGCCCGTCAGCAGATCGAGGTCGTCGAACAGCGCGATGCATCCACACTCAGCCACGATGAGCTCGCGTTGCGCGATGATCTCGGGAGCCGCCTCCGCCATCGCGTAGCCCTCCGCCCGCAGGTGCTCGATGTGAGGACGCGGCCGGAGAATGGTCGCAACCCCATGCTCGTTCGAGATCCGCAACCCGGAAGCAACCTGCTCGTGTTTCATCTTTCGCCCCTGGGCCCAGCGACGCCCCACCACCCGTCAGCCCCGCACACGGCTCCAGCATAGCCTCAGGGCCTGCGTAGAAACAACTCGGTGCTATTCCGCCAAACCCTTCGTGAGACAGGCGGCCTTGTCTTCTTGTTTCATTCTCGCTGACCTCCGCCCTTCAACTCCACTGTCCCCTGAGCGTCTCTTGGTTGTCCCGCAAGATGGGATTTGCGCTCAATTCGACTTGGCTTCAACGGATCGCGCCGCGCCATTCGAGCCCGAGCCCGCTCACGAGCGCGCGCACGATCACGTCTCACGATCACGTCTCGGACGGGTCGCCATTTCGAGGCCCAACGGGTCGAATCTCGGCGTCGAGGTGTAGGCGCTTGCAGCGGTGATGAAGGTAAGCCGTTCGCGGCCTCGAGAAATCGACGAATGCCGTCGGCAGTCTCGACGAGGTTCGGCTGGATGCGCGCCAAGAGAAATTGTTCGATGACGCTCCCGACCTTCTTCGCCAGAAAGCCGGGGACGCCGCGCACTTTGCTCGCGTCGATCACGAGGTCGCCGCGGATCTCGAGCCGCGTTCCCGTAGGCGTCTCGACGAAGCGATTCAACCCGCCGCAGCGAACGGCTTCGGTGAACGATCCGGTCTCGATCCTCCACGCGCACGTCCACGCCGACGCGTCCCAGCGCGCGTGGTCGATCCAAGAGAGCATCGACTCATCGAGAAACGCTCGAGCCACGCTCGGGATCTCGCCTCCGCCGCTCCATCGGCTCACGACCGAGGTGACCGCGCCGTCGACGTCGCGGGAACGCACTTCGATGCTTCGGATGTTCGGGAGGAACGCGACGAGATCGACGATGCGATCCCGATAGGCCCCGAAGACGTCGGCCCTCGGAAAGGCCAGGTCGCAGTCTGCACGCATCTGCATCGCCGCCGGCTATCATGACCCGGGTCCGGCGCGCTCGCCCGCTTCGGCGAAGTTGGAAGTTTGCGATGAGCGCTCGCGGACTTTCCGACATCCACGAGCGCTGGAATCATCCTGAAAGCGCATCGCAGCCTTTCGGCTCCGAACGCCGAAATTCCAGCTTTGCAATGTCGCCTCGCTGAAGCCCACGGATTTTCGGGGGGAAAGCCCATAGTCGAGGTTGGCACGAACCTTGGATAGCTATCGGTTCGAAGCGCCTGTGACGGTATCCCCCCCCCTCCGTCGGCAGGCGTTTCCCTTTTTGTGCTCTGAAAGAGCAGGTCGCCATTCCTTCGGAGCTCGCCCTCTCGCTAGGAGCCACCGGAACCGAGACGGCTGCCAGTCACCCCCCCGAGACCCCACGCTTGGTGTCGTGCGAGTGTCCTGATGCGGTGACCGGCAGACGAGGTAGCGAGCAGACGAGTCGCTAGCAGACGAGTCGCTAGCAGACGAGCTCGCTTTCGTTGGGATGAGCCGGGGACAAGTTGCGCAGAGCTCCTGGCACCTTTCGTTACCGAAGTGCTTTCTTCCACCTCTGCAATCCCGGCGGCCCCCTCGGCCCTCTTTCTCGGCGCGAATCCACGCCGAGGCTTATGGCACGAGGTTTGGATGGCTAGATTGGCGAAGCGCCTGTGACGGTATCCCCCCCTCCGTCGAGCAGGCGCTTCATTTTTTTTGTTCTGCCTTCATTGCCCGAGCCGAGCCGAGCAGTGCAGCGCTGCTGCCTTCGGGTGGTTGCCCGTCAGCGGCGAGGGGCGCGTTCTCGTCTACGGTTTCTGAAGGAAACGACCGCGTCGAGCTCCGTCCAAATTGATCGACGTAGAGCTGCTCGGTCTTCGCGCGGGCCCACGGCGTGCGACGCAAGAACGTGAGGCTCGAAGCGATGCTGGGATCGAGCTGAAAGCACCGAACGGCGATTCGCCGACCCATCTCTTCAAAGCCGAGCTTCTCGACGAGACGCTTCAGGATCGTCTCGAGCGTGATGCCGTGCAGGGGATCTTTTTCACCGGAGCTCATGAGGTGGTGGTCGTCTCATTTCTTAGGGCCCGCGTATCATCAAGTTGATCGATATTCCGCCTCAACCTTCGCGAGCCTTTTGCCCGAGGAACAAG
>JAYUUB010000060.1:0-6248 GCA_043755175.1 Polyangiaceae bacterium | reverse complement strand
CATCACTCCCGAGCCTCGACGCGGGCAAGGCGCCGGCTGGAAGCTACGAGGACGAGACGTCGACGCGTCCACTCGAGCTTCTGAGTTTTCAGTTCACGAGCGCGATCAAATCGCGTCAGCCCGTCGACAAGATGGTGTTGGCGAAGCCCGGCGCGCGCGTCTACGGGTACCTCACGCTCCGAAATCGCTCCGGTCATTCGCGCAAGGTGCACCTCGAGTTCGCCGTGAACGGCGAGAAGCGGACCGAGATCGACCTCGATGTAGCAGAATCTTGGTCGTATCGGACATGGGGTTACAACACGATCTCGGCGAAAGACAAGACGGGCAAGCTCACCCTCGTCGCCACAGACGACGAGGGCCACGAGCTCGTCTCCGAGTCACTCCCGATCGTGAAGTAGGCGGCGTCTACTCGGCGTACATCGCTTCGATCTCGGCGGAGTACCGCTCGCCGACTACCTTGCGTTTCACCTTGAACGTGGGCGTGAGCTCTCCGGTGTCGACCCCGAAGGCACGCTCGAGGATGGTGAACTTCTTCACCGTCTCGACCCGCGCCAAGTCGCGATTGACCTCGTCGATGGCCCTCTGGACCTCGTCGCGGATCGCGCCGAGGAGATGCGGCTTGTCGGTGGGGAGCCCGCGCTCGCGCGCGAACTCGTTCGCGGCCTCGGGATCGAGCGTCAGGAGGACCGACAGGAACTTGCGTCGATCGCCGATGACCACCGCTTCGGAGACGAGCGCGCAGTTCTTGAGGCTCGCCTCGATGTTCTTCGGCGCGATGTTCTTGCCGCCGGCCGTGATGATGATCTCCTTCTTGCGGCCGGTGATCGAGAGAAAGCCCTCGGCGTCGAACGTCCCGAGATCGCCCGAGTGGAGCCAGCCATCGACGAGCGTCTCGGCCGTGGCTTCGGGCTCTTTGTAGTAGCCGAGGAAGACGTTTGGACCCTTCACGAGGATCTCTCCGTCGGCCGCGATCTTCACCTCGACGCCCTCGATCGAGGGCCCGACCGATCCGAACTTCGCGCGGCCCGGGAGGTTGAAGCTCGTCGGGCCACAGTCTTCGGATTGGCCATAGACCTCGAGGATGATGACGTCGAGCGAGCCGAAAAATTCGAGGACCTCTTTCGCGACCGGAGCTGCACCCGTCACGCAGAGCCGAGCGCGGCCGAGACCGATGGCGGGCTTCAGCTTGTCGAAGACCAGCTTCTTCGCCACCGCATATTCGACTGCCAAGAGGCCCTGCGGCTCTCGACCGGTGTTTCTGAGATCGGTCACGCGCGTTCCGACGCGACGGGCCCACTCGACGAGGAGCTTCTTCGCTCCTTTCGCATGGACCATCTTGTTGCTGATCCCGGCGTGAAATTTCTCCCAGATGCGTGGAACACCGAAGAAGACGGTCGGCTGAATTTCTTTGAGGTTGTCGGGCACCTTGTCGAGCGCTTCGGCGAAGTAGACCGAGCTGCCCGCGGTGATGGGCGCGTGAATCGTGAAGACCTGCTCGGCGATGTGCGAGAGCGGCAGGTACGAGAGGCTGCAGTCTCGTGAACTGAGGTTGCCGATTTTCTTGGCGATCGCAGCCGTGAAGCCGAGCGCTTCGTGCGAAAGCATGACTCCTTTCGGTGGTCCCGTGGTTCCCGAGGTGTAAATCAGCACGGCGAGCCCCTTCGGCTCGAGCGCGTGCGTGCGCTCGAGCAGACGCTCTTCCGAGACTTCGTCGGCCTTCGCGAGGAACGCCTCCCACGAGAGCACCTTGTCGTGGGTGACCCCGGTGACGTCGCGCATGAGGACGACCTTGGAAAGGAGCGGAAGGTGATCGAGCTCTTTCTCGACCTTGCGCCATTGGTCCTCGTTCTCGACGAGCACGACCTTCGATTCGGCATGACCGACGATGTACGCGACCTCGCTCGCCGAGCTGGTCGCATAGATCCCGGCGCTGGCACCTCCAGCGGCCATGGCGCCGAGCGCCATGTAGACCCATTCGGCACGGTTGAAGCCGAGGATCGAGACCGTTCCACCCGGCTCGAGCCCAAGGGCGACGAGCGCGCGGCCGACCCGTTTGACGTGCTCGGCGTAGGCCCGATAGTGGATCGAACGCCAAACCCCCTCGCGCTTCTCGTAGAGAGCGGGGGATTCGGGGCGGCGCTCGGCGTGAGAGAGGAGGCGATGAACGATGGTGTCCGCGGGCATGGAGGCGGAGCATACTCCAAACACGGATGCGTCCAGATCGTGAAGCCAGCCGTTCTCAAGCTCTGCGAAAGCGCTCGGAGAGCCGGCTCTCCCGGGGCCTCGATTTCCGTCGAGCGGTCTCGGCGCTCTGTGCGTGTGCGCTCGTGTCGTGCGCGGGCGGCGCGACGGTCGCCGCCAGTCACTCGCCCGGCCCATCGCCTCGCCTCGCTCGGTACGAGGTCGAGGTCGAGGATGGAGGCGGAACACTCGTCGTGCACATGCGTCTAGCGCCCGGTGCCCCGACGCGCTTCGAGTTGGAAGACGGCGCCCAGCCTTTCGCGAGCCGGGTCTCGGTGACGACCTCGCTCGGTGCGCCGACGAGCTCACGGTTCGTCGGCGGCACGCTGATCGCGAAAGCTTGCGAGCTCGGCTGCTCCATCGACTACCGCTTCGACTTGGGCGCTGCTGCGCGGGCGCTCGACGATCCGGGCACCGCCGCGAAGCGTGGCGATACGTTCCTCGCGCCCCCTTCGACGTGGCTCTTTCACCCGGAAGAGCCGCCGGTCGGGACACGCTTCGAGATCGCCGTCCACTCGACCGTGCACGTCGAGTTCGCGTCGGGCTCCAAGGCGAAAGGAGGCATCTACGAGGGGACCTGGGAAGACCTCGCCGAGCCTCCTTATGCGGCGTTCGGTTCGATGCGCAGACTGACCGTGCCGATCGGAAGACGATCGATTCAGGTCGCGATCGTCGGGCCTCATCCCGATGTCGGAGACGAAGGCCTCGCTCATTGGGTCGCCGAGGCCGGGAAGAACCTCGCCGGATTCTACGGCGACTATCCGCGCGACCCGCCGCTCGTGATCGTCATGGTCGACCCCGGCTCGCGCATCGAGCGTGGCTCGGCGCTGGGCAACGGCGGCGCCTCGATCCTGGTCGGAGTCGGGCAAGCGACCGAGCCCGACACCTTCGCGAACGACTGGATCCTCACGCACGAGATGTTCCACGTCGCCTTTCCCGGACTCGGTCGAACGCACCACTGGGCCGAAGAAGGAATGGCGACGTACCTCGAGCCGATCGCCCGCGCCCGGCGCGGCGTCGTGCCGGTGAACCGGGTCTGGCGCGAATGGATCGAGTCGATGGCCCAGGGGCTCCCTGCAGCCGACGATCGGGGTCTCGACGTCACCCACACCTGGGGGCGCACCTACTGGGGCGGGGCACTGTTCTGGTTCGCCGCCGACGTCGAGATTCGCAAGAAGACCGGAGGCCGAGCCGGTTTACCCGACGTGTTCCGTGCCATCTACGAACAAGGTGACATCTCGGTGCGCTGGCCGATGTCGCGCGTGCTCTCCGTCGCCGACCAGGCGACCGCGACCGATGTCGTGAGCGCCCTCTACACTCGACACGCTCACGCAGGCGTCGCGATCGATCTCGATGCGATCTTCGCCGACCTCGGCGTGAGCGTCGTGCATGGGCAAGTCGTGATCGACGACAAGGCACCGCTTGCCGCCCTACGTCGCGCGATCGTCGTCGGCCCCTGAGGCGCCTCGTCGGCCCACGCGTCGGTCTCGAAGGGTGACGCTTGCGCCGACCTCTGGCCCACCGTAAGACTCGGCTCCCGTGAGCAGGCTCGCCTACGCCTCCCTATCGCTGCTCGCCTATACCTACGCCGGTTATCCGGCGGTCGTCGCCGCGCTCTCGCGTCTTCGCCCGCTCGATGTCGAACGCGACGACGCGTTCACGCCGCAGGTGAGCGTCTTGATCCCGGTCTACAACGCCCGCTCGTACGTGCGCGCCAAGCTCGAGAGCCTCTTCGCGCAGAGCTATCCGAAAGACAAGCTCGAGATCATCGTCTACTCCGACGGCTCCACCGACGGCAGCGACGACGAGGTCGCGACATTCGTCGACCGCGGCGTCGTGCTCATTCGCGCGACTGCGCGCCACGGCAAGCCCACCGCCTTGAACGAGATGCGAAAGATCGCGCGCGGCGAGGTCTTCGTGCTCACCGACATTCGCCAGGTCCTCTCGACGAACGCGGTCCGCGAGCTCGTGAGCCATCTCGCCGACGAGCGGGTCGGCTGCGTTTCGGGAAACCTCGAGCTGGTCGGTAAAACCGGTGCCGGAGCGTATTGGCGCTACGAGAACTTCATCCGTTCTTGCGAGGCGCGCTACCGCGGGATGGTCGGTGTCACCGGGCCGCTCTATGCGATCCGCGCGAGCGATCTGCCGGAGGTGCCGCGCGACGTCATCCTCGACGACATGTGGATCCCGCTTCGTCTTCGTCTTCGCGGCAAGCGCCTTCTGTTCGCCAAAGACGCCGTCGCGCTCGACGACGCCTTCGAAGACGACCGCGAGAAGGGCCGCAAAGTCCGCACGCTCGCCGGGAATTTTCAGCTCTTTTCGATGGTCCCGAAGCTCTTGTCGCCCTTCGCCAATCCGAGCTTCTTCGAGACCGTGTCGCACAAAGCGCTCCGCCTCGCAGGACCCGTGCTCATCGCCGGCGCGCTCGGCGGCACGCTCCTCGGCCTCGGCACCACGAAGAGCCGCACCGAACGAAAGGTGCTTCGCGTCCTATTGGTTGGCCAGGGGCTCTTCGGGCTCCTCGCGCTCGCCGGAAAGCGCGCTGGCAAAATGGGTCAGCTCGCACGAACGTTCGTGGTCCTCAACTCCGCGGCGGTCGAGGGATTCGTTCGTTTCGCACGTCAAAAGCAAGAGGTAACCTGGTGACACTGAAGATCGCCGTCATCGGCTGCGGAAAGATCGCAGACGGACACATCGAAGAGATCTCGAAGATGGGCGATCGAGCCCGCGTGGTCGCCGCTTGCGATCGCGAGCTTTTGATGGCCGAGCAAATCGCCGAGCGGTACGGCGTCCCCGCTTGCTACGACGACGCGACGCGCATGCTCGCCGCCGAGAAGCCCGACGTCGTGCACCTCACGACACCTCCGCAATCGCACCTCGCCCTCGCGAAGCAGTGCATGGACGCAGGGGCGCATGTCTTCGTCGAGAAGCCTTTCACGCTCGATTACCCAGACTCGCAGCGCCTCATCGAGCACGCCGAGAAGACCGGGAAAAAGGTCACCATCGGCTACACGTATCTCCTCGATCAGCCCGCCCTCGAGATTCGAAAGCTCCGCGAGAGCGGTCAGCTCGGCGACGTCGTCCACGTCGAGAGCTTCTACGGCTACAACCTCTCGGGACCGTTCGGCCAAGCGCTGCTCGGCGACCCGTCACACTGGGTGCACAGCCTTCCTGGCAAGCTCTTCCACAACACCATCGATCATCCGTTCTCCAAGATCATCGAGTTCATTCCCGACGACGAGCCCGAGGTCTTCGCGTTCGGCCACGTCCAGCGCGAGCAACGCGCCTACGGTGACGCGCGCGACCACCTGATGGACGAGCTACGCGTTCTGGTCCGCGGCAAGAAGGTGACGGCTTACATCACGTTCTCGGCGCACATTCGTCCGGCCGCCCACTTCGTTCGGGTTTACGGCACGAAGAACACGGTGCACGCCGACTACACCTCGCGGACGGTCACGTTCGACGCGAACCCGTCGTTGCCGAGCGCCATCGGAAGGGTGGTGCCGGCGTTCGAGCAGGCTGCGCGGTTCGCTCGCGAGGGCCTGAAAAACGTGACGAAGTTCGCGAAGAGCGACTTTCACTTCTTCGCAGGTCTCCAGAACCTGATTCGCTCGTTCTACGATTCGATCGAGCACGGATCGGAGCTCCCGATCTCGTACCGCGACATCCTCCGCATCGCGAAGATGATGGACGAGATCTTCCACCAGCTCGATCAGACCGGAACGCGTTCGGAGTCGGCCGCTGCCGCTCCGCCGAAGGGTGACGCGCCCGAAGCTCGCGAACGAGGAGAAGCGTGATGGCATCCGGTCTTCAGCTCGTCACGGGGTCGAACGGCTTTCTCGGAACGGCGTTCGTCGATCGCCTCCTCACGCGCGGTGGAAAGGGAGTTCGCTGCCTCGTCAGGCCCGGAAGCAATCGCAAGAACCTCGATGCGGTCCTCGCCAAGCATCCCGGAGCCGACGCCGAGATCGTCAGCGGCTCGCTCGGCTCGATCGAGTCGGCGCGTG
>JAYUUB010000059.1:0-46901 GCA_043755175.1 Polyangiaceae bacterium | reverse complement strand
GCCGACATGCCCATCAAGGCTTCGACCTTGCGAGCGCGCTCGAGCGTAGGCTGGTGATAGACCTTCGCCGCGAGCTTCTGCTTGCCGCGTTCGATGAGAAAGACCGTCGCTTCACCTCCATCGCCGAGCGTCTTCGTGGGATCGAGGGTGATCCGTTTGCCGTCTAGCATCGCGCGCATGGCTAGCTCTCCTCGTCGCAGAGGCAGCCGGTATCTTTCTGCTCGAGATCGGCCGATGTCGTGCGCTCCACTCGGTCGGTGCTGCGCGACGAGGCGAGCGGCTCGAACGTCTCGCGTGACCGGGTCGCGACGACGATCGCGCCGTCGTCTTCGAGGCGACCTTGAATCTGCCGCACACGAAGCGCGCGCGACAGATCGGGGTGCTTCGCGGTCGACACGGCCCGAAGATCGTCGGCATCGAGACCATCGGTCGCGACTCCGATGGTCGATACGGAACCGAAACGAAAGAGCCGGGGTGAGTTCGGACGCCCGAGAAGCGCGTACGCGGGGTAGCTCGGGCGATTGTCTTCGTGCAGGACATGCGCCTCGTCGTCGACGAGCACGAGCCCGTCACCGAACGTGAAGACGATGGCGGAATCGGCCGTGACGACGAACGCGAGAACCGTCGCGAGAAGGTGATCTCGAATGAATAGCCCTGCGGCTTCTGGCTCTCGAGCCACCCGCGTTACGACTTCGCGGAGCGCGCCCTGCAGAGCGTCGACGGCCGGCCTCCAAGTCGCCTCGGGAGACGCGCCTCCCTCGAGCTCGGCGCGAAGGGCTCCGCCGACGACGGCCACCGAAAGCGCGGCGCCGAGCTCGCTCTTTCGGCCCTCGCCGCAACCGTCGCTCACGACCCCGTAGGCAGCTCGTCCGGCGTAGCCGAAGCAGACCGCGTCTTGTCCGTTGCGGCGCTTGACGGCGTGGTCCCTCCCCATGACCGATCCGCCCGCAAGTCGGAAAACCGAGTTGAGTGTTTCATTCACACCATCTAGTTGGTGTTTCAAAGACACGATGCCAAGATGGCTGGGTCGAATTCGTTAGCGACGCCAAAAGACCCGATAAAAGCTTCTTGCAAGTTTTCTCAAGTATGCATAATACAACCTCATGGACGTGCCGGTCACCGCTTCCCTCAGCGAGCTCTCGCGATGGGACTTGTACCGACTCCTCGCCGATCCAGTTCGTGTGCGACTGCTGGCGCTCACCTCAGCCGAAGAGCTGAGCGTTGGAGAGCTGGCCGATGTTCTCCGCGAAGGTCAGCCCAAGATTTCCCGGCACGCCACGTTGCTTCGCGAAGCAGGCTTGGTGTCGGCTCGCAAGCAGGGGACCTGGGTGCTCCTTCGTTTGAGCCCGGGGGTCGAGCGCGATCCCGTCGTGGCCGATGCCGTTCGCGCAGGTCGCGTCTCTTGCGAGCACGACGGAACGTGGGCCATGGCCGAGAAGGTCGTCGAGGCGCGCGATCAGAAGGCACGCGAGTTCTTCGCCCGTGGCGGCCGACCGCTCGTCGTCGGGCCACCGAGCGAGCTCGCATCTTACCTCGCGGCCCTCGCCCCTCTTTTCCCGCATCGTCGGCTCGCGGTCGACGCGGGGACCGGTGACGGCGCATTGCTCGAGGTGCTCGCGCCCATCTTCGAGCGCGTCATCGCCGTCGACCGCTCGAGCGCGCAGCTCGATCTCGCGCGCGAGCGGGCCCGAAAGCGTGGCTTCGACAACATCACGTTCGTCGTCTCCGAGATCGACGGCCCCGAGACGCGCGAAGCGGTCCGTGCCGAGCTGGGATCGTCGAGCCACGAGTGCGATGGCGGAGCCGACGTCGTCTTCGCGTCACGCGTCTTGCACCACGCAGCGGCCCCGGCGAAGGCGCTTCGCGCGCTCGTCGATCTAGCGCGAGCCCCCGCCAAAGACTCGTCAGGCGGTGCCGTGCTGCTCCTCGACTACGCACTCCACGACGACGTCGAGCTTCGAGATGCACAAGCCGATCTGTGGCTCGGATTCGCAGAAGACGATCTCGCCCGGCTCGCCCGAGAGGCGGGCCTCGAGGCAGTGAGCACGCGTGTGCTTCCGTCTGGATTCCGCGGCGACGGACCCGACCGGCACCTCAGCTGGATCCTCGCGTCTGGAACGCGAGGACGGTCCTCCCCCTCCTTTTGATTGCAACACTCCCATTTTGCTCCGCGCGATCGCTCGGAGCCCACGTGAAGAAACACCATTGATTGAAGAGGATTCCATGAGCGAAAAGCCCCGGTACAAGGTCGCAGACATCAACCTCGCGGAGTACGGCCGCAAAGAGATCCGCATCGCCGAGAAGGAGATGCCGGGGCTCATGGCGCTGCGCATTGAGTACGGCCAGACGAAGCCGCTCAAAGGCGCGCGCGTCGCTGGCTGTCTCCACATGACCATCCAAACCGCGGTGCTCATCGAGACGCTCCGCGATCTCGGCGCAGAGGTGACCTGGACGAGCTGCAACATCTACTCGACGCAAGATCACGCAGCGGCAGCCATCGCCGCCGCCGGCTTCGCCGTCTTCGCCTGGAAGGGCGAGACGCTCGAAGAGTACGACTGGTGTCTCGACCAGCAAATCTTCGCCTTCGAGGGCGGTAGAGGTCCGAACCTCATCCTCGACGACGGCGGCGATCTCACGATCTGGTTGCACCAGCATCACCCCAAGCTCTTCGAAGGTGTTGACGCCATCCGTGGTCTCAGCGAAGAGACGACGACCGGCGTTCATCGTCTTTACGAGATGTTCCGCAAGGGCGATCTCAAGTGCCCGGCGATCAACGTCAACGACTCGGTCACCAAGTCCAAGTTCGACAACCTCTACGGCTGCCGCGAGTCGCTCGGTGACGCGATCAAGCGCGCGACCGACGTGATGTTCGCAGGCAAGGTCGCCGTGGTCTGCGGCTTCGGCGACGTGGGCAAGGGCTCGGCCCAGGCGCTCCGCGCGCTCGGCGCACGCGTCATCATCACCGAGATCGACCCCATCTGCGCGCTCCAGGCGTCGATGGAGGGGTTCGAGGTGAAGCAGCTCGAGTCGGTCGTCGCTCAGGCCGACATCTTCGTCACCGCGACCGGTTGCAAAGACGTCATCCGCGCCGAGCACATGAAGGCGATGAAAGATGAAGCCATTCTCTGCAACATCGGTCACTTCGACAGCGAGATTCAGGTCTCCTGGCTCGAGAACAACCCCGAGATCAAAGAGGAGAACGTCAAGTCGCTCGTCGACCAGTTCATCTTCGCGAACGGAAAGCGCATCACGCTGCTCGCCCGCGGCCGTCTCGTGAACCTCGGCTGCGCGACGGGCCATCCGTCGTTCGTCATGTCGAACAGCTTCACCAACCAGGTCCTCGCCCAGATCGCGCTCTTCACCGAGAAGTTCGCGGCTGGCGTGCACATCCTGCCGAAGGAGCTCGACGAGAAGGTGGCCCGCCTTCATCTCGGCAAGCTCGGCGTCGAGCTCACGACGCTCACCAAGGACCAATCCGACTACATCGGCGTGCCGGTGTCTGGGCCGTACAAGCCCGCGCATTACCGCTACTAGTCCCCTTCGTGATTGCGCGCGGTAGCGGCCCTGGTCGCTACTGCGCCGCTTCTGCTGGCCACGCCCGCGGAAGAGCCAGCGATCCGACGAAGTACGCCACCGCAGCCACGATGAGAATGAAGGCGAAGCCGACGTTCATCGCGAGCAAGGTTCCGAGGCTCGTCGCGACGACGCTGAAAAATCCGTTCAGGGCCCAGCACCACGGTACGAGCTCGCGTGAGCGCGAGCCCGCGATCGCCACGCCGAGCGGAGCCTGAGCCCCCATCAGGAGCCCGAGAGGCGCCAGCAGCAGGGCCGTGATCCCGATCCGCGCGACGAGTGGCAGACCGACGAGCGAGCCGAGGAGGGGACCCAACCCGAGCGCGAGCGCCATGAGCAAAATGGCGAGGATCTGTGCGCGCCTCGAGGCCAAGAGGTTGGCGCTCTCGAGCGGCGCCTTCGCGGCGAACGCCGAGCCGACGCCCGTCGACAAGAGAAGGAGCGTGAGCACGGCCGAGAGCGCGTAGACCGGGTGTCCCAAGAACATCGTGAGATGCTGCACGAGAGACACCTCGACCAGCACGAAGCCGAGCCCGATCGCGGCGAAGAAGATTGCGAGGCGCAGTCGCTCGGTCCGTGGGACTAGGAGGTTTTCGCGCGCTGCCTTGCGCCGAAACAAGAGCGGCACGACGAGGCACAGGAAAGAGAGCGTGGTGCTGACGACGAGCACGAGGCCGAGGGTCGCGATGCCTTGCTGCTCTCCGGCCAGCTTCTTCGTGTCTTTGAACGTCGCGACGAGAGCGCGAGGAGGCACGGTGTAGAAGAAGAACGGCCTGTCATCGGTCGGCGCGGAGAGGTCGACCGTCGTCGAGCGTGCCGCGGCGGCGCCAGGGTCTTGGAGGATCGCCGCGCGAAGATCGTTCTGGGGCTTGTCGGGCGCGAGAATTTCGCGGAACGGCCTCTTGCAGAAGATTCGGAGCTTGTCGATTTCGGGCTGGGTGAGCGGGGTTCGCTTGATGAGGAGGCTCGTCGAGCGCTCTGACGAGCACGAGAAAATGTGCGCAGCAGGATTCGTCACCCCCGTCGCCCGAAGCCCGGCGCTGGCGAGAGAGAGCAGGCGCTCGAGCTCGCCGTCCCAGCGATTCACGACGAGTGCACCGTCGTCGGTCAGGTGGTCGATGAAGTCGCGAAAAGCCTCGACGGTGTACAGGCTGTTCTCGCTGAGCGAGAGACCCCCAACGCTCGCCGCAGCCCAGGTGTCGACCAACGAGATCACCATGTTCCGAAAGCGAAGATCGCTTCTGCGGATGTAGCTCCGACCGTCGGCGATCTCGACGTGGACGTCGGGGCGAGCGTAGAGCCCCTTCGAGAAGTCACGGAACTCGCCGAGCATGACGTGATTGACGATCGTCCGGTTGATCTCGATGGCGTGGACGTCGGTCTGCCCCGCCGCGAGAGCTGCGCGGACATCTCGCCCGCCGCCAGCGCCGATGACGAGCGACGGTCCGTCTTTGCCGGAGAGGACGTAGGCCATCTCGTCCGGATGCTTGGGGGGGCGGGTCTTCTCGTCGAGGATGGCGGTCGCGGCGCTCCCGTCCATGCGCATCCACGCCATGCCACCGACCGGGCGGTCGACCGTGACGAGCGCGAGCTCGTTCCATTCCTGGAACTGCACCTTACTGAGACTCACATACCGAAGTGACTCGATCTTGAACCACGGCGCGCCGATGTCGCCTGCGAAGACGGTGATCGTGCTGAGCAGAAACGCGAGGGCCACCCCTGGATGCGCGCCGCGATCTCCGCGTGAGAACGGGCCGTTCTTCTCCCGACCACCGATGGTGAACAGGACCGACGAGATCCCCATCCCGATCGCCGAGAGGAGCAACGCCCGCGGCGCCCCTGCGCGGAGCAGCAAGATCGAGAGCGCGCCGCCTGCCGCAGCGCCGATCATGTCGACGAGGTACAAGCGACCGACCTCGGCGCGTGCATGCTGAACCGACGCGGCGATGACCGCCCCCGAGAAGACGAACGGCGCGCCAGAAAACAGGTAGAGGATCGCGACCCGGCCGAGCGCTTCGCGGTCGAGGCTCTCGATCGGCTTGTCGCTGACGAGGTAGATGCCCGCGGCGATCGCCGCGAAGCTCGCGAGCCCACTCAGCGTCGCGAGGCGCGAAAACAGGAGCGGCGGCTTCGCGAGCGAGGGAAAGACCGTGAGCAACAGGCCGCCGGCTCCCACGCCGAACAACGCTAGCGATATGGCGAGGAACGCGAGGTGGTGACCGAGGATCGCCGAGTAAAGGCGCGTGAGGACGATCGAGAGCGACACCGTCGCGGCCGACAGAACGAGGACACCGCCGAACAATCCGAACCGCTGACCTAGCTTCATCGACTCGGACGCTCCGACCGACCTCTGGGTCTCGGAGCGAGCTTTCTCATGGGGAAGCGCCTGTGCGAGGGTCGCATGGCGGGAGCCGGCTTTTCTCGGAGGCGCGATCTCCCGTCAAGCTCTTCTCGTCGCGCGGCCCAATCTGAGATCCCGCGCGGATCGCAATCGCTTATTTGCGGGGCTTGGCGCTTGCTTTTTGCTGGATGGGCCAGGGCGCGAGAAGTCTCGCTGGCGAGCGCGGTCCGCTCTGGCGAACCACGCGCTCGCACTCCGCGATCGACAGCCTCCGAGGCCCGAATGCGGAGGCGTTGACGGCGTCGGCGTCCATGAGTCGGGTCGGCGTGTCGACGCCGAAGTCGTCGGGATGTCCCGGCTGGTCAAGGAGCACGTGGCCGACCTCGTGCGCGAGCGTGAAGGAGGCTCGATCGGCTCGAAACCCAGCGCGGTCTTCGACCACCACGTCTTTGATCGCGCCTCCGTCGGCGAAGATGAACGACTCGCCGATTCGGCTGTCCCCCCCGAAGCTCGGGACGACGTAGACATCGATCGTCGATGGGTCGCCGTCATCGAAGGCCTTGATCAGGGTCCGCTCCTCGAGGGTCCCCGCGATGGCGTTCGCATCGGTGAAATGCGAAAGGCCGTCGTTCAAGTCGACGCGCCCGATGCACACTTCGAGCGTCGCGTCGGTCGAGACCCGCGCTCCCACCGGACGTTCGCCGACGGCTTTGGCCGACGCCTTCGGAACCGAAAGGACCACGAGCTCGCCGTTCGGACGTCGCACGAGGACGTCGGTGGTCGGGTAGGTCGACGCGATGATGGCCGCATTGTCGGAGACCACGGCGCGGAGGCCGATGCGCTCGACTGCCTTGGCGACGAGACGGGCAGCTCCGGCCGGCGTGGTCCCGGGCCCGACCTCGACCTCGACCGTCTTTCCGTCAGCGTCGAAACGGATCGTGCCTCCCGATGCTGGCGCGCCCGCCTCACAGCCCACGGCCAATAGATGGCTCGGGGGAGGATCGACGATCTTGACGTCTGCCGAGCCACGCGGTCCGAAGCTCACGCCGCAGGCGCCCCAGATCATGCTGGCGCGGTCGATCTCGTCACGTACGTGCTCGATGGCATCGCCGTCGCTCTCGCCGACTGGCGGTGGTCCCGCTTTGTCGAGCCGGATGAGTCGAACGCGCACCTTGGCGCGAAACCGATCGATCGGTCCGACGGCAGAGTCGCGTGGTCCGCCCACACGCAAGAACATTTGGGACGGCCGATCGCCGAGCCCGATCGCGAGCACTCCCCCGAGCTCCACCTTGATCGAGCGCGCGACGGACAGCGGGTGCTGCCGATCGAGGTCATCCATCACTGCTCGAATCGGCGGGGTGGTCGCGCACACGAGGCCGGGGCGAGTCGTCGAGGGGCAAGCCGCTTCGGTCAAAGGCACGGAGCGCAACGAGTCGAGCGCCACCATTGATGAAGGGGCTTGCGAATGGTTGCCGTCGACGACCGTCTGTGACGACACGAAGCTGAGGCTCGTCGGTAGGTCGCTCGCGTCGGCGGTCACGACGAAGCGAAGTGAATCGGGATCGTCGTCGGGCTGCGTCGGATCGGCCAGCGCTGCGCGCGGCGGTGTTCGCTCGATCGACGCGTGGGATGTGGCGAGATCGACGAAGCGACCCCTGCCGTCGATCGCGGAGACGAGGACTCCACCGATCCGGTGCTTCGTTCCGAAGATCTCGACGTCGTGTCGACCAGGCTCTCTCGCCTGAATGTGAAACGGCCCGACGGCTCTTGCGAGGGGCCCTCGAAGAGCCCGTTTCGAGCCGTCGAAGAGCGACAGCGCAGCATCCTCGATCGGGTTGATGAGAGAGGCCGGTCGCTTGGATGGGAGCTTGACTTCGATGAGCGCGGTGATCCCGGAGAGCTCGTCGTCGTCTCGGTCGGCGATCCCGTCACCATCCTCGTCGCCGCTTCCGACCATGAGGAGCTCGACCTGTGGCTCGTCGGCGCTCGCGAGATTGGGCGAAGCGAGCAGCGCGACCGCGAAGAGCCCCCGAGCCCACACCGTGGCCTCTCGACGAGGACGCTGCAGACGCGAATGATGCAAGGACCGAAGGGACAAGGGCGAAGGGCTACCTCCGAAGGGTACGCTCGCGATGGGCTATCTCGCGACTACTCGACCCACCCCCAGTGAACGCGCCGAAAGGTGGGCTCGTCGAGGATAGCATCGCCCGAGCGCCCAGCAGCGACACTCACCAGTGCAGCCCACACCTGCGCTTCGAGCGACGTCGACAGCGCCAGGTGCCTCGAAAGCTCGATGGCGGTCGTGCGCTCGCCGAGGTCGAAGAGCGCCACCGCTGCGAGCCCGCGCAGACCTTCATCTGTCGACGTGCTCGCCACGTCTTTGATCGGGCCGACGAGATCGGTGTGTCCGTAGCGACGAGCGAGGACGAAGGCAGCACGGAGCGCGACACCATCGGCGAGCGGGCGCAACTTGGCGAGCTGCTCCAACATCGGCTCGGCGGCAGGCACGGCAGCCTCTCCGAGTCGGAAGAGAAAGCCCATGTCTTTGTCAGCGCTCGGGCGGTGCGACAAGCGCGCGACCGTCTCGGAGGTCGGGCGAGCAGTGGGCTTCACGCTCGACGGCTCCAGGGCCCAAGCCACGAACGACCACGCAGCGCGCGAGCTCTGCGGACCGACCGAAGACTTTTCGAGCGCCTCCCGCAAGGGGCGTCCGTCGCCCGAGCGATGGGCGATTTCTGCCATCACGAGCCACCGCCCGAGGTGCCGCTCGGCGGCGCGCAAGACGTGCAGGGCATCGGCGATGGGCGCACACGCTTTCCCTGGAACCGAAGGGGTTCCGGTAATGGGGAGCAGGAGGTCGATGCAGAGCGAGATTCGATGCGCCTCTTTCACTTTGGGCGCGAGAGACGAGAGCCGGGCCCCACTGAGCTCGCCTCGACACAAACGTGCGACCTCCGCGCCGAAGCAGATCTGGGTCTTCGATGACGACGCCGCTCGCGCCAGCGGGACGGCGAGCGCTACGTCGTCGACGAAACACGCGGCCGAGAGCGACGCGAGCCCTCCAGCCTCTTCGGTGGTCAGCGCAGCTCGAAGGAGCGCGGAGACGCGTTTGTCGTTCGCATCGGTGAGCGCGCGAACACACGCCGCGTACATTTCACGCTCGAACTCACCGCGTTTGACCAAGCATTTGGTCGTCTCGACGAGCGTGTTGCGGACCGCTGCCGAGTGCGGCGCGAGCGCACGCGCGGCAGCCGAGAGCCGAGCTTCGTCGAAGCGTCCGTCGTCGCTTCGAGCGCGCGCCCCATTGGATGCGGGCGGAATCGATCCCCCATTGGGGTCGGGCGGCGCAGAGCTTCCGTTCGCGATCCGATCTGTCCGCGCCCCGCTTCCGTTCGACCCCCCCTCCGCCTTCGCCCGCCTCGCGCTCGGTTCGTCGGCCCGGTGCCCGTTGGAATCGGAATGCTTGGACGAAAGGCCGCCTTCGGATTGTGCCACGCCGGCACGCAGGGCACGCGGGCTGTCGTGAACGTTGGTGTGCGAAGAACGCTCTCCGTTCGTTTTCTCTCCATGCTGATGTGCGGCCGAGGGCGTAGCTGTCCCTTCCCGACGCTTCAACATGGCGTCTATCTCGAGCGCAAGCCGCTTCTCGGCAGCCTGAAGCGCTTCGGGACCCCTCCCCTTTATCATCTGCAATCAAACCGTATCAAACCGGCTCGATGCGCGTCCACGATAGAGAACGCTAAACGAAACTGCGTCGCCCGCTCCGCAGCCCAAGGCGCGAAGCAGGCCGAAATCCCGCGGAATTCACGAGTCGTTCAGGGTTTGTTCGAAGCGAGCGTCACCGAGAACGATTCGCCGTCGACGGTGAGCTCGCGCTTTTCACCCGCGAGCAGACCCTCGTCTCCGACGACGAGCGAGTCGGCGAGCGCCTCTTTCTCGAAGAGCTTGCGACTCGCGCGCGCCACGCGCAGCACGCGATCACCGCCGTCGACGTGGAGTCGGATGCGCTCGGTGAACTCCAGCGCGAGCTCTTTTCGTAGGCCTTGGATGCGCGCCAAGATTTCGCGACCCATGCCTTCGTCGCGAAGCGCATCGGTCAGGTGGGCATCGAGAATGACGACGCCGACCTTTCCACCCGCGGCAGCGAAACCCTCTTTCGCATCGACGCTAACCTGAATTTCTTCGGTCGACAGACTGACGGTTTCACCGTCAATCGTGATGTCGACCGTCCCTCGTTCGGCGAGCTCGGTGCGGAGCGCGCCCGCGTCGCACTTGGCCAGCACCTCTTTGGCGAGCTGGACCTTCTTGCCGAGCTTGGGGCCCAGCGCGCGGAAGTTCGGCTTCAGTGTGTACGTGACGAGACCGACCTCTTGCCCCGGGGCCAAGAGCTTCACCGTATGTACGTTCAGCTCTTCTGCGACGAGATCGGCGTGGGCGAGAACCGCGTCGCCGAGCGACCGATCGCTCATCACGATGTCGGCCACGGCGAGCGGCTGACGCACCTTGAGCTTGTTCGCGGTACGGACCTGCAAGCCGAGGCTCACGATGTCTCGAACCGCTCGCATCTCGAGGGCGAGCGGGAGATCGACGGCCGCCGAGTCTGCAACTGGATAGCTGACCAAATGGACGCTCCCGGGCTGGGACGCGGGCCACGGCTGGCGGACGAGATTCTGATACATCTCATCTGCAAAGAACGGCACGAAGGGAGCGATGACCCGCGCGAGGGTGACGAGGACTTCGTAGAGCGTGAAGTACGCGTCGGACTTGTCGGCCGACGCGGTGCCGTCGGCGAAGTGACCGGCCGCCCAGAATCGAGACCGACTCCTTCGCACGTACCAGTTCGAAACTGCCTCGACGAGATCGACGAGCGCGCGCGCCGAGTCGTAGAGCTGATAAGCGTCGAGCCCGTCGGTGACCTTCTGGACGGTGATCGACAGCTCACTCAAGATCCAGCGATCGAGGAGGCTCCGCTCTTTGACGGGTCGGTAGCCGTCGCTCTTCGCGAGCGACTCGGCGTCGGTGCTCGTCGCGTCGACGTTTCCTCGAGCAGGATCGAATCCGTCGATGTTCGCGTAGATCGTGAAGAACGAGTAGACGTTGCGGAGCTTGACCAAAAGCTCCTTCTGCTCGAGGCGCACGTTCGAGAGCGAGTGGCGCGTGTTGCTCCACGACGGGCTCGACGCGTAGAAGAACCAACGGAACGCATCGGCCCCAGGAGCCGACGATGAGGTGTCTTCGATCCACACCTTGTTGACCTCGGCGAGGCGAGGCACCTCGACGGGCGAAACGTCGATGCCTTTCGGCCCCTCGACGACGCCGAGCTTGACCATGTCGGCCTCGCTCATCGCGACGATTCGTCGAGGCAGCGTCTTCACCGGACGGAGCTCGAGGCTCAAGCCATCGGCCTCGCCGCCGTTGCGGTAGACCCTCACCTTCTTCGACTCGCCTACGAAGTCGAGGCCTTCGTAGTCTTCGCGAGCGATGAAGACGACGCCGGGCGTCGGCGTCACGGCCGACTTCGCGTCGCTCGAGCCCTTCCCCTGAGTGGAATGATTCGCAGCGAACTCCATGCGGACGCGCTCGAGAATGATCTCGGGAGGCGTGTAGTTTCCCTTCGACTTCGACTCCTTCTTGCCTTCTTTGTCGCAGACGTGACCGAGCACGACGCACGTCTTGTACGGGTGCGGAAACGTGCGGAGCTTCTCGAGCCCCATCTTCTCCTGCGTCTCGGCATCGAACACGAGCGTCGACACCATGAGGAGCGAGTAGAACCAACCGCGGGTCTGGTCGATGGCCTCGGAGATGAAGTCGGCCGGGAAGGCTCGCTCGAACTCGTCTTTCGAGCCTTCTCGATGCGGATATCCCCACTGGGCGAAGGGCATGCAGCCCGAGTCGAACCAGCAGTCGACCACGTCGGGGACACGTCGGTAGACGCCCTCTTCACCGGCGTTCTGCCAAGTGACCTGATCGACCCAAGGTTTGTGGACCCGCAGATGCTCGCTGAGCGCCGGGTTCTTCTTTCGTGCCTCTTCGAAGTGATCGAATGCGTGCGGGTTCTTCGTGAGGATCTCGTGAACCGATGCGGGCGCCTCCATGTTGCCGTTCTGGTCGTTGACCCAGATGTTGAGCGGCGTGCCCCAGTACCGTTCGCGGCTGAGCGCCCAGTCGACGTTGTTGCGCAAAAAATCGCCGAATCGGCCGTCTTTGATGTGCTCGGGAAGCCACTTGATGGCCTGGTTGTTGTCGATCGCACGGCCGATCTCGGCGGTGGTGCGGATGTACCAGGCCGGCCGCGCGTACTGGATGAGCGGATCGTTCTCGCTCCTCCAGCAGAAGGGATACTCGTGCCGATAGATCTCGGTGTGAGCGAGGAGCCCGCGCTCCTTCAGCTCGTGGATGATCTCCTTGTCGCATTCCTTGACCCAACGGCTCTGGTAGCGCGGAAGAGCCTCGGTGAAGGTCCCGTCGGGGGCCACGGCGCAGAACAGCGGGAGATCGGGCGACGTACGCTTGAGCTTCTGATGCGCGTTCGCGTCGTCTTCACCGAAGGCGGGCGCGATGTGGACGATGCCGCTGGCATCGAGCAAGACGAAATCTGCCGCGATGACCGAGTGCGTTTCCGCGTGCGCTCTGCCTTCTTCGCGGTACGTGTCGAACGGCGGCACGTACTTCGTACCGACGAGGTCTCGCCCCTTCACCTCCCGAACGATGCTGAGATCGGTGCCGAGCTTCTTCGCGAGCGCGGGCACGAGCCCCTTGGCGACGACGAGGGTGCGTCCAGTTGCACCTGTGACATAGACGTAGTCGAAGTCGGGATGCACTGCTGCGTACATGTTCGACGGCAAGGTCCAGGGCGTGGTCGTCCAGACGAGAAGCGCGGTGGTGTCGTCGCTCTCGAGGGGAAACACGACGAATACGCTGGGATCGTCGACGGTCTTGTATCCCTGACCGACCTCGGCCGACGAGAGAGCGGTTCCCCCTTGGGCCCACCACCAAACGACCTTGTGGCCCTTGTAGAGTAGGCCCTTCTTGAAGAGCAGCGAGAGCGCCCACCACTCGCTCTCCACGTAGCTCTGGTGGTAGGTGACGTAAGCGCTCGGCAGATCGACCCAGAAGCCGATCTTGTCGGTGAGCTTCTCCCAGGCTTCGGTGTAGCGGAAGACGCTCTCGATGCAGCGGTGCGTGAACGGCTCGATGCCGTACTTCTCGATGTCGGCCTTGCCGTGAATGCGGAGCTCTTTCTCGACCTCGACCTCGACGGGGAGACCGTGCGTGTCCCATCCTGCCTTGCGAGGAACGTCGTAGCCCTGCATCGTCTTGTAGCGGGGAAAGACGTCTTTGACGGCGCGCGTGAGGACGTGGCCGTTGTGAGGCATGCCATTCGCGGTCGGCGGCCCTTCGTAGAAGACGAAGGTGCCTTTTGACGGGCCGGTCGCCCGGGTCGCCTCGGTGAGCGTGCGCTCGAAGATACCGTTGGCTTTCCACATCGCGAGGGTCTTGGCCTCGTCGGCTGGGAAATCGAGCTCGCTGCGAACGGGGGCGAAGACGCCCTTCTTGACCTCGGAAGACATGGCGGGGTTTTAGCAAGGGGGCCGCCGAGCGTCGAGACAAGGTGGGCGCGGCCTCACCGACGTGGGGTGAGGTCTTGGTCGGACGGGCGCCCGACATCTTCGAAAGATCTTCGTGTGAGAAGCAGTCGAGGGTCGATCTCACCGCGAATCGTGGCGACTCCGTCGGCGCCGGCGGCGAGCGCCAGCGGGGCCGAGGTCGAGTCGAGACCGCCGAGCGCGACGAGTCCGATGTCGAGGCTCTCGGCTTCGAGACGACTTCGCGCAGCTCCGAGCGCGTCAATCCCGAGCGGAGCGCCTTTGCCGGGGCTCGTGAGGATCGGAGAGAGAGAGCAGAACGTTGCGCCAGCGCGAGCCGCGGCGACGACCTCGTCCACCGTGTGGCAAGAGACCGAGACGACCGAGCTCTGCGGCAGGAGCTTCCGCGCGTCGGCAATGCTCGGCGATCGTCGACCGAGGTGCACCCCGTCGGCACCCAGGAGGAGCGCGAGGTCGATGCGGTCGTTCACGACGAGGCGCATCCCCATCCGTGATGTCGCGTGGCGGATCCGACGCCCCGACGCGAGGAGCTCTCGCGACGAGAGCGCTGGGCTCCGCAACTGGACCGCGACGCGTGAGCCCGCTTCGGCACCCAAGCGACCGATGCGCTCGAGACGCTCGATGAGCTCGCGCTCCGGGACCCATACGGAGTCGGTCACCAGCGTGATGAGCGGAGCGCGCCCTCGCGCCAAAGGCCCTCCGGTGACGTGATCGGCGCGGGCGATCAAGGCCCGGACGGCGAGCCGGTGCGGGCCGCGGAGCCGCTCGTCGGCGCTGACGGCACCCCCGAGGCTGAGGCGGAGGGCGTCGCGCTCGTCGCATCGGTGGGGAGTCTTCCGAACGGCACGCCTTCGCGCTCTGGATCGGCTGCCGTTTCGGGCTCTGCGACGGTGACGCCCAGGGCTCTCAGATCTTCTCGCGCGCGCACGGCGAAGCGGCTTCGTGGATACTTCTGAGCGAGGTACGAGAGCGTTCGAACCTCGCCCTCTTTGTCTCCGGCCTTTCCGAATTGGTTGGCCAAATCGTAGAGCGCCTCGCCGGGCGTGTCTTCGCGCACGCGCGACGGGTCGGGCTTGGCCGGGCACTGAAACGGTGCAACCGACAGCGCGCCGAGGGCCGAAGCGAGCACGAGCGAGTGGGCCAGTGCCGTCACGTGCCGATGATCCCCGACTCGGGCGACGATGCCGTTGCGTAAAGCTTCCGCGGCATTCGACCGGCGAGAAACGCCTTTCGCCCCGCTGCCACGCCGTCGCGCATCGCCTCTGCCATGAGGATGGGGTTCTTGGCGCCAGCGATGGCCGTGTTCATGAGCACCCCGTCGCATCCGAGCTCCATCGCGACCGCTGCGTCGCTCGCCGTGCCCACGCCTGCGTCGACGATGACGGGCACTTTGATCTGCTCGCGAATGATCATCAGATTGTACGGATTGCGAATGCCCAGTCCCGACCCGATCGGAGCCGCGAGCGGCATCACCGCGGCGCAGCCGATGTCGACCAGCTTCTTGCAGACGATGGGATCGTCGATGCAATACGGGAGCACCACGAAACCCTCTTTGACCAGGATCTTGGCGGCCTCGAGCGTCGCTTCGTTGTCGGGGAACAGGGTGCGATCGTCGCCGATGACCTCGAGCTTCACGAGATCACTTCCGAGCAGCTCACGCGCCAAGCGGCACGTTCGGACGGCCTCTTCGGCGGTGTAACAGCCCGCCGTGTTGGGCAGAAGCGTGAAGCTCCCGCTCGTCAGGAGCGACATCATCGACCCCTCCCCGCGCTCCTTCAGGTTCACCCTTCGAAGCGCGACAGTGACCACTTCGGCCCCCGAGGCCCGAAGCGCGAGCTCGGTCTCGGCGACGTCTTTGTACTTCCCGGTGCCGACGAAAAGGCGAGAAGTGAAGGTTTTCGACCCGATGGACAAGACGTCGCTCATCTCCTTGCGGGTAGCGCCGCGGCCCTCGCGCGGCAAGGAGCTCCGTCGTGGGCGCACCCTCGCGGGCGTCGTCTGCCGTTCGGACTCGAGCCGATTAACCGCCGGTGCTCGCCGACCCTCCTCCGCCCCCCGCGGCGCCGTCGCCCGCCGGAATGTCATCACAACCTTTGCGCTCGGGTCGGCAGCCCTCGCAGTCACTTGCATCTGAGATGCACTTGTATGCGCCCTTCGTTTGCCAGGACTCGTTGCACACGTTCGTCGAGCCGCAGACGTGGAACTTGACGGTCAATCCGTCTGCGCACTGGGCGATGATCCCCTCTTTGCAGGCGTTCACGCGCCCGCACTCGAGATCTGCGCACGACACGTCGGGGCCCTCTTGGTTGAGGAGCGAGCAGGCCGGCAACCCGAAGATGCCGAGGAGCCCCAGCAACAGGGCGCTGGCGGCGGCGCGGCGAAAGAGCTTTCCTGACGTCGTGCAACGATCGGTCTCGATTCGGGAGCTCATGGACACGCCTCCTCGGCGCAGGTCGACTTGCACTCGCCGACCGATTGCGATGAAACACCCTTCTGCTGGCTGTGAAGAGGCTCTTCGCAGACCTTCTTGCAGGTCGCGACGCACGCGAGCTTTCCGGCTGCGGCAGCGTCTTCCTCCGACTTCAAGAGCGCCTTCTGCTGATCTTTCTGAGCCTTCTCGCGAACCTTGTTGGCCGCGAGGTTGGCGGCGCTCTGCGCTGAAGTGACGGCGCGCTGGAGAAGGGCGGCGGCCGTGTCTTGCGCGACGACGGGCGCTTGCGGCGCGAGCGACGAGACGAGCCTTTGAGCCTCTTCGAAGTGATGTCCGGTGGGAAAGGTCGCGACGTACGACCGAATCCGAGCGCATGCGGCCTCGGATCTCTGACTGCCGCATGCCTGAGGCTCTGCCTGAGCCCAAGCCAGATCGTCTTGCTGACCGCGCTCGGCGAAGATCGCGCGGGCCACGTCGGCGACCTTCACCTCTCCCGCGAATTGACCGTTGACGTAAATTCCGGCGGTCACCGGCGGGGGAGCTGCGCCGGTGAACCAGGGGGCGAGCGAGACCTTCAGATCCACGATGAGATTCCCTTGCGAGTCGGTCGAGCCGAGCGACGCGTTCGGACCACCAGGTGCTTGCGCGGTGATGCCGACCGGAGTCGGCGGCACCGTGCCGTCGCACGGAACCGAAGGGCGAATGGTCTTCGCCTCACGGTGGTCGGTCGACGAGCTCTTCTCGCTCCCCGACGCGCGCCCCGCGTTGATGATGGGGATGGTGACGGCCAGGGTGCCTACCGTGGTGAGCAGCGTACCGAGCGCGATGGCCGCGCCCTTCCCGACCGGGTTGTACCGACGCGCGTCGCGGTTCGAGTCGAACGCTTTCGGCGCGTCGGCGAGCATGATCACGCCTCCGGTGAGGGGAATGCTGCCGAGGATCGCGAGGGCGGTGAGACTGCCGGCGGTTCCACTCTCGAGTCTGTTCTCGATGCTGGTCGTGTGCTTGACCTCCTGCATCTCGACGAGGGCGCAAGTCTGCCGGGCGTTCACGGTGAGCTTGGTCCCGTCGAGGTCGAGCTTGGCGGTGAAGCTCCCTCGCGGGACCACCTTCGGCTCGGTCTTGACGATGTCGTCGGCGGTCTTGGTCTCGCCTTGCTTGATCTCGAAGCAACCGGTGAAGCCGGGAGCCATGAGAGCGAGCAGAGCCGGCAAGGCCACTCGATGCGCGTGTCGTTTCATTCAGCCTCGATGAGATTCGGGTCTCGGGCCCAAGGAACGCGCGTCGGGTGGCAAACCTTACACGGACCCGCGGGGCGCCTGGAGCCATGATAAGATGCGGGGCTATGCGTAAAGTGGTGGCCGCGGTGCTGAGCGTCTTGGCGCTCACGTCGGTCTCGCTCGATCCTCGGTCCGGCTTGTCGCTGGGGCGCGAAGCGAGTGCGTCGGTGTCGGTCCTGATGAGCATCGACGAGCTGGTCGAGGTCTCCGCCGACGTCGTGGTGGCGACGGCCGTCGAGCAGAAGAGCCGGTGGGAAGACCTCCCGGCGGGCAAACGGATCGTGACCTACACACGCCTCGTCGTAGACGAGTCGGTCTCCGGAACGGGTCGCTCCGAGATCTGGGTTCGAACGCTCGGTGGCAAGGTCGGGAAGATTGGCCAAATCGTCTCGGGAGAAGCAGAAATTTCCCTCGACTCGCGCGCCTTGTTCTTCCTGGCAGAGGTCGACGATGGAGCCGGTCGAGGAGGGGTCACCATCGTCTCGGGCATGGCGCAGGGGCATTTCCCCATCGACGAGACCGGTGACGAGCCGCGGCTCAAAGCCAGCCCCGACGCGGGGTTGTTGTTGCCGCGGCGCGGCCCGGCGATCTCGGCGCAAGAAATCCTCGTCGGTCGAAAGCTGACCGAAGCACGAGGCGTGATTCGTCTGTCGGTCGAGCGAAAGATCGCCAACGACCAGAAGCGCAAGAACTAGCCGCGTGGTCATCACATCGAGAGAACGATCGGCACGGCGGAGCGTAGTCACCGCGCTCTCGGTCGGAGCGGTCGGCGTCGGGCTTCTGCACTTTCCGCACGCGGCCGATGCTTATTGCCGAACGAGCTCGTGTCCGAACAAGGTCATCGGGACGGCGTGCCTCCCGGCTCGCGCGAGCGACTGCGGTGTCCCGCTCTTCTGGCCCACACCTTGTGTCGGATTCACCATTCAGAAAGACGCCGAGAAGAACCTCCCTGCGAAGACCGTCGACGCGCTCACGAAGCAAGCCTTTGCGGCTTGGACCGATGCCGATTGCGGAGCAGGGGCTCAACCTCTCATGCGCGTCGACGACCTCGGGCTCGTGGCGTGTGACGTCCCGGAGTACAACCCCTCGCTCGCGAACAGCAACACGATCATGTTCCGCAGCAACGGCTGGCCTTACCCGTCGACGAACACGATCGCGCTCACGACGGTCACGTTCAATCTCGACACTGGCGAGATCCGTGACGCCGACATGGAGCTCAACAGCACCGACATCGTGTTCTCGACGAGCGACACCGACGTCACTTACGATCTGCTCAGCATCCTGACGCACGAGACCGGCCACTTCTTGGGACTGGCTCACTCGACGATCGCCGGCGCGACGATGATCGCCGACTATCCGCCCAAGTCGCTCACTCTGCGCACGCTCGAGGCCGACGACGTCGCCGGCATCTGCGCGGTCTACCCTCCGGGAGTAGCGAGTGACACCTGCGACTCGACACCCCGCAACGGGCTCGGAGACGCATGCAAGAGCCCCAAGGTCGATCCCACGACCTCGGGTTGCTGCGCTATCGCGCCGGGGGCTGACTCCGACGAGGACGATCGACGCCCCGCGGTCGCGATCGCGCTGTTCGCGGCGATGGTATGGGCGGCGAGACGCGCGCGCCGACCGCTCGGGCCGTCGGGCCGGACTTAGGCGCGGCGATGCTCGAGCCAGAGCTCATCACCGATGCGGCAGCCCTCGAAGCGCTGGCTCCCCGTTTGGCTCGGGCCGAGCGAATCGCCGTCGACGTCGAAGCGAACGGGCTCTTCGCGTACCGAGCTAGGCTCTGCACGCTCCAGCTGGCGATGGAGACCGATGGCGAGCTCGAGATTGTCCTCGTCGACACGCTCGCGGCCGATATCGCTCCGTTGCGTTCGGCGCTCGGAGAGGGCGGTCCGCTCAAAATCCTTCACGACCTCACCTTCGACGCAGAGCTGCTCTCGTCGGTCGGTACGCCGCTCGGTCGGGTTCGCGACACCTCGGTCGCTGCGCGCTTCTTGGGTCACGAGGCCACGGGCCTCGCGAACGTGCTCGAGCGCGAGCTCGGGATCTCGATCGACAAGTCGCTGCAACAACACGACTGGGGAAAGCGACCCCTCAGCGAAGCGGCGCTCGCCTACCTCGCGAGCGACGTTGCACACCTCCTCTCGCTCGATGCTCGCCTCGCCGAACGTGCGCTCGAAGCAGACATCCTCGAGGAGGTCGAGGAGGAATCCCGCCACCGAGCGAAACAAGCCGGCGCCCGTCTGCACGACATGCAACCTGCCTACACCCGCATCAAGCATGCATCGACCTTGCCGACCTGGACCGAGCGCGCGATTCTTCGCCGCGTCCACGCCGTTCGAGAAGAGCTCGCGAGCGCGCGCGACGTGCCCTCGCATCGCGTCATGCCGAGCGACATGCTGCTGCAGCTGTGCCGAGCGAAGCCGACCACGGTCGAGGCCTTCCGCGCGGTCGTCGAGCGTCGACGACCTGATCTCGATCCGAGAGCGTTCCTCGCGGCCGTCGAGCAAGGACTCCGCGACGGCGACGTCCCCGAAGAAGACAAGGTCTACTTCGAACGACCCCCCGTAAACCCGCTGCTCGTCGAGCGGCGGCGTCGGCGCGACGGTCAGGTCCACGCGTGGAGAAAGGCCGAGTCGACGAGGCGTGGGGTCTCCGAGCAGGCGGTCTTGCCCGGGCACTGTGCGCACGGCGTCGCGCAGGCCCTCGCCGAGATTCATCCCGACGAAGAGTCCAAGCGTGATGCGTTGACTCGCGTCCCCGGGCTCGGCGCCAAGAGGCTTCGAAGCTATGTCGAAGCCTGGCTCGCGTTCGAAGAGCTCGTTTGAGTCGACTGATCTGGTTCGAGTCGAGCCTGACCTGAGCCGTGCCTCGCGGCCGCGCCTCCTGCTCCACTCGCTCGATCGTGTCTGGCGAGCGCTCGAGCAGCTAGGCGCGCGGCGCCATCGCGTCGACGCCGGCTGCGCGCAAGAGCTCGGTGTCGGTCTCGACGTCGGGGTTGCCGGTCGTGAGGAGCTTGTCGCCGTAGAAGATCGAGTTCGCGCCCGCATACATCGCGAGCAGCTGCGTCTCTTTGGCAAGCTCGGTGCGACCGGCGCTCAGACGGACCATCGCTTTGGGCATCATCACGCGCGCCGTGGCGATCATGCGCACGAACTCCATCGGCTCGATGGGCGGCAAGGCCGCGAGGGGCGTGCCCGCGACGCGGACGAGCGCGTTGATCGGGACGCTCTCGGGGTGCGGCGACATGCGTGCGAGCTCGACGAGCATCCCGCAGCGATCGCGAATGCTCTCGCCCATTCCGATGATTCCACCGGAGCAGACGGTGATCCCCGCGGTTCGAACGTTGCGGAGGGTGAGCAGACGCTCGTCGTAGGTGCGGGTCGAGATGATCGACTTGTACGCTTCACGCGACGTGTCGAGGTTGTGGTTGTATGCGTCGAGCCCGGCCTCTTTGAGGCGCCGTGCCTGGTCTTCGGTGAGCATTCCGAGGGTGCAGCACGCCTCGAGCCCGCGGCTCTTCACGCCCCGAACCATGGCAAGCACACGATCGAACGCCGGGCCGTCTTTCACCTCGCGCCACGCGGCGCCCATGCAAAATCGCGTCGCGCCCGCAGAGCGAGCCCTGTCGGCTGCGCCGAGAACGGCGTCGACGTCGAGCATCTTTTCGGAGCCGAGGTTCGTCTCGTGGTGGCTCGATTGCGGGCAGTAGGCGCAGTCTTCGGGGCACCCGCCGGTCTTCACGCTGAGGAGCGTGCAGAGCTGCACCTCGCTCGCCTCGTGGCTTCCCTTGTGTATGCTTCGCGCCAAGTCGAGCAGCTCGAAGAGCGGCAAATCATGAATGCGAACCGCCTGATCGACGGTCCAGTCGTATCGCACCGTGCCGTCGGCGAGGCGCTCGTCGTTGCCTTCGAGGCGCCCGTCGTCGGTTTCGAGGTGATCGATTCCGGTCTTCGAGGAGTCGACTTTCGGAGAGTGCGAGCCGACGGGCAACGAGATGTGCGAGCTCTGCGTCATGGAAACAGCCCTTACCGCCGAAAGAGAGCGAAGGAAAGCGAACGGGTCGACCTTGCATCCGGCGCCGTACCCCTGCTAGTCGGTGAACTGTGCAGGTTCTTTACGTCGACGACTCCCCGGTAGCGCGGGCAGCCGCATCGAAGCTCATGTCGGAGCGCGGAATGAACGTCACCGTTGCGTCGTCCGTCACCGAAGCGACGTCGGTCGACCCAGGGTCGCTTCGCGCAGCGCTGCTCGATCTCGAGGTCGGTGACGAGCTGGGCACCGACCTCGCGACGAGCCTCCGTTCGCGCGCTCCGGCCTTGCCCATCGCCTTTCTCACTGCAGCGATGAACGGCGATCTTCTCGCCGAGGCGCGACGGTTCGGTCCGGTCTTCGACAAGACGCTCGGACTCGAGCAAGCGCTCTCGTGGCTCTCGACCTTCTTCGGCGCCTGACCGCCCTGCCCGTCTCGAGCCCGCCGGCACGGCAACCAATCGCGCAGACCGCGGTCTGAATGGTGGCCGCGGCAGGAAATCCCGGGCGGTGCAGCTCGGAGAAGCTCGGCCGCCCGGTCTCGACGCAGACGGCTAGTCTTCTTTCAGCTCGACGCTACCTTCGTCGTCCGTGAAGTTCACGGTGACGACCTTCTCGCCGCTCTTGCACTTCATCTTGGTGTTCTTGACCGCGATGGTCGTGTCGGTGCCACACGAGAACGTGTCGCCCCCCGTCTTCTTCAGACGCTCCTCGACCTCTTTGGGATCGACGATGCGACCGACCAAGTCCCACTTCACGTTGCCTTTGGTATCGGTTTGCGCAACCTTGATGGTGAACGCATCACCGCTCTTGGTCTTGCCGGTGCACTCGAACTTGTCGTCGGCTGCCATCTTGCGGCCGGCCGGGCACGAGACCGAATCGACCTCGAGCTTCTTTTCTTTGAGCTCGGTCTTGATGGTTGTCTCGAGCTTCGCGTTGTCGAGCGTGCATCCGACGAGAGTCAGAGAAGCCGCGACGGCGACGACGCCCCCACGAGACAGCCAACCGGTTTTCACGATGCTCGTCATTGGGATCAGTTTCCTTTTCTGTTCGGGTGTCGGTCAGCCAGCGGTCGAGCTCTCTTCGCCACCACGGGTGCCGCCTTTTCTTCGACGGGCCTCGCGCAATCTCTCTTCTCGCTCTTCTTCGGCCGCGAGCTTCGGGTCGATGACCCGACCACCTAGGGATACCAGCATCTCCGCGACCGATGCGTGAGCTCGCCCACGAAGCTCCGGAACCCGAGCGCGCTCCTTGCCCTCTGCTAGAGCGGTCAGCGGCTTCCCGACCTTAACTCGAATGTGCCTCATGTTGCCCTCGCCCGTATCGAGCTGGCCTTTCTTCATGAGGTCGTAAGTTCCTTCGAGCGCGACGGGCACGACGGGCACGCCTGCTCGAGCTGCCGCATAAAAGCCGCCGTTTTTGAACGATCGCAAGAAGCCATCATCGCTCCGCGTTCCTTCGGGAAAAACGAGCAGCGGCTTGCCTTCGCGCAGCACCTTTTCGAAACGACCGATGACGTCGGCGGCTGCGCGCGTGCCGAGCCCGCGGTCGACGGGGACATGACCGGCGAGCTTCAAGTGCCAACCGAGAAACGGGATCTTCATGAGCGAGCGCTTCGCTGCCCATTTGTAGTCGCCCGCGAGAACGCTCCCGAGGACGAGCACGTCGAGAATGCTCTGATGGTTCGAGCAATAGACCCACGATCCATTCGTGGGCACGTTCTCCAGCCCGCTGACCTCGACGTTGATCATGAGCGCCTTCGCACTCGATTGGCACCACTTGCGCATCGCCCAGAGGCTGGCCCGATGGTCACGCGTGAGCGGCCCGAACGTGAGCGAAAGACTTCCGAAGAGGGCGGTTCTTGCGGCGAAGGGCGCCCATTGCTTGGTCGCTCGCCAGGCGTCGTACAGCTTCATGAGCTTCTCTGGCTATCAGACCGGCGAGCCCGATTCAAAGCGGCTGTCATCTTTTCGTCATCCAATTCTGACGATTCAGTCACGCTTCACTCGCCCGGCTCAATCACGGAGGGCCCAGCTTCTTGGGTCCCCTCACCCCGGTCACCGGAGGCATCAGGGCTCCCCATCCGACTAGAACCGGTGGGCCTGCGCGCTCGAAACGAATCGTGAAGAGCCCCGGCGAGTCGGTGGTTTTGACGATGCCAGGACGAAACACGCCGAGCCAAACCGCCCAGACCGCAGCGCCTTCTTTCGGCTCGTAGCTGACCGGAACCGCGAGCAGGGCCGACTCGTCGACCACGGTGGCGGCACCGCCGAACCCGAGTGCGAGCCATCGCTTCGGCTCGCCAGCGAGGGGCGAGACGAGGAGCACTTGTTTGTAGTCGGCGCCTTCGTGAAAAGCTGCGTAATTGCCCACACGAAAGCCGTCGGTTTGGGCGATGATCGCAGCGTTCTTGAGGTACCGATCCGACTTGTCTTCGGTGTCGGTGAACCTGATGACGAAGCTGTCTTTCACCATCTTGCGGTAAATGCCATGCCGCAGCGCACCGGCCCATTCGGCCAAAACGGGCTGGTTCGGCCGCGGCTTGAACCCATCGGGTATGGGAATCACGTAGGCCGCGTGCACTTTGTAGGCCGGTCCGTCGCGCCCTTCGATGAGGATGTTGTCCCCGTCTTTGCCCACCACCGCGGCCACGCGCATCGCGAGCGACGAGCCGACCTTCGCACCGCGTAGCATGGGGGCGGGAACGGTGAACACCTTCTGGCCTGGAACCACCTCGATGGTTCGCGATGGCAGGGCGAGTGGGTTTGGATCGTAGTCCGGCGTCCTCGTCGTCTGGGACATGACCTTGAGAGGAGCGTTCGTCGCGGCCGTGGCGGCGCTCGAAGACTCTGCGGGCGCTTCGCTTCGTTCGCCGGAGCAACCGGCGAGCGCCGCGAGCGCGACGACGGACGAGTAGAGGACGATCGTGCGCACCGCCGCGGAGCTTTGCCGCACTGTCGCGCCGCGTGAAGCCGAAAGCGGGATCAAGTTGCGATTCGGGTGTATGCTCCGGGCGTGCGTCGAGTGGTCTCGCTCCCCGCCTCGGGGCGTCTCATCGTGGCCACGGACCTCCAAGGCAACGTCGGAGACTTCGAGGCAATCGAACGCGTCTTCGAGGAAGCCGTCAGGCAACCCCTCGGAGCGACGCTCGTCCTCACGGGCGACCTCGTTCACGGCCCCGAGATCGAGGGTGAAGAGTGGCCTGCGCACCTCGGATCGTTCTACCGGGGCGACTCCGCCGAGCTGCTCCGTCGCGCCAAGGCGCTCCGAGACCGCCATCCGTTGCGCGTCCACTATCTCCTCGGCAACCACGAGCACGCGCACGTCGGCGGCCCAGTCGTCTCCAAGTTCTTTCCCAACGAGGCCGAGAGGCTCGAGTCGCTCCTCGGCGTAGAAGACAGCGCGAGGATGCGTGAGTGGATCCGAACCTGGCCTTTCATCGCGGTCGCCGAGAGCGCTGGTATCGTCATGCTGCATGCCGCTCCGCACGCTCAGATCGACTGTCCCGAGGATCTCGAGGCGCTGCCTCTCGAGCACGGGACCTTGGGTGGGGAGCTCGACGTCGAAGCACGCACGGTGCTCTTGAGCCTTCTTTGGGCCCGCACCACCTCCCAAGATCGCGCGCGCTCCTTCCTCGCAGCCGTCTCTCCGCACTGCCGGGTCGCGCTCTATGGGCACGACGTGGCGCGTGGCGGCTACGCGATCGACACCGAGCCGCTGCTCTGCGTGTCGACCAGCTTTGGCTGCTACGACGGTGACAAGATGTATCTCGACTGGGATCTCTCCCGCCGAGCCGAGAGCGCCGCCGCGCTCGCCGAAGGCGGTCTGAAGCTTCTCTACCCCGCCGAAAAACCAGTGCACCGGGCGCCATTCCCCGACGGCGCAGCCCGAAGCGCCGCGAAGGTCTCACGCAGCGCCAAGTAGCCTCCAGCTCTCATTCACGCGTCACACGAGACCGTATAGCAAGAGTTTAGAAGTAGTCACAGAGACCGAAGTGCATCTGATTGGCGGAGACCTTGCCGCCCGTACCGACGGGGAGCTCGAGATTCGAATCGAGGACTGCAACCATCGGCGCTCCGTGCGAGTCGGATTCGAAGCGAGCGAATCGATCGGACGTTCCGTCTTCGCCGAGCGGTCCGGCGACGTGCGTCGCACCGCGTGCTTCGGCGAGCTTCCGAAGGGCCGCGAACCGTTCGTCGTCGTCGAGCCCGGTCCACGCCCAATCGGCGACCTCGAGCACCGAGAGCGGCGAATGACCCGTCTCGCTCTGCGCGGCGCGACGACGGAGCGCCACGTACCCCGCGACGCGTCCATCACGTCGCTGGAGCCACACGGTCTCGATCTCGTTGCGCCACGAAAAATACGTTCGGACGGCGCAGTCGCGCAAAGGTCGAAGCATCTTCGGTCGAGCGCCGAAGCGAGCCGATTCGAGGCGCTCGGCCTCACGGATCTCGTCTGTCGAGAACGAGGAGCCACTCGAGCGAAGCTCGAGCTCGCTCCCGTCGGGGAGCGCGCTGACCTCGGTCGCGAAGATCGGCCATTCGACCTGACGAAACCCGAAGCGTGCGTAATAGGTGGGATCGATCTCCGAGAAGAGCCACGCGAGACGGACGCCGGCGAGGCGTGCCTCGTCGAGCACTGATTCGACGAGCTTCTGGCCCACCCCGCGTCTCCTCAAGATCTCGGGAACCATCACCGCGCCGATTCCCACGGTCGGCACGACCTCGTCACCGTTTCGCATCGAGAGCGCGAAGCGCTTCGACGAGGCCGCGAGCTTCCCCATCTCGTCGACCAGGCCGACGTATTCGAGCACCTCGTTCGTGGCGCGCTGGAGCTGCTCGTTTTGGTAGGCGACGTGAGCATCGAGGCTCCGGCCCTCTGCCCAGATCGAGAATGTGTGCTGCATCGCTTCGCGTCTAGCTCGCGGGTCGAGCGAACGAACGAATCGAAGCTTCACGCGCGCGCTATCTCCTCGATTGCAGCGTCGACCCCGGCATCGATTTCGTCGTCGGTGAGGTAAGGCGCGGGGCCGAATCGCAGCCTGTCACCGCGCGCATCGACGAAGATGCCTCGGGCGCGGAGATCGGTCACGACGGCGTGCGCCCGAGGAACGACGGCGGCCACGAACCCACCTCGGCGCGCGTCGTCGGTGGATGACGCGAGCAAAACGTCGGCGCGGCGAAGGCGCTCGACGATGCGCCCCGTCTGCCGCGACGATATCGCGCGGAGCTCGGACACACCCAGACCGAACCGCTCGAAGTGGTCGAGGACGGCATCGGCGCGATAGAAGCCCACGGGATCGAAGGTCGCCCCGGCGAAGCGTGCCCCGGCCGGTCCGTATCCGACCGGGCTCGGGTTTCCATCGGCGTCGAACCGCGGCCGCTCGAGAGCGTCGAAGTCGGCGAACCAGCCCGTGTACGTGGGCCTCAGCGTGCTTTCGGCGGGGATCCGCAACCAGCAAATTCCTTCGCCGAAGCTCGCGTATTTGTATCCGCCCGCGGTGACGAACGCTTGCTCTCCGGCTGCGCCCCAGTCGATCGGAACGACGTTGAACGCGTGGTACGCATCGACGAGCGGCACCGCACCCACGGACACAGCACGCGCGATGACACGACCCAACCCTTCGACCACGTGTGAGTCTTCGAAGAGCACTGCAGACACGGCGAGCATGTCGACGCCCTCGTCGAGCGCCGCGATCAGCCGGTCGGCCAGGCCCTCGCGTGGAGTCGCGGGCACCCAGGTCACGCGCAGACCTTCTTCTTCGAGGCGGCGGAGCTGACGGTCGAGCGAGTGGAACTCACTGGTGGTCGTCACGACATGGGGAGCTCGCGTGCCACGCCGCTCTCCCGCGCCGATCGCGAGCCCCGGCAAGCTGGTCAGAAGGCGGTAGACGAGCTCGTGCGTGCTGCGACCGAAAGCGATCGCATCCGTCTCCGGAAAGCCCATTCTGCCGAGGATGCGCCGGCCGACGCGATCGACGATCGGAAAGACCGAGCGCGACCACTTGTCGTCGACGTGATCGGCCGAGTCGTCGAAGTAGCGAAGGAGTGCGTCGCGCGCGACGTCGGGCCACGCCTGATGCGAATGACCAGTGAGAAGCACGCGTCCTCCCCGAAGAAAGGACGCGTAGCTCTGACGGAACGAAGCGAGATCGAAGCTCGACATCAGGGGAGCGGCGCCCCGAAGTCGATCTTCACTTTGGTGTCGACCGACATCGACCCCATCGCGCCTGCATCGAGCCCCATCGATCCGTTGACGCTGGCGGTTCCTTTGTCGGGAGCGAGCGAGGTCAAATCGAGCGAGGCCGAGCCGGTGCCGTCGGACAAGAACTTGGACACGTGGCCTGCGGTCGCACCGGGCGTCGCGAGGCTGGCCGACGCCGCGAGCTGCTTGACGGTGGTCTCGAGCTCGATCTTCGACCCCTTGCGCGAGAGGAGCTTGTACGTCGTGTACTGGAGGATGTCGGCCCCCGTCTTGAGACGGGAGATCACGATCCACGTTCCTCCGACGCCGACCGGCTCGTCGGGGAGCGGTGCCACCATCGAGTCGAAAGACTGTTTCATTTGCTCGAGCATCTGGGTTGCATTCGGATCCGCGTTCGCAGGCATCGTGACCTGCACGTCTCGCGCGCGGCCCTTCTGCGAGACGAAGTACTTGATCGTCATGCCTTTCATGCCGTTCATCACCGGCGAGAGCGCCTTCGCCATCGCGTCCTCACTCGGGTCGTTCGCAGCGACGACGACCTTCGTGATCGTGCCCGTGACTTGCAAGTCGCCGATCGGGTCTTTCTTGCCGGTGGCGAGCTCGACGTTCATCCCGATCTGCGGAAGCTTGGTCGCGGGCATGGCGTTCGCGCCCGCCTGCATGGTCATGTCGAGGTTCATCCGCATGCCCGTCGTTTGCTTCTTGTTCTCGACGAGCTCGTACGACATCGTCGCGCGCGGCTCTTCGCCCGGGGTGACGAGCTTCACGATGGGCTGCGCTCCCGCCTTCAAGATGCCGTCGGCGACTCCGTCGGCGAGAACCCCGGTAGGGCTCGTCGGAATGCCGTTTGCGTCGACGCCTCCTGCGGGTTGAGCGGTCGTCGTACTGGCGCTCGGCGCCGCGTTGGCTTCCTTGAACGCACCTTTCTTGGCCGACACCTCTTGTGGCTTCGCCGAGCCACTCTCGCGCGCGGCATCGGGCTTGATGTCGTCTTTGCAGGCGGGAAGCGCGAACGTGAGGCACGCGAGAGCCGTAAGCGTGTGACGGAGGTTCATGCCTAGGTCTCTATCGTAGGAACGACCGCGCATCCACCACGCGGCTCGTTCGACTCGTGAGCCGAACCGGGCACGCGGGCCGTTCAGCCGAAACCGCCCGCCCGAGCTTGGTGGATAGAGCCGATCGGAATAAGCTTCGCAGTCCGCCCGACCGGCGGAAACGGGCTTCTCAGCGGGTTCGCGGAAACGGCGTTCGGCTGCGCGGAGGCGGCGTCGTCGCACGCGCTCGAGGCGCAGGCGTTCTCGACGCGGCCGGCCTCTCGGAGCCATTCGAACGCGCTCCGGTCGTCGAGGCGGCCCGGAGAAGACCGGAGCCACCTCCACGCACGAGCCCGACGCCGTCGAGCTCGACTCCGACCGCGCGGCATCGGCGGACGAGTCGATCGTGATCGACATCGGGAGCCACGAGCAGACCTCCGGGGGGTGAGGGGTCGATGAACAAGTCGGCCGTCGGTTTGCGGGTGAGCAACATGTCGCGGACATCGGGATCTTCGACCCACAAGAAGCCGCCGCTCGGAACGAACGCTCCCTTCCCCACCACCGTGCTCGCTTGAATCAGCGTCTGCGACAGAGAATCGGGCAACGAAGCGACGGCCTCGATGCGCTCGCGGATCTCGTCACCCAGAACACCGCCCGAGATGGCACGAGCGATCGCACTCGGCGAAAAGACGAGATCGAGTGCGTCCTCGACGCGACCGATCTCGGCGTAGAACCCCAGCGCCAGGACGCTCGCGGTGGCCGACGCCGAGCCGATTCTGAGAACGTGCGTGTCGGTGAACTTGCTCGGGGTCAGCGACTTCAGGGCGAATGACCCTTGAAGCGCGCCGTCGACGTCGTCGGCCGGGGCGTCGTCGCTCGACGGACGGTAGCCGCGGGGCCGCTCCGTCGCGACCGTCGCGTCGACGATCAAGGGCGATGCCTCTTGCGTGAGTGTCGCGTACGCGTTGGGGCACGCGATGTAGGCACGCCCTCTCGGAGTGAGTCGGAGAGTCAGCGAGGGAACCTCGTTCGGGTCGAATGCATCGCTGCTGCCATTGGAGCGCTCGAGGAGCATGTCGCTGTCGGCTCCGAGATCGACGACACCGAGCGCTGGCAACGATTCGAGGACCATTCTCCGCGCTACATCGCTCGGCTCGGGCGCAGGAAGACCGCACCTCTCTGCCCAACGCTTGAAGAGTCGCCCGGTTCCCTCGAAGCGAGGATCGGCGGCGAGGTAGCCCTCGAGCGCGGTCCACGGGAGCCAGGAATCTTCTCCGAGGTCGGACAGCGCATCGAGGACGATTTCACGAAGCGCGCGACTGGGGCTCGCGTCTCTTTGGTCGGGAGCGGCGCGCATCACTTCGGGCTCGGGGCGAGCCTCGTCCCACGCGCCTCCTCTTCGCCATGTCGCAAAGATCAGCGGTCCGAGCTCACCGACGAGCAGGCTCCCCGGCGGTGACGCCAACGACAAGGCGCTGCCTTCCCAAAGGCCGGTCGCGCGCGAGAGGGCTGCGAAGAAAGAGATGGTGGAGTTGGTTCGGCCGAATCGTTGAGCGAGCCTCACGATGATCGAACGAGGCGTCCCCACGTTGGCGCGAACCTCGGATCCTGCTTCGCGCGAAACGATCGAGAGAGCTAGCGCGAGCCCCGAAGGATCGCGCGCGAAGCGGGCTCGCCGCGGAGCGTGGTCTTCGGAGAGCACGAGCGCGCGAATGCGCGTGCGCCGATTCTCGCTGTGCTTCTTGCGCTCGGCACCGACGATTTCGGCGACCTCGCTTGGGACGACGTGTCGGTTCGGGTGGATCGGGATGAGAAGCGCACGGCGCTCGAGCGCGAAGCCTGCGCCCCGACGACTCGCCGAAACGCCCTTGGCTCCACGGAGTCGCATCGGCTCGCGCTCCAGATCGAGCAGCTCGGGTGTCTCTACCTCCCCGCCCCCGCTCTCGATGGCTTCGAGGAGCTTGCGCTCGGCCGGCGGCAAGCGCTCGACCTCGGCCCTCAGCACCTCGGGGTCGACGAGCGCTTCCCAGGCAGTCTCGAGCGCGAGTGCGATGGGGGGCGTCGCGGGCCTTCCGAGGTAATGAGAGCCGATGGCGCTGACGGTCTCGAAAGGTGCCTGGGCCAGGAGAGCGCGCAGCGAACGGGGATCTTCGTTCTGCCAGCTCGGCAGTTGGACGAGGAATGCCGTGGGAAGAACGAGCTGGTAGCAGGAGGGCGAGTCGTCGGACGCTTCGAGGATGCGCGCGAACAGGATACCGCGAGCCATGAGCGGCTCGATGCCAGCGGGCAGCGTGGGGACCAAGAGCACGCCCTTGGCTTCTGCGACGCGGTGGAGCAGCTCTTGGCTTTGCGACGGGAGACGCGACGGATCGCGGACCTCGGGGAGGCCCACCAAAGCCCGCGCCACCTGAGAAGCGACATCGATGCGCTTCTGCTCGTCGATCTTGATCCCCATCCGGGTGATGAGCGAACGGAGCTCGCGCTCGGGTAGCGCACGCAAGATGTTGTCGAGTCGCCGAAGGCCGTCGAGCTCGCGGCGCTCGTCGCCGCCGTTCGACGACGAGCCATCGGTGCTGCCCGCGGGCCTCTCGCCAGACAGGTGTCCGTCGTCGATGGCGACGTCTCCACCCGTCACGCGGGAGCTTCCCTCTGCTGCCCTGCCTTGGCTACTCACGTGCGTTCCCTTCCTCGTTGCGGGAGCAAATCTCCACCAGGCGGAGGAGAGAACAGGCGAGCTCTGGAAGTTACACGACCCCGGGCCTCGTCGCACGTGACTTCGCGTCGCGCGCGCGGCGCCAGACCCGCTTTCCGACCAGAGACCTGACCCTGCACATCGGCCAAAGCCCCGAGACGAAGAGAAGCTTCCCGCAATCGAGCGTCGTCGTTCACTTTTTTGTCTCGCGAAGGCTGGCCGTCGTCAAAGGCCGCAGATCGGCGAAGAGCGCGAATGCGACGGCAGCTTTCGAGGTTTTCGTTTGACTTTGGGTCATGCGATGAAGGACGAATCGCGCATGATCTTGCGCGACCCGGTTCACGGTCTCGTCGCCTTCGAAGGCGAAGAAGACGCGATCGTGCCGCGCCTCTTGGGTACCGCAGAGGTTCAGCGCCTCCGGCGGATCCGACAGCTCGGGCTCACGTCCCTCGCCTTCCCCGGCGCGGAGCACACGCGGTTCTCGCACGCCGTCGGCGCGGCGCACGTCATGCAGCGCTTCTTGGCGAGGCTTCGGCAGATCGACGGAGGGCTTCCGTTCTGGCAGCGTGTCACGAGCGAACGAGCGCGAGACGCCATCGCCGCCGCTTTGCTTCACGATCTCGGACACGGCCCGCTGTCGCACCTCTTCGAGGAGGCGATGCCCGGATCGATGAAACACGAGTCGTGGACGACCCGCATTCTGCGGGATCCGAGCTCGGAAGTTCATCGCGTACTCGCGAAAGACGACTCGGCGCTGCCCGATCGGGTCGCCGATCTCGTCGTCGGCAAACACGAGCTTCCCTACCTCGCGAACGCCGTCAGCGGGGTTTTCGATGTCGATCGTTGCGATTATCTCCTTCGAGATGCACGTGCAACTGGTGTCATTTACGGTGACTACGACCTGCCTTGGCTCCTTCGCAGCTTGCGCTTCGAGCCGACCGACGAGCACGTGGCTCCGGGGCTCGCCATCGACGGAATCAAAGGCATCACCGCGATCGAATCGTTTCTGCTCGCGCGGCTCTTCATGTTTCAGCAGGTCTACTTTCACAAGTCGACGCGCGCCGCCGAGTTCATGATCGGCTGCATCCTCAGGCGCGCGGTGGAGCTCTTGAAAGACGGCACGCGGCTGCCAGCGCATCTCGCCGCCCTAGAAGCTGCCGCCAACGGCATTCAGCCGTCGCTCGCTGAGTACTTAGCGCTCGACGACTTCTCATTTCTCACTGCGATTCGCGCGTGGGAAGACGCGAGCGACCCCGTCCTCGCCGATCTGTCGAAGCGGCTTCGCGAGCGAGCGCTCTTCAAGACGCTCGAGCTCGGCGGTGTCGAGAGCGACGTGGAGCCGGACCAGGCGCTGGCTGCTGCGCGTCAAGTGGCCATTGAAGCAGGCCTCGATCCCGACTTCTTCGTCGGGCTCGATCACGCTTCCGATACGCCGTTTTCGTCACGCTCCGACCTGCACGTGATTTTCCCCGACGGGAGGGCGCGCCCGCTCGCCGAGGTGTCGTTTCTCCTCGGTAGGCTCCACGGTCAAACGCTCAGCCGCACGCGACTGATGTTCGCCTCCGAGCTCAGACCACGTATCCTCGCCGCTCTTGGACATCCCCCGTCGAAGGCGACATCGATGAGCGGTCCCTCGAAGCCCGAGACCGACGCGCCGTGACGATGGGCGCGGCACGAAAGACCCTGGCCTCGGGTCCGACCGGTCTGCGTCGAGCCTGGGGCTCCGGTCGGCTCACCGCTTGCTTCGTGGTCTTCAACGCGCTCTTCGGCGCGGCTTCGTCCGCGTTCGCCGACCCAGAGAACGACGGAGCGTACGGAAGGCTCGAGGGCGACCTCGCGCTCCATGCCGGCTCCGGAGTCGGCATCGTTCACGGCGGGCCGCATCTGGCGTTCCAGCTCGAAGCGCTCTACCTCGACACGGCTGGCTTCTATGCGCGCTACACCGACTCGCTCGGCCAGCACACCGACATCAAACGGACGCTCTCGACGGGCGTAGAGGTTCGTCCCCTGTTTCTCGCCCGCTACGCGTCGGATCTCGAGCGTGGCCCTGCCCGGCTCGATCTGTTTCTCGACTCTCTCTCGATCGAGATGGGCGTCGTCTGGGACCAGGCTGCACGCGGCTCGTTCGCGCGACGGCCAGGACTCGAGGTAGGAACCGGACTCGAATTTCCGCTGCTCGCGAAGGCGTCAGGCCCCTACATCGGCGCGTTCGCCGCGCTACGCCTCCAAGACCCGAGCGAGCCGAACGATCGTGACGTCTTGCAGCAGGGCTCGATGCTGCTCTTCACGTTCTCCTGGCACCAGATCGTCCCCGCGCACCTCGTCGACTTCGGCGACAAGAGCTCGCGCTGAGCTCTGCTCAGCGAACGGAGAACGTCGCGTTCCACACCGGCACCGAGACGGATCGGCCGTCGGTCGTCGTGAGCGCACGCTTCGGCGCGTAGAGGGCGTCCATCACCGAGACGAGGTCTTTGAAAGGCAAGCGATTGTCCGAATGGATGATCGCCTGGTCTACTTTGGTATCGGCGTCACTCTTGTGACTACCATGTTGCTGCCATTCTTGTGTGAAGGCTGCGACCAGGTCGTCGCGACCAGCGTCTCGGGTCACTCGGCGCTCGCTCATCACCGCGTTGCCTTGCTTCCACGCCAAGACGATGTCGTCGTCGCCGACGCGCACGTCGAGCACCTCGGCTCGCGCGTCGTGCACGACGACGTCGTCGCTCCTCGACGGAACGTCGGCGTTCGCCGTGAGCCTCGCGTGGCTGACCCAGACGGCCGTCACCAACAAGAAAGCTACCGTCACCAAGAGCAAGTCGACGAATGGGATCATGTTGATCTCCGCGTTCATCGGCCTCTTGCCACGTCCTCCCGAGCTCATTTCGACACCAGCCATCGCGGACCTCCATCGCGCGCCCTCGCTGGGCTCGCGTGAGAGTGCGACACGTCTCGAGGCGAACAGTTCCCCCCAAATCGCGTCGGGGCTGCGCGTGATCTCAGGGCTTGGGAGCGCGAGGCGCCTTCGAAGACGCGCTCGACGCTGCGCCGGCCGACGGAACCGCGGACGGAGCGGTGCTCGTGCTCGGAGCGGTGCTCGTGCTCGGAGCACTGCTGGTGCTCGGCGCGCTGCTCGGCTCGGGCTTCGGTGCTTCGGTCGGTCCGTTCGCGTCGGGCTTGGGTCCGACCGCGTCGTCTCCGATTTCGCGTCGCACGGCGAGAGCGAGCGCACAGCTCTGTGCCTGCCGAAGGCGCGCCGCTTCCGCCGCTGGGTCTTTCGCGGGGAGCCCGCCCATGAGCGCATCGCCAGGAGGCTCGCGCTTGATGCGAAGGAGGAGCTTGCCGTCCGAAAGCCTCCACACCGCGATGCGCGATGCGTAGCGGTGGCCGTCGAGCACGTCGAGGTCTTCGGAGCTCGGCTCCTCTTTTCCACCCGTCGGGCTCGCGGCAGCTGGCTTTGCCGGCGCCGGACGCTCGTCGAGGACCGCCATGAAGAACGTCGCGCGTGTGACCAAGTCGACCGCGATCGGGAGATCGAACTTCGATGCGTCGTCGAACGCGAGGCGAAGCGCGCGCAAGCGAAGATCGTCGTTGGCGTCTTGGACGTCTTTCACCCAGCTCGGCGTGAGCACGTACATGGTCCGGTATGCGACCCGGAGATTGTACGGCTGCGTCGGTGCTGCGCAGTGACCGAGGTCGTTACAGATTTGTCCCGACTTGCACTCGCGGATGGTGTCGCAAACCGTTCCGTCGATCGGGCTCTCGCCGGCGGTCCGCATGAGGCACGAGGTGAACCCGTCTCGGAGCGACCCTTTGGCTGCCTCTCGAAGCGAGTCGACGCTCTTGGCCTGATCGACTCGAAGCCGCAGATAGATCCCTGCCTTCTCTTGAAAGCGGAACTTGGTGAGCTCCTCTTTTTCGACGACCTCGGACTCGCCATCGCGAGCGAGCTCGAGGGTTTTCGTCTCGATTTGTTCGCGGAGCGGGTACCACCGTTTGCCGAGCTCGGCCTCGACCCCGCGCTGATCGGCCATGAGCCGCTGGCGCTCTTTCTCGACGTTGGACGACGACCGGTACCAGTAGAGCGACGTCGCAACGAGCACGACGAGGCCGAACCACACCATGATCTTGAAGGGGGGTTTGACGCGCTTGTTCCGCGTCTCGCGTGCCTTTTCGATCGAAGGGAGACCCCTTCGTTGGTTCGGCTCCTCGGGAGGGAGTCCGCGCTGGCGCGGTTGGGTGGCCACGGGTTCACTCTCTCTTCGGATGTGCTCGAGGGGGCGGGCCCCTGAGTTGGGCGATTCAGAAAAGACTTCGGCGGGCTTGGTCTCGGGTGCCCCCGCCGACCGTGCCCGCCGTGTGTCTCTGTCGGATGGTATTTCTGTCGGCTGGTTGAGCCGGTGCGGGGAGAGCCTAGCGCCGGTGACAACACAGCTCACCTCCGTCTACACAAGCTCAATGCTTGGTGTCGGGCAGCTTCGAAACCATGAAGCTCACGTTCGGATATCCGGCGAATGCGGCCGTCTGAAACACGCTCTTCACGACGATCGCAGGGACGTTCTCGTCGACCTGGAGAATGACGACACCCGGAAACTCTTTGTCGGGCTGGACCGACTTCCAGAGCTCGCGCTTCGCCTTCAGCAGATTGAAGAGCTCGTCGACCTTCTGCATGCGACCGAGCTCTTCGATGGCGCGCGTCGAGCCGGCGAGGTTTCCGTCGACGAGGACCTGGTTGCCATTCACGGCGACCATGGGCGCTTCCAGCACGTCTTCGGCGTTCTCGGCCTTCGGCAGCTTCACGTTCTTGTCGACAGTGATTTCGCCCGAGGCGCTGAACGTCATCAGGAGAAAGATGACGGTCACGAGGAGGAAGTCGATGTAGCTCGTGAGGTTCAGGTTCGCGTTGACGTTGCGACCCCCGCCCCCCACGACCTTCTTGTAGACGAAGTCGAGGGGAACCTTGTGCATCAGCCGTGCGCCCGGCTGGTGGATGACGTGCGCGTGCGGGTCGTGCCCGTGCTTGCTGCGAGTCTTGTTCTGGCTCATGGGGGACCCCTCAGCGAACGGAGAACGTCATGTTGAACGCAGGGACCTTGACCGTCTTGCCGGCGTTGTTTACGCGGTCACGCTTGGTCGAGTAGAGCGCGTCGAGCACCGCGACGAGCTCTTTGAAGGGCACGCGGTTGTCGGAGTGCATGATCGCCTGATCGACCTTGGGGTCGGACGCGTCCTTGTGACCGCCCTGAGCTGCCCACTCGGTCTCGATCTTCGCGGCGAGATCGGGGTAGCGGATCGGGTCGCCCGGGTTGTCGGGCTTGAGGACCTTCACTTCGCTGACCACGGTGTTGCCCTGCTTCCAGACGAGCGTGAACTCGTCTGCCCCAATCATCAGGTTCAGGACCTTCTCGGGAGTCTGGGGAGTGACTTCTTGCGTCGGGTCGGGCGGTCCGGGGACCTGCGCGTTCGCGTTGATACGCGAGTTCGTGACCCAGACGGCCGTAATCAGGAGGAACGCGACCGTCACCATCAGGAGGTCGATGAACGGGATCATGTTGATCTCCGAGTTCGTCGGACGCTTCCCTTTGTTGTCGCCGCCTACGTCAACGCCACCCATGGTAGCTCCCTCTGTAAAAACTGCGTTTCGGGTTCCGATGCTCGGTGGAGCAAGGGACGGAGTCTCGCTGCACGACGCACGCTGCAGGACTTACTGAGAAACGACCAGACACGGCTCTCTCGTGAATGTTCCGACGGTCGGGAAAGACTCGCAGGAACCGGAGTCGCGCGTCGCTCGGATGCCCCCGGAGAGAGAGCGTTACCAAGAGAGGACACCTGCTGACGGGTCTTGCAACACCGTCAGCGAAGCGACGCGCGACCGGAGAAGCTGTCAGGCCGGCTGACCGGCGTTGACGTTGACCTTCTGGCGGTTGGAGACGACGAGGTTCAGAACGCGAACCGAGGCCTCGTTGATGTCGTCTTCGATTCCCTGGGTCTGGCCGTTCAAGATGGCGAAACCGACGAGACCGAAAACGGCGACGGCGAGACCGAAGGCCGTGCAGTGCATGGCTTCCGAAATACCGTTTGCGAGAATGCGGGCCTTCTGGCTCGGATCGACGGACTCACCACCGACCGAATGGAAGGACTTGATGAGACCCATGACAGTCCCGAACAACGCCGCGAGCATCGCGATGTTGGAGAGGAGCGCGAGGTACGGGGTACGAGCAGCGATCCGCGGAATTTCGCGAAGCGCAGCCTCGTCCATCGAAGCCTGGACCTCTTCGTCGGGACGATTCACCTTGACGAGACCTGCCTGGACGATGCGTGCCAGGGGCACGTTCGCGGCAGAGCACATCTTGACGGCTTTCGGGATGTCGCCCGCGAGGATGCACTTCTGCATCGTGGCGAGGAACACGTCGCGGTTGATCGACGAACTGTAAAGGTAGATCGCGCGCTCGATGATGATGCCCAGAATGAAGACCGAGCAGATCGCAATGGGGACCATGCCCCAGCCGCCCTCTTTAAAAAACTCCCACATGGTTTTTCCTCCGGTTCCGCTGGCCCGAACGTCTGCTCGGCTGGCGCCCCTTGTGGCGCATGCGCCGTGGGGATGATGCTTGGCTCTCTCTCAGCATCGAGAGTGTCGCCTCGGTTTCGTCGGACCTCGCTGCCCAATGGTCTGTCTCGGGGCTGTCTGCCCGAGGCTTTTGCCCGAGGCTTTCTGCTCAGAGACCTGCCACGGTGAGCACCGCTGTCGACGTGCTTTGGGGGGGCCCTCGGGCACCCACTCCGCTAGGAATTCCGCTACGACCTTCTCGTGACCTTCGTATCTCGTATCCGTTCCGCGCGACCTGTGTCGGGCCGAAAAACCTCTCGAAACGAAGCGCCTCGTGAAGGAATTGCCTCCGCCGAGATGTCCGTCTCGTCGCTGTTCTCCATCGAGCCCAGACGCGAGGCGCGGAGACGCTAACCGACCCTCGTAAGCTTTCGCAAGTGTGTTCGTGGTGCTCCTGTCATCGGAGCAGGTCGACCGTTCCGCCGCACAGCTCATTTGGCGCCTAGGGCGCCGGAGCTGGCATAGTTTCGTGCGACCAAAGTGGGGAGCGCGCCCGAGCGAAAACTGCGCCACCAAAGCGGGGGTATGAGAAGAGGCGCGTATCTTCGCGGGTATGACCCGGAAGCGTCAACAAAGATTTGGTCGTGTCCCCACGTCGACCCCCATGGGAATCTCGCGGGCGGGCTTGACCACGGTGTGAGATGAGCCGTTACACGCCGGGTGGGCCACCTTCTCTCGAAAGGCGTGTTCCGGCAGCTGTCACGCTCGGTGTTCAACTTCACGGCGAGCTTGCACTTCAATTCTGCCGGCCGGTATAGTCCCGACCGCCAACTCTCGAAGGCACTCGACCGCTCGTTCCGATGGTCGATTCGCTCCAGGTGGTTGCGGTCGGTTTTTCCACGCAGCTCGCTGCTACACCGATCGACGGTTTCAAAACGTTTTTTTGCAGGCCACTTTTTTTGGGGCACCAGCTCAGCAGCAGATTCCCAGCAGCAGATTCCTAGCAGCAGATTCCTAGCAGCAGCTCAGCGACAGAGATTTTCGCTGTTGCAATCGAATCTCTCGTGCAATTGACTCCTGCAAGCCTGCTTCCCCAGATCGTTTCCTGCAATCTTGTTTCTGGTTCCTGTCACGCGCGGCCCTGATGGGCGGGCGTAGGTTTAAGAAAGGGTCATAGGGATGCGTCATCTCGTGATGTTGGCGGCCGATGGTGGTGAGGGTGCGAACTTGATGGATGCCGTCAAGCACAACCCGACCTTTCTCATTGTGAACCTCTTCGTCTCCGCGGTCGTCGTCACCATCATCGTCGAGCGTGCTGCGTTCCAGATTCGACGCTACAGCGTGAACGCGCGCGAGTTCTTCGGACAAGTGAAGAAGCTCGTCGTGGCCGGAAACATCGACCGCGCGATCAAGCTTTGCGAAGCGAGCGACTACCCCGTGCTCCAGCTCGTCAAGGCTGGGCTCACGCACGCGAACAAAGGCGCCGACGAGATTGACGCCGCCCTCTCGGAGAAGCTCTCCGAGATCAAGCCGGCCGTCGAGAAGCGCATCGCGACCCTCTGGTCGCTCGCCAACATCGCCACGCTGGTCGGGCTCGTCGGAACCGTCTTCGGCCTCATCCGAACCTTCGGCGCGATCGCGGCTCAGGGGCTCTCGCAGGCGGCGAAGCAGGCCATGCTGTCGAACGGCATCGCAGAAGCGATGTACAACACGGCGTTCGGTCTCATCATCGCCGTCATCTGCATGATCGCTCACGCCATCCTGCACACGCGCTCGAAGTCGATCGCGCACGAGCTGGAAGCGATCACCGAGCGCGTCTTCAACCTCCTCACGATCAGCACCAAGGGCTCGTACTGACGGCTTCGGCTCGTCGGGAAACGAACTCATGAAAAGAAAGTGATGAGTAGCCCCAACGAAACGCCGCTCAGCCCGAGCCAGCGGTCGAAGATTCGGCGGCTCTCCATTCCCGCCGAGCCTTCGCCCGGCGAGGAAGCGGGCGAGCTGAACATCATCCCGTATCTCGACATCATCACGAACATCCTCGTGTTCGTGCTCGCGACCATCAGCGTCATCTTCTTGTCGAACATCGACACCACTCCGCCCTCCCAGAACAGCGGGAAGGTGAGGAGCGTCGAGTCGAAGGCGATGAACCTGATCGTGCTCATCACGAACCAAGGTATCGCCTTCACCACCTCGGGCGGTCACATCGCAGCCGGCTGCAAAGACATAGGCGGGGGCATCACGGTTCCGATGATCACCGACGCAGGCAAGCCCACCTACGACTGGCAGGCGGTCACCACGTGTGCCCGCCACCTGAAGAGCGAGGGCCCCGCCGAATGGCAAGACGAGACGCAGGTGACCATCACGGCCAACCCCGGGATAGAGTTCCAGTACATCGTCGACACCGTCGATTCGCTTCGGAACGATGAAAAAGGGGAGCTCTTCCCCGAGATCCACTTCGGGGTGGCGCGATGAGCTCGAGCGGACCCATGGCTCCCCCGACCCCTTCCCAAGCACCCGGCTCGGCCTCCAGCCCATCGGGGCCGACTGGCCCGCGCTCGGGCCCAGCGCCTGCGAAGGCGAGCATCGTGAGGTTCAAAGCCGCTCTCCGCAAGGCGAGGCGACGAAACTTCCGAGAGCCCGAGATCGACTTCCTCAACATCACGGCGATGCTCGATCTCATGACGATCATCCTCGTGTTCGTTTTGAAGACTCTCGCGGCATCTACGGCTTCGATTCCGCAGAGCGACGATCTCACGCTGCCGAAGTCGACCTTCACGCTCGCCCCGAGCGAAGAAGGCATCGTCATTCGAATCTCGAAGACTCAGATCGTCGTCGGCGACAACGCCGAGCCGGTCGCCGAGTATTCGAATCGTGATCAACTCGCGCAGTCGGGGCTCGACGCTCGCTACAAGCAGAGCGGTCCTCAAGACCTCTACATCGTCCCTCTCGCCAAGGTGCTCAGCGTGTACCGCGAGCGTGACAGGCTCATCAAAGAGGCGACCAAAAAAGATTCGTCTACGTCCGAAGCCATCATCGTGGCCGACGCGACGACGCCCTACCGATTGCTCTTCGAGGTGCTGTACACCTGCGGTCAGAGCGAGTTCGGTCGCTATCACTTGATGGTGTTGACCGGTAAGAAGAAGTGACCAGGGCTCGCTGAGAAGCGAGCGAGGGATCATGGACCAATGGACCAGAGGCCGCCTTCGGGGCGGCCCTCGCCTTTTTGTGGCTCTTCGCCGGAAGCGACGAATCCCGGGAGCTGCGGCCCACAAACGAGCAAAGGCGCGAAGACCAAGTCTCCCCGCCCTGCTCGTCGGCGCACGCTCGAAGAGCGCGACCGTTCTCGTGCCTTACTTCGAGAAGATCTGAGCGACCGCGATGCCCTGCCCCGCGGTGGCCTTCACGACGACCTTGGCCGGACCGCCGACGGGGAGCGGGTTCTTGAAGCAGTTGCCGCCGCCGCCGAGGGTGGCGTTCGGGCCGCTTCCGTTGCTCTGCGCGAGCGTGACGGGGGGCATTCCGGGAAAGGCAGCCTGCGCCTGGATCTGAATGTCGAGCTGCGTGATGCCGACGCCGACGCCGATGACCGAGTAGCACTTGCCCGGCTGGATGTTGAACGGCTGCTCGAGCGTCTGGCCCGGCTGGAACTGACCAGCGAAGGCTCCACCATCGGGCTGCATCCCCTTCACTTCGTTCGCGGCCATGGCCTGAAGAACGGGCGTCGCGGCGGCCGCGGCGGCAGGAGCGATGGGCGTGGCCGAGCCTCCACCGGTTTGGGGCGCGGGCTGCGTCGGGCCGGTGGGGTTCGTACCCGGATTCGTGCCAGGGTTGTACTGGCCGGTCGGGTTGGTGCCGGGGGCGTACTGGCCCGGCGGGTATTGGCCGGTCTGGCCGTAACCGGCGGTCGACTGCATCTGCGAGGGGTCGTTCGGATCGGGCGTCTTGCTGCCACAGGCTGCGATGGCGAGACCACCAGTGAACAAGAGACCAAGAGGGACGATTGCGGTCAAACGCATGAGAAGCTCCTTCAAAATAGCCGCTCTCTGGCGGCAAGGTCGACCGAAGGGGCGTGGTGCCAAAGCCTCGGGTCGTTGTTTGGACGTGCTGGTGTGGCGGGGTGTTCTACCAGAGGGGCTCATCCGAGGTCGAGCGTCGCGGCTCGTCATCGGCACACATCCTCAACGAACTAGAATCGCGAAGCTTTCAGGGCGGCTCACCGGCATCGAAACGAGCAGTGGTTTTTTTGCTTTGCAGCGATTGAGGTCAGCCCGAGGGGTACGGACGAAAGGTTTCTTCACCGAGCAGCATTCCTGCCACGATCCGATCCATCACCGTATCGAAGCGGACCCGATCGAATCGCGCGCCGCTGCGGAGCCAATCGGTGTGGACCGGACGTTTTCCGCGCGCCGCTTCGCCTGGGAAATGACCGACGGTATCGAGATGATCGGCGCGCCCGATCCAGATGAGGTCGCCCCATACCTGCGAATAGACGGGAACGACGCCGTCGCTGGCGGATTCAGGAGGTAGCTCACCGAGCATGCCGAGCACTTTCGAGCGGACCTCACTGTCGCCTGCATGGCAGGGATAACGTGGATGTTGGCGGCCAGTGATGCCTTGAAGCATCGTGAAGATCCCTGCGGAGACGATGTTCCAGGGCGACAAGAGCGACGTCCATTCTGCGCGCGCATGACCGGGCGCGAAGCTCGCGACCGATTGATAGCGGAGCCCGGGTCGGTCTTCGACGGCCGCCTGGAACAAGTCCATGGCTTCGGGCATGAGCTGGACGACGGCACCCTGATCGTCGCGAACGAGGCGCAAGAACTCTCGCAGGTCTTGGCTCGAAGCGTCGTCGAGGACGCGAATGATGCTCTCGGTCGTGCGCTCGACGACCTCGAGCTCGATCGCTCCTGTCACACGACCGAACGCTGCGAGTAGGGCGCTCGCTGCGGCGAGGGGTGGCGATCCGAGCTTGAGCGCAATGACCGTGAGCGCCGAGATCGCATAGAGGACACGTTGGCCGCTCACCGTCGCGAAGAACGCCGCGAGCGGTGTCCCGAAGTGCGGAGTGTTGAGCGTGGTGACAGACCGCAACCTCGAGAGCCAGGCGAGATCGGTCGGGCCGACCCCGGGAAGATGAACCGTCGGAGACGCAACGAGGCGCGCATCGAGACCGCCGGTAGAATGACCCACGATGTGGATGGGATCGTTGGAGCGCTCGCACGTGTCGGCGACCGTTCGAGCGAGCCGGACGGCTCGTCGTCGAATCGAAGCCGTGGGATGCACGTCGCAGACGTGGAGGGTGACCGCCCTGCCCCGCGACGCGAAGCGCTCCGAGATCGCCTTGGTCATGTGCTCGAAGTAGCTCATGCTGGCGAGCTCGCCGAACCCGAACATTCCGGGCGACAAGTACACGTGGGTCGACATCGCCGCAGAGAATGCGCGATCCCGTACCTCGAGATCAATCGAACTGCGCGATCGGGTCAGCGCTTCTGCGAGATCTCGAGAGCGCGCGCGAAGAGCTCTGCCACCGGCTGGATCGCGTTCGGCTCGCCTGCGAGGAGTTGGCTGTGCGGGTGCGAGTCGGTCCCGAGGATGGTCTCGAACACGTGGCTTTCGCGGATCCGCTCGAGCGATCCGATGGGCAAGACCAGGTGGCTCGCGATTGCGTGAATCTTGGATGCTCCTGCAGCCAGGTAGGCTTTGCCTGCCTGGATGAGCGACGAGCCCGTGCGGATCATGTCGTCGTAAATTACGACCTCTTTTCCTCGCACGTCGGCGTTGACGCCGGTGACCTCCATCTGGCCAGACGAGCCGTCGCGGCGCTTGTAGACGAAGGCTGGATCGACATCCAGCGCGCGAGCGAGGCTCTCGACCCATTTGGCGCGGCCAGCGTCGGTCGCCCCCAGCACGAACGGGCGGTCGCGCATGTGCGTCCGGATTGCGTTGGTTATCACGGGAGCGCCGTAGATGTGATGCGTGGTGTGAGAATCGCCGAAATAGAACTCGATTCCGTCGGTGTGGAGATCGAAGAGGAACGTGCGCGTTCCGGCTTCGCACGGTGGGATCGACGAGATGAGACGCGCGCGCGTCTTGGCCGTGACGACCTCACCTCGTTTCACGGCTCGCTCCATCGTTCCGTAGCCGAAGTAGGGCATCACGATCGAGAGCGAGCGGGCACCCGATCGAGAGATGGCGCAGCCGAGGTCGTAGATCTCGAGCCAATCGAGATCGGTGGGTGTGCCGCCGAGAAGCACGACGTCGCGGCCCCAGCTGTCGGCATCGAGACGCAAGTAGCGCTCACCGTCAGGGAAGGCTTTGCGCTCGATGGCCCCACGCTCGAAATGGCCGGCAGCGAAGAGCCCGGGCTCGAAATAGGCGTAGGCCGACGTCGAGAAGAGCAACATTTCCCTCATGGGCGCACTCTCGCACTTCGCGCGATCGTCCGGAAGCGTCGCGCTCTCGACGGGCATTCGTCGCAAACCCGAATGAAGCTCTGCGCCGCTTCGGAGGTCAAGCCAGGCTCGTCACGAGCTTCTCGGCGAGAGACAACGCCGACGGCTCGAAAAGGTCGAGCGACAGCGGCGTGACGCTCGCTTTGCCTGCGTCGTAGGCTTCGGTGTCTGCGCCAGGAGAATCGTGGTGCACGGCTACCGAGCCACCAATCCAAAGGTACTCGCCGCCGCGCGGATCGTTTCGGAAGACGACCTCGGTGTCGTAGACGCGTTTGCCCGCCGCGGTCGCGCAGATTTCCCAGTCGTCGCCAGGCGGGAAATTGACGTTGAAGAGAGGTGTCTTCGCACTCGACTGCATAAGATCGAGGAGACCTAGCGCGAGTCGCACGCCGATCTCCGCGGCGCGCTCCCGCTTGGCGCCGCGGTCGGCCGACAGCGCGATCGATGGAATTCCCCGGAGGGCGGCTTCGCGCGCAGCAGCGACGGTCCCGGAGTAGAACGCATCGACGCCGAGATTGAGCCCGTGATTGAGCCCCGACACGCAGAGATCAGGACGACGCGGGAGCACGCGCGTTCCGGCATTGAGGGCGACGTAGACACAATCGGCCGGCGTACCGTCGAGCGCGAACACGTCTTTCTCGATCTCGCGAAGTCGCAGGACGCGCGCGAGGCTGAGCGAGTGGCTGGTCGCGCTCTGGTTGGAGTCCGGGGCGCAGACGATCACGTCGGCGTGGGGCAACAGCGCTGCCCGAACGGCACGAAGACCCGCGGCGCTCACGCCATCGTCGTTGGAGAGCAAAACGAGCGGTCGAGACATGGTCTCACTTTCCGAGGAGGCGCTTCGGCAGCGCGATGAGGAGGGAGAAGAACGCCTGGATTCGACCGACGATCCCTGCCCCACCCCGAACCTTCGCCATCGCCAAAGCGAGCGATCGGAGCGACGGAGTGTAGGGGTACCACCAGAGCTCGGACTTCGAGCGGCTCGCGTCTTCGAGGATGAAGCGGGGCCGTGTGAGCGCGGAGAGCGCGTGAGGCCCGTTGGTGACGCCAAAGCCCGTATCGGCCACACCGGTCCAGGGCGCCTCCGGGAGCGCCGCGGTGAACCCGTGGTTGTTGACCGTCACGACACCGGATCGCAGCGCGAGAGCCATCGGACGCGCTCGGTCGAGGTCGCGTGTCCAGAGGCTGGTGGTGAGGGCGAAGCGCGAGTGGTTGACTTTCTCGATCGCTTCGGCCGCGCTTTGGACGATCACGATGGGCAGGACCGGGCCGAAGGTCTCGTCTTCGAGGAGTGGTGTGGCTTCGTCGGTGATGCGGAGCACGGTCGGCGGGAACGCGCGTGACTCGTCGGCCACCGGGACACCTCCTGCGAGGATTTCGGCCCCATCGGCCACGGCTCGCTCGACCTGACCTTTCACGATCTGCATCTGGCGCATCGTTGTCATTACGCCGAGGTCGCGTTTCGGATCGAGCGCGCCGACGAGCGCCACGACGCGCTCAATGAATGCCTTCGCGATTTTTTCGTGCACGTATGCGACTTCGACCGACGCGCAATTCTGTCCGGCGTTGGTGAACGCAGCCCACACGATACCGTTGGCTGCTCGTTCGATGGGCGCGTCGTCGAGAACGATGGCTGCATCTTTCCCGCTCAGCTCGAGCGAGGTCGGAACGAGCTTCTGGGCGCACGCGACGGCGATCTTCTTTCCGGTCGCGACACTTCCGGTGAAGACCACGAGATCGACCCCTCCGTCGACGAGGGCTTCACCGACGTCGGCGCCGCCCTGCACGATCCGAAGCACGTTGGGCGGCAAGAGACCGTCGAAGAGCGATGCGATCACGGCGCCGGAGCGTGGGGTGATCTCGCTCGGCTTCAAGACGACCGAATTGCCCGCGAGCAAAGCTGGGACGATCGTTCGGAGCGGGATCGCGATCGGATAGTTCCACGGAGTGATGAGCGCGATCACGCCCCGAGGAGCGCGGATCGTTCGGCCTGATTTCCCTGGGAACGTGAGTGCGTCGAGCTCGATCGTCGTGTCTGCGAGCAGCTCCTCGATGCTCGCGCACCAGTAGTCGACGAGGTCTGCGCTCGGAAGGACCTCGCCGAGAAGCGCTTCGACGACCGGCTTGCCGCACTCTCGATGGACGAGCTCGGCAATCGCCTCGGCACGCGACAAGAGGTTCTTCTTGAGCCCACGCAAGCGTCGCACGCGTTCTCGAAGGTCGAGAGCCGACCAGGCGAGCTGCGCGACGCGCGCCTCGTCGATCGTTTCACCCAAGCGCGCGGGGTCGGTCGTGTCGACGGCATCGAGCCGACCGCCGAGAGGGCTCTCGTTCGAGAAAGGGCTCTCGGCTTCGCTCATCGCCCCGTTCTCTAGTCGCCCGGAGTACGGGCGACCAAGGGGGAATCAACCTTCGACCGAAATCGGACGGCTCTCTCAGGGAATCGTGACCTTCAACGCACCCTGGCAGGGGATGTCGACGGTCTTGCCGCTCGCGACCCAATCGGGTCCGGTCGGAGCGGGCTTTCCGGGACGGAGGAACTGGCTCTTGCACGGCGCTTCGAGCCAGGTGTTCACCGGTCCCAGGTTGGTCGTGAACATGAACACGGCTGCGTCGGCCTTCGGGTTCTCGACGCGGACGTAGCCCTTGGTGGGCGGCAGCGACTTCGGATCGGCCGGCGGGGCATCGCTGGGGCTCGCGGCATC
>JAYUUB010000058.1:0-6269 GCA_043755175.1 Polyangiaceae bacterium | reverse complement strand
GATCCCGATGGGAGCGTGCAATGGACTTACGACGGTGGACCCAAGAGCGCGAGCTCCTCCGTCTCGATCGCCGCCGACGGAACCCTCTATGCCGGAGGTGCCCACCTCATCACGTTGAGCGCCGACGGCGCGCTCCTTCACGTCGACGACTTGGGAAGCCCGGTCGCCACGCTCATTGCCGTCGACGCCGACGGGACTACCGTATTCGGAACCCAGGATGGCCGGCTCCACGCACGGTGATTGACCAGAGGCGGTTGCCTATTTCCTGTTTGCGGGCGGCTGCCTTCGCGGGCGTCGCCTTTCGCGGCGGGGTCGCTTTGGTTGTCGGCGCAGCCCACGTTCCCGACATGACGCCTTCGCAAAGGGTCTTCAGGTTCCCTTACCGCTGGACGATGGCCACGAAGGTATCGCTGACGCCCGCTGTCGTCGGCTGGCGTGGACCAAACACATTGGCTACGTTCTTGAAGGATCCGGCGAGTGCAAGGTACTTCGTGTTAACCGCGATCGCCGCTCCGAGATCGAATGTGAGTGAGTCGACCCACTCGGCAGCTCCGTTGGGGCCCAAGGCAACAAGAAAGTCGGTGTCGGTCGCGCTCAGTCCATCGAGCGGCGTGTTGCCGAACGAGGCATGACCCAAAAGGAACGTTTCATTGGTCGCACCATCGAGCGCGATCGAGTTGGCGCTCATCTCGGCGCCGCTGCCGAAGCGCTTCGCCCAGACTTGACCGCCACTCGAGGACAGGCTTGCGACGCAAATATCATTCGTCGCGCCCGCGCCGATCGGCGATAGAAGGCCGCCTCCAAAGTCGAAAGGTCCGCTGCAGTTCGCTGCGACCGCGGTACTCTTGCCCGAAGCGACCTGGAAGACCAATCCGTTGCCTGGCGAAAGCGACCACGAGAGGCCGGTGCCAGCAATCGAGGTCTTCGCGATGAACGCGCCCGCGGCGAGCGACTTACCGTTCCAAGTCCACGCAGTCGGCGTGTTTCCGGTAATGATTTGCGCCCCGAGCTCATCGACCGCGCCACCTTCCACGAAGTTGTCGCCGCTCGACGACCAGGTCCGAAGCGTGGGGCTTCCGTCGGAGGCCGCAAACCGAACCGCAAATGGATCGTTCGGACTCGACGCGGTATTGGGCCCTGTGCCGCAGTTGAGCGAGGTGTAATAACCATCAACCAGCGCGTCGCCGGTGAGCGGATCAATCGAAAGGTCGCCCAGCTTGCCACCGGCACATCCGCGTATCCATTGTGGCTGGCCTTGGTCATCGAATTGGGCGACGACGGTGCCCGCCGAGAGCGCCGTACCGTCGAGCATACCGCCCTGCGTCAGACCAATGGCAGTAACTGTATTGCCGTGCGCCCGGATCCTGTAAATCGAATCGTTGCCCGTGTCCCCGAGGCGAACGGCCCACTTCAGATCTCCGTTTGTGCCGTCGAGGCGAGCGAGAAAGCCATCTCGGTTCGCCCCATTGGACATGAGGCCCCACGCGCTTCCGGTAAAAAAGCCGGCAATATAGAGGTCGCCCGCATCGTTGAACTCAACGCTGGTCGTGTTGGCATTGGAATAGGTCTTCACCCACAGAGGTTCGGAGCATGCCACGCCATTGCAGTCCTCGTCCCCACCTCCCAATACGCATATTTCCGTTGACGGAGTGACCTGTCCAACGCAGGTCCCCCAGGTTCCATCGATGCAAGACTGTGTTCCAGCGTTGCAGAGCCCCGTCCCCTCCGTGCCGCTCGCGCCGTCGTAGCAGGGCCGCGATTCCTGCGCCAAGCATGGTCCACCCGCTCCGCTAGTAGACGCGGCCGAAGTCGTGGCTCCATCTTGTCCGGTCGTCCCCACCGGACACGGAACATCAGGGCCGTCCACCACGGTCCCGTCGGGGCAGCCAAAATGGAACTCGTTCAGGCCGAGCACGCGATCACAGCTCGAAGTCGCGAGCGTCGCAACGGCTAGGATCATGTGGCCCGACCAGCTGCAAGAGGATTGCATGTCGCTAGGGTAGCCGAAAAGGCGGAGCGGCGTCAGCTCGGATCGCGCTCCGTTGCCAACCAAGATCGTCTTCGGAAACGGGATCACACAACTCTGCGCCACGGCATTGACCAGAACCCGCAGGTTGGATTCGCTGAGGGTCTTGCCACGAAGGCAGCCGCCAGGTCCGACAAGCCCCCATCGAAAGCCGCCCACCGAGCGATCTTCAATGTGAAGCTCTGGCGACGACAGGACCACTTGAACCAATCCAGTGCCGCTCGGCTTTGCCCAGCGTCGGAGCCACGCGCAGAGCGCCGTCCAGTGATGTTGCAACGCCTTTGCCGATCGCATGAATCAAGCGAGCCTCGGAGCCCGCGCTTCGTCGCCTCCTACAAGGTACTCGTCGACGACCGACGGAATGCCCCCTGGTGCGAAGAATGAGGATCGCCCATGGAACAGACGTTCTAACGCCCGACCCTCCTCCAATCGAAGAGTCCACCGCGCTCTTCGGAGCAGGCGCTGCGCTCTGACACGGCTCGTCCCCCCAGCCTCGAGCGTCCTGCCCGCGTCGTCGATCCCTATCGTCGTCTCGCGAACCAGAACCCGCGGCTCACCCAACCCAACCAGGCAAGAAAACCGAGCCACCCGACCGTCTCGAAGGACCAAAACCTAATTGGGAACCCACCCACCCGAATTCGCAACCCCCCTCGCTGGGTGGGGTTGGGAAATTGGCGAAATAGGTCGCGAAATACGGGTTTCGGGTTGCTCGTGGCGAGCGGGGCCGATGGTAGCTTGAGCGGGACCGACTTTGAAATGAGGAGGTGGGGTCTCCCACGAGCCGCGCTAGGTACGACAATTCGTGGGTTGAATAGGAAACCTAGCGTGTTCGGAGGGTCCGCGGGACGGGCTTTCCCTCTCGAGAGCGCGGGTGGGTTGTCAAATCGGGCGATGGGTTGAGCCCACCGGACAAACTCGGCTCGAACTGGGATTCAGCGCGCCTTGGACCGATATCGGGGGGTGTGAATCGCCGGGGAGCCGGCGGAGCGTGTGCTGCGGCCCGCTGAAAAGAACGCTCGTCGGCGCGCTCGGGCGACGAGAGGGCGCTGTCCCTCGAAATGATCGACCTTCGTGCTCGATTTTTGGCCACCTGGCGTCGGCCGACGGAACTCAACACTCGACGCCACGCAAGGCGTCCAACAGTTGAGGACCGTCCATGGACCATCCGAAATCGAAGACCAAGGTGACGAGACTGTCAGTGTTCCCGCGAACCAGCCAGAGAATCAACCCACACCGGGCGATTCGATGTTGACTCGACGCCCTGAAGGTCGACCATGGCCCGCCATGGCAAATTGGGACGAAGGTTTGCGGGGGCTCGCAGCCGAAATGGCTCGTGCAGATCACGAGGGGACCACGGCTCAAGCAGCGGCGCTCGTCTCCCGGCTCGAAGCCATGCTCGCCGGCGCCCGTCAGCAAGGTGACGGGAGGACCCTAGCAGCGTACGTCGACGCCTACGAACAGGCCCGGTCGAGCTTCTTCGGTACATTCGATCGCCCGGAGCAGGGCCGGTCATCGACGCCGCAACCGCCGTCGACTCTGGACCCCGACCCGGCGCCGGCGCTTGCCGAAGCAACCTACCAGCTCGGGAGCCGGGCCGGCGTACCTCACCAGCCCCGCGACGAAAGCGGCCACGGTCCTGTTCCTGCTCCTCTTCCGCCACAGGCGATGATCCATCCACCGGCTCCGAGCATTCCTGTAGTGCCGCATAAGGAGGTTTCAATTCCGGCGCCGCTCATGCCTCCTGCACCGGCGTCGCCTATGGGGATCACAGCTCCAGCGCCGTTCAATCGTCAGGCCAGCGATCCGATGGCTCCGACGGCTCCGCTCGAGTTGAGCCACATCGTGGCTCGCATCGACGCCGGGGCCATTCGCGCATCTTCGGCCGGAGTGCCGTTCGTTCGAGCACCCGATGCTGTCCTGCCGCAGATCGCGGAAATGAACCCACCTCGGCCGTCGGCCTCGATTCAAATTCGTGTTTCTTCCCTTCCGGATACGGGGAGAGGAATGCCGAAAATGACGGCGGCTCCCTCCAAAGAGGCGAGCAATTCGTCACTTCCGTTCTCGTCGTCAGGGGTGTCATCAAAGCGTCCATCATCCGGGACGCGCTACCTTCCGGAGGACGCGCCTGAAAAGGGAGCCACCGTCGCGCCGGGTCAGTTCCAGCCGCGAGAGGTCACTCCCTTTCGAGGCGCAGCGCAAGTGGTCAGTCCACATCAAGTCGACCTCTCGATGTTTCCGCTCGAACGCTACGCAGAGGTCGTCGTCGCCCTCGCTGCCCAGGAGCCTCGTCAAACCGTCTTACGTCGATTCGTTCTCGACGAAGAGATGTGGACGGCGGTCGCCAGCGCTTGGGCACAGCGTCTCGGCTCCGAGCCTGAGCTTCAGCGCGCCTTTGCGGAGCTCATTCGGCGAGAAAGGAGCGCACGATGAGCGGAACAATCATGCTGCACGTCGCGGGAAAGTGGGCGAGAAGCACGAGGTCCGCATCAAGACCCCCTCGACGACGGGATCTCAGATGACCGACGACTTCATCGGCCATCAAACCAGCGGCGCTCAATCTGGAATGAGTGGAAAAGATTTCGCAGTGAATGCCGGCGGTTCGATCAGTCTGAGCGCCAAGGGACCGTTCTCAGCGAGCGGCCACGAGGTGACGGTCCACTCTGACGGGAAGATGACCCTCGATGCCGGCGGCGACATCGACATCAAGTCGGGAGGCGCCATTACGATCAGCGCCACGGGGACGATCACCATCAAGGGCGGTGAAGTCGTCATTCAAGGCGCGACGATCAAGGAGAACTGACCATGACGTCGACAGTCTTGGTCAATGGTCGAACCGTCGTCCATCACACCTCCGACGGCTTCTCGTTGGCTGCCCCAGACCTCTGCAGAATGCCGAATGGGGCGGTCGTTCCGTTTGCAAACATCGCCTTCTCGCGAGACGCAGCGGGCTGCGCGGCGACGGTCTATTGCGACGACCAACAGGGATGACGCGCTCATCCTATCTCGCAACCAGCTTCGGAGACGAGCCCGGGTCGGGGGGCGGCGTTGCGTCGTGGCTCATGTCCCTCGACCGCTAGATGGCAAGCGGATGCGGCAATCGTCGACAATTGCGTCGCCTTTACGAAGCAGCACACAATAGAGAACGAGCCATCCATTGCACGCGACACCTACGGCCCCCATTACCCGACGCTCTGAGACAGGCAAAAATGCGTAGACCTATTGAGTTTCCAATCGCATTTCATCTGCTCGCCTATACCATGGGGCAGCGCTCGACCGAGTCAGACTTGACAATCGTCGAGAGTTGCACACGGTTCGCGCGAGAGCACGAGCGACAGCTGCGATGGTTCGTCGACGATCGTACGGGACGTTTTAAGCCATTCGAGCCAGAGCAGATTTACGCGACGGAAGAATACCTTCGCGACACCCCTGACGCGCCACATCGAGCGTGGATGGCGCACGGCGGAGAGTCGAAGCTAGCCCCGTCTCCATGGAGCGTCTTTGGCTCACTCAGCGGAAAATCTTCGAATGGGATGCAGCTTCGGTGGCCAATAGATTGCTGGGAGGTCGACTGGACAAGTGCGGTATCCGAAGTCATCCAACACATAAAAGGGCGGCCAATTCTGCAGGCGCGCGCGGGTCACTGCTTCGCAGAGGTTCAGGGAGAGGGATGCCATGAGCAGGAGCGAGCGATTCTTGCTGCGCGGTTTCAGGGGGTCGACACCCCACCGGTGTCGAGTGGAAGAATCTGGGCTGCTCGGGGTCTCGGATCAGCCACCTGGCTGACCGCCATCGGCAACGTCTTCGTCGAACAGCTCGGGGGTCGGAAGGCGTTCGCAACGCTGGGCGATGACATCGTGGTTCACGAGCTCGGAACCGGAGTGATGATTCAGGCAGGCGAGAAGCCGAGCCTCGGCGACGTGAACGCTGGAGACACTCTGCCTCTTTACCGCGAAGTCGCGAAGCTCATCATGCCCGCCCGATATCACGGCACCGTCATCTGGACGAACGTCATGCCCGCTGACGCGAAGGCCTGGCTAGCTCGGCTCGACCCATGAGGAGGCTCGTATGACGAATGGAACGAAGCCAAAATCTGGTCCTTTCGGTCGCGATTTGGCGCCAGATGCGAGACGGTCGGAACTGGCTCCGATACGATGAGTGCGGCTTGAATCAGCAGGATGCGTGGAGCGAACAGTGGAATTTCCGATAGCGTTTCATCTCGTGGCTCATGTCCCGGGCCCGCGCA
>JAYUUB010000057.1:0-6408 GCA_043755175.1 Polyangiaceae bacterium | reverse complement strand
CGACTGAGACCGCTTGCCCGACTGAGACCGCTTGCCCGACTGAGACCGCTTGCCCGACTGAGACCGCTTGCCCGATTGAGACTGCTTGCCCGACTGAGACCGCTTGCGCGACCCAGACCGTCGAAACTAGACATGGCCTCTTTCGACCGGCCGACTTTTCGTAAAGAGGATGAGCAAGAAGGACCGCAGGTTTGATGCCGAGCCCCCGACCGACAAGGTGATCCATGTCGTGTTCGGTCCGGGCGGTGGCAGGATTGATCCGCCGAAGCCGGCGGACGCCGCCAGCTCGCGAAAGGCGGGGGGCGCAGCCGACGACGAGCTCGCTCCCGTATCTTCTTCGCGCGAGCCGGTCAGCGATCTCTTCACGTTGAGTGAAGTCGCGAAGCTTCTCGCGCTCTCGACAGGACGTCTTCGATCGCTCGACAAGGCTGGCATCGTGACGCCGACGGGGCGACGACGCGGTCACCGCGCCTACACCTTCCAAGACATCATCGCTCTCCGCGCCGCGCGCGATCTCCTCGCGAAGAAGGTGCGCCTCCGTGACGTCGCTCGCGCGATCGAGAGCATCCGCAAGGCGCTCCCCAAGGTCACCCGTCCGCTCGCCGAGCTCAGCATCGTCTCCGACGGTCAACGCGTCGTGCTCCGCTCCACGGTGGGCAACTACGAGCCGGTCACTGGTCAGATGGTGATCGACTTCGAAGTGAAGTCTCTTCGAGACGACGTCGTGCGCGTGCTGAGGCCCGCTGCCGGTCGAGCGCGCGCCAAGACCGCCTACGATCTCTACGTTCGTGCGAGCCAGTTCGACGAAGATCTCGAGACGCTCGACGAAGCCGAGAAGCTCTACCGCCGCGCCATCGAGCTCGATCCGTGGCTGGCCATCGCTTACACGAACCTCGGCAACATCTGCTTTCGTCGCGCCGACGAGCTGCAGGCCGAAAAACTCTACAAGAAGGCACTGCTCATCGACTCGACGCAGCCCGAGGCGCAATATAACCTCGGCTACGTGATGCTCGAGCGGGGCCAGGCGCTCGAAGCGATCGACTTCTTTCGTGGCGCCATCAAGAGCGATTCGCGCTTCGCCGACGCGTACTTCAACCTCGCGATGGCGTTCGAGCAGACCGGAAATGTCGAGGAGGCGCGTCCTTGCTGGAAGCGCTACCTCGAGATCGAGCCTTCGGGAACCTGGGCCGAGATCGCCCGCAAACACCTCTGATCGAAGACGCCCTGCCCTCGCGCGCTTCCTTGGTTTAGCGCGAGCCGCGAGCCGCCGACGTGGACGTGGGGTCGCTTCGCGAAAAGACCGTCCGATCTTCGAGCGATGCGGTTGGAGGCAAAAAAGAGGGCGGCCGGGAGGCAAGAGCTATGGTAACCACCGCCGCCGTGGCCGACCCGAACCTGTCGCGGCAGCTCGCCTCCAACCTGCTCGAGGCTTTGAAACAGGCCGGGCACATCCTCATTGCCAAAGGCAAGAGCGAGGCGTTGCTGCGTGAGCTCGCCACCGAGATCGAGTCGACGCTCGCGCGCGTGATCCCGCGCATCCTTCGAACCGAGGTCGTCGGCGAAGTGACGAGCACCTTTGGCGACGAGGCCACCGACGAAGCGGTCGAAGAGCTCGTCGAGCGTCTACGCGAGCACATCATCGACTCCGAGGGCATCGAGGACGTGTTCGCCGAAGACAAGGTGATCGAGCGGATCATCTTTCGGACGTTGCACGAGGGGCTCGTTCACTCGGCCCACGTCGAATCGGATGAAGACCAAGAGGAGCCGCCGCCGATCTCGGTGCGCCTCGACACGCTCGGGTATGTCGCGAGCACAGCCTCGAAGCTCTCCGACTCGGCGACCCTCAAAGACGCGCTCGAGCGCGCTGCGCTCTCGGCCTCGACGGAGCTCGACACGTTCGATCCAGGCGCTCGGATCGCCTTCTTCGCCGCGAGCGACGACGATCCCGACAAACGTCTCGAGATCGAAGAGGCTGTCGAAGAAGAGCTCGCCGATCTCGTGGAGATGGGACTGGTCGATCTTCCGACTGCTGTGCGCCAAATCCCCCTCCCCCGCGTCCCCGCCGCAGACGAACGGAAGGCGCTGCGTGCGCCGCTCAACGAGCTCGCTGCCCGCGTCCTCACGAGCCGCGTGTGCCCCGGAACTTGGGATTGGGACGGCACCGAAGCGATCAAGCTGACCTTCACACCGATGTCCGAGTTCGACGCCAAGACGGTCGATGCGCTCGTCAGCCAATTCACGCGTGGGCTCGAGAGCGTGCTCGAGAAAAACGGACCCGGCGCACCCGTCGAGCCGATCGCGGCGACCGCGAAAGGCGCCGAACCGAAGGCCGGCTCGAGCGACGACACGCCGGCGTCGAAGCGCAAAAGCCCTGCGGTCGCGACGACCGTCACAGACAGGTTGGCGAAGAGTGCTTCCGGCAAGGGTGCCCCGACGAAGGCTGTTGCCCCGAAGGCTGTTGCCCCGAAGGCTGTTACCCCGAAGGCTGTTACCCCGAAGACTGTCGCCCCGAAGGCTGGCGCGTCGAAGGTTGATCCCAAGGCGGGCACTCCGAAGGGCGTCGCTCCGAAGGCCGTCGCTCCGAACGCCATCGCTCCGAAGGCAGCGAGCCCGAAGGCCGTCGCTTCGAAAGCGGCGCCTTCGAAGAAAACACCCGCTGCTCCCGCGAAGGCTTCGCTCGACAAGAGCGCAGCCAAGAAGGGCGCGGCGAAAAAGCCCGCGGCAGCACCCGCGACGAAGACCGCGAAGACGACGAAGCCGAGAGGCTGACGCGAGTCGACGTTCTCGTCGGCCAGAGCCCAGTCGGCGGAGCACGGTCGGCGGAGCACAGTCGGTCAGCGCGGACTGGGCCTCGGGCGGGTGTACACGAGGATGACAGGGACGCCGTCTGGGCCTGCGATCTCGGCGGGCGCCGCCGTCCCGAACGCGACCCAGGCTTGGTACTCCTGACCCTCCATGTGAAGCTCGTGGTGATAGAGCGCCAAGTCGGCTTGATCGGCTGAGCCGACCGCGACGAGGTCTCTCCGAATCGTGCCGTCTTCTTGGAGCATCAGCCAGGCCTGCCACGCCGTGTCGTGAATGTAGATGCGCCCGTGCTTGGGTGCCGCACGGTTCAGGAACGGCGCCACGCTGCCCGTCGTGTAGCCCCAGAAGCTTCGGTTGAGACCGAGGCTCGCGCCGCCCGGAGCCCCGCCGACGAGGGGCACGTAGGCGCTGAGACCGAACGGGTGAGCGTGAAGCGTCTCGACGACCGGAGCCACGAGCACGAGGGCGACGACGAGTACCGCGATCGCTGCGCCTTCAGCGAAGCGTGGCGCTCTCACGCGCAAGAGCTCTCGAAGCGAGGCGAGAGCGGAGCCGAAGGCGTGAGCGCCGAAGATGCAGAGAAACGGATAAGCGGTCATCCAGTGCTTGGTGCCCCCGAAGATCGGCGTGCCTGTGGAGAGCCAAGCGCCGTACGACGCGAACAAGCAGAGAGCCAAGAACAGATCTTCACGGAGCGGCCCGATGACGAGCGCGTTCTTCGCGCGCACCTCTCGAACGAAGGTGGCGGCTCTGGCTGCGAGCCCGAGCGTCCCGAGCACGAGGGTGATCGTCGGCACGGTCGCGAGCGTCATGAGCCACGCGTACCCGCGCGGCATGGGAGGCTTCCAGTAGTTCTCTCCCAAAAATTCCATGTTGTAGTACTCGTGATTCATGTGAAACGAGACGTACTCGTGGAGACGCGGAATCGTGTCGTGCCAAATCCAAGGCCAGAGCGCGTAGAAAACGAGCGGGCCGACGATCACCATCGCGGCGAGCGTGAAGAAGCTCCGTCGCACCGAAGCCACGACCGGCGCCCGCACGAGGCGAGCCAGCACGGCGGTGCACGCGAAGTGCGCCGTGCCCGCGATCGGTAGAAACCATGCGTTGTGTTTGGTGTCGAGGGCCAGACCGAAGAGGACCGCGGTGACGAGCGGCCACCCTACCCCCTTCGTCTCGAGGCTCTTCGCGTAGGCGAACGCGGTGAACGCGAACATCGCGACGATGGGAACGTCGAAGCACGCGAGGTGCGCATGGTAAAAGAAGCCGGGCATGAAGCCGAGACCGAGCGCCGCGACCACGCCGGCGGCTCGACCGAATCGGCCCGCCGTGAAGGCGTAGGAGACCGCCAAGAGGAGCCCTGCGAGCGCCATCGCCGGGAATCGAAAGCTCGTTCCTTCGAGCGCGAAGAGATGGTGGCGCTTCTGCAGGAACAGGTTCGAGAGCGCGAAGAGCGACTTGAGGAGCGCCGGATGCTCGTGGTTGCTGCTCCAGGCGGCGTCGATCGTCTTGGGGACGAAGGCCGCGTGTGGAGTCGAGAACAAGAGCTCGAACCATCGCTCGTACGAGCGCGCGGCGTCGAAATAAAAGCCTTCGTCGCGTGCGTAGCCGAGATCGCTGGTCGTCGTGAGAAGCAGCGTGACGTAAACGACGCCGATCAGCGCGGCGACGCCGAGGTCGATCCACCGAGCGCGCGACGAGCGAGGCATCAATCGCAAGGTCATCGGGAGTCCGCCTGAAAACAGAAGTGCCGGTCGACGTAGTTCGAGGAGCTCACGCGGAACTCGACGTCGGCTGAAGCGGCGCCGGCGTGTGCACCGAGAGGCAGCTCGAAGCGAGACCAACCGTCGCCGTCGAGATGCGTCACTTTGCCGACGACGTCACCATCGACACGCACCTCGAGCTCGATCGGGGCGCCCGCGAGGTTGCGCTCGATGATCCAATACATCCCCGTATGGCCAACGATTTGGTCACCGAGCGGCACGTCCGAGAAACGCGTCACGATTTGCCCGTGCTCGAACGGGTGCGACCATATGCAACGGCGAGGCAAGAACTTCTCGTCTGCGATGACGGTCGTCCCGACGTTGAAGAACTCTCCGCCTGGGCACAAGAATCGTTCGGCGGGGAACGTCGGATGCCCACCGAGACCACCAGCGAGGATCTCGGCGCGCGTCGAGAAGTTGCAGCCGACCGGAGGCTCGGTCCCCGTGACGCTCACCGTAGGAGGCCTCACGTGGTCGACGAAATCGTAGACGACGCGCTCGGGCTTCGGGTTTTCGAGGACGCGAATGCGAAAACGCCCCACGTCGCGAGACTCGCGCTCCGAAAAGCCGGCGAGCTCGACCGAGCGCTCGCCGAGGATCGAGATTTCGATGGCGCGGGCGTAGCGCGACACGTCGCTTCGAGCGATGTCGGCCATGGGCATCATGCCGTCGCCCAAGACGCGCCGGACGAGCGGCTCGGCCCAGCGAGGAGACACGACGATGAGATCCCCGTCGCGCTTCGACGCTCGGACGGGCTCGACGAGGACGCCGTATTCGTCCATTCGCGGAGCCCGGTGCTCGACCCAGATCTGGCCGCCGAGCTCGACGACACCGAGGAGCGGCAGGAGGGCCCAGGCGAGCCGGAGGCGACTCATCCGCGCCTCCGCTCGCGAACGAGAGCGGCCCCGAGCGCCAAGACGGTGAGCGCGAAGACCGAGAGGCCAGCGTGGAAGCGCGGCGGGGTGTACGAGAAGGTCACGATGGTCGCCGTGGAAGGAACGTGAACGGCGAGCCTGTCGGCATCGGCGAAGACGGCGAGAGAAGTCTGAGCCCCCCCAGAGACCGCGGTCGCGCTCCACCCCTCGTCGAAGTTCATGTTGTAGACGAGCGCGGCTCCGTCGCTCGCTCCTTCGACGCCGATCGAGACTCGGTTCGGCGACCACGAGAGAACCTTCGCAGCGCCGCTCTCGACGACCGCTTCACCGCGATAGCGTGGGTCGGTGCGAGCGAGGGCTCCTTTGCCTTCGAAGGGCGGCGTTCCGTAGCAATCGATGACGCCCGTGTTGCCGATCATGGCGAGGTACATCGGGCCAGCCCAGTCGCGCTTCTTGTACTGGTAAGGGGGGGTCACGACGAAGCTGAAGGGCTTGTTCGTGGGGATGCGATCGGGAGCCTCCATCCACATCGCTTCTTTCATCGGTAGCTCGGCGACGAGCGCGATGTCGGCCCCCATCGCGCCGACACACGCGACCGCGAAGAGCTCGATCCAAGGCGCGCGTACGCGGGCTCGATCGAGAGCACGACCGATCCCGCTCGCGAAGACGAAGCCTGCGATCAAGACCGCCGGGTAGAGAAAGCGTGAAGGGACGTGTTGCGAACGAAAAATGGGTAGGTGCGCGTGCATCCAAGGCCACGGCGCGTCTTCGTGGAACGCACCGAAGCCGAGCGCGCCGAGAAACACCGCGATGAGCTTCAGCACCGCTTCGCGTTTTCCAGTGACGAAGAGGAGCGCGAGCCCGAGCGCGAGCGTCGCCGGGAGACCGATGTACATGCCCCACTCGTGCCAACCGTAGGGCGTGACCGGAGCAGGGCGTGAGCCGAAGGATTGATCGCGCGAGGTGAG
>JAYUUB010000056.1:0-18281 GCA_043755175.1 Polyangiaceae bacterium | reverse complement strand
GGCGCACATCGTTCCCGGATTGGACTTCACCAACGATCCGCTCCTCGCGGGACGAATTCATTCGTACGTCGATACTCAAATTAGCCGGCTGGGCGGTCCGAATTTTCACGAGATTCCGATTAACGCCTCTGTCGTCGACGTACACAACAATCAGCGTGACGGCATGCACCGACAAGCGATTCCGCGCGGCCGCGTCGCCTACGAGCCCAATTCATTGGGCGGCGGCTGCCCGTTCCAAGGTGGAGCCAAAGGCTTCCAGTCGTTCCCGCAGCCGCTCGAGGCTGACAAGGTGCGCGGAAAGCCGGAACGCTTCGCGGAACACTATGCGCAAGCCAAGCTTTTTTTCGACAGCCAGAGCCCCATCGAGCAGGCCCACATTCGACGAGCATTTCGCTTCGAGCTGACGAAGGTGCAGACAGCTGCCATCCGCGAACGCGTGGTGGCCATGCTGCTCAACGTCGACGAAGAGCTCGCGCAGGGTCTCGCCGACGATCTCGGTTTGTCTCTGCCCGCGCCTCTACCACGAGCCGAAATGGCCGTGGCTTCCGAGGTCGATGACTCCCCCACCCTGTCGCTGTTTGCGCGACCCGGTGACGGGAGCATTCAGGCGCGCAGAGTTGCCATTCTGGTGGCACCGGGCTCCGACGCAGCTTGGGTCAAGTCAGCCGTTGCAAGGCTCACCGAGCTCGGTGCCGTGGCGCGCGTATTGGGTAGTCGCCTCGGCGAAGTCGAGAGTGAAGGAGGCGAACCGATCGTGGTCGATGCCACCCTCGAAACGACACCGAGCGTTCTGTATGACGGGCTCATCGTTCCTGGTGGGCGCGCCGCGGCGCAGGAGCTGGGGCTAGACGGCCAGGCTGCCGCATTCATCAAAGACCAATATCGGCATTGCAAACCCATTCTAGGCGTCGCAGATGGGCGGGCTCTCATCGAGAACGCCGGCGTGCCGGCTCGCCTCTCCAGCGGCGATCCAGACCCGGGTCTGATCTTGACCGAAACGTCGGATGACGCTGCAATCACTGCATTCATTCAGGCTCTTGCGCGCCACAGACACTTCGAGCGCGCGATGGATGCTTTCTCTGTTTGAACGAGAGCGAAGGGCGATGAGAATATCGATCGACTTGTTTCTAGAGTGCCCTCGGCGCGCGGCGGGTGAAACGGGCCCTTCCCGGGTCCACACGAAATGCCGGGCGTAGATGAAGTGCCGATCCGCGCGCCAAACCAGCCTGCACGAGCGTCGTGCAAGCGCCAGCAGGAGGAGCAGCGTCGCCGACCTCCTCCTCTGGCCGGCGGGCAAGCGAGCGCGCTCCGGGTGGCGCTACTTCGCGTTCTCCAGACGCTTGGGCTCGCGCCCTCGGCCGAACGACTCGCCAACATCGAAAGCTCCGACGCAGAGCAGATCCTCGCGTGGCTCGACCGAACCGCTCTCGCTTCTCGGATCGACGACGTCTTCGGCTGAGGCGTAAGCCCCACTGTCCGCGCGCTCTCGCGGCTCGACGATCTCGAGAGATGCGCCGTGAGCGACGCGTGGTTCGCACCCGTACGGCTGAAGGGGAGCGTCATGGCGCCATAACGCATGGCCAGATATGAATGGCGCGAGATGCTCGTTCCTCGGGCACCCGTCTCACTTCGGTCTCGGCGGAATATCGATCGACTCATTTGGACGCGGGCCCTCGCTCTGCTTCCTCCCACCTTCTGACCTCATGTTCCTCGGCCTCTCCCTTGAAGAGCGGCGCCCAGAGGTCGAGAGGAGACAGACATGAGATCGGAAGGGTGGAAGGAAGAGGAAGCAGACGTCGAAGACCATTGCGCTGGGAACCGAGAGCGACTCGTGGTGTCAGGGTCTCACTGCGTGCGCTTCGCTCCCTTGGCCCTGATCCTCACTGCCTGTGCGAGGCACGCGGCACCGCCCGTCGCTCCAAAGCATCGCGAGCCGCCATGGCCTTCGGTGATGTGGAACGCGTCGGATCCGGCCGTTGCGCCGGCGGCGTCGGCCGAAGTCTCGCCCCGAGACCGAAGCATCGTCCTCGACCTCGGCCTCGACGTGCATCCGTCGCGACCACCGAGCTGGCTCGAGCCAAAGAGCGGAAGGCCGAGCTCGCTCGCTCTCGACACCGACATCCCCACGCTCGGCGCGCACCACGCGATTCACCACACCGACTTCGGAACGTTCTTGACGAGCAATCGCAGAGAGCCGCTCGGCCCCCTTCCCTTCCCCGACGATGTCGCCTTCAGCGGCTTCGACGAGCACGACGGGATCTACCTCGCGACCTCGCGAGGAGCATTGCTCCGAATCGCGCATCCCGAAGACGCGATCGATCCGAACAAGGTCGAGCGTGTCGCGTCGATCCCAGACGTCGTTCGCTGGGACGCAGCAGGGCGATTCGTGATCGCAGGCGTGACGGGGGCAGGAATGGCTCGCCCCTCCGAGCTCGAAGTCGCGCACCTCGGTGGCCGTGAAACTGCGATCGTCGGCCTCCTCGTGTCGAGCGACCACGGCGCGCATTTCACGCGCCGGCGATTGCCCGGGATGTCGGCAGAGCAGATCTTCGTTCGTCCCGACGGAGCTCTCTTCGCGACGGTCGGTGAGCCTTCGCTCGCGTCGCAACGACTCGAAGTGGCCGAGCCGGGCGATCTCCAGAGCTTCCTCTCGAGCGATCTCGGAGCGACCTGGGCTCCTATCGAGCTCGCTGCCGCCAACGGTCCCATCACGCGGCTCGGCGGAGCCATCGTCGGAACGAACCCTGAAGGGCAGAGCGTGGCCATCGACGACAAGGGCAAGCTCGTCTTGTTCACGCCTCCTTGCACCGACCGCTGGTCGGAGCAGCTCCGTCTCGACGAGGTCTCGGAGCCGCAGCCCGAAGGATGCTTCGAGGTCGATCCGCGCGCCCCGAACAACGGTGCGCGAGCACTCCTCTGCAGTTGCCCTCCGCAGCGTGGCGGATGCGTCGTGATGGGCTCCCGCAGTCATCACGACGGGTTCTTGCCCGACACGAGGCAATCAATCCCTTCGACGCGGACCACGTTCGGTCTCGTCGGCTCGACCCTCTGCGAGCAGAAAGACCACGACGTAGAGCCTCCCGCTCCGCCCGGAACACAATGGGGTTACGTCGGCGGCGGCGAGCCCGAGACGCGCTGTCGGCCCGGAGCCAAGCTCGTGAATCATGTCTCGATCGCGATTCGAGACGCAGGCCTGCGCACATTGAAGATCGTCGCGCCGCCCGAAGGGCTCACCCCGAGCGCACTCCTCAACGCAGGAGGCATCGCGCTCGCGCTCTTTCCAATTTCAGACAGCGAGAGCCGCCTCTTCGTCGTCGACGCGCACGGCGCTTTTCATGAAGAGGCGCGCGTGCCGTTCACCGAAGGAGTCGTCTTTCGCGCCGAGGCCGACGGAACGCTGGTGTTGACTGGGGGCGCAGGCGGCGGATCGGAGCCGCGGCGCGGCGCCCATGCCTTCTTGCGAAGGCCTGTCGAAGTAGGAGCGAGAGACGCCTGGCGCGACATCTCGGTCACCGACGCAGCGATGTATCTCGTCGTCGCCGGCGGTCGTGCGCTCGTCGCGAGTGATCCGACCAAGGATCACAGCACGCTCCGCCTCGTCGACGACACACCGACGGGCCGACGACAGCTCGGCCACGTCGACGTGAAGCGCGACGACTTCGGTGCCGAGATCGTGTTCGTCGACGACCACCTCTTTCTCGACCCGGCGCTCGGCGGTGGCTGGCTCGCGATTCGAGCCGACGGAACGTTCGAGCACACCGGCTCGTGTCTCATCTGGGGTCGTTGCGACGCCGATTGACCAGCCCGAGGAGCGATTGGCGCTTCACCATGAGACCACGCGATTGGCCGGAATTCGCGCCGATCCCAGCAATCGCGGCCTGCACGAGTGACGCGGATTCGGTCGGTGCGATGCGGTGATAGGCTCGCGTCGATATGGAGATGACTCCGAGCTTCAGACGGACGTGGGTGTGGCCCATGGCGAGCCTCGCGACGACGGCCTTCGCCGTGTTCGCGACGCTCTATGCCATCGACTATTTCTACACGGGGGGTCCGGCGTTGAAGGGCGGGATCGGCCAGTACTTCTACTTCGACCAAGACCACATCACCGACGCGGTCTCGGGGCTCGGAGCGATGGTCGCGGGCGTGCTCGGCATCGTGATCTCGGTCGTCGCCATCGTCGTCCAGCTGTCGGCGGAGCGATACACCGGCGTCACCAACATGTTCTTCCGCGACAGGACGAACATGATGATCCTCGCCTTTTACGTGATCGCCTGCGTCTGCGGCGTCTGCGTCAGTCTCTCGATTCGCGTCGACTTCGTGCCGAGGCTCACGCTCCTCTTCATGTTGCTCATGGTCGTCATCGGCCTGGTCATGATGGCGCCGTACTTCGCGTACGTGTTCCGCTTCCTCGAGCCGCAGAACATCGTCCAACGCATCCAGCGCGAGGCGGCGCAGACTGCGCAGAAGGGCGCCCGCTCCGAGGGCGCTCTCTCGTCGCGCGCACAAGCCCAAACACTGAATGCGATGGAAGAGCTCACCGACATCACGTCGAATTCGATCTCGGGCAAAGACAAGATCATCGCGAGTCGCGCAGTCGACGCGCTCAAAGACCTGGTGATTCGCTATCTGCGCGACAAGCACCTCGCGAACACCGAATGGTTCAGCATCTCGGATTCGATTCGCGACAACCCGGACTTCGTCGCCATGGACCCCGAGTCGCTCGACGATCTGGTCGCCCGTCGAACCTGGTTCGAGTGGAAGATCATGCGCCAGTACCTCGGCATCTACAACGAGGCGTTGGGGTCGATGCGCGACATCAATTACCTCATCGCCATCGACACGCGCTACATCGGCGAGGCCGCGGCCGACAAGAAGGAGAAAGAGGTCATCGCCCTCGTCTTCCGGTTCATGAACTCGTATCTCCGGTCGACGCTCAATGCCAAAGACGTGCGGACGGCTTACAACGTATTGAATCAGTATCGATTGCTCGTCGAGGCGATGCTTCGAAAAGGGTTCGGCGAAGAGGCGGTCACGGCCGTCGGGTATCTTCGCTATTACGCGCACACGAGCTACGACATGAAGCTCAGCTTCGTCACCGAGACCATCTCGTACGACGTGAGCGCCATCTGTCAGCTCGCCCACGAGCTCTCGCGCCCCGAAGAAGACGCGATTCTGAAGGCCTTTCTCGACATCGATCGTCCGACCTTCGAGCGCAGCCAAGAGAACGCTCTGAAGGGCGTGCGCAAGGCGCAAGTGAAGCTCGCCAGCTACTATCTTTCGGTGGGCGAAGCCGAGCGCGCGAAGCTCATTCGCGAAGACATGGCGCACGAGCCATCGGAGCGCCTCCGAGCCATTCGCGAAGAGCTCGTCAAGGTGCAGACCAAAGATTTTTGGGAGATCATCGACCGCGGTCGCAACTTCGAGTTCATGCCCGAGCTGCAGCGAAAAGCGATGCTCTCGTTCTTCGAGCAGTTCGGCGACATCGACGGCTCTCCGACTTTGCCCGAAGCGGCGAAGTCGCCTTCTTGAACCCAGAGGGCGATCAACAGGAACACAGGGAGACAGAAAGATTGGGATTTCGCGTCTAACGCGATGAATGATCCCGACCGCGTGCGCTGTTCGAGCGCGAGAGGACCTCGATCGCGATGGGGCAGGCGCGCTCGGGCGAAAAAGGCCCTTCTCGTTGCAGCGCGGTGTCGACCGAGCGGCCCTCGTAAAGCTCGAAGACGATGAAGAGAAGGCCGCTTCGGAGGTCTACCCCTTTCGCGCGCGGCTGAGCCCCAAGGGAGACGCAGCGATCGACCGCTCAGGGGAGGGCCTGGTTCTGCGAGGTCCCGCGTGCGACCCGAAGGCTCCCGACCGTCGCCATCATGGCGGCCGCGGCGACCAAAGCCGACGCGAGCGCGAGGTTGTTCGAGGTTTCTCCGAGCCCGATGACCCAGATGGGTCTCTCGGTCTGGTTCGGACCGACAGCCAAGATCGATTGCATGAGCCCGCGCACGAAGCCGAAACACCCACTCGAGAGCGTGAGCACGCCGAGGCTCGTCATGAGCGGAACGAATCGTCGCTCGGGATTCACCGCATACCGAATTGCAGCAGCAACCAGCATGAGCCCGAAGATCGTCGTCGGAATCATTCCAAACCCACCGTCGTGAAAGGCCTCGCCCATGATGGTTTCTCCTTCGTTTCGAGCCTCGCGCTGTCGAGCCGTCTCGGCGCTCGGGAGATGGCAGAGCACGAGCCATGCCGCTCGGCGCTCAGAACGCGAATCGGTGCACCACGCCTTTCGGCTCAATCGATCGGCCCTCCTTTCAGGCTACGCGGAGCCGCGCCGGCGCGAGCGCATCCCGAATTCGACGGCGGATCGTCTGGTGCAGAGGACGGCGGCAGACGCAGGTGTCCGGCGATCCAGACATCGAATGGCGAAGGATGTTCCAAGCTCGCACGAAAGAGCAAAAGTCCGCGTCGTCGGGTTTGCTGTACCCGAGCGCTCGTGACACGCTCCCATCCAACATGCGCTCGACACGACGACTCTCGCGACCGAACCGCAGCCTCACGATGGCTCTGTTGGCGCTCAGCTTCGGCTGTTCGTCTCCGTCGAACGCGCCGGCGCCGACGCCGAATCTCCCGGCCGCGTCGACGTCGACGTCGGCGAACGCTGCGCCGCCTGTCGCCGAGCTCCCCGAGACGCCTCCCGATCCGCGCGAGGTCACCCTCGCCGAAGCTGCGACGACGCTGTTGTCGAAGGAGCACGTTCTCCGGACACCCATTGACGACAAGCTCTCGAAAGAGGCCTTCCCGAAGTACATCGAAGAGCTCGATGGGGCGAAGATGCTCCTGCTCGAGAGCGATGTCACGGCGCTCTCCCGGTACGAAGACAGAATGGATGACGAGCTGCGGGCTGGCGATCTCTCGCTCGGTCGCAAAGGCTCTGCCCTGGTGGCGAGCCGGCGCAGCGCTGCGGCGAAGATGGTCGCCGACAGTCTCTCGAAGCCATTCGACTTCACGGCCAACGAGAGCATCGAGACCGATCCGAAGAAGCGATCGTATTGCAAGTCGGAGGCAGACCTCCGCGATCGTTGGCGAGGCACCTTGAAGCTCCAGGCCCTCGAGCGCATTCAGCAGATGGAAGATCTGCTCGACGCGAAGAACAAGCCGAAGACCGCCGACAAGACTCCCGCCAAGCCCGGCGTCGACAAGACCAAGCCCAAGCCCAAGCCCAAGCCCAAAGAGAAAGACGCCGACGACGCGAAGCGTGAGGCAGCCACCGCGAAGGCGCTCGCAGACATTCCCCCGACGTTCGAAGGCCGCGAAGAGAAGGTTCGCAAAGAGCTCGCCGTGCGTTACGCGACGCGCTTCACGCGGCTCGCGGCGAGCGAGAAGCTTCAACCCGCCGAAGACTTCATCAACGCCGTCAACGCGGTGTTCGATCCGCACACGCAGTACATGGCTCCCTCCGAAGAGGCGAACTTCGACATCGCCATCACGGGCAAGCTCGAGGGCATCGGCGCCGCGCTCGGTGAGCAAGATCACTACGTGGTCGTCGACGATCTCATCCCTGGCGGCGCCAGCTGGCAGCAGGGCAAGCTCGAGGCAGGCGATCTCATCCTCGCCGTCGCGCAAGAGGGCAAAGACCCGGTCGACGTGACCGACATGCCGCTCGACAAAGTCGTCGAGATGATTCGCGGTCCGAAGGGGACGGTCGTCACGCTGACCGTGAAGAAGGCCGACGCGCACATGGAGACGATCGCGATCACACGTGACGTGATCCACATCGAAGCGACCTACGCGCGCGGCGCCATCCTGCACCCGGACAAGAAGAAGGAGGCCGTCGGTTACGTCTATCTCCCGGGCTTTTACGGCGACATCGGCGGGCGAGGAAAGCCCGGCGAGCGCAATGCGACCGACGACGTGAGGGCCATTCTCGTGGCTCTCTCGAAGAAGAACGTCGGCTCGATCATCCTCGACTTGCGCGGCAACGGCGGTGGGCTTCTCACGCACGCTCGCGACATCAGCGGTCTCTTCATCGACAAAGGTCCAGTCGTCCAGACGCGCGACGCCGACGGCAAGATCGAGGTCCTCAGCGACACCGATCCGTCAGTGACCTTCTCGGGCAACGTCGTCGTCATGGTCGATCGCTTCAGCGCATCGGCGGCCGAAATCCTCGCCGGTGCTCTTCAAGACTACGAGCGCGCCGTCGTCGTGGGGACCAGCCCGACGCACGGGAAAGGCACCGTTCAAGCCGTCGTCGATCTCGATCGGCTTCGTAAGGGCAAAGGCGGCGACCCTCTCGGCATCTACAAGATCACGATGCAGGAGTACTTCCGTGTGAGCGGTGGCTCGACCCAGCTGAAGGGCGTCATCCCCGACGTGCTCCTCCCGGATCCGGCTTCGTTCATCGATTCGGGCGAGCGAACCCTGTTTCATCCCATCCCGTGGAGCACGATCGAGCCGGCGCACTTCACCAAGACGCCGCACGGCTGGGACGTGGCGAGCCTCCAAGCCGCGAGCCAGATGCGGACGCGTGCCAGCGCCGAGCTCGTCAAGGTCGAAGCGTTCGGGAAGCTCGTCGGTACGCGTCGCGACAAGACCCTCGAGCCGCTAGAGCGCAAAGCGTGGCAAGAGCAGAAGAAGCGCGACAAGGCCGAGCTCGATGCGGCCGATCCCAAGCTGAAAGATCAGAAGCCGCTCCTCCAGATCGAAGCGCTCGCCGATCCGTCGGCCCCGCCCGCGCCGACCGACGCGAAGCTCCGCAAGCGACTCGACGCGTGGAAAGACGATCTCGCCCGCGATCCCTGGGTCGAAGAGTCGGTCCACGTCCTCCAAGACATGGCGAAGAAGCACTAGCGCGACCGCAACGCGTCTGTCCCTACGAAGAGATGCAACAGGAAGACAGGAGAACAGGAAGGTTCGAGAATGGCTTGCCGAGCTGCTCGCCCTGAAAAGAGGGCGTGCACCGCACGGCGTCCAAACTCCTTCTCCCTTCTCGTCTTCCTGTTCAATCTCTCGGCTCATGCCCGAAGCTCGCTCACCTCACCGGTTCGTCGAGAAAGGCGCGGACCTCAGCGTCGTCGATGTGGACGAGTAGAGCGACGAAGTCGCCAGGCTGCGCGTCTCTGAAGATGCGCTCGAGAGCCAGTACCTCGGAGCCGACGATCGAGAAGGCCTCTTCGGGGAAACCCAGCTCGCCGAGCGTGCGCCGAAAGAGCTCTGGGAGTTCGCCAGGCGCGCGACCGCGCAGGTAGTCGACGAGCTCGCGCACGAACACGCGATCGGGCTTCGCATCGAAGACGACCTTGGCGATCTCACAGACCTCGCGGTCGCTGCGATCGCCTGCGCTTCCCGTGATGATCGAGAGGCGGCCCGCGCTCTTCTTGCGCAACGACGCGACGAGTCGCATCACGGCGCGAACACCTTCGGGGTTGTGACCGAAGTCGAGCAACACGCGCACGCCACGACAGTCGCGAAGCTCACCCCGCCGCGGATTGTCGGCGACGTCGAAGCGCTGGATCGCACGCACGATCGCGTCTTCGTCGATTCCGACCGAGAGGGCCATCGCGACCGCACCGAGAACATTTTCGACGTTGTAGCGCGCCGCGCCGCCGAACGTGATGGGCACCGAGTCGACGGCGCAGAGCGTCTCGTCGATGCCCGAAGAGCGACGAACGATCGACCCGTCTTTCGCCAGAACAGCTTCTTTTCCAGCCTCGTCGTGCGCACGAAGGACGCGGAGCACCGCGTCGTCGGCGCTCTCGAGATCGGCGAAGAAGACGACCGGCGAAGCGAGAGAACGAGAGAGACGGACGAGATTCGGATCGTGCGCATTGAGAACGACCGCTCCCGTTTTTCGGACGATCTGCGCGACGACCCCTTTCACGCGTGTCATCGCAGCGAGATCGTCGACGCCGTAGGTCCCGAGGTGATCGTCGCTGATGTTGGTGATGAGCGCTGCGTCGCAGGCATCGACCGCGAGCCCACGACGCAAGATGCCGCCGCGCGCGGTCTCGAGCACGGCGAAGTCGACGTCGTTGCGCCGCAGAACGACGCGCGCCGCACTCGGCCCGGTCCAGTCACCCTGCTCGACGATCTCGGTGCCGACGTTGACGCCGTCGGTGGAGGTACACCCGACGACGTAGCCCGCTTCGGTGGCGATGCGCGCGAGCAGCCGTGACGACGTGGTCTTGCCGTTGGTGCCGGTGACGAGCAGCGTCGGGATCGCGCCGAGCTCGTCCCAAGGAACGGCATCGGGCTCGGGCAACGAATCACGAGCGTAGGTCACCGAGCGCTTGCCGGTGCCGATACTGATCTCCGAATCGTCCCAAAGAAACGGCAAATCGCGCATGGTCGCGTCGACCTCGAGGGCGAGCAGCTTCGAGCTCCGGTCGCGCGCCAGAATCGCTGCGACCTCGGTCCGCTTCGGCTCGAGCTTTCCCCCCGGTCTCCCCGCTGCGATCTCGACGGCGGAGAGCACGGCCCATTCGCTCATCTCGGCGCAAGCGAGCATCACGTCGATGGGCGCTTCGTAGCCCACGACACCGCCTCCTCCTTGGGGGCGAACGATGAAATCGACCTCGCCCGAAAACCCGAGGGCCGCGCGCATGCGCGCGAGCTCGTTCAAATAGCCGCGAGCGGCGCGATCGAGATCTTCGTCAGGATCGAGCCCGAGCTCGACGATGACGAGCGGCGTGAGGCTGAGATGGTTCGGTCCGGTGAGACGACGCGTGTCGATGAGAAGCATGCGTTCGACTCAGTCGTCCGTTTCGCGCGCGAGCCGCACACCGCGCTCGTCTTGGATCACCGCGGCGCCGTCGAGGAGGGCGTCGCTCATGGCGTCGATCTCTTGCGGCATCGCGAGAGCTCCGGCGTTGCTCGGAGCCGCCGGCGGTGTCGACTTCAGATCGTCTCCGTCGGGCTTGAAGTAGATGACCTGCTTCCAGCTACGAGAGATCTTGTCGGCGAAAACGAGCATCAAGTCACCCCGTTTTCCATGTTGGAGGGCGGCGTCGATGGCTGCCTGCTCGTCGGGAATCACGACCATGTTCTCGGGAGAGAATCCACTGGCGAGGAGCTCTTTCTCCATCATGCGCGGGACCTCGTCGGAGCCGCGGCCGCGGAGATCGTCGTCGCGTCGGAGCACCAGGTAGTCGAAGGCCTTGCCCGCGATGCGCGCGATCGCTCGAATGTCTTCGTCGCGCCGATCGCCGGGCGCCGACAAGACGCAGACGCGTCGCCCATTGCACTCGAGCCGAGTGACCAGATCGGCCATGGCCTGCACCGCCGCCGGGTTGTGCCCGTAGTCGAGGATCACCTTGAAGGGGAGCTTGTCGAAGACGTTGGTTCGACCGGGGACCTGGAAATACGAGGTATCGAACGTTCGCAGTCCCTGGCGAATGTTCTCCACTTTGACGCCCATCGCATAAGCCATGACCGCTGCGAACATGGCGTTTTGCACGTTGTACATCGCCTTGCCCTCGATGGTCGCCGGGATGAGATGCGTCCACAAAAGCGGCAGGTGCGCGCCCTTGTCGTAGAGCGTGATCATGTGGCCGTTGATGCCCTCTTCGAGGACGGCGGCGAGCCCGCCGGCGCGCAGGTGCTTGCGCACGAGCTCGTGTCGCGGGTTCATCGTGACGTACGCGATGCGCGTCGCCTTCGTGTGATCGGCCATGCGCAAGCAGTGGAGATCGTCGGCGTTGAGCACGGCGCAATCGCGCGCGACCTCGACTACGATGCGCTTCACCTCGGCGAGCTGCTCGAGGGTGTCGACGCCCTTGATGCCGAGGTGGTCGGCGCTCACGTTGATGACCGCACCGACGTTGCAGGTTCGGTAGCCCATTCCTGCGCGCAACAAACCGCCGCGCGCCGTCTCGAGGACGGCCAGATCGACGTCGGGATCGCGCAAGACCATCTGGGCCGACTGAGGGCCGGTCATGTCGCCGGCGACCGTGCGCTCGCCGTCGATGTACACGCCGTCGGTCGTCGCGAGACCGACGCAGTGGCCGTTCATCTTTTGGATGTGCGCGAGCATGCGCGCGGTGGTGGTCTTGCCGTTGGTGCCGGTGACCGCCGCGATCGGGATGCGCGTGGGAGTGCCCGCCGGAAAGAGCATGTCCATGACTGGCCCAGCCACGTCCCGCGGTTTGCCTTCGGTCGGAGCGACGTGCATTCGAAAGCCCGGCGCCGCGTTCACTTCGCAGATTCCGCCTCCAGACTCGCGGTAGCTCTCGCCGATGTCGGGGGTGATGAAGTCGACGCCACACACGTCGAGACCAATCGCCTTCGCCGCACGCTCGGCCATGTCGCGGTTGTCGGGGTGGACGACGTCGGTGAGATCGATCGCCGTGCCGCCCGTCGACAGATTGCCCGTGCCTCTCAGGAAGAGGAGCTCGTCTTTCGGCAGCACCGTCGCGGCCGTGACGTTCTTTTGAGCCATGAGCCGCTCTGCCTGCGCGTCGAGCTCGAGACGCGTGAGCACCTTCTCGTGACCGATGCCGCGGCGAGGGTCGCTGTTCACGATGTCGACGAGCTCGGAAATCGTGTGCACACCATCGCCGACGACGTGCCCTGGGACGCGTTTCGCGACGGCGACGAGCTCACCACCGACCACGAGCATTCGGTGATCGAAGCCCGCGAGAAAGTTCTCGACGACGATGCTGCGAGCGTGCTCGCGAGCCTTTTCGAAGGCGATTCGAACTTCCTCGTTCGTCTTTAGATCGAGCGAGACGCCGCGTCCGTGGTTGGCGTCGAGCGGCTTGACGACGACCGGATAGCCCAGGCGCTCGGCGGCGGTCACCGCCGCTTCGACGGTGCGCACGACGCGCTGTCTCGGCACGGGGAGACCGAGATCGCCGAGAATCCGATTGGTCTCTTCTTTGTCGGAAGCGATCTCGACGGCGATGTGGCGGGTCTCCGAAGTGACCGTCGCCTGGATCCGTTTCTGGTACTTGCCGTGACCGAGCTGGATGAGGCTGTAGTCGTTGAGTCGCATCCAAGGAATGTCGCGGGCCTCGGCGGCGCGAACGAGCGATCCGGTCGACGGACCGAGCTGACGTCGTTGCGCGTAGTCGATGAGCTCGATGAGCTCTTTCGGAAAATCGAGCGGCTCGCCGTCGGTCGACGAGTCGGCGGGCCGCAGATCAGCCGGCAGGAGCGAATGGATCAGCTTGAGCGCGAGATCGCCCGCCGCCTCACCGACGCGTTCTTCTTCGTATTCGTAGACGACGTGGTACCGACCCTGAGGACCGTCGCTGCGCGTCTTGCCGAAGACGACCTTGGCGCCGGTGAGCTGCTGCAGCTCGATCGCGACGTGCTCGAGCACATGTCCGAGCCAGGTTCCGCCGTCTTCGCGGAGTCGTCGAACGAAGCCGCCTGCGGTTCCGAACGAGCAGGTGTGGGCGTCGAGGCTCGGGAGAGCGGCGAGCAGCCCGTCGTTGAAACCAGGCAATTTCGCGCTCGGCCAGGCCTCGAGGGCCCCGAGATCGATGGTGAGGCGCATCACCGGGAAATGGGCGTAAAGGCTCGGGCCGCGATAGACGCGTCGTTCAAGGACCTGCATCGACCGACCCTTATACCAGCGGCGCGCCCCACTTCGGTGAGGAGATCCGCAGGTGCGAGCTCGTAGCTCGACACCGAGGATTCGACCAGTTGGGCCTCGGTCGATTTCGAACAACTTGGAGCCTGAGGATGCAACAGGAAGACACGAAGCCCTGAGGATGGCTTGCCGAAGAGATCAGGGTCTCCGCCGTTTTGGCCGGCAAATTCACTCTCTTCCCGTCTTCTTGTCTTCCCGTTTCATCTCCCGTGGCTCACGCCCAAGCGTTCAAATCCACTGCGTCGCGGTAGGAAGTGCTCAAAGCCTTCCTCGGGACCCCTGCTTCAGGGCCCGGCTTTCGCTTTGCGGGTCTCGAGATCGAACGATCCGCCGTCGATGAGAACGTGGAGTCGCACGTTGGTCATCGACACCGGTCGCCCCTCTTTGGTCTCGGCGATCGAGGAGTGTGTGAGCTCCGAAGCGTCGATGATGGTGATGGCCCCGGTGCCGACGACCGTGAGCTTGCGCTCGTGATCGATGAACGCCGCCGTGTCTTCGTCGAGACCGACGCCGACCGCGAAGGGGTTGTACGCGAGCGCGGTGAGGAGACGCCCGAGCCTGTCGCGCTGCCTGAAATGCTGATCGATCATGATTCGATTGGTGAGGCCGAAGCCGGGCACCAGAGCGACGGCGCCTGCGTGGGGCGTGTGGCCCTCGGCGCCGTGCGCGATCATGTGCTCGCTGAGGATCGCAGCTCCAGCGCTCGTTCCGCCGACCGTGACACCCCGTGCATTGGCGCGGCGGATCGCCTTCGCAAGAGGAGTACCGCCGATGATCGTCGAGAGGCGGAGCTGGTTGCCGCCCGTGACGAAGATCGCGTTCGCCGGCTCGATGTAAGCGAGCCATTCGGGCTTCGCAGCGTCGTCGCGCGACATGATTGGCAGCGATTTGGCTTCGTAAGCGCCGAGCTTGCGGAAGAGCTTTTCATAGCGCTTGCCCGTGTCTTCGAGCATCGAAGCCGTCGGGATGATGACGATGCGCGCACGTTCGCCCCCCGAAACCTCGAGAAACTTTCGAAGGATGTTGGCGGCCCCTTCTTTGTCTTCGGCACCTCCGATGGGGACGATGTATCCGCGTTTTCGGTCTGCCTCGATCTTCGCTGGGCTCATGTGACTCTCTTCGAACCCGTCTCTTCGAACTTGCCGAGAACGCTCGGCTCGCCGCCGCGGACGACGAGACGACCGCGCAGCATCACGTGTCTTATGCGATGCGAGTCGTCGAGCGAGACGAGATCGGCATCGGCACCCACTTCGATGCGCCCTTTGTGCGACAGACGCAGCAGAGCAGCGACGTTCTGGGTGAAGACCGGAAGAACCGACGCAAGCTCGTGCCCGCGCGAAAGCAGCTCCGAGAGCGTCTCGAACGTCGCCGAGGGGCGACCGATGTCCATCGCGACGAGACGCCCATCGACGTCGAACGTCGGCAAGCATCCGCCGCCATCGGAGCTGACGGTCAATCGATCGCGCGGAGCGTCGCTCGCGAAGTAGCGCTCGACCGCGTCGGCAGCGGCGTAGGCGTCTTCACCTTCGTCGACGGGAAAGGCCGTGACGTCGACGGTCGACCCGAGCCTCGCGAGCGCGACGGCTTCTTCGAAGAGGCGCTTCTTGCGGTTGACGTGGGTCGGGTAAAAGATCCTCGGCGGGATCTCGGTGACCTCGAGAGCGCGCCGAACGAGCTCGAGGCCGCGAGCACCGTCTCCGACGTGCAAATGGAGAACGCCGGCTTTGCCGCTCATCATTCCCGCTACGTGGCAGTCGGAGGCGATGCGAACGAGCTCGTCGAAGGTCGGCTGCGACGAGCGGTGATCGGAGATCGCGAGCTCGCCGACGCCAATCACCGGATCGACGAAGACGATGTCACCTCGAACCGAGCCGGTCAGCGTGATCGGGGGTACCTCGTAGCTCCCAGTCCAACAATAGGCCGAGAGCCCTTCTTCGCGGAGCCCGAACGCAGCTGCGACGAGCGACGCGACGTTGCGCGTGGTCCCGTCGGTGCCGAGAACACCGACGACGGTCGTGATTCCGGCCCGTGTCAGCGCGGACAGCGCGACCGACGGCACGCGCGACGACGGACCCGATTCGCCACCGCCGCCAGTGAGGTGCACGTGCGAATCGATGAGCCCCGGAATGAGCCTCGCGCCTTCGAGGTCGACGATCTCGGAGCCTGGGATCGACGGCAGCACCGACGCCGCCTCGATCGCGAGGATGGTGCCGCCTCCGACGAGAACGTCTCGAAGGCCCACACGCTCGGGTGCGAACACCTCGGCATTGCGAAGAAGCGTGACTGGGCTCATCGTCACTCGGTCCTCTAGCCGAGGTGTCTCTCGAAATCACCCGCGGTGCGCGCCTTTCGCTGCGTCGACGCAGATTTCAGCCTGCCGTCGGCCGACTTCGCGCGAGCGCTGCGCGCCCCTCGAGGATCTTCGCGAACGAACGGAGGCGGAGCTCGCCGAGCGACAGTCCCGTTCGTTCGAGCACCTCGTCTTCGGTGATCGCGCCCGAGGTCACGGCGCGAATGAAGTAGTTCAAGAGGCCCTGGCCCGTGGCGGCGTCGTCGAAGACGCTGCCGACGAGGCTCGCTCGCGCTGCGCGCGCGACGAAGCTCGAGAGTCGCTCGGCCGACGCGTCGAGGCCACCGAGAAAGAACGCGTGAATGGCGGCGTAGCGAACCGGGAGCTGCGCGGGGTGCAAGTCCCAGCCTTGATGGAATCCGCGAACGAGCGAGTCGTGAACCTGAGCGAATTGGAGCTTCCACGCCGCGTGAACGCTCGCGCGATTCGCCGCTTTCTCAGGCTCGGTGAGCGGCTTCTCGCCCCTCTGGCGGTAGACCGGCACCGGCATCACGTTGGTCGCCCCATCCGACGTGAAGATGCCAGTCCTCGCGAAGGAGACCTGCATCATGTGACGCGCGAAGCTCGCTGCTGGATGGGTCATCGACTGATACTGAGCCGTGATGTCGCATCCTGCCGTGTAGTCGTAGGTTCCGAAATGCGCGCCCACACAGCGCCCCCGCGCCGCTCTCACCATCAGCGGCAAGGCGGCCCGCCCATCGGCGTCGATGAGCGCTTGCGTCGTCTCCACCATGATCTCGAAGCGGAGCGCGCCGTCCTCGAGCCCGAGCCCACGCTCGAGCGCTTCGAGGAGATCGACCATGGCCGTGACGTGCGCCACGATCGTCACTTTGGGAAGCGTCACCACGAAGCCCGACGGGAGCTTGCCGCCCGTCGCCGAGACGAGCTCGGTGAGAAACAGATCGAGCGTGCGGACGGCGCGAGCACGCGTCTCTTCGGCGAGCGACTTGATGCGAATGCCGATGAATGGAGGGAGAGATCCATCGGCCATCCCACGAGCGACCTCGCTCGCCGCACGCGTCGCCGCGAGATCTTCTTCGCCTTCTTCGCGCGTGCCGAAGCCGTCTTCGAAGTCGATGCGAAAGTCTTCGACGGGCTCGCGTCGCAGCTTGGCGACGACGCGTTCACGAATCGTGTGCGCGAGCCAGGCGTGAGGGCTCGTGAGCCACATGGCGGAGGCGTCTCTCGCGAGAGCGGCCGACAGCTCGGCCGTCTCCGACGGATCGATGGGCAGCCGTTCGTGGCCCGGCAGCCCGAGCGCGCGGCCAAACGTCGCGAAGTCCGGCGCGTATTCATCGAGCGCCGCGAGCGCGCCGTCGCCGAGCTTGCGAGACATCTCGGCGCGAAAGAGATGCGCCCCGCCATACACCGTGTGAACGGGCTGACGCCGCTCCGGCTCGCCTGGATAGTCGTGCGCGAAGCTCGCGTTGGCCTCGCGCAAACGGACGATCACCTCTCGCGTCGACTCTTCGTTCAGCGTCGTCTTCATCGGTCCCTCGAGCCGGCGAGCATACGCGAACCGCGTCACGTCGACGCCCTCGTGGTGACGGCGCGAGGGAGCCGAGAGAGCGCCCGAGGGCACCTCGCGATGGTAGGATTGCGCCCCATGCCCCAGTTGCGCATCGACGAAGATCTGTGGAAGCAGGCCCACTCGGTGCGCAAGCACGAGTGGCGCGTCCTCATCGCCGACCTCGCGCGCGACGAGACGTTCTGGCCCTCTCGACGCGCCGACACGCTCATCCTCGGTCGCGACGAGAAGGTCCTCCGGCTCACGTTCATCAGCGAAGAGGGCGAGCGAACGATCGTCGAGGTCCAGCGCTCCGAGATCTCGCGCGAGCTGTCCGAGTATCTCGCCGTCATGGAGCGGCTTGGAGAAGACGGCTTGTCGAGCATGCGCGCCGAAGCCCTCGACATGGCCAAACGGGTCGTCCACGACGACGCGGCGCGCCGACTCGCCGCGCTCTTGCCGGAGATGAGTCAGAGCTTGGAGTCGGGACGAAGATTCTTCACGCTCGTCGTCTCGATCATCGTCGACACGACGGGCAAGCACACGGGCCATCTCGTTCGCTGAGCCGAGCGAGCGCGAGTGACAAACACGAGTGCACGCCCGCGAAATAGGATCAAGGTCGCGCCGTCGTCCTCAGGGCCTGCGTATCAACAGCTCGGTGCTATTCCGCCGATACCTTCGTGAGACAGGCGGCCTCGTCTCTCCGCTCCTCAGCCTACAACAGTAGGCTTTCGGTGCTCGTTCCTCGGGCAAAAGGCTCCCGAAGGTTGAGGCGGAATATCGATCGACTTGTTTATACGCGGGCCCTTAGCGTGTGAGCTCTCGCCATTGGG
>JAYUUB010000055.1:0-18357 GCA_043755175.1 Polyangiaceae bacterium | reverse complement strand
ATGAACTGGCGGGGTCGCCCGCTTCGCACTTTCGAGACGGTGGTGAACTTGATCGGCAGCACGACCACCAATGCCGGGCTTGTCGTTCGAGCGACGCTCGATGAGCGAACCTACCCGATCGGTATCAAAATCTCGGCCGCCGAGATGCGCGCGCTCAATCTCGTGCGAAGCGACTTCCAGGGCGATGTGAACTACGTCCTCCACCCGTTCGCCAACACCGTTGATAAATCGACTTGATTATACGCGGGCACTTAGGGACGATGACTTACGACGCCGTTGGCGTCACCGCTCTGCCTGATTGTCTGCCTGATCCCGTATGGGTGCCGCTGATGTCGATCGTCGTCGGGAGCTTGAAAGGAGGTTCACGGTGATCATGAGGCTTTCGACTTGTTTGAACGCACGCGCTACTTCAGAACGAGCTTCGCTCTTCCGACGAAGCGGACCTTCTCTGGATCTGTGCCGCCAGTGAAGCTTGCGGGCGTGGCGAGTCGGTCGAGCGTGATCTCACCAGCGAGCTCCACACCCTCCGATGAGACCGTGACGTCGAGAAGCTCGCGGCCTTGCCACCAATGGTGGACGAGGTCGAGATCTCGTTCATTGTTGGTAAGGCGAAGCTCGTGGCGCGTGATCGAGTAAACGACCTCTGATCGATGGGTTCCTGGGGCAAGATTGCGCGGCAAGCAAACTCCCAATCGTGAGTGGGTCGCCGCATTCCGAGCGACGAAGGCCGAGAATCCTTCCGGGCAGGCAAGCGCTGCAACCGTGGCGTCGTCAGCGTCTTCGGCGGGACGAAGCGCCTCGTAGCGATCGAGGACCACGCCGTCACTCGTCTCTGCCCCAAGGCCTCCGATCGCCTGCTTCGAGAGACTTGCGGTAGTCATGAGTGGTCCTTGGGGTTCGGGGTTGGGCTCTCGTTTGCCAGTGCAACCGAACAACACGAAGCACCCAACGAACCCGACGACAGATGAGAAATTGGCCACGCTCGTTCTCCTTGTCGCCTCATCGTTTGAAGCGGCGAATCGTGACCGACCCGAGCGAGCCAGCACGAAATCGCCGCAAGAAGATGAGAAGGGCCAACCGGGCGAGGTCAGCTCGAAGGTCGATGGCGTCGACGCTCACCGGCGAGCGCGTCGACTACGCCCTCGGTCGCCGATCCGGCCCTCGAAGTCCGCGGCGGCTCCCGTCCGAGCGGGCCTTGGGGCCTCGCGCGACGACGTGCGAATCCACGGCGGCAGCCGCTTGTAAAAGCCGCTCCGACCCGACGAGCCAAGATGCGCCCCGAGCTACCCTTTCACGACCTTCGCCACCGCCACGCCGTGCTCTTCTGCATCGCGGCAGGTCTCGTGGTCGGATGTCGTCAGAACGACGAGCCCGGGTCCGCCGACGAGCTCTTTACGCGAGTGCGCGAGGGCGACTGCCTCGCGTGGATGCGCGCTCCTGGTTACGAGCAACGTCGTAAGAGAGACTGCCCAAGGGTCACGGCCCGACGATCTTCGCCGCCCCTAGCGCCTTCTTCTTCCCGGTGACCTTCGTCCCGGTGAACGTGATCGACGAAGTGCCCAGCGCCGAAGCCGCCTCGTCTTTGCCCGTCACTCTGCCGCCCTTCACCACCACGATCGCGCCCGCGCCGGTTTCGATCCCGGTCTTCGCCGTGATGTCGCAATCGACGAGCTCGACGCGACAATTGCCCAGCGCAGTGATGGCCGTGTCTTTTTCGAGGTTCGCGGTGACGCCTTTGATCTTCACGTTGTCGCTGCCGCCGCAGGTAAACGGCGTCTTACCGTCCCATTTCGTTTCTTCGGCGTCTTCGCTCTTTGCCGTGTTCGGGCCCGAGGAGACTTTGACCTGGTGATAGATGTACCAGCCGAGACCGCCCAATCCGATGACGACCAATCCGACGATCACGCAGCCGATGCCGTACCAGACCACTTCGTTTCGGACTTTGTTGGTGACCTGATTGGCGAGCCCTGCGGTATCGACGCCGGTCTCGGAGCTCGCGTTGAGCTTGAAGCCGCCGATGTTGAGCTTGGCTTTGTATTCGTAGTTGCGCGGATCGAGCTTGTCTTTGGCGAGCTGCTCCATCCGGTTCGCCGTCTGCGTATACGGGTCTGGCGGCAGAGCTCCGTCGTACGGCGCGATCGCAGCCTGCGCCGGCTGCACGTTCACACCGAGGCTCAGCTGATCGACTTGGACGCCCATCTGCGCGGCGCCCGACTGCGCGATGATTTCTTGCACGAAGTAAGGAAGGCTCTGCGCGAGCGTGGGAATGGCGACCTGGTTCGCGTTGAGCTTCTGCTGGAGGACGCGCGCGGTCGCAGAGAGGAGCGCAGCTTGGAGCTGCGGCAGCACGGCATTCGGATCGCCCGACGTCTGGAAGCTGAAGGTCCCCTGGACGGTCGCGGGAAGCTGCTGCTGGGTGGCGGGATCGAGAAGGGGGCCGATGGGTCCGCCGAGCTGGCCTTGGTGCATGGAAGTTCCTTGGGTTGAGGGCGTCCGCTGCCGGCGTCCTGGGTGACTGTGTGCCCGACATTTCGGGAGATGGGCAACCCCTCGGAGCGAGGGAGCGGGTGATGGTGCCGAGAAGGTGCAGTCACTCGCTCGGGCCCGATGTGGCCAACTATTTTCATCGTTCGAGGTCGATTGTTCAATCGTCTGAGCGCCGACACTCCCACGGCCGCGATTGGCGGCTCGTCGTTTCGCGAAAGCAGGCGTAGCCTCGGCCCATCCCCCGCCAGACCCCTTCGCGATGAGCCTCCTTACACTGATCATCAGCTTCCCGACGGTCGTCTTCACCGTCTTGCTCGCTCTCACCCTCGTTTACTGGGTGTTCGTTCTCGTAGGAGCGCTCGATCTCGACGCCCTCGGGGGCGGGCATCAAGCCTTCGATGGTGCCGCCGACGGCGCGCTCCATGGAGCGACCGACGCCGCGCTCCACGGAGCGACCGACGCCGCGCTCCACGGCGGGGCGGATCAAGGGCTCGAGGGCGGTGGCCACGGTGGTGCCGTCGACACCGGTGGTGAAGGACTCTTCGGGAGCTTCATCTCGGCGCTCCATCTGCGCCGAGCGCCGGTCACCGTCGTGCTCACGTTGTTCGCCGCCTTCGGATTCCTCGGCTCCGGCCTCGCCGTTCGTTCATTGACGTCGACCGGCAGCATCGGCTGGCTCACGGGTGTCCCGATTTTTCTCGCCGCTTCTTTCGTGTCGCTGCTCCTGACGTCGGTCGCGATTCGCCCGCTTGGGCCCGTCTTCGACTCGAAGAATGCGTCGAAGAACTCTGACCTTCTGGGAAAGATCGTCGTCGTTTCGACGGGCGAGGTGACGCCGACCTTCGGTCAAGCACGCTACGAAGACGGCGGCGCAGGTCTCATCTTGAACGTGCGCGCCGATGTAGCCGCTCGGCTGAAGAAAGGCGATCAGTGCGTCATCGTCGACTACGACGCCGAGAAACAGACCTTTTCGATCGAGATCATGCCCGATGTCACGGGCCCCTCCCGCGCCCGCATCGGCGGTGGTCACGTCGCGACCACCGCTCCGCCTCCCCCCGCACCCGCGGCGCCCGCAATGGAAGCCTCGGCCTCTTCGGGCGACGAAGCCTCGGCTTCGGAAGGCGCTTCCGGCGCCCGAAACCGCGAAACCCGCTGAGCGTTATCCGCCCTGCGGATGAATGTCACTTCATGTACTCTCCCGTCGCTCGGGGGCTGGGTGCTCCCATGCGCTTTCGTGAAGGAGCCTTCTCATCATGCCTGATCAGCTCGTTCTAGTTCTGATCGTCGTGGGCGTTCTCGTCGTCCTCATCTTCGGAATCATCGTCATGGTCGCCAAGTTCTGGAGGCAGGTCGATCAGGGCACGGCGCTCATCGTCAACACGATGAAGAACGAGCCCAAGGTCACCTTCACCGGCGCGGTCGTCTACCCGATCGTCCATCGCGCCGAGCCGATGGATATCTCGGTCAAGACGATCACCATCGACCGCCGAAACAAAGACGGCCTCATCTGCAAAGACAACATCCGCGCAGACATCGAGGTCACCTTCTTCGTGCAGGTGAACCGAACGGTCGAGAGCGTCCTCAAGGTGGCCCAGGCGATCGGTTGCGCTCGCGCGAGCGACCAACGGGTCATCCAAGAGCTCTTTGCAGCGAAGTTCTCCGAGGCGCTGAAGACCGTCGGCAAGAGCATGAACTTCGAAGACCTCTACAAAGAGCGTCAGCACTTCAAAGACGAGATCATCAAGGTCATCGGACCCGATCTCAACGGATTCCAGCTGGACGATTGCGCCATCGACTACCTCGAGCAGACTCCGCTCGAGGCCCTCGACAAAGACAACATCATGGACTCCGAGGGCATCCGAAAGATCACGGATCTCACGGTCATCCAAAACGTGAAGACGAACGAGCTCCGTCAAAAGGAGCGCATGGAGATGGGGAGCCAGAACCTGACCGCCGACGAGGCCGTCTTCAGGTTCGATCAGCGCCGCGCAGAAGCCGAAGCGAAGAAGGCACGCGAGATCTCGGTGGCGCAATCGCGCGAGCAGAACGAGGCGATGCGCATCGGTGAGAAAGAGCAGAAAGAGACGCTGCTCCTCCGCGCCAAGAACGAAGAAGAGGCCATGGTCGCCAACGAGGGGAAAGAGCGCGCCGTCCTCGTCGCTCGCCAGAACAAGGAGCGCGAAGTCGCCGTCGAGATCGAGCGCGTGAAGAAGGCGCAGCAGCTCGAAGCGCTCACGCGCGAGCGCGAGGTCGAGCTCAGCCGTATCTCGAAAGAGAAAGACATCGAGATCAAGAAGAAGGAAATCGCCGACGTGGTGCGCGCGCGCATCGTCGTCGACAAGACCGTCGCCGAGGAAGAGGAGCGCATCAAAGACGTGCGTGTTCTCGCCGAAGCGAACCGCCTCAAAGAAGCGGTTCGCATCAATGCCGAGGCGCAAGCCGCCGAGTCGCTCGTGAAGCAGGTGAAAGCCGCCGAGGCGAGCGAAGAAGCCGCCAAGTTCCGCGCCCGTGAGAAGATCGTCACCGCCGACGCCGATCTCGAGTCAGCCGACAAGCTCGCGCGCGCCAAAATCCGTCTCTCCGAAGGCGTGCAGGCCGAGCACGCCGCAGCAGGTCTCGCCCAAGTCCGTGTTCGCGAAGCCGACGCCGTCGCCCTAGAGAAGCAAGGCATGGTCGAGGCGCGTGTCACCCTCGAGAAGATGCAGGCCACTGCCACCGGTGAAGAGAAGCAGGGGCTCGCGCGCGTCCACGTGCAAGAGGCCGAGGCGCTCGCCATCGAGAAGAAGGGTCTCGCCGAAGCGCTCGTCATCAAAGAGCGTTTGTTCGCCGAGGCGCTCGGTGAAGAGCAAAAGGGCCTCGCGCGCGCCAAGGTTCGCGAAGCCGACGCTGCAGCCATCGAAAAGGTGGGTATGGCCGAAGCCCACGCCGCACGCGAAAAGCTCATGGCCGAGGCCGCGGGCATCACCGAGAAGGCCGCTGCCATGAAGGGCTTCGACGGGGCGAGCCGTGATCACGAGGAGTTCCGCATTCGACTCCAGGCGCAGCGCGAGGTCGCGATCGAGACCCTCAAGACCCGCCGTGACATCGCGGCCGAGCAATCGAAGATTCTCGCCGAGGCTTTCAGCGACGCGAAGATCCAGATCGTCGGAGGCGACGGTCAGTTCTTCGATCGCTTCGTGAAGGCGATGAGCCTCGGCCAGTCGTTCGATACCGCGCTCGAGAACAGCGACACTTTGCGCGGCGTGCTCGGCGATTACCTCAATGGCGCCGGACCCGAGAACGGAAGCGCGAGCATCTCGGGTCTCATCCAGAAGCTCATGGGCGGAACGGCCCTCGACGATTCCGCGCGAAAGAAGCTCACCGAGCTCGCTGCGCGCGCCAAAGAGATGGGCGTCGAAAACCTGAAGTCGCCGAGCTGAGCCGTCTACGGGCGGTCGCTCCGAAGCTCGTTTTCGCGAATGAAGCAGTGAGGAGATGGGAGAAGAGAGCTTCTCCGGTCTCCTTCCCCAACCCGTTGCCTCGCATTGACGAGAGGCGTTGATCGTTATGGCCGAGGGTGAGACGAAACCTGGCGAAGTAGCCAGCGGTGACGGTGTCGAAGCCCTCGAAGGAGGCAGCTACGACGTCATTCGAAAGCGCCTGCTCGAACAGGCCGCGGAGTTAGGCAACAAGGCCGAGTGGCTGAACGAGCGTCGCACCGCCGTGTTCGGCGCTTCTCAGCTCGCGCTGCTCGCGACCGAGCGCATCCGCACCGAGAACAACTGCGTCCCGCGCGACATTCGGCAGGTCCAGGGCAAGGTCCTCTTCGGATTCAACGTCTTCATCGGCCTCAAGACCGAGACGCTCGTCTCCGACGTCTTCGCCGTCTACGAGTTCAAACAAGCAGGAGAGACGTTCGAGCTGCCACAGGTCGCGATCGAGCCGGGGCATTACCTCGCCGATCCGACTTTCGTGAAGGAGCTCACCGATCTCTATCGCTACTCGCGCGACGCGAAGCTCTTGCAGATTCAGCGCACCGACACGCGGCTTCTGTTCATCTTTCAGATTGGCGCGACGCCGAACGACCGAAAGGTCTTTCGCTTCGGAATCGACAAGGCCCGAAACATCGTCTTCGTCGACACCCGCGGCGAAGAAGACGTCGCGTTTCCGAAGCAACACGATTTCGCGTGGACGGCGTGCACGCGTGAAGACCAGGTCCCGGGCGAAAATCCGCACTATTCGATTCTCGACCAGGTCTTCGTCGAGACCGTGGGCGGCGATCTCACGGTCAAGATCGAGAACAACACCAAAGACGGTCGCGGCATCTACCGCGAGCCGGTCGAAGACGCGAACCAGTCGCTCGACGACGGAGACATTCAGTACGCCAAAATGGGCGCGCTCATTCTCCTCAAGATCAAGCCGTACCGCGAAAACGCCTACCGCTATCTCGTCTTCAACACCCGCACCCAATCGGTCGTCCGCATCGATTCGGTCGACTCGTCTTGTCTGCAGCTCCCCGAAGACCAAGGGATCATTTTTCCCGGCGGCTTTTACCTCCGCACCGGCGAATACAAGGTCTTCGATGGCGACAGCCGCGGGCTCAGCTTTCGTCGCGCGATCAAGTCTCCCAACGGCGAAGACATTCTTTACGTCTACGAGCGCATCGAAGACGGATTCTATCTCTTGCTTCCCTACAACCTCATTCGCAAAGAGGTGCAGAACCCGATTCTCTGCCAGGGATACAGCGTCTTCGACGACGGCAAGATGATCGTGTTCCGCACGCTCACCGACGAGCCGAGCCGCGTCCACCCGATGCAGATATGGCAGACGCCTTTTTGCACGCAGGAGTTCGCCGCTGCCGCGCCGACCGACGGCTCGTACCTCGCGAAGCTGGGCAATGCAGAGCTCGTCCGCGGAATCAGCGAGTCTTTGACGCTCCAACGGGTCGCTCAATCCGAGACGCCGACACGCCAGAGCTACGAAGACGTCATCTCGACGGCGCGCCGACTCGTCGATGCCTACCATTGGGTCGGCCACGCCGAGGCCGGCAACATCTCCGAGCCCATTCTCGCGCTCCGCAAGACGGCCGAGCTCATCATCGACGAGTTCGAGAAGGTCGCCGCGATCCGCAAGCGCGCCGCCGAAGCGCTCGCCAGCGCCGAAGAGTCGCAAGAGAAGCTCTTTCTCGGCCTCCGCCCCGACGACATGCGCTCGGTCGAGGAGTTCATGGGATCGCTGTCCGATCTCCGCAGGCAACGAGGCCAGCTCATCACCTTGAAGGAGATGAGATACATGGATCTCGCCAAGGTCGACGGGCTCGAGAAGCGGGTCGTGGAGCAATTCGAGATCGTCTCGAAGTCGTGTGTCACGTTCCTTCTCACGCCGACCGCGCTCGCTCCGCTCGTGAAGCGCCTCAGCGACGTCGTCGATATCGTGGGCGCCGCGAAGAAGGCGACCGAGCTCAAGCCCATTCGCGAAGACGTCGACAAAGTCGGCGAAGGGCTCACCGTTCTCTCCGACGTCATCAATGGTCTCAACATCGAAGACCCGACGCAGCGAACGCGCATCCTCGAAGGCATCAGCGAGGCGTTTTCGCAGCTGAATCGCGCGCGTGCCACGCTCGCAGCCCGTCGCAAAGATCTCTCGAGCGCCGAAGGAAAGAGCGAGTTCGTCGCTCAGTTCAAGCTCTTCGGTCAGAGCGTCACGAGCGCGCTGTCGCTCTGCGACTCTCCCGAGAAATGCGATACCGAGCTCTCGCGTCTCCTCCTCGGGCTCGAAGAGCTCGAAGGCAAGTTCAGCGAGTTCGACGAGTTCATCGGCGAGCTGACTCAGAAGCGCGAAGAGGTCACCGAGGCCATCGCCGCCAAGCGCCAACAGCTCCTCGACGAGCGGCAGAAGCGCGCCCAGAACATTCTCGGCGCCGCCGAACGCATCATCGCGGGCGTGGTCCGCAAATCGCGGACGCTCGCGAGCGCCGACGAGCTCAATACCTATTTCGCGTCCGACGCGATGATTCTCAAGCTGCGCGATCTCACCGCGCAGCTCTTCGCCATCGGCGCGACGGTCAAAGGCGACGAGGTCGAGGCCAAGCTCAAGAGCGCTCGGCAAGACGCGCTCCGCGCATTGCGTGACAAGACCGACCTGTTCGAAGGCGGCGACAACGTCATCAAGCTCGGCAAGCACCGATTCAACGTCAGCACCCAGCCGGTCGAGCTCGCGCTCGTTCCGCGCCGCGACGAATCGATCGGGCTCGACGTCCAGTTTACTCATCTAACGGGCACCGATTTTTACGAGCGAATCGAAGATCCCTTGCTCGAGAGCTCGCGCGATCTGTGGGACCAATCGCTCGTCTCCGAGAGCAACGACGTCTATCGAGGTGAATACCTCGCAGCGAGCGTGTTCTTCGCGGCCGAGCGCGGCGAAGGCGGCCTCTCGCTCGACTCGCTGGCGCAGGCGAGCACACGGCCGAACGGCGTGCTCGAGGCGGTGCGGGCCTACTCGCAAGATCGCCACGAAGAGGGCTACGAGCGCGGCGTCCACGACGTCGATGGCGCGGCCATTCTCGATAAGCTCGTCGCCATGAAGAAGGCCTCGGGTCTCCTTCGTTACGGGAGCGACGCACGCGCCCTCGCGTGTCTCACGTGGGCGAGCCTCGGCGAGGTCGAGCGAACGCTGCTCGCTCGGCGTGGTCGCAACTTCGGTCGTCTGAAAGAGCGGCTCGCTTCGACCAAAGCCCAAGACGAGCTCGCGGCCGAGGTCGAGCGCGATCTGCGCGCGACGGCCGAGCTCAATCGATTCGAGCTCGTCTCGGGCCAGAAGAACGTTCCAGTCGACGACGCGACGGTGCGGGTCAGCGCCCGCTACCTCGTCGAAGAGCTCGCGGCCGAGCGGCCTCGCTTCGTCACGTCGGGCTCTGCGTCGACGCTGCGCGACGCCCTCCTCTCCGAGATCGACCGAGCAGGAAGCCGTCGCGAGTTCGACGAAGACCTTCGGGCTCTCGAAAAGCATCCGGCCGAGAGGCTCGGCCTCGTGCGCGCTTGGCTCACCGCGCTCATCGCGAAACACGGAGATCTCGCCGTCCATAGCCAGGCGCTCCTCGAGGCGGCGGTGTTGCTGGTCACCGATCGCCGCATCGATCGCGACGCGTCGTCGGCGGTCGTCGAGGTCACCGTCTCGGGCCTCCTCGGACAGCACCCGAACATTCAGGGGCAATCGCTGAATCTGCGGCTCGACGCGTTTCTCGGTCGGCTCGATCGCTTCATGATCGAGCGCGTTCCTCGGTATCGCGTCTTTCGAAAGACCAAGCAAGAGGTGCTCGATCGCGAGCGAAAGCGCCTCAGGCTCGACGAGTTCACGCCACGCATCTTGTCGAGCTTCGTGCGCAATCGCCTCATCGACGAGGTGTATCTCCCGCTCGTCGGCGACAACCTCGCCAAACAAATGGGCGCCGCCGGTGCGCAGAAGCGCACCGACTTGATGGGCCTTCTCCTGCTCATTTCACCTCCCGGCTACGGCAAGACGACCTTGATGGAATACGTCGCCAATCGCCTCGGCCTCATTTTCATGAAGGTGAATGGCCCGGCGCTCGGTCACGACGTTCGGTCGCTCGATCCTGAAGAGGCGCCGAACGCGACGGCGCGCCAAGAGGTCGACAAGATCAATCTCGCGCTCGAGATGGGCAACAACGTGATGCTCTATCTCGACGACATTCAGCACACGCATCCCGAGCTTCTGCAGAAGTTCATTTCGCTCTGCGACGCCCAGCGCCGCATCGAGGGCGTATGGAAGAAGAAGACGCGAACCTACGATCTCCGCGGCAAGAAGTTCTGCGTCGTCATGGCGGGAAATCCGTACACCGAGAGCGGCGACAAATTCAAAATTCCCGACATGCTCGCGAACCGCGCCGACACCTACAACCTCGGCGACATTCTCGACGGCAAAGACCATTTGTTCGCGCTCAGCTACATCGAGAACGCGCTCACCTCGAACAAGGCGCTCGCCTCGCTCTCCGGTCGCGAGCAATCCGACATTCAGAAGATCGTGCGCATGTCGGAGGGCGAGACCATTCCGGTCTCCGAGCTCTCCTATCCGTATTCGGGCGCCGAGGTCACCGAGATGGTCGAGGTCTTGAAGCGACTCACCAAGATTCAGAAGGTGCTTCTGCAGGTGAATCTCGAATACATCGCGTCGGCCTCGCAAGACGACAATTACCGCACTGAGCCGCCTTTCAAGCTTCAAGGCAGCTACCGCAACATGAACAAGATCACCGAGAAGGTGGTCGCCGCTCATACCGACGCCGAGATCGAGTCGCTCATCGACGACCATTACGCCGGAGAGTCGCAGACGCTCACGACGGGCGCCGAGCAGAACCTCTTGAAGCTCGCCGACATGCGCGGCCGACTCACGCCCGATGGCTCGCTCCGATGGGAAGAGATCAAAAAGGGCTTCGTCCGCGTGAAGATGATGGGCGGCAAAGACGACGATCCGGTCGCGCGGGTCACGGGCGCGCTCGGCACCCTCGGATCGCAGCTCGACGGCATCGGCAAGACGTTGACCCAGGCCGTCGCGCAATCGAATGCGCCCGCGCAGACCGTGGCCAAAGAGCTCAACAAGCTCCACGCCGCGCTCACGACGCTCGCGAGCCGCGAGCTCATGGTGAAGGTCGAGCGCGATCCGGCGATCGCCGAGCTTCTAGCGCAACAGCTCTCGACGGTCGAGACGTCGCTCGCGCCGCTCGTGCGCGCGCTCGTCGAGAGCCTCTCCGAAGCGGGCTCGCAATCGAAGGCCGAGGGCGAAGCGCAGGCAGCGGCCCTCGCGAGCGCCGTCTCGGAGGCCACGAATCAGGTCCGCGCGATCTCGCAAGCGAGCGCGCAGGTCGCCGGGCAGCAGGCCGCGCAATCCATGGCGCTCCGCGAGGTCCAACAGGTCGCGCAGCAAGCGCACGCGGCGGTCACGCAAGCCCGCGACGTGGCAGCGGTCCAGGTGCAGGAGCTCGTGCAGGCGCAACAGGTCGCGCGCCAAGTCGTCGCCACGCAGCAAGCCGGTCTACAGCAGGCGCAGCAGCTGCTTCAACAAGAGCATCTTCAAGCTCAGCAGATGCAGCAGATGCAGCAGATGCAGAACGCTCAGCTGCAGACGCAGCACGCGCAAATGCAGGCCCAACACCAGCAGGGGCAGATGCAGCAGGCGCAGCAAGGGCAGATGCGTCCGCCGACGATCCCGCCTGGTCAGATGGCGGCGCAGATGGGAGCGTCGCCGGTTCCACCGCACGCCTCGCTCGTGCAGCGCGCCGGCGCGACTGCCGAAGAGAACGAAGCGGTCGCGCGCGCGCAGCAGGCCATGGCGCAAGGCCGAGGGGCAGCGATGGAGCCGCAGGTCGGCGCCGCCGTCTTCCGCGTCGAGCAGCGACTCACCGAGCTCACCAACCTCGTGAAGGGTCTGCAAGGTCGCATCAGCCAGACGGCGGCGATCGCGGCCGGCAATCACCCGCGCTTCGACGCGGCGATCGACATGCAGAGCGCGAGCAACTTTTATCGATGGAAGAAGGGTGGCGACGTCGTCCGTGAGGGCGGCGTATTCGTGTCGTCGTATCGCCCGGCACCGAACCTCGGCACGACCGTCGCGCTTCGCGTGAGCCTTCCAGGCGGTGTCGAGCTCGAGACGCTCGGCGTCGTCGAATGGGCTCGGCCACCCGGTGACAAAGGCCCGCCGTGGCAACAGCCGGGCTTCGGTGCGCGCTTCGCCGATCTATCGGCCGACGCGCAACAGCTCGTTCACCAATTCGTTCTCGCGCGTGAGCCCATTCTCTTCGAGCAGGTCTGACGGTCTCCAGTCTTCGTGTTAGCCTCCGCGCCATGAGCGAGAGGCGTTTCACGCGCGCAATTGCTTATCGGCTGAGGAGGCTCGACGAGCCCGCCGAGGGAAAGCGTTCGTTCAGCGTGAGCGTCACGCAGGACGCCGGGCGAATCGCGGAGGCGGCGCCTGGCGTGGCAGCCCCCGCGACCGTTCGTCAGTGCCTCGATGTCTACGTGTCAGCCATCTCACAGGGGATCCCTCGGAGCCTGGGTCACGCGGATCGCACGCTCGCCGCCATCGAGCATGAAAGCGCCCGCAACCAATCGGGCATGCTCGTTTCCACCTTGGTGGTTGGGCTCCCCGACCTTTCGCGAGCCGCCCTGCGACCACTCGGGAGCATCTTGCAGTCCGTCTCGGAACGAAGCGCGATGACCGGGATTGCCATCGAAGAGCTCGGAATCGCACAACTCGAGACCTTTCTGCTCAGCGACATGCCTGACTTCGCAAAAGGGGAGTGGCCCTTCTCGTTCAAGCGAGCGCGCGGACGTGACCGATACGACATGGCGAGCGTGGTCGTTCGTTTCGCGCGCGATCCTTCGCCGGCTACGGCCGAGCGACTCGAGCGGTGGGGACGCGCCTGGGCCTCTTTGCTGGAGTGGGGAGCGTTCGAGCACAGCGATCCCGATCGTGCCCACTGCAGCGGTTATCTTCGTGACGTAGTCGACGCCTACGCCGACGAGTGGGTGTTCCACTTCGAGCAACTCGCGCTGACCGACGAGGCATGTTTTCCTCTGCTCGAACGGCTCGCAGAGCTGGCGGCGACCGATCCCATTCAGAGCGTAGAGATAGCCTGAGCATGCCCATGATACCGCCCGATCTCCAGGTTTACATCACCGGACGTTTGTTGTCCGCTCCCCCGAAAGTTCTCTCGTTGCGCGGACGAGAGCGCGCCAACGCGCCATACTCGTTCGAGGTCCGCGTCGCAGTCGACCCCGAGCGACGATCTCGTTGAAGACGACGCGTTGCTCGAGGCCCCGATCTTGGTCACTCTCGTCGAAGGCCAAGGAGTCCGTCTGCTCCACGGCATCGTCCTGGCGATCACCGCCGAGCCGGGCGTCTATCAACGTCGGAGGATTTCCCGCATTCGCTTCGGACCGCGTCTGGCCCTTTTGAAGCGCAGGCTGTACTCGCGGAGCTTCATGGACCAGAGCGCGACCGAGATCGCGATCGCCCTGTTTCAAGAGCACCGGATCAACCACCGGCTGCGCTTGACGGAGAACCATCCGAAGCACGCCTACACCGTCCAGTATCACGAAAGCGATTACGCCTTTCTGAGCCGTCTGCTAGCCGAATCGGGGATCTTCTTCACCTTCGGTCACCCCTCCGCCTCCGCCTCCGGGTCGTCGCTCGCCACCAACATGGGTTCGTCCGAGGTGCTCGTCCTCACCGACTCGGCTGGTGGCTATTCTGCAGTCGAAGGCCATTCGGCTTTCTTGGCGACCGGTGACGGGTTGGCGCTCGAAGCGCCCGATCATGTTCTCTTCGAGGTGGTCGCCACGCGATCGCCGCGTATCACCGTCGCTCTCGAACGCGCGTACGACTTCCAACGCCCCACAGTAGATCTTCGCGACACCGCGCAGACGACCGCTCAAGCGTCGTCACCTCATTGGGCCTACGCCTTCGGCGGGATCGGGGACCAGAGCCCGCCGGAGATCGTGAAGGCTCAGGTGCGCCTCGAACAAGAACGCCGGTTCGCGCTCCGACTGACGGCGACGAGCGCATCGAGAATGCTGAGCCCTGGACGAACTCTGTCCCTCGAAGGCCCACAAGTCGCGAGCCTTGGAAACAGTTTCGTCGTCACGAGCGTCGAGCACACTGCCTATTCAGGTGACGCTGCCCCGCCTCAGACGCCCGCCTATCAAAACCGCGTCGAGCTCGTTCCGTCGAACACGGCGATACGGCCCAAGCGTCCCAATCGCACGGCACGCCAGGTCACCGAAACGGCCATCGTGGTAGGGCCCGCAGGCAAAGAGACACGTCGACACTCTGGGCAGAGTTGAGGTTCAGTTTCATTGGGACCTGGCGGGAGAGCGAGATGGGCGCACTTCCACGTGGCTCCGCGTGTCACAGGGATGGGCCGGAGCCGGATGGGGCGTCCAGCTGCTTCCCCGCGTCGGAATGGAGGTGGTAGTCACGTTTCTCGGCGGAGACCTGAACCGGCCGTTGATCACTGGCGCCGTCTACAACGCCACGCATCCGGTCCCTTTCGCGCTCCCCACACAGATGACGAAGAGCGGGATTCGCTCCGAGAGCACGCCCGGCGGAGATGGGTTTCACGAAATATCCATCGACGACGCCAAGGGAAACGAGCTGCTGTTCATTCATGCCCAACGCAACCAGAGACACGTCGTGCGGCAAGATGATCAGGAAGTCATCGGCCAAGATCAGAAGCAATCCATCGGAAGAGATCGCCTGGGCGAGGTGGGAAAGCGCGACCTCTTGGTCGTTGGCGAGGAGCACTCGGTCACCGTCCGATCCCCCTCCGCCACCGGCTCACACATGACCGATGGCGTCGTCTCTCAGACGACGGGACAAGCTTCCTTCGGGCTGACCGGAAAGGACGGAATGCTGAAGACGACCGGCAGCGCGTCCATCGAAGCGGGCGGAGACGTTGGGATCACGGCGGGCGGCGTGTTCAAAGTCGAGGCGGGCGAGATCCAGATGCACGCCGGCAAGATCGATCTCAAGGCCGACGGCGACATCACCATCACTGCAGGCGGAACGATCACCATCAAGGGAGGCGACGTCATCGTGGTCGGCGCCACCATCAAGGACAACTGATTCATGTCGAGACGACCCTCCCGCGTCGCCCCCCTAGCCGTGGCGGCCGCAGCTACCAAGTCTGTCTCCCTCGAGCTGGTCGACTCCGTCAAAGTGCATGCGACTGAGTCTTTGGTAGGGGCGCTCACGCGGGCAGAGCTCGACTCCTTGTCTCCGAGCGGAGAGGTCCTAATTCGCGTTGACGGGGAACTGCGAACCGCAGCCATTGCGGCCTCCTGCAGCGAAGCCGAGCTCCTCGCAGCGATCCGCAACCGCGGGGCAGTCCTTGTCGGTTTTCTGGATGGGAATCGAGCCCGTCCCGTGATTCTCGGCCTCCTGCGCGATCGTCTTCAGGTCGAGCGTGTAGATGCCGCCGTACGTGAGCCGAGCTCGGCGCGCGAACGTGTGCTCACACTTTCGGCGTCCGAGATCATTACGCTTCGCTGCGGTGAAGCGCAGCTCGAGCTTCGCGCAGACGGCCGGGTGGCCATTCGCGGAGTCGACATCGTCTCCATCGCTGAAGGAACTCAGAGGATCCTGGGTGGGAACGTTGGAATCAACTAGCCCAGGGACCCCAAGAGCAAGGACACCACGATGACCTCGAGCGTCACCGTCAACGACCGCACCGTCGTCCATCGCCAATCGGGTGGCTTCGCCCTGGGCTTTCCCGATGTGTGTATCACGCCGCCGAACAACGTTCCGGTTCCGTACCTGAATCTCGCGCTCGTGAAGGACGCCGACGGGACGTGCTCGTCCGTGCTCTGCGACGGATTTCCCGTCATGAAGCAGAGCTCTTACTTGTCGATGAGCTATGGCGACGAACCTGGCGAGTTGGGAGGCGTCGTCTCGGGATGCTCCGCAGGCAGAGCCTCGCCAGGCGAGCCGCGCCGCCGAGGCCCAGCCCAGGGCGCGACGACCCCTTCAGGGCGGCAGAGGTATGACCTCCCTTCCTGCCGAGCAAGTGGGTGGAGCGCTTCCGTTCGGCGCCATCAGCGAAGGCGATATCGACCTCGGGATGATGCCTCTGGAGCGCTACGCCGAGCTCACGGTTGCGCTTGGACAGTCGACAGATCGTCATGCAGTTCTCCGTCGATTCGTTCTCACCGAAGAAGTCTGGAAAGCGCTCGCTCACGCTTGGGGGAAGCGACTGCTATCCAATCCTGCGGAACGAGCTCTCTTCGATCAGCAGGTCGATCGGTTGAAACGACATGGCCGCTGAGCTGGGGTCGCCGTATCTGCCGCTCCGTCTCGTCGAAGAGCACTTGAACTCGATTGAGGTTCTTTGGCTCCGTCGCGACCACGAAGCTTGCATGATGCTTCCGTCGAGCGTCTCCGCGGAAGCGTGGTCGACCAAACTGGAGGCGCACATCGCTGCGCTGGTCTGGCGGAAGGAAGAGGCGATCCGCGAAGCTTCGCTACGTCTGACATCGCCTCTCTATTCGGAGGTGTTCACTGCGGCGTATTGTTTGATGCGCCTGTCACCGGAACGATGCGTCGCGCGCGATGGGCAGGTGTTGTTTCCTTTCGCGTGAATGGCTCTTCGCTTCGCTGCGAACGGTGGGGGCGAGGGGGCTCACTCCCAGGGTTTGGTACCCTGTGTCGAGCATGGGCTATCTCGGCGCAGTCACCATGCCGCTCTACTTGGCGCTGCTCTCCCACGGCCTAAGGCCCGGCTCCAGCGGTCTCGCGGTGAGCTGTTCTCAAGGCTCATTTCGAGGAAGCGCGCTCATCACCCGATAGCGCAATTCGCCGACCATGTTGCGAACCCACGACGTCCTCGTCGAGATCTCGAGCCCGAGCACGGAAGACCGAGGGAGGAATTGGATGCGTATCGACTCTGCGTCGATCGGAGACACAACCGGCGATGTTTCATTGGCCGTTCCCTCCCACCTCTGTCCTTCCTTTGCCTTCCTCTTTCTTCCGACCTTCCCGTTCCTCTCCTCTCCTCTCGTCTTCCGAGCAGAGCTGAATCGGGTGAGGAGACAGGAGGCAGAGGCGATGGGCCTGTGTCTCCTTGGAATCGACCCATCTATGAGACGCTCGAGTCTCTCTATGCCCGGTACCAGGGGATCGACGCCGCTTTACTCGATGTCGCGACGAAGCTCGGCACCTCGGATTCGATCGAAAGCCTCTTTGCCAAGTACCATTTCTACGCGCGCAACATCGCGCTGGTTCCGAGCTACGCGCTCCCGCTCTTCGGCGATGGAGCCAAGAGTGACCCGCGAAAGCGGCCTCTCGCGCTCGTCGTGGCCCACTGAAGGGTCATCGTGCCATCTCTCTTTCGACCTCCTTGACTTGGTGTGCAATCGTTGCCGCCGAAAGGTCGACCATGCCCCATTCACTCCACCTCACGAGCCGCGGCACCGGACAGCCGGTCGTTCTTCTCCACAGCGGCGGGATGTCTTCGCGCCAGTGGAAGCATCTCGGCGGGATGTTGTCGGCGTCGTATCGCGTCGTCACACCCGACTTTCTCGGCTCGGGTGAGAGCCCGCCGTGGACAGATGCCGAGCCCTTCGATTTCTCGCTCGATGTCGACGCAGCTTTCGAGGTCATCGCCTCGCTCGGAGAGGCGGTTCATCTGGTCGGCCATTCGTATGGGGGCTTCGTTGCGCTCATGCTCGCGCGCCGCGCTCCGCAATCGATTCGATCGCTGACCCTCTACGATCCGGTCGCATTCGGGGTGCTCTACGGCGCCGACGACGCGGAGGGGCTCGCCGATCTGTCTCGCGCCGCTGACAATCCGGTGTTCACCGATCCCGCAACAGGCGGAGGCGACGGGTGGCTCGAGGCATTCGTCGACTATTGGAATGGCTCGGGTACCTGGCGCGCCATGCCCGCCCCGGCGCGCGACGCGTTTCTCCGCGTCGGTCGCAAGGTTTTCTACGAAGTGACCTCGTTGATGCAAGATCGCACTCCTGCGTCAGCCTATAGTGAGATCGACGCTCCGGTGCTCCTCTTGAGTGGCGAAAAGTCTCCGCCCGCCGCGCGTCGCGTGACCGCCGTGCTCGCGCCCGCGCTGCGCCACGCACGAACGCTCACCATCGAAGGAGCGGGGCACATGGGTCCGATCACGCATGCCGCCATCGTCGATGCCGCCATTGCCGAGCACATCGCAGTGACCTCGTCCTGAGCCGTACCCGTTCACCGGGTCGGCACCATGATGACCCTATGTGATCATATGCGAATCCGGATCGACGTGGAGAACGCGGCGTGATTGATTGGCGACGTGTCCACTGTCGACGACCGGATCAGCAAGCTGGAGGCCCAAGTGGCCAA
>JAYUUB010000054.1:0-6512 GCA_043755175.1 Polyangiaceae bacterium | reverse complement strand
CCCGATCTCCTTCGGCGACCGTGAACGATCCAGAGCCGGTCGAGCGCCAAAGCACGGGCACCGAGCCCGCCTTCATGCTGCGCGTGCGGACGTCGACGCGCGAGGCGACCATGAACGCCGAGTAGAAGCCGACGCCGAACTGACCGATGAGATTGAGCGCCGCGTCTTTCTCTTTGGCCTTCGCCGCGTTGGCCTTCAAGAACTCCATCGAGCCCGATCGCGCGATCGTCCCGAGGTTCTCGATGACCTCTTCACGCGTCATGCCGATGCCGTTGTCCTCGATGGTGAGCGTGTTCGCCGTCTCGTCGAGCTTGACTGAGATTCGCGCCTCACCCTCCTGCGGGCTCGCGTCTTCGTGCGTGAGCTGGAAAAACCGTGCCTTGTCGAGCGCGTCGGCGGCGTTCGAGATGAGCTCGCGCAAGAACACCTCTTTGTGCGCGTAGAGCGAGTCGATCACCAGCGTGAGGACCTTCTGGACCTCGGCCTGGAACGGCATCTCGACGGCAGGAGGGTGAGCGACGTCGGCAGAGGCTTCGGGCGCGGCCACCGCCTGTTCGACCTTCGAACCCGAGGGATCTTTCGGCTCGGCGGGGGTCTCGGGGCGATCGTTCGGGGCGTCGGTTTCGTTCGTCATGTCATTTCTCGTTCGGGAGGGTCCGTCGCGGTCTCAAGCCGAGCAATGCGACCAACTGAGCGTTTTGGCAAGGGGCTGCTCGTGTATGCTCGTCGGCGTGAACCCGTACGGCGCCCCTCCTCCCGGCAATCCTCCCCCTGGCTATGGTCCGCCCCAAGGCGGTTATGGACCTGGCCCCGGTGTCCCCGGTGGCTTTGGTCCCGGGCCTCAAGGCAACTTCGGTCCGCCCCAAGGGCCTCCCCCGAAGAAAAAGGGGATGAGCGGCTGCTTGCTCGCGTTCCTCATCGTCCTCGGGCTCTTCGTCTTGGGTGGAGGCATCACGGCGTTCCTGATCTACCGCGAGTTCGGAAGTTTCTTCGGCGCGGCGCACGATGCGATGCTCGAAGTTCAGAAGGCCCAGAAAGCGCCTGGAACCAAGGAGCTTCGCTCTCTCGGTTGCGAAGAGGCCATGGTCGTGGACGGCAAGAAGCTCCTCGCCATCGGGCAGCGCGTCGAAGACGAGGTCGCCAAGCGCCAGAATCGCACCGCGAAGAAGCTCGAAGACAAGTCGATTGGTGTGGTCGTCTACTGCAAGAACACGATCGGTGAGACGCCGACGTGCGACAAAGTCGCCTCGTCGTACGTCGGCGCGGTGAGCCCGACCGAGTCGTTCGTCGTCTCGGTCATGCACCTCGGCGACACCGAGTGCAGCGCGACGTACTCGTCCGATGGCAAGAAGACCGGCACCGCCGAGGTGCCGACCCTCCCCACGACGCTCTGAGCGAGGTCACCCGACGAACGTGAGTCGCAGTCGATCCTCGATCCCCGAGCGAGGTCAGTCACGCTCACTCGACGAATGTCAGCCGCGGTCGATTCGAGCGCCGCGCACGAATGCCATGACGCGACGAAGATCACGTCGCTGCTGCCGACCAAGCAGTTGCTCGGTGGGGTTGCGGCTCGGTGGAGCAGCGCTCAGCGAATCAGCAGCTCAGTGAGGCAGCGGCTCAGTGAGGCAGCAGCTCAGCGAATCAGCAGCTCAGCGAATCAGCAGCTCAGTGAGGCAGCAGCTCAGCGAATCAGCGGCTCAGTGAGGCAGGAGCTCTTTGAGAGCTGCTTCGGCGTCGCTCTTGTAGGCGCTCTCCTTGTCGGCGAGCTTTAAGAAGGCTTGATAGTGCTCGATGGCCTTCGCCTTGTCCTTGGCCTTGTACGCCTCGCCGAGGTGGAAGTGCGCTTCGGCCATCCAGCCGGGCTGGTTGTCGCGGCCGACAGAGAGATCGATCGCCTTCTCGAGCTCTTTGGTCATTTCGGCTGTCGCGCTTCTACGCTCGTAGATGCGACCGAGTCGGTAGTGCCAATCGGCGACCTTGTCGTCGCCCGTGATGGCGCGCTTCCAAAGCTCTTCGGCCTCTCTCCATGCCGACTGATCTTGGTAGCAGAGCGCGAGGGTCGCGTTCGCCTCGTAGCGTGAGGGGCGCATCGTGAGCGCGGTGTTGAGCTGCTTCATCGCGTCGCGCGTCTGACCGAGCTTCTCGAGACGCACGCCGTCTTGCCAATAGGCATCGGCGAGCGAGCTATCGAGCTCGAGCGCTTTCGACAGCTCTTTCTCGGCCTTCGTCGCGTCGCCTGATTGGTTGGCCGCCCAGCCGACATAGAGATGGTATTCGGCGCGCGTCGGATCGTTGTCGACGGCCTTCTGCAGATAGCGAAGCGCGTCGGCGATGTTGCCGCCATTGAGCAAGATGGCGCGCCCATAGTAATGGTTTGCTTCAGCCGAGTTCGGCCGCGCGCTCACGATGTCTTTCAGGAGCGGCTCGGCCTTCTCCGCGTGGCCGGCGATGACCTGCGTCGCCGCGACGCGGAGCTTGAGGTCGAGATCGTCTGGGGCCTTCTTCAGAGCCTCGGCGTACATTTGCAGAGCCTGGTCGCTCTGCCCGGTCTCTTGGAAGTAGAGACCGCGCTCGAGCGCGAGCCCGGGGAACTCTTTGTCGACCTTGGCGATCTGATCGAACACTGCCGCCGCCTCGTCATACGCCCGCATGCGACGCAGCGTCGTTCCGAGCTGAAACTTGATTCCGAGGTCGTCGGAGCTCTTCTTGAGCGCTTCGGTGTATTGCTCGCGCGCATCTTCGTACTTGCCGGCTTGGAGGGCGATGTCACCGCGAGCCTTCGAGAGCTCGGCGCTGTTCGGATACTTCTCGGCGGCTTCGGCGAGCTTCTTCTGCGCCTCGGCGGTCTTGTCCATGCTGGCGAGCAAGTGCGACAGCCCGACGTACGCGGGGACGCCCGTATCGGCCTTCGTCGCCAGCTCGATCGATTTCTCGAACGCTGCCTGCGACTCTTTGCGGAGCCCGAGAGACTCGAGAACTCTTCCGAGCCAGTATTGAGCGAGCGCGTCTTTGGGGTTCGTCGCGATGACCTTGTCGAGCAGCTCTTTCGCTTCTTTCGCGCGCTCGAGCGCGAGCCAAGTCTTGGCCACGCCGATGGCCGCCGGCGTGCTGCTCTCGTCGGCAGTGCGCGCTGCGCTGAAGCGTGTTTCGGCCTCGGAGAAGCGTGCGGACCGATAGAAGAGCTCGCCGTTGCCGATGAGACCGGCGACCGCTTGTGGGTTGAGCTTGAGCGCCGCGGCGAAGGCTTCTTCGGCTTGCGAGAGTCGGGTCGCCGCGAGGTGAAGCTTGCCGAGCTGCGTGTACGCGTCGACGAGCTCTGCGTCGCTCGCGTGCGAACGGATGCTGGGATCGGTCACGACCTTCTGGAGCAGGTCGAGCGCCTCGCCTTCGCGGTTCTGCGCGTCTCCGGCGATCGACGCCAAGAGCACACGGGCTCCGACGTGCTTGGGCGCCACCTCGAGCACGCTGCGCGCGGTCGCCTCGGCCTCGGATGCCTTGTTGGCGGCCATCTGGGCGCGAGCGAGGCCGAACAGCGTTCGAGCCGACTTGTGAGAGGTGACCGCCTTGGTGAATGCTTCGATCGCCTTGTCAGGAGCCTTTCCGAAGAGCTCGATCTCGCCCACGAGGACCGCTGCGTCGACATCGGTCGGAGCTCGCGCCGCGACTGCGCGAGCCTCGTTGCGTGCAGGATCGAGCTGCCCTGCGAGCGCGCTCTCGGCCGCCCGTGCCATGGAGACGAAGTCGCTCTTGTGCTTCGGGTCGACGCCTTCGAGCCAGGCCTTGGCCTTGGCTTCACCGCCGGCTTCACGCCCGTACCTCAGACTCTTTTCGTAAATGATGAACGCGCCGTAAGCCGCCGTGTCGTCGTAGCGCGGAGCCAGCGCGTGCGCCGCGTCGGACTTCTGTATCGCAGTTGCAAATGCAGGCATGGTGTCGGCATCGAGCGCCGCCTGGCTCTCTTTGCGCAGGTTCGTGAGTCCCTCGGCGTTCTTCTTCGCGTTGAGCGAGTCGCCGATGAGATAGATGCCGAACGGTCCGACCTTGGGCAGGAAGCTGACGCCGGCGCCCGTGAGGCCGAAAATGACCAACGTCGCGGCAATGTATTTGACGGCGTTCGACTTCTTCGCGGGACGTTCGAGGTCGTCGAGGAGCGGCTTCGCTTTGGCGCGCGGCTTCGGGCTCCCGTCGGGGGCGATGATGCCGCCACCGCTGTCGAGCGCGTCATCGATGCCGTCGCCGCCGACTCCCATGCTCGACGAGTCGTTCGAGAAGCCGCCGCCGCCGCCCTGCATGGCCGGCAATCCCGATCCCGAGACTTCGGGGAGACCCGAGCCACTGAAGGCGGGCAGCCCCGAGGTTGCGGCGGACGGAAGCTGCCCGCCGATGCTCGGGAAGGAGTCGAGACCCGATGGGAGAGAGCCTCCGAGGGAAGGCAACGCCGAGCCTTGATGCGCGGGCAACTGCCCACCAAGCGCAGGAAATCCTCCACCCACAGAAGGTAGGGAGCCACCTATCGCGGGAAGCTGACCGCCCGTCGCAGGAAGCGATCCGCCGAGTGCGGGAAGCTGACCACCCATCGCAGGGAGCGATCCGCCGAGCGCGGGAAGCTGACCACCCATGGCCGGGAGTGAGCCACCGAGCGCCGGGAGCTGGCCGCCAAGGGCTGGCAACCCGCCTTGGCCACCGAGCGCCGGGAGACCCCCTTGGCCGCCGAGCGCTGGAAGGCCACCTTGCCCGCCGAGCGCCGGAAGGCCACCTTGCCCGCCGAGCGCCGGAAGGCCCCCTTGGCCGCCGAGCGCTGGAAGGCCACCTTGCCCGCCGAGCGCCGGAAGGCCGGCTTGATTGCTCATCGCGGGAAGCCCGGATTGCCCGTACGCGGGCGAGGGAAGGCCCGCTGGCTGATTGAAGGGTGTTGGGAGACCTGCTCGCCCCGCGGCAGGCGGAGGTGGCGGCATGCGACCCGCGCCGGGGAATCCAGGCTGGCCCTGTGGGCTGCTAGCTGAGATCATCGGCAGATCGCCGAAGCCGCCGTCGAGCGGAGGAGCAGCGGGCGAAGGCGCAAAGCCTGGTGCGCCCGCCTGCCCGAGCTGGGCGGCGCGCGCGGCAGGCAGATCGATCGCACCGAACGGCGCGGCAGGCTGGAAGTCAGGCAGATCGACCTCGCCACCTCCGCCATGCGCGCCTTGCGACGAGATATCGCCCATCAGATCGATTTCGCCGAAGCCACCCGCCTTGGCAGGTGCGGCGGGCGGCGCCTGCGGCGCGCCGAATCCGCTGAAAGGAGCGACCTGCCTCGGTGCAAACGAAGGCAGATCGACGCCACCCGCTCTCATCGGAGGTGAGAACGAAGGCAGATCGACGCCGCCCGTCTCGACGTTGGCAGGCAGATCGACTCCGCCGCCCTCGCCTTCGTCACCGAATGCATCGATGGCGCCGAAGCCTCCACCCATCTCGGGCGAGCCTGCGGGCGACCCGAACGGCGGAGCGAACGGTGCCGGGGCGAAGGGCGCCGCGGCGGGCGGCGCAGCCGGTCGTGGAGCAGCAGGTAGTGGAGCAGCAGGTAGCAGAGGCGCCGCGGCAGGCGCTTCTCCCCCTGGTTTGGCGACGGGAACGCTGGTGCCACATTTGGGACACCGCATCTTGAGGCCGGCCGCCGGGATCCGTCTCTCGTCGATCTCGTAAGGCGCCTGACAACCCGGACACGCGACTTTGACCATGGTTCACCGCACGAGGTGCGTTCGCGGGCCTTCGACAACGGTAGGCCTCGGGTGGAAAGGGCCCTCGGACTCGGAGAATTAGCACGCTTCGATTCGCGGGGGGCTCGAAAGTATGGTAGCCGTCGCCACGTGCAGCGCTGGACCGCGATTGTCTTCGTGGGGTTGGTAGCCATGGTCATCGCAGTCGTCGTGCTTCGTACAGGGCCCAGGGGCACCTCGGGTGACGGCCGGAGCCTCTCCGCTGCATCGGCGAGCTCGACCGGTCTGTCCGAACGAACCTCTCCGACCGGACTTTCGCGTTCACCTGGCTTGGGCGCTCCGACGGAGCTTTCGGCGCCTCGGCTCGTCGAAAGCCGCGATGCCGGGCTCGTCCTCGAAGATCTGGCCGGTGTCGAGACTGGCGGTGAAGACGCCGGGGGCCAGCTACTTCCGAACGGGCAACCGGCCCCCACCCTTCCGGCCGACGGTCCCCAATCGGTCACCTTCGGCGCTGCGCTGATCGAGTACCGTGGAGCTCAGGGCGCGACCACAGGGGCGCGCTCCAAGGAAGAAGCCCTCTCGCTCGCAAAGCATCTCGCCGAGCTCGCCAAGACCGACTTCAAGGCAGCGGTTTCGCAGGGCGACAAGGGTAGCTCCGAAGACTTCGGCGCGCTTCCTCGCGGCATCCTCGAGCCCGGGCCGGAGTTCGTGCTTTTCGGTCTCGCCGTCGGCGACACCTCGGAGCCTGTCGACAGCCCTCGAGGCTTCTACGTTTTGAAACGAATCGAGTGAGCGCACCACCCCCGGTGCTCTCGG
>JAYUUB010000053.1:0-18472 GCA_043755175.1 Polyangiaceae bacterium | reverse complement strand
GCGCGCCTCGTGAAGAGGCGCGCGTCAAAGGCGGAGTCGTAGGGCGAGCGAACGCTCAGTCGATGCCGTCGAACTCGACCGCGTCTTCGATGACGGGTCGCGGACGAGCGACGGTCTCGGCCTTCACTTGAATTTCTTCTTCCTCTTCTTCATCTTCCTCGACCGTGATCACGGGCAGGCGGCGCTTGCCGACCGGGCCCTCGTCGACGTAGTCGCGGAGTGACTCCATCTCGCGCAGCGCCTGGAGCTTGGCGAGGGCCTTCACTTCGACCTGGCGAATGCGCTCGCGGGTGAGGTTCATGATCGCGCCAACGTCTTCGAGCGTCGTACCGCCACGATCGGCGACATCCAAGGCGCAGCTCTCATTCATCTCCCAGACCTCGAGGTCGGGGAAGTTGAGCTTGATGGCACCCGTGCGAGCCGACACGTCGAGAAACAGGTGGTGCTGGCAAGAGACGAACGGGCAAGGCCGCATTCCTTCGACGCACTCGGCGCGGGTCTTCGGCTTCTCGTAATCGCTCTCGGGATAGAGCATTCGGCCGATCTCGAGCTCGCGCTTCGTCATCCGCTTCACGCTGATGGTGCGGGCACGAACCTCGCGCTTGCGTCGCGAGCGGCGTTGCTCGCGCGTGACCGCGGTATCGGCTGTGGGCCGAATGGCGCGCGCGAGATTGCCTTCCACGACCGGCACGGTGCCGTCGATGTCTTCTCGGGGCTCGTCCGAGATCTCTTCCACCGTGCCAAACTCGCGATCGTCCGTGGTCATGCGCTTCCTCCGCTTCGTTTCAAATCAGGCGCATGGAAGTGCCCGTTCGCCCGAATGCCCTCCGGACGTTGGTACTTCGCCGCTTTTCATCGCCTCCCGCATCGGCGTCGATGCTCGTTGCGGAAGGGGTGCTGCGCTCCGTCTGCGACGGAGAAGAAAAAGAGATTGGGATCGAGGCGGCCTCGCGGCCTTCGGCGCTCCCAGCGCGCCTACCCGGCCTCGACGGCCGAGAACGAACTCTGTTGCTGCTGCATCCACTGGCGGAACATCGTCCGCCTCCCCCAGCGCCCCGAAGCTCTTCGGGACTGAATCTTCTAGAGCTCAGCCGGCGGCTCTCCGCGTCAGCTTTGCTTGAGTGGTAAGCCGTTCCTCCAGAGCCACGAGCTTTTGTACGAGGTCTCTTGCGAGGCTCTCGGCCGACGACAAGTCGGTCGTGATGGCTCGCACGGTGGGCTCGCTTCGCCGTGCCTTGGTCGCGTCTTTGAGCGTCGCGAAGATCTTGTCGAGCTTGCGCTCGAGCTCTTCGATGTCGCCGCGGACGAAGAGAAACTCTCTCTGAATCTCCTCGATGGTCAGGTTCTGAGCCATCATCTCTTTGATGACGACGATCTGCCGAACGATGCCCGTGGGGTAGAGCCCCTGCGAGCCTTGATGCTTTCCTTTGCGACCCACCCGGACGCTCCGGGGGAGGAGACCGACCTGGACGTACTTCCTCAGGGTGGCCTCGCTGAACTTGATGCCGTGAGACTCGAAGAGCGCGAGTATCTCGACGGAGGTGAGCCCTTCCGGGTGATCACGCTCTAGCGCGTCGAGCTCGTTCTCAAGAATCCCCGCCACCTTCACTCCCTGTTGGTGAGACTGGAACCGCTCTCACTCACCGGGCCGGACCATATTCCACTCAGTAGAATACAGTCAATTTCTCTCCGTGGTTTTATTGCGCAAGGAACGTGAAAAGCGCTAGGGGCCGTGCGATCGGTCCGAGCTGGGACATTGTTCGTCAGCCAAAAAGCTCGGAGCGACGACGCAACGCAGTGAAGAAAACCTCAACGTTTGCGCAAACTTGCATACCGTGTCTCACATGGGCGTCGACGTGTGTCTCAAAAGCACAGAAAGCGCGCAAACCAGGCCAAATTCGTGACCTCGCGTGGTCCGCGAGCGTCCGCAGAAGACACTCGGACGGGTCCGCCGCCGTCGTTTGTTTCGGTCGGTCGTTGCGCGATCTTTTTGGGCCGATGGCGCCCGAAACGGCGTGGAAGCGGCGCCCGGCTACCTCGCGAGGGTGCGGTTCGTTTGCGATGCGGAGAGGGCACGGTTAGCGTCCCCTGCATGTCGAGGACGTTCGAGCGGCAAACCCGCGACGTCACGGTTCGAGGCGTACGAATCCGCGCAGTAGAAGCTGGTAGCGAAGACTTGCCTCCGCTTTTGTTGGTCCACGGCTTCATGGTCAGCCACGCCGCGTTCGACGACGTGATCGATCTGTTCTCCGAGCGCTTCCACGTCATCGCGCCCGATCTGCCCGGCTTCGGCGACAGCGAAAAACCAGGGCCGGCTCGATACCCCTATGGAATCGAAGCGTTCAGCGAATCGCTCGCCGATCTGATCGCTGCGTTCGGTGTCGGCCGCGCGAGCGTCGTCGGACATGCGATGGGCGGCGCGATCGCGTTGACGCTGGCCGCGACCCACAGCGAGCTGGTCGACCGGCTCGTGCTCGTCGACTCGCTTTCCTATTCGTTCCCGATGAGCTTTCGAGCCCGGCTGCCGCTGATGCCGATCATTGGCGGAATCGTCTTCAAGCAGCTCTACGGCCGGTCGCTCTTCCGCGCCTACTTCCGCGACGACGTGTTCTCGAAAGGAACCGAGCTCCCTCTCGATCGGATCGACAAGCTCTACGACAAGTTCAACACACCTGCGGCGCGCGAGAGCGCCTACTCCGTGATGCACGCGATCCTCGACACGCGGGCCGTCGTGGCGCGCGTGGGTCGGATCCGCGCGCCGACACTCGTCGTCTGGGGTCGCGACGACAAGGTCTACCCGGTGGTCAACGCGCAGCGACTCGCTCGAGAGATCACCAACGCGCGGCTCGAGATCATGGACACCGGGCATTCGCCCGCCGAGGAGATGCCCCGGGAGTTCGTCGCGACGGTCACGCAGTTTCTCGAAGGCCGGCGCTGAGCGGAGACGCACGGATTGCCGATGCTCGATCTCCTGAAGAGGACACGACGTGCGAAAGGCGCCAAGCTGGGCGCCGGGCTCGTCGTCGCCTTGCTGATCCTGGTGGTCGTGCTGCCGTGGTTCCTGCGTGACCCCAACGTCTCAGACTTCTCGCTCACGCGACCTCCCGATGGTGGCCCGCCTCTGCCGAGCTTCGCGCATCCCCTCGGGACCGATCAGCTACGGCGCGACGTCCTCTCGCGTATCGCCTCGGGCGGGCGAATTTCGCTCGGTGTCGGTTTCTTCGCGTCGACGATCGCAACCTTCTTAGGAGCGTCGATCGGTGTCCTGTCAGCGACGCTGCGCAGGGCCGGGCTCGTCTTCGCCGACGGGCTCGTCCTTCGCGCAGTCGACGTTCTGCTCGCCCTTCCGTTCTTGTTGTTCGTGACTGCAATCGGCGTCTTCGTCGGCCACACGACGGCCGTCAGCGTGGTCGTCGTTCTCGGATTGGTGTCGACGGTCTCGGTCGCGCGTGTCGTTCGGAGTCGTGCGATCGAGGTGCTCGAGCGCGACTTCGTCGACGCGGCCCGCGCGCTCGGTGCTTCTCACGTCCGAGTTGCTTTCACACATGTGCTTCCCAACGTGACGGGCACGGCGCTCTCGCTCGGCACGAGCCTGGTCGGCGCGATGATTTTGGCCGAAGCCGTGCTCTCGTACCTGTCGGTCGGGATCGAGCCACCCACGTCGTCTTGGGGGCGGATGCTCCACGAAGCCGAAACCCTTCTCGGCACGAGGCCCATCCTGGTGGTCGCGCCCGCAACCGCGATTTTCCTCGCGACCAGCGGCTTTTACAGGCTCGGCGAGGCGCTTCGAATCGGCATCTCCGGAAAGACCGAACGAGGCTCGCCTCTAGGCCGATGGCCGATCGATCTCGGTCTCGCAGGAGCGGTGGCTCTGCTCGTCTTGCTCATGCCGCGACCAGCCGTCCGCGCGTTGCCTCCTGCGAAAGGTGGAGAAACGCCCGAGAGCGGCGGAGAGCTCCACCTCGCGACATTCGGCAACGTCGCCACGCTCGACAGCGCCGTCGCGTACGACGAGGTCGCCGTGGCGATCGGACGCCACGTGTTCGGGCGTCTTCTCACGTGGGACGCCGACGGCCGCGTCGCGCCAGATCTCGCCGAGGCGTACCAATGGTCCGACGACCGGCACACCCTGACGTTGACTCTGCGCTCCGGTCTCGTGTTCCAAGATGGCGCGCCTCTCGTAGCCTCCGATGTGAAGCGGTCCATCGAACGCGCGCTGAGCCCCAAGGCGGCGTGTCCCGAAGCGAGCCACTACGCAGCGCTCCTGGGATACGAGGCGTTCCGAGCAGGAACGGCTCCGACGATCGACGGCATTCGCACGCTCTCCGACACGCAAGTCGCCTTCGACCTTTCGCGACCGAGCGCGACCTTTCTGTCGCTGCTCACCCTCGGATTCGTTTCACCCGTGTGCCCTTCGTCGGCACCGGCCTCCGACCTGCGCTCGGGAAAGCTTCCTTGCGGAGCCGGTCCGTTCAAGATCGCGGCGATCGATCCCGAAGACCGAATCGCGCTCGTCAGAAACGACGACTACTACGCAAAAGGTCTTCCGCACCTCGCGGCGATCGAGTGGCGAATGAACGTGCGGCCCACGTCGCAGCGCTATCGATTCGAGCGCGGTGAGCTCGACTTCGTCCGCGATCTCGCCGCTGCCGACGTGAGCCTGTTCGCGAACGATCCGCGGCTCACGGATCAGCGAGCTTGGGTCCAGAGCACCAAGACGTATGCGGTGTTTCTCAACACCGAGCTCGCGCCGTTCGATCGCCGCGAGATGCGGCGCGCCGTGGCGCTGGCGCTCGATCCGAGCATGCTCGAGGGGATCCGGCCCGACGAGCTCGCAGTCGACCGCGTGATCCCTTCCGCGCTTCCGAGCCCGAGGGTGGAGGGTCTTCTGCGGCATCATGATCTCCAGGCGGCGCTCGCGCAGATGGCGGCGGCCGGTTACCCGTACGATCCGACGACGAAGCAGGGTGGCTACCCCGAGGTCATCGACTACGTCGCCATGGCCGAATCCTTCGAGCAACAAGCCGCCGAGGTCTACCAGCAGCAGCTCGCCGCGATCGGTATTCGCATCCGGCTCGACCTCGTCAACTACCAGACATACCAAGCCAAGGTCTCACGCCGCGGAGCCGCGCAAATGGGATGGGCAGCTTGGGCAGCCGACTTTCCGGATCCTGCGAGCTTCTTCGATCCGATGCTGTCGTCGCGTTCCATCGGAGAGACCAGCGCCAACTTCGCGTTCTTCGCCAACGCAGAGCTCGATTCGGTGATCGACGCGTCCGAATCGACGACCGACGAGGTGGCCCGCATGGCGCTCTTCGCCCGCGCCGAGCAGATCGTCGCCGACGAGGCCGCGTGGATACCGACCCATTCCGCTCGAGCGCTCGAGGTTTGGCTGCCGCGCTTGAAAGGCTACGCGCCCAACCCTCTCGCGCCGCTCGACTTCTCGCGCACCTGGCTCGCGGGTACATCGCTTCCTCGATCGGAGACACCGTGAAGCTCCTCGGGCGCGTGGTTCGACGCCTCCTCGGAGCGGCAATGGTCATCGTCACCATCGCGATCGGCTCGTGGGGTCTCGTCACGCTCCTTCCTGGCGATCCCGCGCGTCTCCTGGTCGGGCCGCAAGCCTCGGAGCAAGACGTCGCGAACACGCGGCGGTTGTTGGGGCTGGACAAACCCCGCCTCGTGCAGCTCGCTGCGTACGCGAGCCGCCTCGTCCACCTGAGCCACGCCGCGCCCCGCTCGGCCGACCACGAAGGCTGCGCCGAGGTTCTCCCGCGTGTTCACGTCGACCTCGGCCGCAGCTATCTCTACCGCCAGCCAGTCACTCGGCTCATCCAGAAGAAGCTCCCCGTCTCTCTCGAGCTCGCTCTTGCCGCGATCCTGGTCCAGCTCGTGCTCGGAGGCGCGGCCGGGCTCTCGTCGGCGATGCGACCTCGCTCCAGAACCGACGAGATCGTGGTCGGCACCTCGCTCCTCCTCTCGACCGTGCCGACGTTCGTGCTCGGGCTCGGCCTCCAATACCTCTGCGCGTATCGACTCGGGATCCTTCCGTTCGACGGCTTCGGGAGGACGACGGCCGAGCATCTGGCATCCTTGATTTTGCCCTCGCTCACGCTTGGTCTTTACGGGGCGGCGACGTTCTCGCGCTTGGTGCGTGAAGAGGCGCGCGACGCGCTCGAGCGGGACCACGTGCGGACCGCGATCGCAAAGGGCGCGAGTCGCTCCAGAGTGGTCTTCGTCCACGTGCTACGTGTCGCGCTCACTCCCATCGCCACGCTCGCGGTGCTCGACCTCGGTGCGCTCGTCGGCGGTGCCATCGTGGTCGAGAAAATTTTCCGTCTGCCGGGTCTCGGAGAGATGACGGTCAATGCCGTGCAGAACCGTGACGCCCCCACCGTCGTCGGCGCGGTCTTCATCTCGTCGGCAGCAGTCGTCCTCGGAACACTCCTCGCGGATCTGCTCGTTTGGGCGCTCGATCCGAGGGCGCGACGAAACGAGCTCGGCGGCCGCTAGCGCGCGACCCACCGTCGGGTCGAAGGAGGTCCCCTCGGTGCTGGCGCTCGTCGAGCAGTCTCCCTCGATTTCATCTTGGGAGCGGGTCGAAACGTTCGTTCTGGTCACTCGATCGATGCCGCGTCGGAGTCGGTATCGGTAGCCTCGCGGATCGCGACACCGAGGTCGGCAGAAGCTCGCGCACGCTGCTCGAGAAAGGCCCGCTCCGCGGCGGAAGCCGTCCCTAGGGTCACCCGATAGAGCGCGCTCGACTCGGCGTCGTCGAAGCGTGTCGCCCCGTCGCTCAGCTGCTTCGCAGTGAACGATGGCAGAGACGAGCTCTCGACATCGCGTTGCACGGTGGCCGCTCTTCCTTGGACGAGCGCGGGCAGAATCCCGTTCGGAATCGCTTGGGCCGGGTCGATGGCGAGCGAATGCAACAAACCGTCGGCATCGAGACGAGCCGAGAACCAAACTGCCCGCTCACGCGCTTCGGGATCGAGCTCTTCGAAGCTCGAACGGCGCTCGGCGTTGATCCCGGTGAGGGAACGCGCGTGCTTCCGCGTCAGCGCTCGGTCGACGACGGCGAACTGGGCATCCGACGCACGCACCGCATCGACGACCGATGGGTCTCCGGTCTCGGACGCGAACCGCCGCGCAGCGAAAACGATGCTCTCGACGCGGTCTCGAACGAGGAGCCCGAGAAGAGCTGCTTCTGCAAAAAGATCACGCTCCTCGATCGAGTCGGCAAAAGCTGCGTCGAAGGCTTCGGCCGCGGCTCGCGTGAGACTCTCTTCGCACGTCGTCACGTCGAGATGCGCAAGCGCGCCGACGACCTCGCTCGGACCGAGGGCGCTCAGCGCCGCTGACAGCTCGCTCTCAATCACCGCGCCGCGTAGCGCCGAAGGGCGTCTCAGAAGATCGCCTACGACAGCCAGCACCTCGTGCGGGGCCGGACTCTTCGTCGAGCTCTTCGAGAGCACAGCCAAGCGTGTTTCGACGTAGGGGTTCGGCTTCGGAGCAGAGAGCGGGGGCATGATTCCTCCTGTTGAGACAATCAGAAAACTGGATCGCGTCGCAACGCGCGACGCTCACCGTCCAGTGTTACGGTCGAAGCTCACCGTCGAATGTCGACCCGATCGGCTCGAATCGATCGAATCTGATCGGCCTTGCCGCCTCAGGTCGACTCGAGCTCGAGCAGGTACAGCTTGAGATGGGCTTGAGCGCGGCTGATGCGCTTGTACGAGTTGGCCACCGTGATGCCGAGCGTCTTGGCCACGATCTCGTGGTCATCCATGTCTTGGTGGTGGTAGGCGTCCCACGCGGTGGCCTCGTTCGGATGCTCTGCGCGAAGGCGCTCGAACGCGCGCCAATAGAGCTCGTGGGCTTCGTCGCGTTCGGATGCCCGTCGCGCTTTGATGCTCGCCTGCTCCGCCTCGGGTCGAGAGATCTCGGGCTCTTCGCCGTCGACGCTCGCGTGCGCGAGCTCCTCTCGGTGCTTGCGATAGAAATCAATCGCCGTGTGCTTGACGATCCGAAGAAAGAACGTCTTTGGAGAAGCGGCGCGAACGGGCTCTTGTGTGGCCTCGTTTGCGGCGACGAAGCCTCGGAATTGATCGAGACCGCGGTCGAGAAGCTTGCAGGCTGCGTCTTGGAAGAGCTCTGCGTCGTCGTCGGGCGTCCCCCGGCGATAGCTCTTTTGGATGCGTCGGATGACGTAATACGCCGGCCGACGCCAGCGCTCGAGAAGGTGCCCAACGAGAGGGCCGACGTCTTTTCGGACGTTGGGCTCGTCGTTCGCGCCCTGCTCGAGGCTGCCGTCACGGCTGCGCCTTTCGAGAATTTTTCCGAACAATTCCTCGTCGGAGAGCTGTGCCCAATCTTCGCTCATCGGGTCTCGGACCGTAGCACGGGTGACGACGGGTCGATGGCACGCCATCGCGCGTCTGCGGCGACGTCGAAGACGAGGGTTCGCAGCTCGCGAGGACCGAGCTCGTCCAAGAAATTCGCTGGCGAAACGCGTCGTTACAGACTTGCGCGACCGAGGCTCCTGTCGATTTCGAAGGAGTCTGATTTCGCATGGGGGGACGGACGGAACCCGCCGTCGGTCCTGACAAGCAAAGAGCTGGTGCGCGCTGAGAAGGTGAGTCGTCGTTCACCGACGTCGGGCGCAAATCCGACCGACCAAGGGACGCGCGCGACATGGGGGCACCCACTTGGGCACGCCTAATTCGAGAGTGCCTGACACTCCGCCGCTTGAGGTGAGTCGGCGGGGGCCAGCTCGGCACATTTTTGGAATGCAGGCTTGCCGCTCTGGCCTGCCGACTGGAGCGCTGCTCCGTAGAGGTACCAGGCGTTGGCGCTGCCGGGGGACTGCGACGTGAGCTGCTTCCCGAGACCGACGGCACGCCCCGTGTCCCCAGCTTCGAGCGCTTTCATGACGCGCGCAGAAAGAGGGAGGCTCGTGTCGTCGGGCGTGGGAAGCCGGCCCGTCAGCGGCGCGCCGGACCCTGTCGTGGACGACGGGCCGAAAGGCCTCGACGAAGCCACCGGAGCGGCAGAGGTCGAGGGCGCGGCAGACTCGGGAATTTCGGGGATCGCCGACTGTACGGCCGACGCAGTCGGAGCCGACGAAGGCTCGGGCTGGACCACCGGAGGTGCCGCCGACGCAGCCGGAACGAGCTTGGGCGGCTCGTCTGACGTAGAGGGCCGTGGCTGCGAGCCAGCGGGCGCAGAAGAAGGTGCGACCCGTTTCGACGTGTCGGGACGGATGGTCAAGGCGACGATCCCGAGCACTGCCAACAGCGCAACGATCATCGCCACGATGCGCACGAGACGTGCCCGTCGCGCCTCACGCTCGGGGTCGGGAGGTGGCAATTCGTCCTGCTCGTCCTCGACGCTCCGCTCGGTGAACGGCGACTCCTCGGCATGGGCCGCGAGCAATGGCGTGAGATCTTCGTCGTGGAAGGGGTCGCGACGAGAGCTCACCGGCTCGTCATCGTCTTCGTCGTCGTCGGAGGGTGCGTCGACGATGGGTGCGACAGGCAGCGCGGGCGCAACGCGCGCCGGCGCTTCGAGCACCGTCGCTTGGGCGTGTGAAGAAGCCGAGGGCGCAGCCGCCTCGCCGCCCGACTTCACGGAAATCGTCTCGCGCGGCCCCGACGCTCCTGGAGTCGACGGAGGGCCATTGCCCAGCGTGCGCGGTCCTGAAGGAGCCCCGTTCGGTTGGGCCGATGGCAAGGGCGGGACGGCCGCGTGGAGTGGCGTCGGCTCTGTGATCGAAGCCATCAACTCGGCGGCCGACGCGAGGCGCGGCGGTGTCGGCGGTGGGGCTGGGGAATCGGGCGGCGCGTCGGGATGCGCGTCGGGATGCGTGTCGGGATGCGCGTCGGGATGCGCGTCCGGGTGCAGAGCCCCGGGCTCGTCGGTGACAGCTGCGCGCGCCGGGACGACGGCCTCTGCGGTGGGTGGAGCCGGCGTCGAAAGCATCGCGTGAGGGTCGGCGCTCGGAACGACGCCTTCCTCGATCTCCAGGTCTTTCTTGAGAAGGCCTTCGAAGTAGAGCTTTGAGACGGTCGACAGCGTCGACAGATCCTCGAACGGCGATGCGTCGACGACCTGCATGAGCGTCCGCTTGGCGTCGAAGAGGCGGAGAATTCCATTCAGCTCGTCGGGAATTTCGCTCAGGCGAGCCAAGAGCTCGTCGGTGTCGACTTCAAACACGGTCGAAAGCGGCGGCAGGACCTCGAGCAGCCGCTGCCACTCGTCGAGCCGCCGCATGCCCTCCATGAGCAGCCCCTGGGTAGTCGACTCGATGACGTCTTCGACGTCGACCTTGCAGAACTCGACCTCGAACGTACCGTCGCTCCAGATGAGCGTGCGATAGACGGCCTCTTCACCGACGAGCCTTCCTTGCCCGGGCTGCGGCACGGCGGGTTCTTCACCACGCGGCCACAGCTGCGCGTCGACCACTTTGCCATCACGGAAGTAGATCTTCGCGTGCGCCTCGGTCTCCATGTTCTCGAGCTTGACCATGCCGCTCTTGCGACTCACCTCGAAGGTCTGGAGCAGGTCGACGACGCCCATGTCGGCGAGCGCGCCAGCGAACTTCGTGCGACCGACTCCGGTCTGTTTGGTCGCTATGCCCTCTTGGGTTCGGCGCGCGAAGACCAGGTTGACGCGCGCGATGAGCTCACGAACGAAAATGGGCTTGGTGAGGTAGTCTTCGACGCCGAGCTCGAGTCCGCGAATCTTGTCTTCGATCGAGCGTTGACTGGCGAGAAAGAGAACCGGAATTCCAGTCCAGTCGGGCCGATCTTTGAGCATGCGCACGAGGCCGTAGCCGTCGAGCTCACGGGCGCCGCTCCGGTTCGACTTGGGGAGCTTCGTATCGGTGATGACCAGATCCGGCGGAGATAGCTCGATCTTCGCGATCGCGTCTTGTCCGTCGGAGGCCGTGGTGACGCTGAAGCCAGCCTTCCGCAGGCTCACCTCGAGCACACGAATGCTGCGTGGGTCCCCATCGACCAGAAGAAGCTGTCTTTTCGCCACCGTTAGCTCCGCGCAGGATGGCGAGCGCGCCCATCCGCTGTCAAGCGGCAGCATCGCACACGAACGTGGCGATGGTCGAACGACCGAGCACAACGCGCTTTCGCGACCCATGTACAACGGAAGCCCGACTGCTCGAGAGCAGGTCTCGACGTCACCCCTCGAAGCGGGGTTCTCGGCACCGTACGACGCCGGATCGGCGATCGACCTACCATGTTTCGATCACTCCCGAGGGCCGCGCGACCGACGAGGCGCTCGCGGCCGGATGCGGCTGACGAAGGGTCGGGCTCGTCACTGGCGGGGGGACAGCATTGCTCGTTGCGACGGACGCGGCCGCGGAGGACGCTGCAGATGCGGCTGAAGCCGTTGGGGCTGAGGTCGATGAGGCGGCGATCGATGCGGCGGCAATCGATGAGACCGAAGTTGCCGCCGCAACGACTGGAACCGAGACGGCTCGAGCAGCGGTCGATTCTGGGGCGGACGACGCGGCGCTCGTGGCCGTTTCGGCAGAGCCTCGATGGAAGAACGTACGCGAGATCACCGCGAAGCCAATTCCGAGCAGAATGCCTGCGGGAACGGCGATCCACAGCCATTTGGGAAGACCTGACGGTTTCGTCGCGCGGGGCGCAGCGGCGAGCACCACCGGCGAGGCCGCACGAAGTCGGAGCGCAGGCTGCGGTCGAGCGGCCGGAAGCGCGAACCCGGCGCTCATCGCATGCTCGACGGCGAGCGCCAGATCGTTCGCGCTCTTGTACCGAGCTGCGGGATCCTTCTCGAGGCAGCACATGATGATCGCTCCGAGCGGCCCCAAGGTCGTCGGATCGGCGACGGCGGTCTCGATGGGCTCGGGAACCTCGAACACGTGTTTCGTGAGGACTCCCATGTGCGTCTCGGCCGAAAAAGGCACCCTCCCGCTCATCGCTTCGTAGAGGACGACGCCGAGCGCGTAGAGATCGGTGCGCCCGTCGAGGGCGCCGCCGGAGGCCTGCTCGGGGCTCATGTAGTAGGGAGTTCCGAACACCGTACCGGCCTTGGTGAGCTTGGCCCGGCTGATGATCTTGGCGACCCCGAAGTCGAGGATCTTGCAGACCACCTTCCCCTCGACCTCGCTGAGGAAGATGTTGTCAGGCTTCAGATCGCGGTGGATGACCCCAGCCTCGTGCGCCGCTGAGAGCCCGAGCGCGCACTGGCGAAGCACCTCGGAGGCCAGGACGGCGTCGATGGTTCTTTTGTCGCGCAGCCTGTCTCCGAGCGACTGACCGCGGAGCATCTCCATCACGAAGAACGGCAGTCGAGCCGAGCCCAGTGCAGGAAAATCGTCGCCGGTGATCTCGCCGCAATCGCTGACGTCGGCGAGGTTGTCGTGCTTCACGGTCGCTGCGATCTGCGCTTCTTGCACAAACCGTTTGACCGAGTCGGCATCGACCGCGACCTCGGGCCGAAGCACCTTGAGCGCGAAGCGCTTGCCCAGCGCGCGATGACGCGCCTGGTACACGGTCCCCATGCCCCCGCGCCCGAGAACGCTCTCGAGCTCGTAGCGCCCTTGAATCACGACGCCGATGAGCGAATCGGCTTCGGTGTGGATCCAACTCAGCACCAGGAGCTTTTCGCCGTCGACTGGGCACCGCTCGAGCTCAGGCGAATAGACGGCCCCACAGAGCGGACATCCCCAGCTCTCGCGTGGCAGCGTGCTCTCGTCGATGAGCGTGCGCGCTTCGTCGAACAGACTCGCGGTGTCGGTGTCGGCGTCGAGCATGCTCGCTTCGGGCCCATCTCGGTGGGTGGCCTCGTCGACGATCGTGCGCGAAGGCGTGACATCGCGCAGCGTGACATCGCGCAGCGTCGCGTCAGGCAGCGCCGCGTCGGGCAGCGTCGCGTCGGGCAGCGTCGCGTCGGGCTGTGTCGCGTTCTTTAACGCGTTACGCAGCACCACATCGGGATGCGTCTCGGCACGCGGGCTCTGACGCACGTTCGAAACCATGCCGTCGACATGGGCGCGAGGCATCATCGGGACGGTCGACGCGTCGAAAGAAGCGCGTTGTGCGCGGACGCTGCCCTTGTTCGGTGTGACGGTGTCGCCCAAGCGTGCCTCTCGCGTGAACCGTACAAAATGAAACGGCTCCAGGAGACCGAGATTCGCCTCTTCGGCGGCGCCGCTCGGACCGGCCGAACCGTGTGGCGGGCGAGATCCGAAAACGGGCGCAGCCTCGAGCGTTTTAGATTTCTGCGAGGATCGAGCCCTTGCGTTGTGTGAACTCTGCCTCGGTGATGAGGCCCTTGTCTTTCAAGCTCGCGAGCTTGGCGAGTCGGTCTTCGAGGCTCGTGGCAGGAGCCGCGGCGGCGGGAGCTGCAGCGGCCGGCGGTCCTCCTGGTGCACCCGGACCCGCGACACCGAACTGAGGCATTCCTCCTTGCTGGCCGCCCAGCATTCCGGCCATGCCGACGCCGATGGCCATTTGGGCTCCGAGCCCGGCGACGTTGGTTCCGCCGCCTCCCTTCGCCATGCCCTCACCTGCGCCCATCATCGCCTGGCCCGCGGCGTAGTTGGAGTAGTTGCCTGCGAGCTGCTGCACGTAGCGAGTATCTTGTCCGAACTTCTGATCGAGCTCGAACTGTTTCGCTTTGGCGGCATCGCTCGCGATGCTGACGCCCCGTCGCGCCTCTGCGCGAGCCCTGTTGGCTTCGCGTAGAAGCTTCTCGTCTTCCGCCGAGAAGTTGATGTTGAAGTCTCCGATTTGGAGGATCTTCACGCCGATGTCGGCGAGGTCGGGCGCGCTCTGCACCATGCGGCCGGCAAGCTCGGCGGTCATGCCGCCGAGGTTCAGGAGCGACCGACCGGTCTGCACACACATCTGACCGATGACCGTCTTGGCGCTCATGAAGAAGAGCCGCTTCACCCAGTCGAGGATGACGTCGTTGTCTTGTGGGCCTGCCGCTTGGCCGTGGTAGCCGACGACGAAGCGCACCGGGTCGGTGATGACGCAAGAGAACTCGCCGTACATTCGCGGAACGACGAACTCGAAGAGCGTGGGGTCTTCCATCGACTCGAGCTTGCCGCCAAACGGGATGCTCCGGATGGGCTGCGTCTTGACGAAGTAGATTTCGGCGATGAACACGTCGCCGCCGGTGAACTTGTTCACCAGATTGTTCAAGAACGGGATGTTCTGCGTCTGCATCGTGTGGCGGCCAGCCGGGAGCCAGCCCTGGTAGACGCCGTCTTTGAAGAATAGAGCGCACTCGTCGCTGTCGACCGTGAGCTGCGACCAGAAGGGGAAGTTCTGATCGGGGTGCTTGTAGACGATGAGGTGCTTCAGGCTGTCGGGCCGCGCGATCATCATCTCGCGAACACCACCCTTGACGAAGTCGACGATCCCCATCTCTTGCTCCTCTTTGGTTCCCGGGCGCGCTCGAATGCGGCTGTGCCCCGCGCAGGGCACCGGGAGAATAGTGTGCAGCCTCCGCCTCGGCAACGACTCTCCCGCGCTTCGTGGTATGAAAGGCACCTTGCCGATGCTCCAAGGCGTCGGGTTTCGTCATCGCCGACCTCGACGAACAACCCAGCCATTCGCTCGCTCGAGCTCGCTCTCTTGGTGGAAAAACCATGCTCGGTCTTCTCGATCCCTCCACGCTTCCTGCCCCCGCGCAGAAGATGCTCCAGGCTCCGCCGAAGATGCAGGAGATGGCGGCCCGCGGCATCGCTCCCGGCATCCGTCCCGGTGACCTCATCACCCTCCTCGTCGCGTTCAGCACGAGCGAGACCGAGAGCGTCCGCGCCAACGCGCTGAAGACACTCTCCGCGCTCCCCGAGCCGGTTCTCACCGGCGCGATCGGTGGCGACCTGCATCCGCACGCGATTGACGCGCTCGCGACTCGCTACTTCGACCGCATCGACGTGCTCGAGCGCCTGCTCACGATGCCAGCGCTCGACATGGAGACCGTGGAAGCTTTGGCGAAGGTCGCAAGCGAACGCGCGGCCGAGCTCATCGCGACGAACGAAGAGCGCCTCCTCAAGAATCCGAAGATCATCGAGAACCTCTATCTCAACAAGAACACACGCATGTCGACGGCCGATCGCATCGTCGAGCTCGCCGTCCGCAACAACGTCCAGGTCGGCATTCCGGCTTGGAAAGAAGCGGCGGCCGCGATCGCGAACGAGCTGATTCTCGAGGCGACCGAAGAGCCGTCGCTCGACGACATGTTGTTCCGCGAGACGCTCGAGATCGCGAGCAAGATTCGCGAGAGCGGCTCCGAAGACGACACCCACGAGGAGCTCGACGACGGACAAGAGGTCTTGAAGGACAAGTTCGTCCCGCTGATGCAGCGGCTCGCGAGCATGACCAGTAGCCAGAAGGTTCGAACGGCGATGGTCGGCGATCACGAGGAGATCATGATCCTCATCCGCGACTCGAACCGCATGGTGGCGCTCGCCGCCGCGAAGTCGCCATCGCTCAGCGAGGCCGACGCCGAAAAGATTGCCTCGAATCGAAGCGTTTCAGCCGATGTTCTCGGGATCATCGGGCACAACCCCGAGTTCGTGAAGCGCTACACCGTCAAGCGCTCGCTCGTCGAGAACCCGAAGACGCCCGTCACGGTCGCCATGCAGATGATCAAGCATCTGCGCGAAGGCGATCTCAGGTTGCTCGAGAAGAACAAGAACGTGAGCGGACCGGTGCGCGACAGCATCAGACACCACCTGTCACGTCGAAAAAACTAGCGAGAGCGCTCGAAATGCAGACGTGCGATCGCATGACGTTTGAGAAGATCCCGGGGGACCGATGAGCGAGCTGGTCCGCTTCGGCGTCGCGATGGATCGAGCGCTGCTCACCGACTTCGATCATCGGATCGCCCAGAAAGGGTACGAGAATCGCTCCGAGGCCCTTCGCGATCTCGTCCGCGCCGATCTCACCAAGGCTGCGTGGGACGGGGGCGCCCCAGTCGCCGGGACCCTGACCATCGTGTACTCCCAGAAGCACGGCGACCATATCGCTCGACTCGTGCTGGAAGCGCCTCGTAGCGAGCCGACGGTCGACGGGAGCGGGGTCGCAGCGGCTCCGAGAGCCCACGGCGCGCTCGACAGTCCGATCGTCTCGGCGCTCCGAGTGGCCATCGACGCGACCCGCACGCTCGAGGTGCTCGTGTTGCGTGGGACAGCCGGAGCGCTCACCGATCTCGCCGGCCGAATCGGTGGTGCACGCGGAGTCCTCTCGGCAGAGCTGTCGATCGCGTGCGCTCTTCTGCCTTCGGCCCGTCGTCTCAAGCCCGTTAACACGGGCGACGGGGCCGGCGAAGACGACGACCTGCCCCCTAGCGTCGGCCCCCCGACGGCTCGCTGAGAACCGTCGCGAGCCATGTTCTCCAAAACCTACCCGTAGCTTCGATGCATCGACATCTCGTAGGCATTGACAGCGCTTTACTTCGTTCGCCCCCCATTCGCATGTCCGCCCTAGCAGAGAGCCCCATGAAGACCTCGATCGTTCGCTCGATGCTCGTCACGAGCGCGACGCTATTCGGCCTCTCCACCCTCGGCGCGTGCGGCGCCTCTCCCGAAGCTCTCAACGAGCCGGTGACCAGCACACACCCCGACACGTCGAAGATCGTCGCGACGTATCGAGCCTGGGACTTCTCGACATGCACCACGGCCGACAAGTGCGCCGACAGCTTTCGTGAGAAGGCTTCACAGAAGCCGAACGACAACCCCAAAGGGTCGATGCAAAACCCCGATCCCAAGTGGATTCCCGATTGGGAGAGCCTCGCGAAGGGCGACGAGGGCACGCGCTACGTGTACGAAGCGCTCGTGCTCGCGGCGACGAACCGAACTTGGGCCAAGCGCTGCGACGACGCCTACGCATCTTACGCCAAAAAGCTCGACGACGACCTCGCCGACCTGACCCAGCTCGTTGCCAAAGAGAGCCGCGATCCGAATCCCTACGACCGCCTCTCTGCCTTACTCGCTTGGAAGCCCAAGGGTGATCCCGAGACGGCGGGCGAGTTCACCGCCGGAAGCGATCCCGCGCGATACGAGATCGAAGCGTCGATTTTCGACGCGTTCGAGGCCACCAACCGAACGTTCCTCTACCTCGTGAAAGGCTACGCGCCGAGCGACGCCGTGCTGGCGACGATGCACAAGCGCGAGCCTCGTGCCTACGAGCGTGACTCCTACTGCTTCGATGCATCGCGCGGGCTCATCGCAGCGGTCCCGAAGCTCCCGACGCTCTCGCCCGGGGTCGACGAGGTGCGGTCGATGGTCCTTCCGGTGTTCACTCCCGAGCGCATCCGCCAGATCGAGAAGCGACGGCAGGAGCTCGTCGAAGTCACGAGGGCGAAGTTTGCCAAGGCGAAGGTCTCGAACCCGAGCCTTCCGCCCGGCGTCCGAGACATGACCGAGGGACGCGTGCAGCGGTTCGAACGCGACGGGAAGGGTGCCACGGTCGTGCTCCTTCTCTTCGCCGAGAAAACCGACGCCTCGGGCAAGGTCCAGAAGATTGACGAGACGATCAGCGCGTCGTTCGCCGACTGGCCTTCGGGGGTCGTGCTCGAGATGGGCGACGCGCTCTCGTTTTACGGCATCGAGCAGTCGCTGAAAGACACGATCATCAAGAGCTCGCCGACGCTCGAGCACCTCTCACGCGAGACGACCGTGCTCGCGAAGCATCTTTCGAAGGTGACGAGCAAGGGCAAGACGTTCGTCTACTTCGCGCTCCCGAAGTGATGGCCGAGCGCCGAGTGTCGGCTATTCGTTTTCGCCGGTGCCGGCCTGCGCGACGCGAACCTTGGTCTTCGGCGGGCTGACGATGAAGGTCACGAGACGCTCTTTCGCCTCGAACTCCTGTCGGTAGGTCTCGGCCGATCGCTTGTACTTGAACGGTCCGACGCGAACGCGATGCCATAGGCCTCGACCTTTCACGTAGGCCGACTCGACGTAAGCCTTGTGACCGCGACGGCGGAGAGCCGCAGCGAACGCTTGAGCATCCGGTCCTTCGGTGAAGGAGCTGACCTGGAGCTGGAACCCACCAGGACCGCCGGCCTCGCCTTCGGTCCCCGTGTCGCGGGTGACCTGGCGAGCCATGGTGGACAAGACGTCTTGGGGGCTCGACGCGGTCTCTTTGCCGGCTTGGGCGAGGAGCTGCTGAGCCGGGAGTGGAATCACCGGGAGGCGGTCACCTGCCACGGGTGGCGAGGTCGGGTGGCCCGGGAGAAGCTTGAAGTCGGCGTCCTCGGGAGCGGGCTTCGAGCCGCGCACGGCCTCGAGTGCGGTCGTCGGCTTCAAGCCGTCCGACAGGAGCCTCGGGAAAGTGACGTCGAGCCCGACCGAATCGCTCGAAGCGGCGCCGCCGCTCTTCGACTTGGCGACGAGATCGCCGAGCGGATCGACTGCACCAGGATCGTGTTTACCAGGCGACTTCAACAGCAATACGGATGCAAAAACGATGCA
>JAYUUB010000052.1:0-18560 GCA_043755175.1 Polyangiaceae bacterium | reverse complement strand
CCTGGCGCGTGTCCGCGCCGAATCACTCTTGTCGCGTGAAGAAAACTACGGAGCGACGGGCCATGCGTCGATCTCCGCGGAGGTGACGTCTTCGAGCTCGACCAACACCCGCGGAGCGGCTTCAACAAGAAATACCTCGTCATTCGAATCGAGCACGTCGGCGTCGAGCAGGCCGGCGTGTCGGCCGAGTACCGAGAGCTTCGCGAGATCGACAGCGACGAAGTGTATCGGGTCGAGGTCGAAGCCATCGACGCGACCGTGCACTATCGCAGAGAGCACGCGACGCCATGGCCTCGCGTCGCGAGCGAAGAGCTCGCCACGATCGACGGAGAAGCCGACAGCGAATATGCGCAGCCCGACGCCGAGGGTCGGGACCTCGTTCGCTTCTTTGTTCGACGAGAACGCGTCAGACGACGCGCACGCGTCGACCCGCGTCCGAATGATAGAACCCCACGGTGGAAACCCCGAGGGTCCGAATGCGCACAACCCGAGCCCCACGGACAAGCGTTAGCTGCTCGGTCGCTCGGGCCATCGCACACCTGACGTGACCTCGAGAAGGTACAGCCACCCCCCGAAGCGCGAGCCCCATTTCTCTGCTGACGCCGACACTCCGTACTAGCAAGCTAGCTGCTGCCGCCTTCGAAATACCGCGGCAGAGGAGCCTAGGTGGTTAAAAGAGTCCGCGGATTTCTGTTCGTCGACTACGTCCGAATGGTGCGAAGCCAAAAGGGCGTCGACTGGTCGCAACACCTCGAACCCGAAGATCTCGCGATCATCCTGACGAACGTCGATCCCGAAGGTTGGTACCCGATGGGAACCTTCGAGAGGCTCGGAGTCGCGATCCTGAAGGAGGTCGCGCGCGGTCAGCTCGATGGTGTCCGCATGTGGGGGCGCTTCCAGGTCGACACGGTAACGAAGCGTTTTCCTACGTTGATCGCGCCCGGCGCCCCTCCCGAGACGCTGATGAGATTCGGCGTCCTGGCGGCGAGCTTCTTCGATCCGGTCGCCTTCGCGGTCGAGGCTGTCGACGACAACCATGCGAGCGTCACGGTGAGCTACGGCATGTCGAAGCTCGCAGAAGAGACCGCCAGCTACCAATCGCTCGGGTTCTTCGAGCGCCTCGTCGAGATCGCCGGTGGCAAAGCGGTCGATGCCCGCTTCACTTCTCGCTCGTGGGCCGCCGACGCGAGCACGCAGATCGACCTCCACTGGGATCTCTGATCTTTCTTCGAGCGTCGTCCGCGCCGACGTCGAATCGTCGCTGAAGTGCGCAACCCAGCGGCGCCACCGTCGATGTGGACTAAAGAGATCGTCCGTTGACTCCTAGCTCACCGACCCTGCGGCCCTACCAACGCGACGCGATCGACGCTGTCCTCCAAGCGCGCCGAAGTGGCGTGAAGCGGTTGCTCGTTTGCCTCCCCACAGGCGCCGGCAAGACGGTGATCTTCTCGCACCTCGCCAAGCTCGCGCGTCGCGACGTCTTGGTGCTCGCGCACCGCGAAGAGCTCCTCGGCCAGGCCCGCGAGAAGCTCGAGGACGCCCTCGAAGGCCAGAGTGTGGTCGCGATCGAGCAGGGCGCGCTACGCGCCCCCGAGCACGCCAAAGTCTTGGTCTGCTCGATTCGCTCCCTCCACGAAGAGCGGCTCAGCCGACTCGTTCGCGGGCGCGACATCGGTCTCGTGATCTACGACGAGTGCCACCACGCGGCGGCCGAAGACAACCTGCGCGTGCTCCGCCAGCTCGGAGTGTTCGAGGCCGGGTATCGAGGAACCCTCCTCGGCTTCACGGCGACGACCGAACGTGGCGATGGCAAGGGCCTCGATTCGGTGTTCGAACGCATCGTGTACACGCGGACGCTGCCCGAGATGATCGACGACGGCTTTCTCGCTCCATTGCGCGGGTTTCGAATCTCGACCGCAGCCGACCTCACCCGACTCTCGGCAACGGGTTTCGACTTCAGAGAAGAAGAGCTCGCCTCCGCCGTCGACATCGAGGAGCGCAACGTCCTCGTCGCGCGCTCCATCCAAGAGCTCGCGCGCGACCGACGGACCATCGCGTTCTGCGTGAACGTGAGCCACGCCAAGAATCTATGCCGCGCGCTCAACGTTCTCGGCGTTCCGTCGGGAATCGTGCACGGGGCGATGCAGAGCGCGACGCGCAAGACGGCGCTCGCCGACTTCCGCGAAGGCAAGACGCAGGTCCTCACCAACGTTGCGGTCCTCACCGAAGGGTTCGACGATCCGGGGGTCTCGTGCATCGCGATGGCGCGTCCGACGCGCTCAGAAGGCCTCTATGCCCAGTGCGTGGGCCGCGGGACGCGATTGTATCCTGAAAAAAAAGATTGCCTGATCCTCGACTTCGTCGACCTGTCGACTCTGAGCCTCTGCTCTCTGCCGTCGCTCTTCGGCACGCCGCGCGATCTCGATCTCCTGGGCGGCGACGTCTCCGAGGCGCGACGTGTCTGGCAGCAAATCGTGCTCGACCACCCTGGCTTCGCCCTCGAGGCGGGCGCGCTGACGCTCCACGAAATCCAAGAGCGCGCAGCGAGCTTCGATCCTCTCACGCTCGACACCGATAGCGAGGTGCGAGCCATCTCCGACAACGGTTGGTTCTCTCTCGGCCGCCACGGACTCGGTCTGCACTTCGAGCGACGACCAGGACGTGCGAGCGAAGCGCTGGTCTTGAGACGCGCCGTGCGAGGCAAGAAGTGGGAGGTGAGCCTCGACGGCGCGGTGATGGGTCGCTTCTCGATCCTCGAAGAGGCCGTGCAAGCCGTCGACTACGAGCTGGGCAACATGGGCCGAGGGGTGGCGGCGTCGGCGCGACAAGTGGCGCTCTGGCGTAAAGCGCCGGCCCCTAGCGAGTTGGTCGAAACGCTCGCTCAGAAATCTCCGCCGACCGGATTGGGAGACGCTTTGAGACTGAGCGTGTGGGAAAAAATCGTGGGACGCTGAGTGGCCTGGTTACGAATGCGATGTCAGGCGATTCCCATCGGCGCTCCGCCGAGGTCGATGAACCGCTCCGCGATCTCCAAGAGAAGCTTTTCGCTCACTCCGCCATCGGGGTGGAGCTTGATCTCTCTTGGCTCGATGATGAAGCTCCCCGCCGACTTCCCTTCGTGCTCGACCTTGTGCTGCCCTCCCGGAGCGGCAGTAGAAACCTCGTACGTCTTTTCTTTGACGGTGACCTTCATGCAAAAGAGGTAGCACGGTCGTTGCCGAAGTTCAGGCGGTCGTGGCACGGGGCAAGAAGCATGGCTACTCATGAGTCAGGCGGGCAAAGCCGCTCGCAGGAGATCGCCATGGCGCAGAATGGTGGGCGTTGGCCCGGACTCACTTGGAACAGCTCTCCCTTCGATCCGTTCGGCGGTCGACGCCCGGAGCGATCGGTCGCGGCGCCAGTTTCGAGGCCGTTCGGCGTACCGGTGAGGTCCATTCCACTCGACCCGCCGCCTCCTCCGCCACCGAATCTACCGCGTGGGCACATGCCGCGTGCCGAACCACAGAACCCATTCCTTCAGCGCCACCCGACGACCTTTGCCGAGCGCGCCCGCGCCTTGTCCGAAGCCGCGCTGGCGAGAGAGAATGCTCTCGCACGTGAAGCCGTTCTCTCACGCGAAGTCGTTGCACGCGAAGTCGTTGCACGCGAATCCGCTCTGGCACGCGAAGCCACTCTGACACGTGACGCCGCGCCTGTTCGAGAAGCGGCGCTCGCTCGAAAGGCGTTTCTCGCCCGCGAAGTCTTGCCCGCCGAAGGCGACGAAGCTCCGACCGACGACCGCGCAGAAACCAAGACGCGAGTGGATGAGTCGAGCGAAGCGGCACCTTCCGCCGTCGCGTCACCCGGGACCGACAAAGAAGCTCTGCGGAACGCGCTCGACGAGCTCGAAGCCGCCGAGGCTCGCGTCGAACGCAACGCACAGCGCGTTTACGACGAAACGCGCGCCAAGCTCGTGAGCGAGCTGCTGCCGGTTCTCGACAACCTCGACCGCACCGTCCGCGCCGGGCGATCGGGGGCCGACAGCGCTTTGGTCGAAGGCGTCGAAATGGTCCGCAATCAGCTGGGCGAGGTCCTGCTTCGCCATGGCGCGGAGCGAATCCAGGCGACGGGAGAGAAGTTCGATCCTGCGCTGCACCACGCGATCGCGATGGTGCATGGTGCTCTCGATTCGGTAGGGCTCGTCGTCGAAGAAGTCGAAGCCGGCTACCGCTTCGGTGGCAAGGTGCTCCGACCCGCGAAGGTAGTCGTCGGCGCGGTTTGACGCCTCCTCACCAAGCCCGAGACCGCCGAGACGTACGGTCGGGCACGGCTGGGGCCCATCGCGGCGTTCACCTCGGCCGTTCGCGCAGAGGTCCCGCTGCGTCACAGAGCGGACATCGGTCACGAAGCTCACTCACCGTCGCGCAGACCTTGCAATCGACGCGGTAGCCGTGAAATCCGTCGTCGTGGATGTCGACGTCTGTCTTCGCTTTGTCGACGCGTTTGCCTTCGTACAGCGTGCGCGCGGGCAGGAACGCGATGTACCGCACCTCTTCACCGCGACACTTCGGACAAGCGAGAGGAACCGGATAGGCGTTCGGGGTAGAGAGCGCCCTTTCGAGCCCACCTTCTGCATGGCAGCGCGTGCAGCACTCCTCGCGAAAGAGGCGCGCTTTGCAATCGGCGCAGCAGACCTCGAAGACTCCGTCGCAAAAGGCTTCACCATCGTACGCCCACTTCAGCTTTCCGACTGGCTCTCCCCCCATGAGCGGGATGAGCCCATCGACCATCATGTCGAAGACGAGCCGGTGGCTCCCGCACGTGTCACATCCCCGTGCGATGAGGGCGTCGAGCCCAGGCTTGTCGAGCATTCCCATGTTGCGTTGGTTCCTCGGAGCCGCCGCCCTCGGTCGTTCGAGCGACAGCCGGTCGGCCCGACGATACCTCCCCGATCGCCGGAAGGACACCGCGACGCCTGCACGTCTGTCCCATTTGACTCGGCTCGATGGGGCTGACGCAAGACGCCACAGTGCGGCGCGAATGCCCGCCGTCACGCGAGATGAATCGACGACGCGTTCATTTCATAGCGAGAAACTTCGGGCTTGGTGCGTTGGCGCACATCTTGTTCTGTCGTTTTGGGCGCCCCCCTTTTTAGGACGGAGACTGATCATGAATAGTGACAAACCCCAAACAATCGACCAGCTGAACTCGTTTTTGCGAGGTGAGATGTCGGCCGTCGAAGCCTACCGCCAAGCGCTCGATCGAGTACGCACGCTCACCGTTCGTACGACTCTCGAACAATGCGCCAAGTCGCACGATCTGCGCGTCCACACGCTCACCGAAGCCGTGACCCGACTCGGCGGCACCCCGAGCCACGGCTCGGGCGCGTGGGGAGCGCTCGCGCAAACGGTCGAAGCGAGCGCGCTTCTGTTCGGTGAAAAAGAAGCCATCTTGGCGCTCGAAGAGGGAGAAAATCACGGGCTCCGTGATTACCTTTCCGACCTCGGCAACCTCGACAGCGAAAGCCGCGAGCTCGTCGCCAAAGAGCTTCTCCCGAAGCAGAAGGAGACGCAGGCGACCGTCGCCAATCTCAAAAAGGCGTTGACTCACTGACAGAGGCGAGAAGCATCCGCCCGAGAAGCCCCCATGCCGTCGTGGAAATGGACCACGACCTACCAGATCCACGCTCGTTCGCCGGCTCGAACGCGACGGGACTGGGCGATCTGAGGGAGATCATCAGCCACTCGACTAGTACCTCGAAGGGCTCGACGTCGGGGCCCCGGGGCCTTCGTTTTTTCGAGAGTCCACAGGCCGACTTCGGCTACGACCTCATTGACCGCTTCGCGATCGCGCCCGAATTCGGATCACTCGACGATGCCGTGTGCCCATGTTCGCGCGGTCCATGACCGCGACATCCACGTCGGCCCAACAGGATACCGAACCCTACGGCTGAGCAACATCCCTGATAAGTGGGCACGGTTTTTTCGCGTCCTCAGCGATCTGGGAGAGATTCGCGAAATCGGTCATCGTACGCGGGCTTCGAGGGGGGGCACGATCGTGCGATCCGACGACCGCGGATCCCGCACGAGGCTTCAGATGATATGGGTGCGGCCCCGTGACCCCCGGGCCAAGCATGACCATGACGGCGAGCAGCGATTCACCCAGGACGTGGAAGGCCCACCTCCCCCGCGCGCGTCGCTACGTCGAGCATCTGGTCGCGCTGGTTCTATCGACGGCCTTCGCGCTCGGGCTCAGCCCCGACTACGGCGTCGACAACCAAGTCATCTACATGCTCGGTTCGTTGAAGATCCTCGATCCCGAGCTCTTCACACGCGACTGGGTCGTGATGCACACGACCCACTACCACCGAGCCTTCGAGTACCTCGCGGCCGCGTGCATCGGGGTCGACCGGTCAGGCAAGGGGGTATTGGTCGTCTCGGTCCTCGCTGTCGTCGCCGGCATGATGGCGCTCTACGCTCTCATCCGTACGCTCGCGCCGAAGGTCGTTCTGCCGAGCTTCGCGGCGATGATGCTGCTCGCGCTCGCCACGCGCACGAAGGGTCCGGCGGCGACCTACGTCTTCGATCACATCTTGCAGCCTTCTACGCTCGGCAGCGTCGGGCTCCTGGGCGCGGCGCTGTTCTTCGCGCGCGGTCGCTACTTCGTTTCGGGGCTCGCCGTCGCCTTCGCCGGGATCTTCCACGGGAACTACCTCATCTTGCTCTTCGGAGCGTGCATTGCGGCACACGCCTCTCTCGGCGGCAGAGACCTCCCGAGGCGCCTCGCGCTGCAGCTCGCGGCCCCGTCGTTCGTGCTGCTCTTGCTCCTGCCGGTCATCCTCCGAACCGCGCACTCACCCGATAGCGCCCGAGCGCAAGAGATCTACACGACGATCCGCGCACCGCATCACTTCCTCCTCTCGCGCTCGGTGGGCGACTTCGCGCCGCTCCTGGCTTGGCAGATGCTGGGGCTCGGCGGCGCCGCGCTTCTCCGCAAAGGACACGAAGACGAGATCAAGCGGACTCTGGCGTTCACCGGCGGGCTCGGCCTCATGGTCTGGGGCGGCGTGATGGCGAGCGCGCTCTTCCACAGCAGTGCTGCGACGCAGCTCTTTCCTTGGCGAATCGCGCCCCACGTCGCCTTGCTCTGCCAAACGCTCGCAGCGGCAGGTCTCATGCGCGCTGCAGTCCGGCCCACCGAGCTCAGCGAGGTCCCGTCGGGCGCCGTCTTCATGATCGGAAGCGGCGTCGGGCTGCTCTGCCTCCATCACGGCGTGCGGAACGAGCCCAACATCGCGTTCGCGTCCCTCGCCTTCACCGGCGCTGCCGTGCTGACGACGGTCGTCGTGTACCTCGCACGTCTCGCAGACCCGCGGCTCCCCGCGAGCGTACTCACCGCAGGCGCGACGGCGCTCGGAGCGTTCGCCTACGGCGCCGCGTCGCTCGGCCCGTCAATCGCGATCTTGAAGACCGTCGAGCCCACGATCAAGTCGCTCCCCGAGAAGTCGACCCTCTTCAAAGGGATCTCGAAAGACGAGCGCGAGCTCTGCGACTTCATGCGCACCAAGACCCCCAAAGACGCGCTCTTCCTCTCGCCGCCCGGTGTCGAGACGATTCGCTTTCAGAGTCAGCGAGCGATCATCGCCGATTGGAAGAGCAACCCGGTCGTCCCGAGCGAGGTGCTCGAGTGGTACCGGCGCATGGGCGAGCTCAGCGGTCGCCCGCGGTTCGGCGGTTGGAGCGACCTCGGTGGGTACGACGCGATGGACGCGAAGCGTCTTTCGTCGCTGGTAGAGGAGTATCACCCAGACTTCGCCATCGTCGGGCTCGGAAAGAGCGCCCAGCTAGGCTGTTTCGCGACCGCCTACGAGAACGCTCGCTACACCGTCGTCGATCTCAAACGCCCCTGCGTTGCGCCTGCATCGGCACTGCAGCTTCCTCTGGTCCCGCAAGGTCGCTCGAACGACGAAGGCGAGTGAGCGTACTGAGGTAGTTGTTCGTCGGCGTTCGCTCCGCTATGACGAGCGATTGCTCGATGGGCCGAGCGATCTCGAAGTTGTGCCAGAGCTCTTTTGATGGGCGATCCCGACCAAACAGCCGAAAGAAAGCGCGAAGTCTCCCCCGAGCTCGCCATATTCCTCGGCTGGATCGCGCTGGCGGCAACGAACGCGATCTTCATCACCGCAGCCGTTCCGCGTCCGCCCTCGGGCGTGCTCGTCCGTGTCCTTCATCACCTCTTCGACGCGGGACATCTGCTGGCCCTCGGAGCGCTCTCGACGCTCCTCGTCGCGGCGTTTCGACGGGTGCGTCCGCGGTTCGCGGAGCGCGGGCTCGTAAGCGCCATCGTGATCTCGCTCGTGGCACTCGGGGCAGGCTCACTGATGCTCGGTCCCGATCTCGACAACCTGTCCAGCCGTGTCGCGCTGCAAACCCGACTCGCGGGGATTTGGCCCGTCGTCATTCTCAACTTGCTCGTGGGAGCGACCTCGCTCGGGATCACCCTCGCCTGGATCCTGGGACGCGTGCTCGCACGTCCTCTTCTCCGATGGCTCAGCCTCGTCGCAGGAATCGCGGCCGAGGTCGCGAACGAGCTCATTCTCAAGAACGACTACGAAGGCGGACATTTCTTTCTGGCGTGGGCAGCCGCAGTGCTCATCGGAGCTTCTCTCGAGGGTGCCGCGCTCCCCGAACGGCTGTCTTCACCGAAGCTCCTTCGACCGCTCTTCGGACTCCTCGCGGTCGCGGCCTTCGCTTCGGTCGGCCTGAGACCGAGCACGAACGTTTTGCTTCAGCTTTACACGACGCCGGGGAGCGTTCTCGTACCGTTCCTCGCGCGGGTTCGCGGACGCCCATTGCCCAGTCATCCGACCGCGAGCATTCCACCCGAGCAGCTCGTCTGGTTTTCGCCGCGCATCGGCGCGGCCGACGTGCAACCGACCGAGCCGCGCACCCAGACGCCGCAGGTCGTCATCTTCCTCGGAATCGACTCGGTCCGTACCGACGTATTCGAAACTCCGGAATACCTCGTACAGCTCCCCGAGCTCGCGCGTCTCAAAGCGACAGGAGTCTACTTCTCGAAGGCCCGAAGCCCCGGCCCGGGGACGGTGTTCACATATTCTGCGCTGTTCTCTGGCCGCTACTTCTCGCAGATGTATTGGTCGGAGAAGGCGGGCACCGGAATTTGGCCTTGGCAGGATCCGAGCCCTCGCTTCCCCGATTTGCTCGGCAGGCACGGCGTCACGACCGTCGATTTCGCGAGCATCCTCTGGTTCACGAACGAGTACGGCGTCACGCGCGGCTTCGCCGAAGAGACGAACATGGACCCGCGCCGAGGCCAGAGCAATGGGACGGCCGCAGAGCTCGTCAATGCCATCACCGAACGGCTCGAGAAGCAGGGCGACGGCTCACTCTTCGTCTTCGCCCATTTCATGGACGCCCACTATCCCTACGATCGGGGCAGCAAAATCGGTACTCCGAAAGAGCGCTTCGTCAGCGAGCTCGCAATCGTCGACAAAGAGATAGCGCGCCTCGGTCGCACCATCGAAAAGCTCCCACTCGCACGGCGGACCACGCTGATCGTCACCGCGGACCACGGCGAGGGCTTCGGCGATCACAACACCATCCAGCACGGAACCACCCTCTACGAAGAGCTACTCCGGGTCCCGCTCATCATCTCGACGCCGGGCGTCTCGCCTCGGGCGGTCGGCGACGCGGTCTCGCTCATCGACATCGGGCCGACCGTGCTCGATCTCTTCGGGCTTCCGACGCCCGGCCAATACATGGGCCAGAGCCTCGTCCCCTATTTGCGTGGGCAGACACCGAAGCTCACACGCCCCATCTTGGCCGAAGGGCGGCTCAAGCGAACCCTGCTCTTCCCCGACGGTTACAAGGTCATCACCGACGAGCGCCACGCGACGGTGGAGCTCTACAATCTGAACGACGATCCGAAGGAGCTGCACAACCTCGCCCTCGAGGGCGCGGCCGAAGCCGAGCCCCGCGTGGGAGCGCTCGACGCTTTCTTCGAGGCGAACACGCTGAAACGTCCGGGCTACACGCCCCCGTTCAGACCCTGATCGAAGCGAATGCGCCGAGTGAATGAGCCGAGCAGATCGGACGAGACGAGCGGAGCCGGCGAGCGATGAGGGGAAGATCTCCCGAGGCCCTTGGCTTCTCCACCGAGCAGTCCTTGCTTGGCGATGAGCGGATGAACCGCGAGCGGCCCGATGTCTTTCGCGCCGCCCTGCTTTTCGCGCCGGGCGATGACGTGGGTCGTGTTCCAGCACAGCCCCTTGGACCAAAGACATGGCGACCGTAGCTGGCCCTCGCAGATGAGCCCGAGCATCGAAGAACGCTTCCAGGAGGCAAGCGTGCTGCTCGCCTCGGTGCGTGATGTGACGAGCGAGCGCACGTCGGCCGTGCCACCGTCGTGGTGTGTGAGCCGCGGATGGCAATCGTTTCTCGAAGGACTCTCCGACGAGTCGGTGCAATCGGCCGAGCGCGACGGTCTCGCGACGAGTCTGTGCGAGCAACGCGCCGCCCCCAGTGATCTCATCGCGCTCGCGTCGGCGATTCGCGGCGTGATCTACCTCGAGCCCGCCTCGAGCAGCGGGAGCGAGCTCACCACTCTTCGGCGTGCTTCTCCACGCAAGCATGCGCAAATCACGGCGTTCGCGGCGCTCCTCGCTGGACGCACACGGAGCGCGACGCGCATCGTCGACGTTGGCTCCGGCCATGGGCACTTGACCCGTCACCTCGCTTCGGCGCTTCGTCTCGCGAGTGAGGGCTGGGAGCGCGATCCGGACCGCGTCGCGGTCGCGCGTTCGCTCACAGGCGCAGACGGACCATCGTTTCTCGAGCTCGACGCGCGCCATGCAGCCTCCGCGTTCCGCCCGACCGATCTCGTGGTGGGCCTCCATGCGTGCGGGGAGCTGGGCGATCACGCCGTCCGAGCGGCCGCGAGCGCGGGATCTTCGTTGGCTCTCATCGCCTGCTGTCTTCAAAAACGTGACGGCGCGCGGTCACCGCTCGTCACGCCCCCGAACGTCGAGGCCGAAGACTTGGTGCTCGATCGCGCCGTGCTGGGTCTCGGCAATGCTCGCGACGGCGACGAAGGGATTGAAGCGGACCTCGCGACGCGCTCCATGTCGCGCGAGAACCGACTGGCGCTTCGACTCCTCTTTCGCGACGCCGGCGTCGAGCTTTCGCCGGGAGAAGAGATGCGCGGAATCAATCGACGTCGTGCGACGGGGTCGTTCGCGTCGCTCGCTGCGTATGCGTTCGATCGTGCGAGCCTTTCACCTCCCACGAGCGTGGCCATCGGGGCGGCGTCGAGCGAGGCGTCTCGGTGCTATGCCCTCATGCGTCGATGGGAGTTGCCGAGGACCATGCTCGGGAGGCTCATCGAGGTCTGGGTCGCGCTCGACCGCGCAATGCTCCTCGTGCGCTCGGGCCGCCGTGTCGACGTTTCGATCGCCTTCGGCGCCCATCTCAGCCCACGCAACGTGGCAGTCATCGCCACGTCATGACGTATCGCCCCATTGCAGCAGATTGCCATAGCCTGCCGAGAAACACGCTAACGCGGCATACGTGATTTCGGCGCGCAACTCGCTTGACGAGGCGGGAATACGGGTATTGAGCCTGGTACGCTAAGTGCTTCACGAGACGTAAACCCGAGGAGCTCCCATTGCCCAACGAAAGCTCCTTCGCGCACACCCTCGAAGCGTCGATGGCCGCGTCAACCGAACAAAGCGTCGACGCGTCCAGAGACCTCGCCGAGCGTCTCGTCGACGCCCACGGCCTGAAGCATCGTGTTCAAGACGGCGGCGGGGTGTTGGCCTTGTGCCTTGATGTGACGGCCCGGCGTCGCATGCATCCCTCCTGCGCGACCGGCGACCAACATGATCATGTTCTGCGTCGAGTGCGGGCTCGCGTGACCGTTCGGGTCTTCGAAATCGAAGCCCCACCCACCCTCGAACGCCAGACAAGCTGCGGTGTTGTCGATCAGAGGCGAACCGTCGACATCTTCGGTGTCTCTGAGCTTCTGGACGAGGTTCGCGAAATGTTTCACGTGCCATGCCGCACAATCGGCGAGGGCCACCTGAACCTCCGGATCGGTGTCTCCGATACTGCCGTGGCTCACCTGGTGCAGATCGCTCGGCAACCCAATCGGGGTGTACATGTTCATGAAGCATTGGGCGTGCGTCAGCATGAACGAGCTGCAGCGAGAGATGTCGCACGCGAATGCCATCTGAATGAGGTCGATCATCGTGCTCGCGCGAAGGTCTTCGTTCGAATAGCCGTTCGCGTTCGTGTAATTCGACGTGTAGTCGCCGCCTCCCGACGGATCGACCGCGTCTCCGATCGGCGGATCGTCTGGTGGTTCGGGCAAGAGATGACACGACGCAGTCGCCGGCAACTCGAGCGCATCGAGGCGAGTCTCGAGCGAGCGAAGCTCGTCCAAGTGACGCTGCATCCGAATCTGGTCGGCCTTTCCCAAACGAGCCACGAGCGCTTGTGCGTCGCCGGCGACCAGGTCGACGACGCTCTTGCGCATCGCGAGCAATCGCTTCGCCTTCGCCGCGCCAGCTGCGTCGGGCGGCAAGAACCCGGAGAACAGTGCTTCGTACGCCAGCCGAGGGCTGGTGATCGGGGGCACCTGTTCGAGCTGCCCCGAGGAGTTGATGCGCGCCGAGATGACGCCGTCGGTGCCACCATCGAGGTTGCCGACTCGGTAGAACGCAGGCTGCGCGCGATAGACGAGGTTGGGTTGAAGCGTGTTGCCGGCGAGGTGCTTGGCCGCGATCCAGTCGGATGAGGGCCCGGGCAGTCGCCCGGGATTGTTCACGTCCCAGCGTTGTCCCGTGGAAAGAACTTGATGGCTCGTCGAATGAAACGACGGAGGTCGGCCAGCTGTGGGTGGCGTGGCGCCCACTGGGATCTCGAGCCCCGAGACCATCGACACCACGTCGGTGATCTTGTCGTGGGCCGCGAGAGGCGCGAGGCCTCGCGTCAACGCTCCCGCCAAAGGTCCCTCGGTGAGGGGCGCCATCTGGTCGAGACCGGTCGAACCTATTGACATCCCACCGAACGTGAAGATGTAGCGCTGTGGTGGCGTGCCCGCGTGCGCCTTCTTGGGGGCGAAGAGCTCCAAAAACGGCAAAGCGAGGCAGATTCCGCCCATGCCGCGTAGCACGCGGCGACGCGAGGTCGAATGGCCTCCGGGTGTGGATCGTCGTTCGTTCATTGGGTCACCTCTGCGCGGCGGACTCGGAATGCGTCCGACCCCACGTAGTCCATGATCAATTCGTCGACATGAAGGCCTTGGCCCTTCGAGATGTCGGCGACGACGCGCGTCATGATGGCTTCATCATGCTCGTCGAGTGTCGTGCGACCGATGGCGAATCGATAAATCTGCCTTGCCACACAATCTTCGAGCTGACCTGATGCGACGGCCAAGTCGGCCAATTGGCCGGCTCCGTTGAAGGTGCCTTCGCCTACGAACTCGCCTTCGCCATCGATGGGGCAGTCGGGCCGATTGGGTTGCGTGTCGCGAAAGGCTCCGGTGGCGTCGTAGCGCTCGAGGCCGAATCCAATTGGATCCATGAGGGTGTGGCACGACGCACAGCCGGGCGTGGTCGACATGTAATAGCGCTGCTTCTTACAAGCGTTCGCATCGGCAGACATCGGCGGCTTGTCGACATTGACCATCAGGCTCGGATCGGGTTTGGCAATGCTCTCGCAGAAGAGTCGCGTTCGAACCAGGAGACCCCGCTGGGTCGGGCTGGTGTCGCCGAACTTCGAGACGGCCGACAGAAAGGTTCCTTGCGAAAGAATCCCTTTGCGACCGGAATCGCCATAGCTCACCCAGCCAGCAGAAGCGCCCGGTGACGCGAGCCCATAGTGAGCCGCGAGCTCTGGCGTGACCCAAGTCTCCTTCGACGTGAGCACGTCGACCCACGGTCGCTTCTCATCGAAGATGACTCGATTCAAGAGGGCGTCCGTCTCGTCGTGCATCTGTCCCGAGAGCCCGGTCTTGCTGAGCTCGGAGTAGCTCAGCCACATCGAATGGAATCGAGCCATGCGCGCTCGGGCGCGGTCGTCTTGAAAGAGCTTCGAAGCCGCGGCGGTAACTCCCTCCTTCGTCTTCAGCTGACCGGCCGCTCCGGCATCGAGGAGCCAATCGGGCGGCGTGGTCCCGAGAAGGAAATACGAGAGACGCGTCCCGATCTCGTAATCGCTGAGCGCGAAGAGCCCTGGATGATCGGCCACCGCTTCGCCCAACTCGACGCGATAGAGAAATTCCGGGTGCTGAAGGAACGCTCGTAACGCGGCATTCACACCCGTCCAAAAATCGCCGGCATCGGTGCCGACTTGGGCGAGCGAAGCGAATCGATCGATCTCGGCGGGGGCAAGAGGGCGCCGCAGGGCTCTGCGACCGAACTGGGTGACGAACGATCGAAAACAAACGTCGTCGGTCGCAGCGCTTTGCGGCTCGCATCCGACCGCGCGACTGCGAAGCGTGGGATCGGCGACGACGGCATCGGCCAGATCTCCCGCGAGCATCTCGGCTCCCTTGATGAGGGCCTCCGACGGAGTCTGCAGCGTGTAGTCGTTGTCGAACGGCACCATCGAATCGACAGGAAGGACCTCACGTGCCGTAGCTAAATCGATGCCCACGAGATCGGAGACGGTGGATTTGTATTCGTCGACCGACAAGCGGCGCATGCCCGTGGTTCCGACCTCTTGCGCGACCTCGTCGGTCACCTTCAAGCCGGAGGAGTTGGGGGAAGAGTCTCCCCCGAGGTGTCCGGTGCAGGCGGATAGAGCTCCGCACAGCAACGACACGTGAACGTGTCTTTTGCGCATGGTGTTCCTTTTGGGAAGGTCTCGGAGGCAGCGGTCTTTTCGAAGCTGCCGGCTGCGCGCGAGCAGTGAACATCGCGCGACGAGAGTCTCAAGCGGGAGTCGGTTTTGACATGCTTGAACGGAGCACGCCAGCGCGCCTCGTGGGAAAGCGGCAGTGTGGCAGATCGGAACGTCGCGGCTTCACACCTGTTTTGCAGGCTCGATCGCGCGTTCTACCGGTCAATCGACGGTCGAAATAAAATGCTTTGGGACCCTATTGCCACGGTAGGGTGCGCCATCCGACGACAACCACCCCCGTCGGACGCCGTCTCGAGCGCCGGGCAAGTCCTGACGAGCTCGGCCGAAAGGGTTGGTACGTCGTCGCCTTCTCGAGCGACGGGCTTGGGGCGTAGGCCGACTTGGGGTTAACCTCGCACGATGTTCGTCGTCGCCCTCACGAGTCTGAAGACCCCAATCGACGTGGAGGCGACCGCGCTCGCAACCGATCTCGGAATCACGGCCTACGAGAGTCGACTGATGATGGCGGCCGGCTTTCCGGCCATGGTGCTGACGACCGCGAGCCGAGCGAAGGCGGTCGATCTGTTCCAAAAGATCCGCGCACGGGGTCACGGCTCGCTCGTCTGCGACGACGCCGAGGTCGTGCGCTCGAACCGCATGCGACTCATCAGGCGCTTCCGATTCGAGCCCGCGGTCTTGGTGACCGACGTTCCCCCGAGCGGCGAAGACAGCCTTCCGTACGACGACGTGAGCGCCATTCTCCGCGCGATGCACCAGCGCTCGAGCGTCGCGGTGAGCGAAGTAGCCGAGAAGAAGCTCGCCGTGGGCCGCGCGATCGCGACGGGTGGGCTGATGATGACCAAGAGCACGACACGCGAGATCGTCAAGTCGAACGAAGATCGTGAGCAGGTCTTGTATCTGTTTCGCAAGAGCGGGCAGACGCCATGGATCCTCTTCGAAGGCGCTGCGCAATATTCGGGGCTCGGGCCCGATCTCGGTCCGACACGCGCGATGAACTTCATCACCACGATGGAGCGACTCAAGGTCGGGTGCACGACGGCCGTCTTCGACGACCGACTCATGACGGCTCGGCGCCTCACCGAGCGTGCTGCGTCGACCGCAAAAACGACCGAGAGCTCGTCGGCAGACGGAGTCGACTTGCTCGCGCACTTGCTCGCATTGTCGGTCGCCCACGCTGCGACGTCGCCATATCGGGGCTAAGGCGCCCGGTCGAAATAAGCGCGTCGCGGGACCGAAGGTTGAGGCGGAATATCGATCGACTTGTTGATACGCCGGCCCTGAAGGGCCCGCCCTAATACCTCGACGCAGAGGATTGAACCGATTGGCCAAAATTAATTGGGGCACTCGGGATCGCCTGTCGATATCGAGAGAGTTTCAACAGGACGACAGGACGTCTTCTTCGATACGCGTGGTGGCCTAGCCTATCCCAATCCACGTCGACGCTCACGCGACGCCGATGGCTTCGCTACGAAGCATCGGCGCAGCAACGGAAGCCCGTCGAGTAGTCGTGGTACGTCGCGTCGTGTCCGACTGCGACGTAGTGGCAGCCTTCTCCAAGCGACTGCGTGTCGAGGAAATAGCCGCCTCGCATCGTGCCCTCGGGGTCGGAAGTCCATTCGTGCAGATTGCCGACCATGTCGTAGACGCCAAGCTCGTTGCGACATCGCGTGAAGCTGCCCGCAAAGGCGACCGAGCCCGGGACGAGGTCGAGGCGCGGATCGTTCATGCGATCGAGCCGAAAGAGGTCGACGCCGCGGCCGGGGAAGATGGCGGGCAAGACCTCGACGCCTGCGTCGTTGCAATACCCGGAGCGCTGTCGCTCCCCGTAGGGGTAGTGTGTCGCGGGGCTTCCTGCGCAGGCCGAGAGCCATTCGTGGTCGGTGCAGAGCCTCTTGCCTGCGGCAGCGCAGGCCTGGGCGGCTGCTTTCTGATCGATGTACGCCTGCGGCTTCGTGTCGGCTCTCGAGGCGGCGCGAACCCTCTTGTCGCCGACGGGCTCGTTCGGGGGGTGCACGCCGACGACGTCTCCACGCGCATCGAGGTCATCGAGAGACGCTTCGAACGGATCGATGCAGCTGTGCGCATCGATCGAGATCATGCCGCGGGGGCAAGCCCGAGCGGGCTCTCCCGCGTGCGGCTCGGAGCTCGACACGAACAGCGCCGAAGCCATGAGCGCCAAGATCGGGACCGGGAGACGCATGCGCGGAGAAGCGAGTATCGCACGGCGCGGCTTTCGGCGCGCGGCGGCCGCCGCCATCGAGCGCAGGCGGAGCGCGGAGGGTCACCACGATTGGGTCACCGTTTTCTTTCCGCGGGCCCCCCGTTCTGGATCGAGTAGGGTTTCTTCCACTGCATGCGCATCCCCGAAAGTCTCGCTCCGCTCTTCGAGTATGGCATCCTCGATGACGTCGTTCGCCCGCTGATGAGCGGAAAAGAGGCGCAGGTCTACCTCGTCGTCTCGGGCGGAAATCTTTGCGTCGCCAAGGTCTACAAAGAGGCGATGAACCGCACGTTCAAGAACCGTGCGGAGTACACCGAGGGGCGCAAGACGCGGAACTCACGCGATCAGCGCGCCATCGACAAGCGCTCGAAGCATGGTCGCGCCCAAGACGAAGCGGCGTGGCGCTCCACCGAGGTCGACATGATCCACCGGCTCCACGCCGGCGGTGTTCGCGTCCCAGTGCCGTACCACTTCGTCGATGGCGTGCTCATCATGGAGCTCATCACCGACGCCGAGGGCAACCCGGCGCCGCGCCTCGGCGATCTCCAGCTCGAGCCCGAAGCGGCGACCGAGATTTACCACCAGCTGATGCGCGAAGTGGTGCGCATGCTCTGCGCCGGCGTCGTGCACGGCGACCTCTCCGACTTCAACGTGCTCGTGGGCGCGAACGGCCCGGTCATCATCGACTTCCCCCAATCGGTCGACAGCGCCAAGAACACCAACGCGCGCAAGCTCCTCATTCGCGACGTCGACAATCTTCATCGTTTTCTCGCGACCGCTGCGCCTCGCTCGCGAATTCTGCCTTACGCCCAAGAGATGTGGGATCTCTATCAACAGAACGTTCTCACCCCCGACACGCGCCTCGGTGGACGCTACCGCGCAGCCGAGAGGCGCGTCGATACCCAAGACGTTCTCGGGCTCATCCAAGAGGCCAATCTCGACGAGCAGAAGCGCCGCGAGACGATGGGCGGGCAAAGCCGCGGCGCTCCCTACCGCGGTGGACCCAATCGCGGTGGGCCGAATCGCGGCGGACCGAATCTCGACGGACCCAGCCTTGGCGGCCCCACTCCCCAACAGGTTCCGAGCCCCGGCGGCCCGCATCGCGCCGCGCCGACCTCGAATGCCACGACCTCGGGGGAGCCCAATCGCGGCGGTCCCCATTCGTCTTCTTCGCATCGGGAGCACTCGAACCGCGAGGCATCGAATCGAGACAATCCCAATCGGGACAGTTCGAATCGGGACAATCCCAATCGAGGCGTTCCCGATCGGGACGCGCCGAATCGCGAAGCATCGAATCGAGACAATTCAAGTCGAGACAATTCGAATCGGGATGCCGCGAATCGGGACGCTGCGAATCGCGGCAGCTCCAATCGGGACGCTGCGAATCGGGACGCTGCGAATCGCGGCAGCTCCAATCGGGACGCTGCGAATCGGGACGCTGCGAATCGCGGCAGCTCCAATCGGGACGCTGCGAATCG
>JAYUUB010000051.1:0-6578 GCA_043755175.1 Polyangiaceae bacterium | reverse complement strand
CCCGAGGAACGAGCACCGGAAGCCTACTTTTGTAGGCTGAGGAGCACAGAGACGAGGCCGCCTGTCTCACGAAGGTATCGGCGCAATAGCATCGAGTTGTTTTATACGCAGGCCCTAAGGCGTGGTCTTGAAGAAAGACGCTCCACCCTCGTTCGTGCCGTCGCTGATGGTGCATTCGATCGTTTCGTCTACCTTGACGGCGTACGTCGTGGGATCGAGATACTGCACGCCGACGGTAACCTTGCCGTCATCGAATATGCGAACCTTCACGTAATCGTAGACATAGCCAGGAGGGAAGCTGATGAGGTGATTCTCGGATGCCGCGATGTATGGTTTCGCGTTGCCGACCACGTTGGGGCCGAACCACTCGAAAGTATCCATGTTCATTGCGCCGAGCGCGTTGGGGGCGGCGCCGCCGTCGAGCGTGCACTTCGAGTAATCGAGAACGACGCGTACTCGCGCGCCCGCGGCTAGGCTCGCATGGAGGTCGTCGTACGTGGTGAGAAGGCGCGGCGCTGGGGCGGCGCACTGGGCCGCCGAGCTCCCACCCGCAGCCCCACCGGTTCCGGTATCCGCCATCACGGGATCTGTGCATCCGTGGACGGCGAATCCGGTCGCGGAACCGATGGTGAGCGCGCTGAAAACGACGATTTTGCGATGTTTCATGGGGCGCTCCTCGAAGACCCGGTAGCTACCAATCTCCAGTGCGACTGCCGCGGTGGACGAGCAACCGAAAACATCTATCAGCTTCTATCAACGAGACCCGAAGCGCTCGACATCTTGCGCGAGCTCTGCGAGCGTCGTGCGATGGGATTTCGCCTCGTGAGCCCTCCGTTTCTGCGTTCCCAGGTCTTGAGCTCGTCGACGGTTCACGCGGGGACTTACGTCACGATCATCACGAAGGCGACGTTCCGTCTGGTGCCGGGACGGCTCGAGCTCATCGAAGACCACCCGGATGAGATCCTCACGTCGGACGAGCACGTGGACGGCGATCCGCAGAAGAGCGTGCGTCGGCCGGCGGATACGGCCCCCTTCAAGCCTTCGCCCGAGGTGATGCTCGTCGGCTCGGCCTTCGCGCCTCAGGGACGGAGCGTTGCACGGTTGCTCGCGCGTCTGGCCGTCGGATCGGTCGACAAGTCCATCGACGTCGAGCAAGACCGCCACTTCGATCTCGATAATCGCCTGGTCGACGGGCCACTCTTTCGCGCCATGCCGCTCACTTACGAGCGAGCGGGCGCCGCCGCCGACTCGTGGAACCCGGTAGGCATCGCGGCCGACGGCAAGCGAGACCAGCGAGGGCGCCTCGCGCTCCCGAACCTTCAGCCGCCCGGTTTCACGCTCCGCGGCCCTGGGAATACCGTGCCAGCGATAGGGTACGGACCGATCGCCGCAACCTGGCCCTCGCGCGTCGAGCACTCCGCCACCCATGGAGGCAGCCCGGAGGGTCGTCAGCACCTCTCGGCTCCGAGCGACCAATGGCTCGACGAAATTCTCCCTGATGAGTCGATCATTCTGGAGAATCTGCACCCACAGCATCCGTCGTTCTCGACGCGCCTGCCAGGACTCCGATTGCGCGTTCGGACGAGTCAGCCCTCCGAATTCACGATGACGCCGGATACGCTTTTCATCGACACAGATCGGCTCATCGCGACGCTCTGTTGGCGAAAGCGGCTCGGGGTGGGGTTGGCGCAAAATATCGACTTTGCCATCCGTGTCGAAGGTCTCCCCGTGTCGGCCCGCCAAGACACCATGGTGATCGATCTCGATCAGGAGACCGAAACGCATCCAAAGGTCGAGTTGCCTGCCGCCGTGCACCATTCGGGCGACGAGCGGCTCTCGTCGCCGACGCTCGAGTTCGATATGAGCTCCGACAGCAAAGGGGATCTCCCATTCACGAGCGCACACGCCTGGGGCGGCCCGTTGACGAGCACGGGGGGCACGATCTCGCCGCCAAACCTCACTTTACCGAAGGTCGACGCACCTCCCACGAAGCCCGCAACCACGGCCGCGCCCCACCCGCCCGCGCCCCCTAACAGCGTCCCATCTCTCGGAACGATCGCCCAGCCTTCGGTGCCGGCGGTGGTCGCAGCCCCCATGGTCAACGCTGCCATGCTCAGCGACCCCATCGTCGCCAAGCCATTGCAAAGCGTCGCGCCTGTGAGCCCGTCTCCGCGTGTGCCTGTTCCGGCACTCGTTCAGAACAGTCGTGAGATGGCGCTTGGTGTCCGTCTTTCCGGCCCCGCCAACAGCGAGGTTTCTGTTCCGATCATTTCGGGCGGCATTGAAATGAAGGCGGCCGCGAGCCGAGGGCTCCTCGCTGTATCGAACGCCGCGGCGGGCCCCAGAGTGGAGGCCCGCGCCCCCGGCAAAGACGCGACGGACTCGCCGTCCGCGCGGCCCGCGGAGATCGACATTCTGCATTGCGATACTTCGCAGGCGCCTTCGCTGCGGCTCGAGGCCTCCCTCGCGATGCAGCTCCCCGACCGGACGGAGAACCCGCCTGAACCCGCGAAGGTCGAGCGCGGCAAGCCGCCGCCGCCGCCGCCTCCGCCCGTCGATCGTCCCAAGAAGGAGCAGCGCGACGGGCTCGACGATTTCGTGTGGTTGCTCGCTCGAGGCAACGCCACGAGCTTCGAGGATCTACAAGCGATTCTGCGCAGAGGTCCCTCGTCTGGAATGCTGCACCCGTGGGTTCTCGTGGAGTGCTTCCTTCACGTGGCGCTCGACGAGCTCGCGCTTTTGCGCGCGACGGTGGACGCCGCGCTTCCGCTTTCGAAGACGGACAAGCGTCTAAAAGAGACACTCGACGCTGTCGACGAGACGCTCAAGATGCCGCTCCAAGGGGCCGGCGATTTCGTCACGGGGCTCGTGCGCCAAATCCGGGAAGCGTGGGCCCGCGCCAACCGCTCGTTTCCGCCCCACTTCATCTCGGCCAACGTCGAGAGGAGCCTCGTCGAGAAGCGGACGTTTCAAACACGGAGAGTCTTAGGGAGTGATCACGTTCGCGCTTCGCTTTCCACCGTGGCCGCAGCCTCGCACGAGGTCGCCGCGCCGTCTGGTCCGCTCGTGGTCGCGTATCTTCCTCAGGTCGTCGTCGAGGCCCTCCCGATGCACCGCTCGCTGCCAGTCAGGATCATCGGGGAGCTTCGTCCGCAGCAGGACCCGTTGGAGTCGAGCGCGCTCTGCCTCAAACCTTTCGCATTGGCCAGGAGACTCTCGGTCACGACGTGAGCACCCGATTGGACTCTGAATTCGAGCTCGTCGTGCGAGAAGGTCCCGACACCGGACGGGTCGTTCCGTTCGTCGATGACGCACCGATCGTGCTCGGCTCGGCGCGCGACGCCGGGCTGCGGGTCTCCGATCCGACGGTCGCAGGGCGCCATGCTTCGTTTCAGTGTCACGCGCACGGCATCGAGGTTACCGATCTCGCCCCAGGCCTGTCCGGGACCTTCGCCCGTAGCCTGCGCATCCGCTCGGCGATCGTGCCCGTCGGGACGGCGATCCGCGCCGGCTGCACCGTCGTCGAGATCCGGAGGCGCGTCGCAGAGGACCTCAGCGAGATTCTGAAGAGAGAGGGTATCGTCTACGAAAGCGCGCTCATGCAGGGCGTGGCGATCTCGATCGCCAAGATGGCGCCGTTCGATTCGGTCGTGCTCATCGAAGGCGAGACCGGAACGGGAAAGGAGCTCGCGGCACGAGCGTTTCACCGGCTCAGCCTTCGCCGCAACGGTCCATTCGTCGTGCTCGACTGCGGTGCGCTCCCTACCTCGCTGCTCGAGAGCGAGCTCTTCGGTCACGAGCGCGGCGCGTTCACGGGGGCCGATCGCATGCGCCCCGGCGCGTTCGAGCGCGCGCACGGCGGGACGATTTTTCTCGACGAGATCGGTGAGCTGCCCGCCCATCAGCAGTCGGCCCTGCTCGGCGTTCTTCAGCGTAGAAGTCTGCGGAGGGTCGGCGGTCAAAAGGAGATCGTCATCGACGTGCGGATCGTGGCGGCGACGAACCGCGACCTCGAACACGACGTCGAGAGCGGCAAATTCAGGCGCGACCTCTTCTTCAGGCTCGCGGTGGGTAGGCTCAGGCTTCCGTCCCTCCGGGAGCGCCCCGAAGACGTGCGGCCGCTCGTCGGCTATTTCATCGAGGAGCTCTCGGGGGCCCGCGCCGATCTTTTCACGGCGGAAGAATTGGCGGTGCTCGAGGAGCGCGCATGGGATGGGAACGTGCGCGAGCTGCGGGGTATCGTCGAACGAGCGCTCATGCTCGGCGCGTCAGAGGTCACGCGGGCGTCCGCGTCCGTGAGCGTTCCTCGGATCATCGGGCCACGCCCGAACGGAGAACCCGATGAGGGCGACCCCGGAACGACTGATGGCGCAACCGATTACCAAGCCGCGAAGGCCGCGAGCCTGAATCATTTCGAACGACGCTTCTTTGCCGAGCTGTTGCGGCGGACGAGCGGCAACGCGTCCGAGGCCGCGCGTTTCGCCAAGATGGACCGCGGCTATCTACTCCGAATGCTTAGAAAGCACGGCCTGCGCAACCCGGGCTGACGAGACGAGCGGGCTCTGACTGCTTCAGAATCGAATCGCGTCACCGTCTCCGACGCGCACCGATGGCCGACCGGTGCCCACTTCGTTCGAAGGGCACGACACGAGGGCGCCGACGTACGCGACTGGTCGCTGGTTCACGAGGACCGACTGCCAGCCGCGGGTCACGGTCGCGCCGTGCGGAACGTGCTGGGGGCAGCCGTGCTCGTGAAACGAATCTTGCTCGCGGGCGACCTCGAAAGTCTCGATGAGGACGTTCGGGCTGAACGTCGTGAACGCCCTCGGCGGGCAGGCATCGTGACCTCGACACAGATCGACTTTGACGCTGATGAGAGGCATGGGTCCTCGATGGGAACGGAGGTGGCTAATGTGAAGTCGGTCATTCCGACCTGCGATCATCAAGCGGAGTCGTCGTCGCTCTCGGGCGCTTTCGGCACCTCGCTGAATCGCGTCAGCGTGGAGAGCAGCCGGACATCCTGGACGCCCGCAAGGTGGAAATCGCTCGACGAAGCGGCGTCGAAGAACGTGCGGTGGCGCAGGGTCACCGTCGGTCGTCCCGCCGCGGCCCAGACATGCTCGAAGACCATCGGCGCTTGATGAAACGACGTCGCAGCGGCATGGACCGGCGCGAAGCCGCCGAGCTCACCCGTCATGGCCCGATGGATCGCCAGCTCCACCTTCGCACTCTCGCTGGCGTCGACCTTGAACGAGCAGATCTCGACGTAGGGGATCCCTGCGTCTCCGTCGTTCGTCTGCACCTTCGCATGGGTCGCAGTGCGACCCACGAATCCCGCGACGCCGAGCACGGCCTCGACCAAGCTCGAGGGACGCTCGCTCTCGTCGAGATCGAAGAGCGTCTCTTTCCCGCCGGAGCGGACGAGGATCATGCTGTGCATCGCCCGATAGGCGTCGCCTTCGGAGACGAGGCTCACCTCCACTTCAGCGTTGACCTCGTTGGAGGGCTTTGTCGACGTTGGCTTCGAGCTCTCGGTCATGGTGGCTCCTCAGTCGAAGTGACCAATCAGCGTGACCCTCATATCCATGTAGGTGGCGCCGTACATCCGATCTTCTTCCACGAGACCAGGCGTTCCGCTCCACTCACCCCACACGAGGCTGGAGAACCGGTATTGTACGAACGTTCCGACGAGGTCGGAGGCGATCTCTGCGTACGGTAGCCGGATCTCGCCGACCCTCGGCAGGGGGATTCCTTGGCTCAGGAAGCTCAGAACGCTCCCAAGGAGATTGTTCCCCGTCGCCACGGCCCCGACCCTGAGAAACTCGATGCCGAGCCAGCGCAAGTGCCCCCCGGGTTTCAGGGGCTGCGAGGCCATGCGAACCCAGGAGCCCTCGACGAAAACGGCCTGCGCACCGATGATCGCGCCCTCTTGAGGCTCGTCCCAGACGCGAAGAGAGTGTGCCGAGCTGAAATAAACGATGGGAGGGTCTGCCCCTCGCGTCTCGACGCCCATCATCGTGACCGTGACGTTTTGATTCGCGATCTTGAGCGACTGGCCCGGCGTGACGTTGATCCCGCGCATCCCGACCCGACCAAGCACCCATCGTGCCACCGCTGATCGCGAGATTGGGCGCCAAGTGCGACGAGTTGCGGGCTCGCCCCCACAGGCCCGAGGCGGAACTGTAGACGGCAGTCCACAGGTTCCGTCGAGCTGCGCGTGCGCGTCGCCGACAAGCGTAGGTTGCGTAGGCGAACGCTACGGCGAAAGGGGCCTGGTACGAGTCTTGTGAAGGGCGTTGCATGGAGAACCTCCTGCGCCTCGACTTCCCCGACTCCCCTGACGCTTCGCTGTCCGTGCGGAAGTTCACGGTCGAGGAGGCCGTCAGCGAGCTATTCTCCGTGCGGCTCGTCGCGGTTTCCCCGGTTGTGGGGCTCGAGCTCGGCCGTCTAGTGGGAGGGGTGGCGGTGTTCACCCTGCTGGGCCTCTCGCCGCGGGTGTGGCGGGGTCGCTGCACCGCGGCGGAGTTCGCGCGAACGAGCATGAGTGCGGGGGGCCTCTCGACCTACGAGATCGAGAT
>JAYUUB010000050.1:0-18678 GCA_043755175.1 Polyangiaceae bacterium | reverse complement strand
CCTACAAAAGTAGGCTTCCGGTGCTCGTTCCTCGGGCGCCTGTCTCACTTCGGTCTCAACGGAATATCGATCGACTTGTTTATACGCGGGCCCTAAGCTTCGACGCTCGCCTCCTTTGCGGAGTGGTGTGAGACGATGCCGCTTGCGTTGCGCTTGTCCCTGTCATCGACTGTCTCTTGTCTCACGGAGCGTATGAACAAGGCGATTGATAACGGTCTTAGCGGATGGGTGGAAGAAGTTAATTCAATTTCCCCGAATCACGCCATCCTGATCGGCGAGATCGATGGATCATCTTGGCCGTCCCGAGACGGACCTGATCGGGCGGTCCTTGACGTGACGGCGCGTCCGCGGCACCATCCTAGATGGCAATCTTCGCCGTAGCCGAGAAGAACGTGACCTTCGCGGCGGGGCGCGCCCTGGAGAGGGGTTGAGCGCGAGAGCCGCTCAAGACTTTCGTACAGCTCAGAGGGAACAATCATGGCAACCAGCGGAAACGGGAACAAAGATCAGAACGAAGATCAGACGTTGGGACCCGTTGTCCCCAAACGCATCTTGCTGGCGCAAGGCTCCAACGTCTGGAAGGTCTACGTCTTTCTCCGCCGCAACGGAGCGTTCGGGAACGGACACACGGCCGTCGGCTTCCAAGACCCCGAAGGCTTCTCGTGCGGCGGCATCGAGAACTACAATCAAAGCCTTCGCGCCTCTCAAATCGGTGCGGGCGATCAAAACGATGGTTGGTTCCTCACGGGCATCAACCAAGAGCGCATGTTCGACATCATGAACCGTGGCGCGGGCCAATTCTCGGCGGCCTATGTCAGGCGTTTGATGATGTACTGGGAGGGGAAGCTTCCCAAGCCCGAAGGGAAGATCCCCGCTGCTCGCGACCAGAGAGATTATAATCCCACTACGACTCACAAGGTGGTGGACCAAGTCGAGGTCGGTCCCTACGGCGAAACCGCCGAGTTCTTGTACAAGGAGCCGGTCTATTCCCCGAACTTCAACGCCGCAAGAAAGCTCCTGGAAAACCTGCCGAACCGCGGGTACACGATCTTCGGCAACAACTGCAACAACGCCGTGGCCGAGATACTGAGAGCCTACGGGATACCGCGCTACTACGTGCCCGAGAACGAGGTCGAATGGAAGCCGGTGGAATGGTACGACGCGCTCAATAAAGATGTGTGGCACAAGACCAAGGCCTGAGAGCGACGCACTGGGCCCTTAGGGCCTGCGTATCAATAGGTCGATCGATATTCCGTTGAGACCGAAGTGAGACAGGCGCCCGAGGAACGAGCACCGGAAGCCTACGTTTGTAGGCTGAGGAGCGCAGAGAGCGCTTAGGGAAATCGAACCGTGAAAACCGTCGGCAGCCCGTCTGAACCCGCGCCACCTGGCGCCTCGAACCCCACCCCCTGAGTCGATCCAACCTCCCGTCGCTCCCCGGACCAGGCACCATCTTCGAGGTCGGGTAGTTGTCGTCGCTGCCGGGCTCGGCAGCGAGCGGGTAATTGTCGTCGGCTGCGCGGTTCGCTGGGTCCGGCAACTCTGCCGTCGCGGTTGACCCAATCGGGCTCCGAAACGTCTTCATCGGTGCGAATTCGAGAATGGTTGCGTCGTGGACGAGGCGATCGACGGCGGCAGCGGTGGTCATCGGATTCTTGAAAATCCGACCCCACACACTGAAGACGAGATTGGAGTCTGCGTCATGGATGAGCCGGCCTTTGGCGTCGTAGGGCCGAATGCTCTGGAGGTCTCTCGAGTCGTCGTGCCCGGCCCGCACACGTATGCGGCTGGAGGCGCACACGTCTGCGGGTGAAACCTTCGTCAGAAGCTCGCCCTCGATGAGCGAAGGGGTGGAGAGAAGCTTTGGCACCGGCATCGGCCTTTGGGGCGATGGGTGGGAGGGGGCCTCTCTGGCGTCGGCCGTCTCGAGCGCCTTTCGCGCGTACTGCAAGGCGACCGCGCCGGACTTTCGCTTTTCGAAGGCTAGAGCGTTGCGCGATTTGCCGAGGAGACGAGGAGACGAGGAGACGAGCTCTTCCTTGATCGAGCGCTCGTCGACGAGGTGAAGCGTGCCATCGTAGCCCATGAGACCCCCATGAGACGGTACTCGCGCGACGACGGAAGATGTCGCACCGGAGGAGACGTCACTCGTCGGACCTGACCGACGGTTGGCTCCAGCCAATTTTAGAGCTTCGACCGAGAGCAGCTCGCGGTGAAGGTCTCCTGCGATCGACAATCTGGTTTTGTGGCTCGCATCGCGTAGCCTCACCCCTCGTGGCCGCCCGCAGCGTGACGTGCATCGTCAAGAATGAGTCCAAGCAGCACAACCTCGTGCTGTGCGAGGCCGCCCTCGACCACGGGATCTGGTCTGCGAGCCCCCCGCCTGACCGCATTCCGTTCGGCACGGAGACGACCTGGGGCGCCGAGTCCGACGGCTTCATGACCGGCACCGAGGGGCACGCAACGTACTCGGTCGGTGACACCGGCGCGGAGCTGGTCATTTACTGGGACAACCCTTTCGTCGGGGCCAACACCTTCACGCAGGCCCTCCACGCCCCGAAGCCCGATGGCGGCGCGGGAGTTCCCGACTACGCGCCATTCGATCCGATGCGTCCGGACACGCTCGCGCCTCGCTTCACGAGCACCGAACAAGCCCCTCCTCTCGACAAAGGCGATCAGGTGTCGGTCACCTATCGATTCGCGCAAGCCGAGTCCGAGCCGGTCGAAGCGGAGGTGCCGACCGCGCAGGCGCCGCCGGCTGCCGACACGCGAACGGTCAGCGCCCCGGCCGAGGCCTCTACGGCGGTCAGGTGCCCAGCCGGACCTCGCAAAGTCACCTTCATCGGCTGCACGTATTTTTCGTCGTACGGCGAAAGCCGTCAGCTAGCACGACAGGTCGACGACCTCACCGCCGTGCTCCCCGAGCCTTCGATCGACAAGTGGCTCATGGACGACGCGGAGTTCAAGAAGCGCACGCCGTCTCTCGACACGGTGCGCGACAAGATCACGGCTCTCGAGAACGCCGACGATCCGGTGTCGACGACGCTCTATGCGAAGCCGCCGCCGAAGGCCGTGACCAACAAGCCTCGTGTCCTGATGATTCGCGCGCTCGCGAAGATGCTCGCGGAGGTCGATTCTGACATCAACCCCAAGGCCGATTGCCTCGCCTTCAAGCGTCTCGTGATCTCCGGGCATCACTGCGGTGCGTGGACCGACGACCGAGAAGACGTGGTGTGGGGCTCGACCGCGCTCGGCGCCGTTCCCGACCAAGTCCTCACGCTATTCGACGGCGACGGCGCACACGGCGTCCTCGGCGGGCTCGCCAAGATCTTTCCCAAGGCGTTTCTGCAGGTCGAAGACCTGTGCTTCTCCGCGTGCGTCACTGGCTATCTCTCGTCGCCCATTCCGCCAGCGATGTTCGCAATGTTCCAGAACCTCCGGACGATATGGGCCTACGAGAACGAATCGCCCAATGCGCAGAACGCCTCGGCCAATCCCTTTTGGTCGACGAGCAACAGGGCAATCGTCGATTGGGAGATCGCCTCGCGCAATGCCGGCTCCGAGGATGCCATCGACAAGGCGTCGCGCGCGTTGCGAGCCAAGTTCAAAGGCATGAAAGACATCGGGAAATCGATCGTGTGGGTCCAAGGCAATGCCCGCGAAGTGAACGACTGAGATGCACCTGCACGAAAACCGCATTGCGGGCTCCTTGGTCGTGCTCTCGCTCGGCGTCGCATGCGGCCCGAACGTCGCTCCGGTGCCTCCTCCCGCTTCGTCGGCGGGTGTCGCCGCCAAGCCGCCGGCCACGCCTCCGAAAGCGACGTCCTCCTCGCGTCCCGAAGAAGCTCCCGCGCCTTCTACATCGGCGAAGGTCTCTCCGCCGGCGTCGGACGCAACGTCGTTCGGCTGTGGCAACGGGCGTTGTTCGGCGGGCAAAGAGCTGTGCTGCGCGCTCGGAATGAGCGGTGTCGACGTGAAGTGCGTCTCGGCTCCGTCCGGCGCTCGCGAGGACGACATGAAGCATGCGTGCTATCCGCGCTGCGAGCTCCCGCCTCCGGGCTGCGAGCCCCAGTTCGCCGATCTCGGTCGCTGCGACGAATCGCAAGATTGCGGCGCCAGAGAGATCTGCTGCCGCACCGTACACGACTCGACCCAGCACGCCGTGATGCTCGAGCGCTGTCTGCCTCGGGGGGCCTCCGGCCACGCCGCTTGCCCCGAGGGCGACGAGGTGTGCCTGGTCGGCGGGCCTGCGTGTAGAGCGTCAGGCGCCGAATGCGTCGACGGCGTTTGCAAGAAGCCCGTTCGAGACCCGGCGCACGCTTGTGCGACGGCGGCCGACTGCCTCGTCGGCCAGCGATGCATTCGCAACGGCGGCCCACCTCAATGCACGGCCATCGTCCCGCCGCTCGCTTGTACGGCCGTGGCCGAATGCAGGGAGCTCTGCTCCGACGAGCGCGCGCGCTGCGTGGCTCACCCCGACAAGCTCGATCAATCCGAAGGCATTCCGGTGCAGAAGCGCTGCGAGTGCCCCTGAGTCGACCGGCCGAAGAGCACAGCTTTTCGATCGTCGCGCTCGCACCCGTGAGACGGAGGTTCCCATCGTGAGCTCGGCAAGAACAACCAGCGATCGTGAGCCCTACTGGTTCGCTGCATTCCCGTTTCCGCCTCGGCACTTTCGCGTCCACGCGATTCGAGGCCGCGAGGCGCTCAGCAGACCCTATTGGTTCGACGTGACCGTCACCTCGTCTGCGCTTGCAGGAGACGGTCTCGAGCGCATCTCGGTCGGGCACCGCGCGTCGCTCGTCGTGCAGGTCGGCGACGCTCCGCGCGTCGTCCCCGGGTTCGTCGAATCGGTGCGAGCCGATGGCCTGCGCGAAAACGGCACGCTCTCCCAGGCCACCTTTCGCCTCGTCCCGATGCTCGCGTTGCTTCGGCACCAACGCCGCTCGCGAATCTTTCAGGACATGAGCATCGACCAGGTCGTCGACGCGGTGCTCGGGGCTGCCGGCATCGCGACACGCTGGCAGCTCGAGCGGCGAGAACCGACGCGCGCGTACATCACCCAGTACGAAGAGAGCGATCTCGCGTTCGTCGAACGCCTCCTCGCCGAGTCCGGCATCTTCTATTGGTTTGGCGCAGCCGACGACGCGTTCGCCGACGTCCTGGCCGGCGCACGCGATGTCGTCGGGGCGGCGCTCGTCGACCCACTCGCGCTCGTCGGGTCGGCGGCAGCGAGCCTGAGGTACCCCGAAGAGACGGTCGTGCTCGCGGATGAATCATCGGCGTATCCGCGTCTCCCGCTCCAAGGCGGCGAGTCTGCGCCGTCACTCTTTTGCACCACCGCGGAAGCGATGGCGATCGATCGGCGCGACCAAGTCTCCTCGTTCGTGACCGTTCAGCGGGTGCGCTCCGAGATCGCCGAGTACCGCGAGCACGATCCGTCGAGGCCTCTCACGCCGCTCTCGAGCCGCGTCGGCGACGGCGCGTCGTCACGCGGCACAGCGATCGGAGCAGGTGCGGGCGGTCTCACTTCGTCGACGGCGACCGAGGTGGGGTCGCCGGGGTCATCGGCCGCTTTCGCGCTCGAACCGAGAGTTTCGGTCGGGTCGGGAGCCTTCGCGGAGGCGCTCCAGAGTCTGGTGGCGCAGCGCGGATTCGAGACATACGAGCATCACGGTCACTTCCTCTTTCCCGATCTCGAAGATGCAGGGGTCGCCGAACGCATCCGTCGGCGGCGGACGAAGAAGCGAGTGACGGCTCGAGGCGAAAGCAACTGCCCGGCCCTCTCACCGGGCCATCGCTTCCGCCTCGAAGACCATCCGAGCGCCGACCAGAACCGTGAGCACGTCGTCGTATGGGTCGAGCACCGAGGCCAGGTCGCCGAAGGTCGAACGATCTATGCGAGCTCCTTTCGTTGCGTACCGGCGACGGTTCTCTATTCGCCCTCACAGGGCAGACGCAAGACGGTGCAGTCGCTGCTCACGGCGACCGTGGTCGGACCGCCCGGCGAAGAAATCCACGTCGACGCCGAAGGCCGCATCAAGGTCCACTTTCACTGGGATAGACGGGGGCCCAGCGCCACCAGCTCGTGCTGGCTCAGGACCGTTCAGCCGTGGGGCGGCGTCGCGTTCGGTCACCAGTTCATTCCGCGCGTCGGCATGGAGGTCGCGGTCACGTTCGAAGGCGGCGATCCGGACAAGCCCGTCGTCGTCGGAAGTCTCTACAACCGAACCCATCCCACGCCGTTCGCCTTGCCCGAGAACAAGACGCAGAGCGGGATTCGCACGCGGTCGACGCCGGGCGGCGATGGTTTCAACGAGCTCATGTTCGAAGACGCGAAGGGTCGCGAGAAGGTCCATCTTCAGGCGGAGCGCGATCTCGAAGAGCTGGTGAAGCACGACATGCAGACCCACGTCCTCGCCGACCAGCTCGTGAACGTCGGCCAAGCTCAGTCGATTCGAATCGGCGAGACGCGACGGCTCGACGTCGGTGGCGACCACGTGGAGCGTGTCGCCGAGTCGCACTCGGAGCTCGTCGGCGCCGACAAGACCACGGAGATCGGTGAAGACCGAAGGCTCACGGTGCACGGCAACGACCATGAATCCATTCGAGGGACGCGGACCACGACGGTCGATGGTCGCTTGAGCGTCCACGCCGGAGAGCATTGCGGTCTGAGCGTCGGCGACGGGAAGAACCCCGCGACGGTCGACGCTTATGCCTATGGGACCCTCACCGTCGGCGCTGAAGGGGCGATTCGATTGAGCTCGATGAAGAGCATCAGTCTGGTCTGCGGCGACACCGTGCTCGAAATCACCAAGGATGGCATTCGTCTCGGGGGCGACACACTCCGCCTGAAAGCGGAGAAGTCGCTCACGGCGGCTGGAAACGGGCCGTCACTCGTCTTGGACGAGAACGCGCTGCTCACGTCGAAGACCGTGCGCATCGTTTCGAAGAAGGCGAGCCTCGTCTTGGACGACGACGGGCACCTCGACGGGTTGCGTGTCCTACTCAACTGCAAAGGCTTTCCCCCTCCGCTCTTGGAAGACAAGGGCAAGCCCCAAAAGACGAAGAAGCTCACGCTCACGCTGTCAGATCCTGGATTCGTCTCGCACGCAGGCAAGGCCTACCTCCTCGCCGCGGGCGGAGCGAGCTTCGAAGGGACGACGGACGCCGACGGAAAGGTCGAGCACGACATCCCGGAGGCAACGACGAGCGCCGAGCTCGTGCTCTTCATCGGCCAGCGGCCCGACGGCGAGAGACGGCGCTACACGATCGCGATCGAGGACGCGCTAGACGTGACCCAAGTCCGTGGCGCGCTCACGCGTCTCCAGAACCTCGGCTACTTCTGGGGCGAGCCCGACGACGTGCTCGATCCCCTGGCGACGAGGGCGCTGAAAGACTTTCAGCAGCACAACGCGCTCGAGCCAACGGGGGCGCTCGACGAGCAGACGATCGCCAAGCTCCGCGACCGTCACGGCCACTGAGCGCCGCCGACGCGCGCCAAGCGCTCCGTGAAGTTCCGGGTCAGGCTGGAAGATTCGCATGCGGATCGGCCAGCCCATGGCCGCGAAGCAGCTCTCGCTGACGACCGACGCGTACTATCCTGCACGTTGGTCCAGTCGAGGCCCCGCGGTTCCCACTGCGGTCGCACCACTGCATCTCTCCGCTGCGGACTGCACCGGTCACGTCACTCTGCAAAGACGTGGCGCAGGAGCCAGGGCCCAGGGCCTCGTCCTTCGGCGCGAGCCTCCGTCTCGAGGTGGTAGGGTCCAAGAAAGACGTGCAGTCGACTCGAGCACGCCTTCCATTCCGAGGAGGAGCCATGCCCGATTTCAAGACGTTGCGGATCACCCAGGACGCCTCGAACCCGCGGATCGCGCGGCTGGTGCTCGATCGGCCGGAGCGTCTGAACGCGATCACGGAGGACACGCCCCGCGAGATCCGGGCCGCGGTCGATTGGGCGAACGCCCAGGCCGAGGTCCACGTCATCGTCGTCGAGGGGGCAGGCAAGGGGTTCTGCGGCGGCTACGATCTCTCGATCTTCGGCGAGGGCGCGATCGATCACCCGTGCCAGCAAGAGCGCCATCCATGGGATCCCATGGAGGACTATGCGTACATGAAGCGCAACACCGAGGACTTCATGAGCCTCTGGCGAAGCCCGAAGCCCACGATCGCGAAGGTGCACGGCTATGCAGCGGCGGGCGGAAGCGACATCGCCCTCTGCTGCGATCTCCTCGTCATGGCCGACGACGCGCGCATCGGCTACATGCCGACGCGCGTGTGGGGCTGCCCGACGACCGCGATGTGGACGTACCGGATCGGACCCACCCGCGCGAAGCAGCTCATGTTCACCGGCGACACCATCGATGGAAAGACGGCCGCCGCCTGGGGCCTCGCGAACGAAGCGGTGCCCGCCGCCGAGCTCGAGGTCGCCACGATGCGCCTCGCCGCGCGGATCGCAGGCGTGCCGCGCAGCCACCTCGCGATGCACAAGATCGTGGTCAATCAAGTGATGCTCGCGATGGGCCTCGAGCAGAGCCAGCAGGCGGCGACGCTTTTCGACGGAATCACGCGACACAATCCGGAGGGGCTGTGGTTCCGCCGCTATGCTCAGGCGGAAGGCTTCAAGGCCGCCGTCGCTTGGCGCGACAGCGGTCGTCCGATTCCGGAGGGCGACGAGGCGCGCGAGCAGGTGCGCGAGCTCGAGGAAGCTATCGCGCGCAAAAAGGGCTAGCGCGGCCGCGTCGCGTCGCTCACTGGCAAGTGTAGTCCGTGCCGCCGTCGCCGCCGGCCAGCGTACAGATGAGTCGATGCGATTCCGCCGCAACCATCGCGAGACAGGTGGCCTCGTCTCTGCGGTCTTCCGCCTAAAAAAGTAAGCTTCCGGTGCTCGTTACTCGGGCCGCCGTCTCGCGAAGGTTGAGGCGGAACATCGATCGACTTGTTTATACGCGGGCCATTCGATCAGGATCTGCTCACTGAGCGACGCGGCGGCGTCGATGGCGATCTCGCAACCAAAGCATGCTGCCTGTCGACTCGGCCCGAGCCAACTCGCCAATCCACGGACTGTCGGCTCCGGAGCTTCGTGTGCATCATCGGAGAGTCAGCAGGATCTCGTTTCGCCGCATGAGGGGCATCGTGAACGGAGGATCGTACTGGGCGAGCGTCGGCGCACCGTCGACCTCACGGCCCGTGCGCTTCGCCCACGCGAGCAGCTCGGCCGTGTGCCGTTCGACGGCAGCGGTCTTCGCCCACCCCGAGAAGCGGACTGCGGCGAGCTCTCGCGCCGGCACGACCTCCAGCTTCACGCGCTCGTCGTCGGGATCGGGAAGGCTCTCGAGCGTCGAGCCGGACGGCATGGTGAAGGTGACGCGATATGTGCCGTCCCCCGTCGTCGTCGCCGAGACCGGGGCCGTCATGGCGATCTTCACTGAGCGCGTCGCGGAGACCGGCGCGGTCATCGCGATGGTCTCCTTCTTCCGATTCTTCCCGAAGATGTACCCGGCGAGGCGGCGAAAGCCCTCGTTCAACGCAGCCTCGCGCTCGCCCTCCACCACCGTCACGGCGATGAGGGTGGGCGCGTAGCGGCGAATCTCGACGTCACCGTCACGCGAGAGAACATCGAACCTGGGCTCTTCGACTCCGCGCTTGAACCAGAGACCGGCTCCGCACCACGCCCCGAACCCCGCCACGACGACTCCGACGATGCCCAATACCATATGCCGTCGATTCATCCGGTGAGCTTGCCACGCTCCAGCGCAAGCGCACCAAGGATACCTACTCGGCAGGAGCCGAGACTGACTCAATCATACTTCGGCCCTCGGGCTTGGCCACCTTCAACCTCTTGCCGGTGTTCCAAACGGTCTTGCGATAGCGATGGTCCAGCTCATGAGCATCACGATGCGTCGCGGCCAACGGTTCGACCATGAGAAAGTGTAGGCACATCATTTCGAAATAGACGAAATATCACGTGAGGGTCGCGCGCGGAACTTGTGGCGCCGAGCGCTCGCCAAGGCATACTCGGCGCCATGATCGAGCTCTTCTCCTCGCCCGAGGTCTGGCTCAGCCTGGTGACTCTCGCCGCCCTCGAGATCGTCCTCGGCGTCGACAACATCATCTTCATCACGATCCTCGCGGGCCGACTGCCGCGCAGTCAGCGCGAGAGTGCGCGCAAGAGCGGCCTCGCGGGCGCGTTCCTCTCGCGGCTCGGGCTGTTGGCCGGGATCTCGTGGATCGTGAAGCTCGAACAGCCGCTCTTCTCGGTCTTCGGGCGCGGCTTCTCGGGAAAGGCGCTCATCCTTCTCGGAGGGGGAATCTTCCTGCTCTACAAAGCCACCAAGGAGATCCACCACAAGCTCGAGGCTGCCGACGAGGCCCCGGGCACGGCAGGGAAAGCCGGTGCGACGTTCGCGTCGGTCATCGCGCAGATCGTCCTGCTCGACATGGTCTTCTCGATCGACTCGGTGATAACCGCGGTCGGCATGACCGACCTCGTCGCCGTCATGGTCGCGGCCAACGTCATCGCGCTCGCCGTCATGCTGCTGCTGGGCAAGGGCATCAGCGAGTTCGTCGAGCGCCACCCGTCGGTGAAGGTGCTGGCGCTGTCTTTCCTCTTGATGATCGGCATGGTGCTGATCGGTGAGGGCCTGGGTGCACACATTCCCAAGGGCTACGTCTACTTCGCGATGGGTTTCAGCGTGTTCGTGGAGCTCGTCAACATCCGAGTCACGCGGAAGACGAAGCCTGTCCACCTGAACCAAGTACCGCACGTCACGGACGCACCGAAGTGAGCCGCGGGCCGTTAAGGCTTCTTGGAGTCGAACGTCATTAGGAAAGTGACCGTCGATGGGAGCCTGTCCGGCGCCCCGAAATCCGCGGAGCCCGCACGCGCGATCACGCAGTTTGCGAGTGCACTGGAGACGTTGCCCGTCACGACGCGCTCGGTCGACTTCACCGCGCCTGTCGCGTCGAGCTCTACGGTGACTCGAATCGTTCCCGTGACGGAGCCAGTTTCGTGGAGCGCCTTTCCGTAACAACGCTTGAAGCCGGCCGTCATGCCGGCCACGACAGCGTTCGCGTTCGCGACAGCGCCACCCGTCACGACGACGCTCGACGGACGGAGCTCCGGATCTCCGGCGGCGCCCGTCGCCGTCGCTATCGCGGCGCTCGACGTATCCGGCTTCGACGTCCCAGCGTCGGGTGAGAGCCGCGCACCGCGAGGAGCCTCGAGAGCGCCCGCGCTGCTCGAGGGCGTGGCGCTGGCCGAACGAGCGGCCTCTGGCGAGCCGCGACCGCACGCCACCGCGAGAACGAGAAGCGCGAGAATCAGCGAGCCGATCTTCAGAGCCTGCACGCGGGAATGGTACGTGATCAGGGACGCAACCGTCTCGAACGTCCCCAGATGCTTGTCGTCTGAATAGAATCCACGCACCTGCGCAAGATCTTCCATGTGGATGGGCGCACGATCGAGCGCGCGATCGAAACGACGAATAGCGTACGCGACGTTCTCGGAGCGAGGCCATACGCCGTCAGGTAGCGAGTCGAGCTCATCACGATGGACAAGCTGCTCGCGCCACGTTTAGTCCAATGCTCGACAAGCTCATCATGCACGATGCGTTGAAGGGGTCTCCCTTCTTCGAGCTAGTGCGACCTCGCTGCTAAAGGCACGTCGCAGGTTCGCGTCCGGCAGCGGATCCTCTTCCCGCGCTCGGCCGCGGCGTGAACCGTTTGCCCACGCACGCTTCCACGGCGCGCCCACTCCGTGGGCGTCGGCGGACAGGTGGGCGGTGCACGGGACCCGGTCGTCGAACTAAAACGCGTGCAAGATCGGCACTCGCCGCCGGTGCGTTTCCAGCGCCACGCGCATCGCGGAGGGCGCATCCTTCTCGACGTCCTTCCAGGCCGCCGCCGCCCGCTCCACGCCGGCACGCAACTCCTCCGCAGCCCATGTTTGCTGTGAATGCGAGCGCAGCTTGGTGAGTGCAGAGAGGTCGATATGATCAAATCGTTTCGCACCGCCGAGGCGCAGTGCGAGAGAGGGCCCCTCGGGGCCGCTCGTCCAGCCGAGCGTGGCGAAGGAGATCGTCGACACCAAGTCGTAGCATGGAGCGAGAACCGGACGCGTTCGGTCGCCCCACTCCAAGCTCCAGTTCTTAAGATGGGCGTCGCCGTTGCCGGCCGCGATGCAAAAACCCATGCGGCGAGCCATCTCGCGCCCCTGTTCCTCCCCACAGACGTCCGTCACGAATCGGAGAGCGCCATCGAAGGTGACGACCGGCCACCAGCCGAACTTGTTCCCGGGAGGAAGGTCCAGCGCCTGGCACAAGTCCTCCTGGTGTACTCGTGTGCCGTCGTCGCGACGATCGAAGCGTCGAATTGCGTAGGCCATCGGTGCCATCGCACCCTCGAACGGTAGGTCGAGCAGGTCAGCCACTGGCACGCAATGATGTGCGGGAACATCGAAGCCTGCCTGTCGCGCCCACGACATCGTGGCTGCCTCGACGGCGGCGAGGTCTCCGTATTTGTCGCCGCCGAACTTGACCAACCATTCACCCGTCTCCCCCTGTGCGGGAACGACCAGCCGGTGGTCGAGCATGGACATCGAGAGCTTCAGCTGCGCACCCGGAAGGGCCGATAGCCCCCGAGGTACACGCGTAGCCGCGCCAGCCGGCGAGGCACGATCCACAGACGCGTCAGGATTCTTCGCGTCCACGACCACTGGCTCTCCCTCTACCTCGGCCGGTACCGTACGGACTGCGCCCACGAGATCGCCGCCAAGAGCTTCGAGCAGCGCGAAGGACTGGCCCTCCCGCAGCCCGTGCGCTGCACAAAGACGACGGCGTAGCTCGGTCCCTTGCTCGGGCAACAGGTTCTCGAACCAGTGAGGAACCCCAGGCATGGGCGCTCTGGGACCCGGTCGCCGCAGAAAGTCGACGCCGAGCCGTGGCTCCTGGCCATCGGCCTCCCATGAGGGATCTGGCTGGAACCGAACGCGACCTTCGAGATTGGGTACGAGCGCCGCAATCCGCCTTCCAGGAAGATCGACTGCCAGGGCGGCGCGCTTCACTCGCCCTCCGCGGCGGGCTCATAGTAGCTCGCAGCCGGAAAGATTCTGGGCTCACCAAGGCCGGCGCGCGTGCTCAAGAACCCTGCAACGTGACCGCGGATTCGTGATGCCCGGTGCCGGAGAAAGTGGCCGATGTCCTTCCGCTTCAGCGCCGCGAGCCCTTCCTCGTCGACGAGGTGACTCTCGAGCAGCGCGCTCTCGGCTTCCCACGTCCACCGAAGCAGCTCGCCGCGAAGTCCGGTGTGGCGAAGGTCTAGCAAGACTCGGTTCGCGACTGTCCTCGCCAGCTTGTGTGTCGCCTCATCAGAGCCACCGATCTCCCCAGGCCGAAAGATCTCTCGCGCGACGCGCTCGCCGCTGGCCGCGAGCGCCTGCCACTTCACCGGTCCATAGTCGTCGCGCGGACCTCGGGCGAGGAGTGCCAGGACCTCGACCCGACTCGCGGCGTGCTTGGCGTGGAATGGATCGAGGTTCCAGGTTAGCGACGTCGGCTCCCCGACCGCAGCGAGCAGTCGCCGCATCGACACCACCATCCCCTCGCTCTCGTGGATCTCTCGAACTTGGAGGCGCATCGCGGAGACCGCTGCTCGCTGATGAACGCCCGTGGCAACGCCACGCCAGACCCATCGGGAGAGCTCGCGGCGCATTGAAGCGTCGGGTTCCGGGAAGAGATGGAACCATCGCGCGAGGAGGACGAACACGACCGGATAGGGGATGAAGCCATAGTGTGGAATTCCGGCGCCCGGCGCTGCTGCGTCGGACGGAGCCTGGAGGAACGCGACCGCGCGGCCCAGCGCCTCGATGGCGTCGCTGGCACCAACGAGACGGGTGGCGGCGTCCTCCCCGAGTTGCTCGAGACGGCGCGAGGGGTCGAGGCCGCTCATGGCCAACAGCGCTTTCAGCACCTCGGGTCGGGGTGGTTCACCGAAACCGTCGACGTCGCAGGCTTCTTGCAGCGCGGCAAGGTCCGTGCGCTGCGCTCCGCGCCGCTCCTCGTGCTCGCTCCCAAGCAACGCTTGGAAAACCTCGTCAGCCCGCATTCGCACACCCGTGCTGTTGAGCCGCGCGAAAACGCCGCGTAGCGCGTCACCGTCGTCGGTCTCCACGACGTAGACCGGCAGCTCATAGTCGAGCAGGCGCTGCTGTACATCCTCGACGCGCTTTTGCTCAGACTCGTCGAGCGCGCAATCGCGCAGCCACCGACCCAGCCGCCGGATATCACCGAGGATAGACGCGGGCACGTGACGGCGGAGATCGAAGGGTCGCTCCGGTCCGTGGAAGAATGCCTCCTCAGCCGGATCGAAGCGGATAGCCCAGCGAGTGTCCGCCCCCTGGTCCAGGTCCAGCAACGCCGCCGCGAGCGCCGTCGTTCGCTGCTGCCCATCGACGACGAACCATGCGTCGGCGATGCCCGGCGCCTCGATCCTGGCCGACCCGATCAGCAAGGACTCGGCCGGGGCTGTCTTCTTCCAAAACAGGAGCGACCCAACGGGATAGCCGCGCAAGATGCTGTCGAAGAGAGTTACTACATGGCTTGCGGTCCAGCGAAGCGGACGCTGAAACGCCGGCAGCCGGATTTCCCCCGCCGCCACTCGGCCGAGGAGCTTGCGCACTGTAAGCGTCTGCGCTTGCGGCGGTTTCTTCAGCGGGACGAACAGACCCGAGTCGCGAACCTCGCGCCCCGCTCCGTCTCCCTGTTCCGGGGACATGCGCGGAGTATGCCATGGGGGCGGCTTCCCGGCGCTCTAGATTGCAGGCTCCGTCGTGGGCCTCCGGACACGTGTCCCTCTGCCGGTGGGCTCGAGGTGTCGTCACCAACTTTTACGAGATGATCCAGTTCGAGCAGGAGCGCTCACGCGCCACCCATGGGACTTCGCAGTAGCGACCCGCAATTCATCCTCTCGCTTCCTCTCCCTTCCATCCTTCCAATCGTCCCGTTCCTCTGCCTCTGCCTCTGCCTTCTCGCCATGTCCGGGCCTCTAAGCGGAGAGGCAGAGCAAAAGAAGGTTGGAAGGGAGAGGAACCGAGAGGGGATTTTCAGACGGCTAGAAACGACGAAGGGCCCGGCAGGAAATTCTGCGCGGGCCCATCGTTTCCAATGCATGGTTCGGTCAGTTCGGAATCGGCGGAATCACGACCTGGTTGATCGGGAGCGCGTTCATTCCGCCCGGGTAGCCGTAAGAGACGTTTGCTGTGAACTGCGACGTGAGCGGCGTGCCCCAGCCCCAGACCCACAGGCCGAAGCGACCGTCGCTCTTCATTTCGTGAGCACCTGTCGAGCAGCCACCGACACCGGTGAAGTTGCCGGTCTCGAGATCGATTCGAGTCCACTCGTATTCACCGATGGGCTGCCAACCGGTGAGGTTGCCGGCGCAGTCGAGATTCACTTCGTCGAACATCCCCATCTTGTTCTTGGAGCGGACGACCACGAGGTTCGTCTCCGGATAGGTCGGATCGGCGAAGAAGACATAGCGATTGAGGTATTGCGCCGGAGGAACGCTGAGCACGAGGTCGGGATCGCCATAGCCGTCGGCGACGTGTCCGCTGCCCGTCATGTAGGTCATGAGAATGAAGGGGTGGCTGTCGTCTTGGCTCTTCACGTCGAAGGGCGTTCCCGTGGTGAACTCGACGAGCTGACCCTGGTTGAGCGTGGCCGGGCCGCCGACGTCGGAAGACCACGTGAGCTGGGTGCCGTTGACGGCGCCGACGAGCTTCCAAATGGTGTTGGTCTCGGCCGGGACGCGCGGTCGGTACATGACGCCGACGTATTCGCTCCCGAGCGCTTTCACCGGCGGAATCATCTGCTCGCCGTGGTCGCAATACGAAGCTCCGGCAGGTGCGTGCATGCACGCCTGTCCGGCCATGAATCCGACGGGCTTGTCGGATTGGATGATGCTTCCGGTGAGCTCGGCTTGCTGGGAGATCTGGAGCTGTTGGCCCTTGTTCAAGACGACCGGCTGCGAAGGTTGGTTGGCAGCCATGGCCGGAACGCCACCACCGCCCTGTACGGCCTGCTTCGGAAGGAAGGTGACCTTCGTGTTGTCTTCTTTGGCGACGACGTTCAGCGACGGATTGGCGATGTCGAAGGCGCTGATGTTGACGGCGACGTAGTTCGTGTCCCAAACGCTCGTCGGCAAGAGGAGCGAAGCCGCCGTGACGGCCGCGCTGCCGCCGCCGTAGGGATTGATTTGATACGTGACCACCGGGACGTCGGTCGAGATACGGAACGAATTGCCAATCCCGGTGCTGAGCAATTGCGCGCCCGTCGGCACCGCCGAGGGAATGGGGCAAGCGACGGAGCTCTGGCCGCCTGCGAGAAAGAGAATGGCGACCTTTCCCGGAGGGAGGCCTGCCGCGGCGTCGTAGGGGCTGTATTGCAACCCAGGGCCGCTGCCGGTCGGGATGCGCGTGTACTGCGCGATGTTGATCGGCTGACCGAGATACTCGGCTTGGATGTGGACCGGCGTGTTCCAGGTGTTGGCGACGAACGCTGCGAAACAGCCGTCGCTGAAGAGCGCGTCCATGTCGGTGGCGTAGTATTCGCAACCGACCGACAGGTGGTTCGTGTCAGCTGCCTGGCAAGCGTTCTGGCAGGTGCCGGTCGACGAGTCGCAGCCTTGATCACCGGCGCACGTCGTGACGATGTTGCCGTTGCAGTCGATGATCGAATGCAAGTCGGTCGTGCACGAGACGCCGCAGCCGTTGTTGCCGCCGGACCCGGTTCCGAAGGCGCCGGTCGTCGCGGTGGCGTTGGTCGCGCCGGTGCCGTTGCTCTTGGTCCCGCTGCTGGAGCCACCCGAGCCACCGGATCCGGTGGTCGTGACGCCTGCCGAGCAAGCGGCGCCGAGCGCCAAAGCAAAACCGAGGGGAAGAATCGAACGAGAAAAAGTGCGCAAGCTCATACCCTTAGTTTAGGCCGGTCTGCGAATGGTTTTCTATGGCCGTGGCAGGGCGCCACGTCGATTCGAGCCCTTGGCCGGTCGACGACCTCGACGCGCGCGCGTCCGGACGTGACTTCGACCAGGATCGAGAGCCGTTTCGTCAGTCACCTGGCGGCGGATGCAGGACCCCCGCGACGAGCTTCGAGCCGACCGAATAGCCGCTCACGCGAAAGCTTCGTCCATCGAGACGGAGCATGCAGACGTTCGCAGACGTCTCGCCGTTTTCGCGCGTGATCGAGAGCGCGAGGTTGATGCAGTCGACCTTCGTCTCGTCGACCGAAGCGAGCGTCTCGAGCGTGCGCGAGCCGCCCGAAGATGCGTGGACGTACACGTCGTTTGCCCAAGCGCGTGGCCGAGCTTTTGCGGCATCGACCGCCTCATTCAGGGCGTCGACCGATGGCTCGGTGGGCCAGCCGACGAAGAGGCGTGGATGAGCTCGCTCGATCGCGGCCATCGCATCACCGCTGGCGAGCGCCCCGAGAAACGACTCGAGGACGAGGCGACAGCTCGACTCGTCGAGCTCGGGCGCTGGGCCCGGCGCGGATGGCGCGTCGTCCGCCGCAGGACAATCGCGGCATAGCTCGCGTGCCGAAGCGACGACACGCTCGAGCCCGGGCCGATCGAGCGGCGCGTGGGTCGCTCCGTGCCGTACCGCGGCGATCCCGGCGTGGGTCCAATGGACGGCGAATCCCTCTTCGGTGAGGTCTCGGTGAGCGTCGGTGTCTTCGAGGCTCCGCGGCCGCGCCGACGCGCGGAATGGGCCTGCCTTGCCGACCGCCGGATCGATCGGCGGCGCGAGAGGCGCAGCGACGAGCACGACGATCACCGGCAGCTCGACGTCGTGGGCGTTGAGAGACGCGTAATCGAAGAGCGCGACGAGAAAAGGACAGCCTTCGATCTCCCCGACCCACGTCAAGCGCTCTTCGATCGGATTGTCCGTCGCCTCGGCCGTGGGGGATTGCAAGAGCACGGCGGGCGCAGAGTCTGGCCAATGCGACACCAGAAAGTCGCGCGCGAGATCGAGCACCGCGCCGCCGCGCGACCCGTTGCGCTCGGCCATCTCGGCCATCGCGCGAAGCTCGGCGTCCCGGCTCGGTCGTCGTGCACGATGAGCGCGACGCCTCGCTCCCGCGCGAACCGGGCCGCGAGCGATTCGCGCCGCGAAGCCTGCCAGCCCGAGACCGAGCGCCGCGAGGGCCGCTGGGCCGGCGTATTCACCGATATCGGCGAGCGAGCGCACGAGGACCGCGAAAGGAACGATGAGCGCGGCGCCGACTCCACCCACGACGACGGCGAGGGCGCCCGTCTTTCGAGCGCTCATCGTGATCGGGCCTTGGCCGTCGCGCACGGTCTCTTCACGGAGTCGGTTCAGCGCTCTCCAATAGCGCGCAAGATCGACGTGGGTCATGTCGATCTTGGAACGCTTGGGCCGAAGCCAGGAAAGATGAAACAGGAAGACATGAAGACTGAGAATTTACGCGTCAGAACGGCGCAACCCCTGATCACCTCGGTCATCCTCAGGCCTTCCTGTCCTCCTGTCTTCCTGTTGCATGCCTCAGGTACTAGGAAGCTTTGGGCCACACGACGCCGCGCGCTCGAAGGTCGGCGATGGTGTCGGCGAGCGTCTCCATCGGATCGCGGGAGCTCCAACCAAGCTCTTCGCGAGCGCGC
>JAYUUB010000049.1:0-6636 GCA_043755175.1 Polyangiaceae bacterium | reverse complement strand
TGCACCCGAAGCCAATGAGCAGGTCGCAGAGGGAAGCACTTAGAACCGATGGCCCGTGACCACCCCGTCTACGGAGGAGGAGGCCACGGGTCACAGACAAATGACCATAGAAACCGAATGTGCGCCCGAACTAGCTTGCCATCGGTGAGCTTCGGCCCCGTCACATCGATCCTCGGTAGCCGACGGCGAACCAGGTCAGGAGCCTCGAGCGATTGAAGTATCAACGTTCCGACCACCTTTTTGGAGAGCTCTTGATCGCCATGAAGAAATTCGAAGCTCATCGATTTCATCGAGACTGCACTTCAGCGTCCGCTGGCCCGAGTCGCCGCACGGTCGCGGCCCGCTTGGCCGCCATCGGCGCGCTCAGCGCCGCAATCGCGACCTCGGCAGCAGGGTGTGTATCAGGCGGCATCGACGCCCCGGCAGGAGGGCACTCCGTTCTGCGTATCTCCAGGGACGAAGTAGGTAGTCAGTCCGGTGAATGCGGCAACACGACGACCGACACGAGCGACCGAGGAGACGCAGACACCTGGCTTCTCTACGGCGTCGCAGGAACCGGGTCGAACACTCCCTATCTGGATACCGGCTCCCAGGTCTACAAGGGTGGGTTCGACGGAGTCACCTACACGTTTCGCGGAACAGAAAAGAAGAACGATGACAAGGGCTCTCGCGTCGAGTCCGAGTCGACGATGACCGGAATCAGTCTCATTCCAGAAGGAAAGACCGTCACGGGAACCTATACGATCACGACGACCGACAGCTGCAGCGGGAACTGCAACGGCGTCACGGGTGGGACGTGCAGCGTCACGAAGCACTTCGTCGGCGTGGTCATCGAGCGCGCCTCCGATGCTCCCTGACTGACCGTCGACCACCGACGACCAGACGGCTGCAGCGGGACTTCGGAGCTCGATGGGTGAGTTGGCTTGCCCGAGCAAGCCGCGCCAACTCGCAACTCAGCGGCTGCGGCCCGAAGAAATGACTATATGGGGGGCTTCTCGTTCTTGGTAGCCATCGAGGGGGCGATCGGTGTCGCCACCCCACCGAGAGGCGACCATGGTTCTTCCCAGCGAAATCGAGATGAAGCGTCTCTTCGTGGGCGCTTTGTTCATCGGCAGCATGGGCGCGACGTTCGCCGCTCCGGCCTACGCGCAGCCAGCGCAGCCAGCGGCGCACGCGCAGCCGGGCGCCTCCGACGACGCGGCAACCGAGGGAGTCAAAGACCAGGCCCGCGCTCGATACACGGCAGGCGTCGAGCTCGTGAAAAAGGCGCAATGGAGCGAAGCGCTCGCGGCCTTCGAGACGTCGTCGAACCTCTATCCGAACGCCCTGACGAGCGTGAGCATCGGCTCTTGCGAAAGAGCACTCGGCCGCTATTTGAAGGCTCGAGACACACTCAATAGAGCGCTCGCGGAAAATGACAAGAGCCATCTTTTGCCCGATAGCAGCGTGACCGAGGCGCGCGGGTTCATCGACGAAATCGATCACGTCGTGGTCCGTGTGCACGTCTCGATCACGCCGACCGAGGCTGCTGTCGCGATCGACGGACGGCCCTTGAAACAGCTGTCCCCGACGAGTGATGGCATCGTCACCCTGGCGGCCAACGTTCTTCCGCCTGGCAAAGGGCAGACTGCGCCGGCAGGCAAGTTCGACTTGCTGCTCGATCCGGGCGCTCACGTCATCGTCGTTTCGCGACAGGGCTCTTCCGACGTCGTGGTGAATCGCACGTTCGCGCCGGGCTCCACGAGTGACCTCGATCTGAAGCTCGATCTTCTGCCCGCCACCCTCAAGATCACGTCGCCCCAAAAGAGCGCCCTCGTGCGCGTCGACGGCAAAGACGTGGGTCCGGTTCCGGCTGAGGTTCTTCGGCCTGCCGGCACTTACAAGGTCATCGTCGCCAAGAATGGCTTCGTCGACTACGAGTCGACCGTTTCGGTCAAGCCGGGCGAAGAGATCAAGCTCAAAGCGCCGCTCGTCGTCTACAAGCCGAGCGTCTTCACACGTTGGTGGTTCTGGAGCGCGGCGGGGGCCGTGATCACGGGGGGCGTGCTCGTCACCTACTTCGCGACGCGACCTGCTGCGGTTCCACCTCCGTACGACGCCGGAAGTACGAACTGGGTCGTCAAACCGGCTGCTTTCCGTTTCTGAGGATCGTGAAAGCCTTGCCTCTTCCCTTCCAAAGGCTTTCCGCCATTCGCGGCCTCGCACGCCCATGGCTCGTGCTAGCGGGCTGCTTCTTGGCATCGCTGTCTTGTTCGACGGAGGCCGCCCCGCGACCCCAGCTCGTCGTCATCATCGATACCGACGCGCTCGTTCCAGGACAGCTCATCGACCATCCCGAGATTCCTTCCGATGCGACGCTCGATACCATTTTGGTCGACGCCCTCGACGAGAAAAACCAGCCCTACGACGTCCGGAGCTTCGTGGCGACCGAGCCTCAAGACTGGCCACTATCGTTCGGCGTTCCGACACCGCACGAGGGCACTCGCATTCGATTGCGGATACGTCTCTTCCGCGGCAGCCTCGCCTCGTCGGACCGAGTCAACGGGTTCGATACGATTGCTCCGCCCGACGAGGTCACGATCGACCGGCTCGTCGACATCGAATCACCCGCGAGCGGAAAGCGCGTCGTCCGGCTCGTGCTCCACGAAGACTGCATGGGCGTGCCTCCGTTCTTCGGTAAACCTGCAACGTCTTGCATCGATGGCGCCCACAAGAGCGCAGCTGCCACGCTCGGCGTCGTCGACGCCCCCGAAAGCGGACGACTGACGACGGTGGCCGGAACCTGGCAAGGGGCCAAAGAAGAGCCCTGCGTCGGGGAACCGCCGACCAAAGACGCGATTTGCATCCCTGGCGGATTCTCCATCCTCGGGAACCTCGCCTTCATCGAGCGGCACAACCCGTTGATTGAAGAAGATGCGGTGCCGCTCCATCCGACGCGCCTGTCTCCGTTTTGGATGGACCGCACCGAATTCACGGTCAAGCGCATGCGCGATCTCGTGCTCGACGGAAGCTTCCCCGCCGACCTTCCGGTCAAGAAGGGAACACAACCCAGCAAGCCGAGCTCCCATTGCTGTGACAACTGCACCTGGCTCGGAACGAGCGACACGACGAACGATTCATTGCCGCTCAATTGCGTGACCCGCGCGACGGCCGCGGCCGCCTGCGCAGCCGCGGGCGGGAAGCTCGAGACCGAGGCGCAGTTCGAGCACGCCGGCCGCGGAAGAGGCCGTGGCTGGATGTATCCATGGGGCGACTCCACGCCGAAATGTGGCTGCAGCGGCAGCATCGCTCGAGGCACCGACTCGCCCAAAGAATGCAAAGAGACGGGTATCGAGCCGGTCGGGTCACACCCCGCTGGGAGCTGCCCCGACCAGACGGGAGATGAGTCGAGAGACGGCGTCACGATCTGGGAGGAAGCCTGACGGAGCTCATGCGAGACGGGTTCGCCCGCTACGACGCTCCTTGCTGGAGCGCGCGAGGAATCGTCGTTGATCCGATCTGCGACGACGCGAACACCGCTGCGAATGCTGCCCGCGGCGGGGCCTGGAAGAGCGGGACACTCCGAATGGCGATTCCATTTCGATACTCATTCACCAGTCAAGACGAGACGAACGGATTTCGATGCGTCTATCCGGATGTGCCATGAGGGCGCGATGGCTTTGCGCTGCGCTCGTTCTTCTGGTCGCGTCGAGCTGCGCGCCGCGGGTCGACGCTGCTCGTGCACAGTGGGTGGTCCACATCGCGACCGACGCTCCGGTCCCGGGAATGGGCGATCGCATTCTCATCGAAGTGCTCGATGAAAAGGGAAGTCCTTGCTCGGCCTGTCGTCGAGAGTTCGGTGTGGCGACTTCGGATCGCTGGCCCCTCTCGTTCGGCATTCAGTCGATCGCTGGGCAATCGCCACCTTCGGTTCGCGTCACGTTCTATCGCGCGGCGACCGTGGGCTCGAACGGGCTCGTGGGCACGGATCGGAGAATCGAGCAGCTCGTTCACCTGCCGCCCGCCGACGGAGACGTCCACGTAGCGCTGAAGCTCTCGATGTCTTGCTTCGGAGCTCTCTCGAGCTTCGAGCGCAACGAAAGCTGCGACCCGGAAACGGGTCGAATCGAAAGAGCATCGACGCTCACATCGCTGCCTGGAGATGCCGCAAGTATCGACGCGAGCCTACCGAAGCCGGGAAGCTGGGGCCCCTCGCTCTCGGTTCCCTGTGAGGGCGAAGCGCCCGAAGGGATGGTGTGCGTGCCCGGTGGAGCATTCTTGATGGGACGATTCCCGCCGAGCCCGCTCGACGGCCTCAGCGACGTTCCCGAGCAGCTCGTAAAGCTCAGTCCGTACTTTCTCGATGTCGACGAGGTGAGCGTCGCTCGCATGCGGGCCCTCGTCGCCTCGGGGTCCATGGCCGCGCCGCCAGGACGCGATCAAAATCCAGGGTGCACGTACACGACGGTTCCCACCGATACGAGCGAAGCGTTCCCGATCGATTGCGTGAGCCTCGCCATGGCTCGAGCCGCTTGTGCAGCTTTGGGAAAACGACTACCGAGCGAGGCCGAGTGGGAGTTTGCCGCGTCCAATCGGTCTGCCGAAAGCCGCTATCCTTGGACGACGCCCGACCGCCCATGCGCCGTCAGCGTCGTCGGCAATGGCCGCGCAGACGATCCCACCGCGTCCCAAGCATGTGAAGGAGTCGGGGCGATGCCCGGGCTACGTGCAGGTGGCAGCGCCGCAGACGTGACCGACCTGCAAATCCGGAACATGGGGGGAAGTCTGAGCGAGTGGATCGAGGATACCTTCGTCGACTATTCCGACCCGCAGTGCTGGGGACCGGATGCTGGTTTACGCATCAATCCGCGATGCACTTCAGGGGCCCAATCGATTGTTCGTGGCGGGTCGTGGGCGACCGATCCGGTTCTCTCGGAATCGGCCACGCGCGATACCTCCGTCACGACCGAGCCGAGAGACACAGTGGGCTTTCGGTGCGCACAATGAGAAAAATACGGAGGGATCGGGTCACATGATTACCAGAGCCATGTTCGTTCATGTCGCCCTCTGTATGGCGGCCTGCGGTGCTTCACCCAGCGATGGGAATGGCGGAGCGGGCGGCTCTTCGCCTGTGAAGACGTACGGCCCCAGCTTATGCGGTACATGTATCCAACAAGCGTGCAGCACCGAATACACGGCGTGCGGCTCGGACCCAGAATGCCAAGGCTACGCTGACTGCGTTGCCGCGTGTGGGCTCGGCGCGACCGGCAATGCAGACACCGCATGTGTGTCAGCGTGTCCTGCCGGCAGCAGCAAAGCCGCGAAGACGGCGATTGCCAAGGTGGCGGAGTGTCGAATCCACGTGGGAGCCCCCGCCTGCCCGGCGTGTGGTCCGCCCTCGACGGTCTACGAGCATCCGCTCCTGAACCAGATGTGCCCAACCCCATCGACCGATCCGACCCCATGCGGTCAATGTGAAGACGACAAGTGCTGCGACACGTTCAGCTCGGCTCACGCAAACCCAGAAGCGGTGGCATTGGCGAGCTGCTTGAAGACCTGTTTGAAGGCCGCCTGCCGCGCACAGTGTCTCGCAATGCATCCCACGGGCGCAGACGACTTCGGAAAGCGCTTCGCTTGCGACTCCGTTCTCTGTCTCGATGCTTGCTTGCCAGGGACGACCGAGCCATTCCTTCTGTGCATCGCGAACCAATGTGGCGATGAGTACATGACGTATCAGGCTGCCCACGGCGGCTACGCCATGTCAGTCTGCATCGGCGTTTGCGCCGTCGACGACGTCGTCTGCGACTCCAAGTGCTACGCCGCCTACCCCGAGGCGTACGCCACCTACGATGCGTTCGGACAGTGCGTGCTCATCGGTTGCGGGCTCGGATAGGCGCTCATCGCCATGAAGTTGAGCCCCGGAGCCTTGATCGCCAACAAATACCGACTCGATCGACAAATCGGAGTGGGTGGTATGGGAGAGGTGTGGTCAGCCCATCAACAACCGACCAACAAGCTCGTCGCGCTGAAGTTCCTCAAGGCGAGGAGCGAGGGCGACACGGCCGCGACCAAACGCTTCTTGCGCGAAGCGCGCGCCGTCTGTGCGGTTCGGCATCCCAACGTCGTCGAGGTGCACGACGTGCTCGAGCTCGACGAAGGCTGGCCAGTCATGGTCATGGAGTTCCTCGACGGCGAGTCGCTCGAACAGCGCCTCGCTTCGGTCGGCAAGCTTCCGTTCGGAGAGTTTGCGGCCATTCTTGCGCGAACCCTCTCGGCGGTCGAAGCCGCCCACGAAGCCGGTATCGTGCATCGCGATCTCAAGCCCGACAACATCTTCTTGTCGAAGACGTCGGTGGGCACCGAGGTCAAAGTGCTCGACTTCGGCATCGCGAAGGTCACCGCGATTGATGGCGAGACCGCTGCCCTGACGAACACGGGCGCAGTGCTTGGAACGCCGTACTACATGGCTCCGGAACAAGCATTTGGCGAGAAACGAATCGACCACCGTGCCGACATTTGGTCTCTGGGCATCATTCTCTATCGAGGACTGACTGGCGTGTTACCCACCCGCGCCGACAATCTCGGTCAGATTCTGAAGATGCTGATGACCAATGCGATACGCCCCGTCGAAGAGCTGGCGCCGAGCATTCCAGACGA
>JAYUUB010000048.1:0-18834 GCA_043755175.1 Polyangiaceae bacterium | reverse complement strand
AACGCAGAATCCGGCAGCGACGGCTCGTGCGAGGCTCGACCGGGGTGCTCGACTCGAGATTCGCCGGGCGCCCCGACCGTGGCCCCCGAACCAAGATCGCTCGAGGGCTCGTCGAGCTCGTGCCTCGGTGTGTCATCGAGCTCGGAGCGCGACGCGAACGCGACGTGCTTCGCGATGAGGTCGGCGCGCTTCGCGAGCATCACCCGAGCCTCGGTGCGCACCCAATTGGCGACCTCCGAACGTGGGGCGACCGCGACGGCATCGCCGAGGATCGTGGCCATCTCGAGAGCCGAAGGAAATCGTTCGTCCGGGCTCGTCGTGAGGGCTTTCTTCAAGATGGCGTCGTAAGGCTCGAGCGATGCGTCGACGGTGCTGAGAAGAGGTGGCGTCTCGGTGAGAAGCTGCGTGAGGACGGTGGCTTCGTTCTCGCCTTCGAAGAGGCGCTTGCCCGTGAAGAGCTCCCAAAGAACGATTCCGGCGGCGAACACGTCACTGCGTCGATCGACAGCTTTGCCGCGCGCCTGCTCGGGCGACATGTACGCGATCTTTCCTTTGATCTGGCCTTGCTGCGTCTGCTGCATGCGGCCGCGCGCTTTGGCGACGCCGAAGTCGAGAACGCGCGACACTCCGTCCGATCCGACGAGCACGTTGTGGGGTGAGACGTCGCGATGAACCATCTGGAGAGGCTCGCCGGTTTCGCTCACCGCTTCGTGCGCGGCGTGAAGGCCACGCAACATGTCGATGGTGATGGCGGTTGCGACGCCGAGCGGAATCCGTCGACCTCGGGCCGATGCCTGTTTGGCGAGCCGTGAGAGCGATTCGCCCTCGACGAGCTCGAGAATCAGAAGGAGCTCTCCACCCGAGTCGACGACGTCGAGGGTCGGGACCACGTTCTCGTGCTGGATGCGCGCACACAGGCGCGCCTCGTCGAGAAACATCGTTCTGAAGTCGGGATCACGCGCGTACTGGCCGTGCATGCGCTTCACGGCGATGAAATGCGGCGCGCGTGCGCTCTCACCGAGAGCGCGCCCGAGATGCACTGTCGCCATGCCGCCTGACGCGATCTCTTCCAAGACCTCGTAGCGACCTAGCACTTGCGCCGATTCGGCCCCACGAGCCATGGATCGCGAGGGTACCATAGCCTCGCCCTCGCACGTGTCGTTGCCGAGACTCCGCACGACGAGAGCGCTCGCGCGATCGTTCATGCCTCGCCGGAAGAGCCGAGCACTGCACCGAGCGCCGCCGCGCACGCCGTCTCGGTCCGAAGGACGAACCGGCCGAGGCTCACGGCGACGAACCCCCGACCCTCTGCGTCTGCAATCTCAGCCGGATCGAGGCCACCTTCGGGACCGATCACCAGCACGATGGTCGAGGTCGCGCTGGTCTTCGCGAGCGTGCGACCCAGCCTCTCCGGCGCGCCCGGAACGAGCACCATTCGAACCTCGCCGCCGACGTCATCGAGAATTTCGGCGAGCGGTCTCGGAGCGTCGACCGCGGGGACGTCGCCGCGTCCGCACTGACGCGCTGCTTCGATGGCGATTCGCCTCCAGCGTGCGACCGCGGAGTCGCTCTGCTGCCCCGCCATCGAGCGCACGACCACGGCGGGCGAAATGCGTGTGGCCCCGAGCTCGGTCGCGTCGCGAACGATGTCGTCGAGCTTGTCGCCCTTCGCGAGCCCCTGCACGATGGTCACCTGGCGCGTCGGGAGCAGGGACGCCGGTCGCAGACCCAGCACCTCGACGGTCGCCGAATCACGCGTACACGCACAGATCCGAGCGTTGGCTTCGATGCGCGCCTCCGGGTCGAACGCGACGAAGACATCGCCCACTTCGAGCCTGTGCACGCGCAGCACGTAGCGTGCCGTTGCCGTCGTCAGCTCGCTGCAACCTGCCGCGAGCGGCGAGACCGGCACGCGCAAAGGACCCGTGCCCATCGGAGTCTCCTCAGTCGAGAGCGCGAAGGTCGAGGGCGATCCAGTCGTCGGTGCTCTTTTCGCCCTCGGCCGTGGGCCGATTGTGCGCGGCGGCCTGCGCCTTCTCCGAGACGAGCTCGAACCGTCTCGGTAGAGACGTATAGCGCTTGATCATCCGATCGCGTTCTGCGGCCAGAAGCCCCGACAAGATTAGCCTCCCGCGCTCGCCGACGCGACCCACGAGCTTCTCGGCGATGGGGTCGAGGACGCGCGCCTCGATGTTCGCCACGACCCAGGGAAAGGTCGCTGTGACGTCGTCGACAGTCCCTGCGAAAGCCTCGATCCGGTCGCCGAGCCCATTGCGAGCTGCGTTCTCTTTCACGACCTCGATGACGTCGGGATCGACGTCGAATGCCACGACCTTCGAAGCGCCGCACAAGAGCGCGACGAGGGCGAGGATCCCGCTCCCGGTTCCTGCATCGAGGACCTCTTTGCCGGAAAGCTCCGACGCGCCCTCTTCGAGGATGTTGGCGACGAGCGACGTCGTCGCATGAAGTCCGGTTCCGAAGGCGCGTCCGGGCTCGAGCTCGAGCACTCGGTTGGCGTCGCTCGGGGCTTCGCACCAAGGCGGCCTCACCGTGATGGTCGGCGTCAGAGCGAACGGTTTGAAGAACTCTTTCCAGGCATCGCGCCAGGCATCGCCCACGATTTCTTCGAGGCGCGGCTCGAGCTTCTCGTCGTGCTCACGAAGCGCTTCGATGGCCGCTCGCGCGGTCTCGTGGTCGTCGAAGCTCGCGACGAGCAAGACCCCACCTGCGACCGGTCCGCGAATCAGCGTTCCATCATCGCGTTCCTCGACGCCCGTGGCTCCGAGATCGAAAAAAAGGCTGGAGACGAGGTCGGATTCATCTGCCGCGACCGCCACGTGGACGAACGGGTATCGGGGCTCTTCGGGGCCGCTCACTCGCCGACGGTCACTTTCACCGTCGAGGTGTTGTTGCTGGTCGACGACGACCGCGACACGAGCACACCCGTGAGGATCGCACCTGCGACGACGGTCGCGCCCACGGGGATCCAGAACCACGGGCTCACGAGCACACTCTTGCTCTCTTGAGGCACCGCGATGCGGAGCGGGGCATCGACGTCGCCCCGCGACGCGAGCGGCAGGCTGTCTTTGTCGAGAGCCAGAATGTAGTACTCGACCAGCGGCGGAGCGACGGCGTTCGCGGGAATCTGACCGCGGAACGCTCCCATCGAATAGACCAGCGGCTTCGTCGTGTACTTGCCCTTCGGGCCGTTCTTCACGCTGAGCTCGACCTTCTGCACGCGGCCAGCGACATCGTCGATCTTGCCTTCGAGCTTCACGATCGTACCGGCTTGGACCTGCGCCGGAGGCGAATGCGTGATCTTGATCGGGATCTCGTCGGCGCCCTTCGCCTGCTCTTTGCCGGGCTTGCCCTCCGATTCCCACGTCGCTCGGGTCTTCTTGAACACGTCGCGGAAGCGAGGCGACTCGGTGCTCGGGAGCTCGAAATTTTCGTCGAGGACGTAGAGGGCCCGCACCGCGGCGTCGGCCTCTTCGTTTTTCGAGATGGTGATGTAGTTGTAGGCGAGAAGCTTCAGCACCGTGACCCGGTCTTCTTTCGAAGTCCCGGGTCGCACGAGCGCAGCGCTGAGGGTCTGAATCGACTCCTCGTAGCGCGCGTCGTCGAACATGTCTTGGGCTCGCTCGATGAGTGTCGAGACCGAGCTCGTGCCCTTCGTCGCGGCGGCTTTGGGTTGGGCGAAGGCGGCGTCGGTCACTCCGAGCGAAGCCGTGCAGGCGATCGCCACGCAAACGAGCACCCCGGGAATTCGCTGGCGGAGGCGTCGAGCGTTCATGGGAGAGGGGCTTTCGGCAGGGTGGAGATCGTGCGCGGCGGGCCGGGCGATCGGCATGGCCCAAGAGCCTACTCGGGCGACCCCTCGCCGCAAAGCCCTCGACGAAACGAGTCGCGGCGATACGGCCATGAGCGCATCTCGGTCAGCAGCCGCATGGCATTTGAACCAGGGTCCAGCCGCGGACGCGACCGCTCCTTTGCTGGCCGGGGCGCCGCTCAACGAAGAAAGTAGGCCCTACGTGCAGGGACGCTGACGAGCACGCTTCTTCTGTCGCTCGGAGGAGGGATCTCTTCCGATGCCCGGAGCACCATGGCCGTGAGGCGTCCGCCGTAGACGACGCCGGTGTCGATCCCGGTCGCCCACTCGGCGATGTCGGGCTCCGGCATCGCGTTGTGTCCGAAGATGACGTGCTCCGGACCCTCGTAAACGTGGGCCCAACTGCGCGCTCCACGCGCTTCGAGCGGCTCTTGGTGCCTGCCCAGCGTTCGAATGAACATCAGCGTGCGCCGCTCCTGCTCTTCGATCGGGATCCCAGGAACGAGGCCTGCGTGTACGACGCGAACGTTGTGCTCGGGCAGATCGAGCCACATCGGAAAGCTCGCCATGAACTCGAAGTCGCGCTCTTTCAAGAGCGATGCCGTTCGGCGGGTCGTTTGACCGATCCGGAGCGGCTTGGGCGTCGTTTCGGCGGCATGCCAGCGGAGCAGCCGGTCTTCGTGGTTGCCGCGAACCACCTGGCCCCCGAGCGAGCGAACCAGCGCGAGAGTGCCCCGCGGATCAGGACCGCGGACGACCAGATCGCCCACGCACACGAGCTGGTCGTCGCGCGTCAGCCCCACGTAGGCGAGCAGATCTTCGAGCTCTGCTCGACAGCCGTGGACGTCTCCAACCAGGACGGTTCGACCCATGGCGCCACCTGTTCCGTAGCGCCCCTTCGGGGTCCTGGGAAGACCGAAGTTTCGTTGCGTGTCGTCGCGGCGCTCGAGTCGAAGTGGGTCGGAGCCGAGATCGTCGCGCCGGATCGTCTCTCAGATCGTCGGGAATTTGGTGCGTTTCGGGATGACGACGACCCCGCTTTCGCTCACGTGCCACTTTTTCCGGTCGGCTTCGAGATCGTAACCAATCTCGGTGTGAGGCGGGATTTCGACGTCTTTGTCGATGATGGCGCGGCGGATCTTGGCGTGGCGACCGATGACCACGCTCTCGAACAAAATCGAGCTGTCGATCTGCGCGAACGAGTTGATGCGGCAGCGACCGGACAAGACGCTGCGGTCGATGCGACTGCCCGAAATGATGCAACCGTGTGACACGAGACTCTCGGTTGCGGTACCGACGCGGTCGTTGGCTTCGTCACGGAACACGAACTTCGCCGGCGGGTCGTGGTTCGTACCGGTTCGAATCGGCCACCTTTGGTTGTAGAGGTTGAAGGCTGGCTTCACGCTGACGAGATCCATCTGCGCGTCGAAGTACGCGTCGACCGTTCCGATGTCGCGCCAGTAGGCGATCTGATCTTTGTCGCGCGGATCTTCACCGGGAACGACGTTGTCGTTGAAGTCGTAGACGAAGCAGCGCTGCCCGTTCGCGACCATCGCCGGGATGATGTCGCGGCCGAAATCGTGGGCGCTCGTCTCGCTCTTGGCATCCTCGTTGAGGAACTCGATGAGCGGCGTCGTTCGGAAGATGTAGTTGCCCATCGACGCGAGCGACATGTCGGGCCGGCCGGGCATGGGCGGCGGGTTGGGCGACTTTTCGTGAAACGCAATGATACGACCTTCTTCGTCGCACTCGATGACGCCGAACTGGCTCGCTTCTTTGAGCGGAACTGGAATCGCGGCGACCGTGAGGTCGGCGTCGGTATGGAGGTGCTGCAGAATCATCTGCCGCACGTCCATCTTGTACACGTGGTCGCCGCCGAAGATGCAGACCTGCTCGGGCTCTTCGTCGGTAATGACGTGGAGCGTCTGGTAGACGGCGTCGGCCGAGCCCATGAACCAGTTCTTCCCGGTTCGTTGCTGCGCCGGGATGGTCTCGATGTAGCTGTCGAGCATCGGCGAGAGCCGCCACGCGCGGGCGATGTGCTCTTCGAGCGAAGCGCTCTTGTACTGGGTGAGCACCTTGATGCGGGTGAGCCCCGAGTTGACGAAGTTCGACAGCACGATGTCGATGATTCGGTAGCGCGCACCGAATGGGACCGCGGGCTTCGCCCGCTCGACCGTCAAAGGACCGAGCCGTCGGCCTTCTCCTCCCGCGAGGATCATCACGAGGATTCGGGACACCTCGAACGGAGCATGGAGAAGCGTCTCGCGCATGTCGTCCGAAGGGTAGACTGCATGCACGTCCCGAGCGAAATTCTCTCCGAAAGTCTGACGAGATCAGCGGCTTGGGGGGCCTGTTCGTCGCTGATCAGACGGGCGGGGGCGGCGGGCCTGGGCACCGTCGTAGGTTCAACATTCAGAGAGCTTCCCCAAATGGGCCCCGAAAGGCTAGGCTCCCGCCGCCTCGCCAGCGTCCAAGGGCTTCACGGACCCGGCCAAGGAGCTTGACCTCCGAAGTAACCTTGACCTCCGAAGTAACCTTGACCGCCGAGGTGAACTTGACCTCCAAAGTAATGAGGCGCCAGCGCAAGTGGCTCCGAAAAATGTCGAGCAGATGCCGCAGAAACCCGAGCAGATGCTCCAGACGCAGCACCAGCAGATGCATCAATCAGTCGATGCACGCACCGCACTCGAGGGTGACCTCGCGAGGAGATCGATGAAAGCCCGCTACGCAGCCGCCCTTCTTGTCCTCTCCCTTTCACCGCTCGCCACGACGGGGTGCGGCGGCGAAGACAAGCTCTACGCGCCCAAGCCCGCCCTCAGCGGAAAGAAGGCTGCCATTCCTGCGGTGCCCACGCTCCCGCAGAAGAACAAAAAAGAAGGCGACGCCTACACGATCTGGGGCGTCACCCACGAGCTACGGAGCATCGTCCATCACGACGACGTGACCGACAAGAAGCTCTCCTTGGTCGGCTACATCGTGAAGACCAACCTCGTTCCCTGCAAAAATAAGGACGAGAAAGACGGCACGAAGGAAGACTGCACCCCCGAGTGTGCGGTCCACAAAACCGGCAAAGCCGACCCGCCCGACTGCAAAGCGCCTGTGCCGGCTTTCTACATCGCCGATACGAAAGACGAGAAAAACGAGATCATCCAGGTGACCGGCTTCGCCTCGAACTTCGCCCGTCTGCACGACGCAATCGAGGAAATCGACAAGACCCCGACCGCCAAGCAGAAAGACAAAGACTTCACCGACAAGCTGATGGACGCGGTCTGGAACGTCGCGATCCCCAACCCGGTCCCGGCGGTCGGTGCCAAGGTGAAGGTCACGGGCCAGTACGGCATGACGTTCGAGCGCGCGACCGGTGGACCAGCCATCGATCAGAAGCACGGCATCCTCACGCTCGAGTCGGTGGAGTATCTCGAGCCGGCGCCGGCCCTCGCCGAGCTTCCGGGAATGAAGCCGCGCAAGCCGACCAAGTAGCGAAGGGTTCTGATCGAGCCTGTTCCGAAACGACGAGGCCGCTTTCGAAGGCGGCCTTTTCGCTTGGTGCTGCTGGCTCGTGAGACGGCGCTCCAGCTGGGAGGGCGCGCCCGTTGGGAGAGCGCGCCAGATGGGAGGGCGCACCTGCGTCGGTCAGCCGGCTTCGAATTGCGCGGCGCAGTGTCGAGCGAGGTCTTCGGCGCTGTCGAACCTGCCCGAGATGACGTAGCGCATCGTTCGCTGCTCGTTACCGATCATTCTCCAGAACTCGAGCATCACGAGGCCTTCGCGCTTTCGGGCGACCGCCACGAACCCCATCTCCTCGAGGAGACAGGCGGCTTGGCCGGCGAGCTCGAACGGATCACTCATTCCACAAGACCTCCCGAGGCGGACCAGACCGCTGTCGGAGCGTAGCCGAGAAACGGAGATCTGCATCGGTCGTCGACTGCACGAATTTCATCCAAGGAACGTTCGGTCACCGTGTCGGAAATCGATATGGGAGCGAAGTCGACGCAGAAGACCGTCATCACCGAACGAGGACAGAGCTCGGTGCTCTTCTCGTTGAAAGCGCTGATGCAGATCGAGGAGCGGCGCGTCGAAGAAGAGCGCCGCGAAGTTCATGCGAAGATCGAAGCGCTCGAGCAAGCGCGGCGAGCGGCCGAGGCTCGCGCGGTCGCCGACGAAGCCGAACGGCATCGCTTGGACGAGGAGCGGCGAAGAGCCGAACGGTTCGTCGCCGCGCGAGAGCAGACGCACAGAGAAGCGCTCCGACTTTCAGCCATCGAAAAGGCCCGGATCGAGGCGCTAGGCGAATCGCGCGTCCAAGCGATGAGCCTCGAGCAGGCCCACGAACGAGAGCTCGCGGCGCTTCGAAACGACCTCGACAAGAGGCGATTGCGACGAAACATCGCCGGCGTCGTCGCCACGAGCAGCTTGCTTCTCGGTGCCGTCATCGGAATCTACTTCGGGAAGGTGCGACCCGAGTCACTCGCCCGTCAGGCAGAGCTCGAATCGGAGATCCGTGGCCAATCGATCAAGACCGACCGTCTGAAGCGCGAGAGCCGCGAGCGCGACGCACAGCTCGCCGATCTGCGAGCGAAGCCCGAGCCACCGAGGGCGACTCCCACCGCGTCCGCGAAGGTCGTCGAACCACCGCCCGTCGTTCGGCCGCCCATCGTCGTGATCAAGAAGCCCTGCCCCAAGAGTCTCGATCCGCTCAACGATTGTTTGTGAATCTCGAATGTCGATGAGAGCTGGATGCATTTCACGACCCTCGTCGAAATGCGGCCGCCGCGAGCGGGCCTGAAGCTACGCTTCTCACGTGATTCATTCCATTTCACTTCGGTGTGTGGCGCTCTCGTTCACGCTGTTCGTCTTCGGCTGTGCGAGCGCGGCGAGACCCGACGAAGGGGCGACCGCAGAGCTCGACGTTCCCAGTCCGCCACGCACCGACGCGAGCGGGCCACCGACAAGCGAAGCTCCGGTGGCTTCGACGCATGCGCGCGTCGAGCACGCGATCGCTTTCAAGCTTCCGAATCCGACCACCGCTCCGATCGGGACGACCTGCTCTCCCAATGCCGGAGCGGCACTGCGAACCGGGCCGGGGCCGATGATTCCGATCGATTCTTGCGGCAGGAATCAGCGCGTCTCGGTCGAGCTCGCTTCGGGAGTGGCTCTGGTCGAGGGCCAGGCGAAGGCTCTTCCATGCAAGCTCGAGGTCGTCGGCCCCATGGCCATGAACGAGGTGCACGCCTGCGTCGCAGACGACGAGCTTCTCATGACGACGGTCTGCATGGTGTGCCGCATGGCCGACGTCGGATCGGCCTACCACGCGCGTCTGAGCGAGCTCACCCCAGAGCAATCGGCGTCGCTTTGGAAGACCATCGGGGCCCCGGGCGAAACGCCGACCACACCGGCCGCGTGGGCCAAGGCGGTCGCAGCCGCGAAGCGCTGACCGCGGCGCTCGCAGCTAGTGCAGTTCCGTCGCGAGCTTCAGCCCTATGGGGAGGCTCTCGCCGAAGAACGCGGTTCGATCGGCATCCTCGAGTGGAACGAGCTCTCGCACCACGCGGACGAGCCTCGGATCTGCGCCTTCTTTCTCGAGTCGACGCGCGACGTCGGCGCGAACGGACTCAGATACGTCGCGCGCTCGGTCTTGTGTCATTCTCGCGAGATCGGCCGCGGCCCGAGGTGCTGTCGGGAGGTCGGCCCACTTTTCGCGCAGCAGATGATCGAGCCATCGCTCCGCGGTCACGACAGACACCGCGTGGTGAGCGCTTGCGTAGGCGGGGACACGTGCTCCGATGCGTCCGAGCGCCGCCCAAATACGCGGATCGCGGTCGGTCCAGGTTCGTTCGAGGAGCCACGCGCCGAGCTCGGAGCGCCGCGTCGATGGAACGCGCTCGAGGTGGGAGAGAAGATCGATCAAGTCGTCGGGCGACTCTGGCTTCACGCCTTTCGGCTTCTTCAGCTTGGCGTCCAGAGGCGCCACGAAGGGGTCGAGCTCGTCGCGAATCCTCGTCTGCGTCGTCTCGATCAGACCTCCGGCGAGACGCCGCCAAAAAATGAAGAACTGTTGCCAACCTCGAGCCTCTTTCGGGAACGCGAGGCGCTCGGCGAACAGCGGAACGAGCTTTGCCAAGCGGTCTTCGTCTCCCGGGCTCCCGAACCCCGGACGCAGCGAATAGCCCGCAAGAAGGAAGAACGTTCGCTCGTGGTCGGCCGTCCGTCGTCGTCCTTTGGCGGTCGCGATGAGCGCGTCTCCGATGGCGCGCGCCATTTCGGTGGTCCAGGTCGCTCGCTCCCCGAGTAGCTTCTCGAGCTCGCGTTGGAGGTTCTTCGCGTCTCGCGGCTCCGAGCTGGTGTTCCGACCGAACACCCGCTCGACCTCCCGGACGCTCTCGGAGATGGGCTTCGCTCCGCGGCTTCGCGGTGGTGGCTCCGTGAGGCGGCGCCCATCATCCGAAGCGGCGCGCAGATCGAACGCGAGTCGGAACCGGCGTGCTCCATCGTCGGCTCGTTCGACGCACGAGATGTCGACGGTACCGACCCCCGTCAGCTCGGCTTCGATTTCGACCGACAGCTCCGACGGTGCCTCGGTGGGGCTCGCCCTCGGGAGCGAAGTGATGAGCGGCGGTAGCGCAGAAAAGCTATCGAGATCGAGCGTGACCAGGTCGCCTGGACCGGCGGTGATTTCGTCGTCGCTCGAGAAGAGATCGAACCGCACGGGCCTTCCGACGACAAGCGTGAACGCGCGACCGCGAGAGCGCATCGGCGCTCCCTCCTCCGCGCCTTTCGGGAGAACGCAGACTCCGCGCCTCGTCCCTGAGACATCTGGATCGAGACCGACGAAGTACGCGCGCGCCGAGCCGCCCTCGATGCGAGGTCCCATGCCCGCGAGCGCGAGGCCGTAGACCACCGCGCCGAGCGCGACGGCCAGGTCGGGGTTTTCGTGATCGAGGAGCAAGGGCGGCGTCGCTTGCCACGAGCCGATCGTCTCGCAGAGTCGCATCGCGGCGCGCGACGCACGAAAGACGCCGCCGTTCAGGAGGAGAGCTCCGATCGATTCGCTCGCAGGCAGATGTCGCGCGACGAACGCGGCGACGTGCCGCGTGATCGCCGGATCGCGCTCGAAGGGGAGGCCGAATCCCACGAGCCCGCTTCGGGCTCTCCCGGGGCGCTCTTCTTTGGCGCAAACGGGAAGAAAGCCGTCCAGAACGACGCGCTCGACCTCGTCGCGCGTGAGCTTGGCTCGAAGCGAGCCGCCGAGGAGCTGCGAGCCGCGTCCGAGGACGGAGACCGTCAGCTCATCTCTTGGATCGTCGCCGAGCATCCGTTCTTTCGCGTCGCGAGACGCGATGACGAGCTCGGCGAACCTTCGCGGCTCGAGCCGAGCCGGCGGTGCAACCAGCCGAGGCTCGAGGAAGTGCGCGAGCGCGAGATCCATGTTGTCTCCGCCGAGCAGGAGGTGGCTTCCAACCGCGACACGACGAACACGACGTTGGTCGCCGGTGCCCTCGAGCGCGAGAAGCGAAAGGTCGGTCGTCCCGCCGCCGACGTCGCAGACGAGCGCTGAGGTCGTTCCGAGATCGGTCGGAATCGCGCCCCTGTGCATCGCCGCGTAGAACGCCGCTTGGGGCTCTTCGAGGAGTCGAGCTCGAAGACCAGCCTCGCGCGCCGCCCGCACCGTGAGCTCGCGAGCCACTTCGTCGAAGGAGGCAGGCACCGTGAGGATGACGTCTTGATCGGCGAGCAGCGCGCCGGGATGCTCTCGGTCCCACGCCCAGCGAACATGATCGAGATAGCGTCGGCTCGCTTCGACCGGCGAGAGCTTGGGCGTCGGTGCCTCGCCTTCTTCGTCGGCACCCCAAGGAAGAATCGCGGCGGTCTTGTCGACGCTCGAGTGACCGAGCCAGCTTTTGGCAGACGCGACGAGCCTGCCGGGGACTTCGACTCCGCGCCGTTTCGCGTACGCGCCGAGGACCCAACCCTCGTCTTCACCGGGGAGAGAGGCATCGGCCAGATCGCCTTCGAGCGCGGCGAAGGCACACGATGGGAATAGGCTTCGCGCTTCGACTTCGGTGCGCGCCACCCGCTGTGGAATGGCGAAGATACGCGGGGTCGGATCTTCACGGCTTGCCCACGCGACGACCGTGTGGCTCGTACCGAGGTCGATTCCGACGATCCGACGTTCACTCACGTCAGCTACCTCCCGAGCCGTGATCCTCTCGCACGCTGAGCTCGATCTTCCATCGTTCGTCGGTCGAGAGTGGTCGCTCGGGAATGGCGGAGAGGAGGAGGGTCCCCACTTCGGTGACGGTCGCGCCGAGCCGCACCGGGACCACGTCACCCTCTCTGCGTCCTTCGGCGGGGAGCGTGACCTCGATGGGAGGCAGCTCCTCGAGCTCGCCTTCCTTCCAGTGCTCGAGCGTCGTGCCGGCGGTGTCTTCGCGCCGCGTGGTCGAGCCGAAGAAGCGGAAGTGGACGTTCTCACCCACGACCACGCCGAGCACCTCGGGCGGAAGCGATGCTTCGGTGCCTTCTTCCATGCCGAATGGAGCGACACAGAGCGCCGTGATCGGCGGCTCGATCCCAGGAACTGCAGGCACCGCGCTCTCGATTCCCACGTAGTAGGCGCGCGCAGTCCCGCCGCGGATCCGCAGACCTCGGCCACGACGCGCGAGGCCGTAATAGGCGGCTCCTTTCGCGACCGCGCAGTCGAGGTCGCCGCCTTCGAGGATCCGCGGAAGCGGGGCGCCCATCTCTCGCATCCAGTGATTCAGCGTTTCGGAGATGCGTGCTTGGATCCTCGGCGCTTTCATCACGCCGCCGTTGAAGAGCACGGCCGTTGGGCAGAGCATCGTCTTCTTTCGATCGGAGCTCGAGCCCGTGGCAGTTGGCGCGCTGGCGATGGCCGAGGCTTGTTTGCCGAGAAACGCGGCGAGGTGCCGAGTGACACCTGCGTCCGACGCATAGGGAAGCCCGAGCTGCGTCAGCGCTCCACGCGCGCGGACGACGGGGCGTGCGTTCGCATCGACTTGGGGGAAGAAGCCCTCGAGGAGCGTCTTCTCGACTTCTTCTTGGGTGAGCTCGGTTCGAAGCGCGCTGCCGAGGAGCTGCGAGCCGCGCCCAGCGATGGCGATGGGTGCGTTCGTCACCGTCACGTCGGACAGGAGCCGCTCTTTCGCCGCGCGCGCGGCGAACGTGAGCGCGGTCATCTGCAGTCGATCGACCTCTTTCCCCGAAGCCAAGAGCTTTTGACGCGCGAGGTGAGCGAGGGCGAGGTCCATGTTGTCTCCGCCGAGCAAGATGTGGTCACCGACGGCGACACGCGAAAGGCTCATCGAGCCCCCTTCGTCGCGAACCTCGATGGCCGAAAAATCGGTGGTTCCTCCCCCGACGTCGATGACCAAGATGACGTCGCCCACCTGGAGCTCTTTTCGAAAGGTTTCTCCGCGCCCCTCGATCCAAGCGTAGAGCGCCGCCTGAGGCTCTTCGAGAAGCGTGAGATTGTCGAGCCCTGCGGCCATCGCTGCCTCGACGGTGAGCTCTCGCGCAGAGGCGTCGAACGACGCGGGCACCGTGAGAATCACCTCCTCGTTCGCGAGCTCGGCGCCGTCGTGCGCGTGCGCGTACGCCTCCGAAAGATGCTCCAGGAAACGAAACGAGGCCTCGACCGGCGAGATGGGCTCGACGTCGTCGGGGGCTCCCTGCGGAAGGATTCCGCTCCGTCGATCGACACCCGGGTGACAAAGCCAGCTCTTCGCCGACGCGATGAGACGGTTCGGAGCCTCGATTCCGCGCGAGCGAGCGTACTCGCCGACCACGTAAGCGCGCTCCTGGTCCCAGGGGAGCGGATCGGCGCCTTCGCTCTCGTGGCGCATGTACAAGAACGACGGCAGGAGCGCTTTCGAATCCAAGTTGCCCTTGGATATGATCTGCAACACTCGAACGATCTCGGGACGCGCCTCTGGCCCGACGGCGTCTTCAGCGAGCGAGACCCGCGCGAGCGCGCAATGGGTGGTGCCGAGATCGATCCCGATGACGTGCTTCGCGCTCACAGCTCCACCTCCGCGGGGCAGACGACCGACGGATCGTGACCCTCTGTGGGCGTCGGAAGCTTGAGAGCCTTCGCGCGCCATCCTTTGTGCCTCAACACGCCTCGATATGGCGCGCTTCCTCGAACGTCGCCAACGAGCTTGTGCGCATTCTTGTCGAAGCCCTCCTCGAGCGTGACCTCGGCGCCTTCCTCCTCGCTCCGAATCGGATCGAGCGTCAGGTGATCAGAGAGGGCTCGCTTGCAACCGGCGTGGACGACGCGCACCGCAGCGCCGATCTCGTCGTCGGGGAAACTGGCGATGTCTTGCGTGAGAAAATCGACGAGCCTCCCCTCGCGCTGCAAGACCGCGATCGTCCAGAGCGCCCCCTCTTCACGGAGGCGTCGCTCGTCGATCGAGGCTGACTTCGACGCGTCGATGAGCTTCCGCGTCTTGGTCGCTTTGCCCTCTTCCTCGGCCTTCGCGCCGAGCTCGGGGGGCTCGACGGAGGCACGGGGCCGGCTCATCGGACGCGGGAGCTCGGGCATCGCATCGCGGACGGCGAAGGCTCGCCCTGCAAACGCCGCGTCGAAGAGCACGCGGAAGAAGCACACCCAAGCGAAGGCGATGCGCGACGAGAACGAAAGGGGAGGGGCTTCCACGCGCGAACCATAATGGTGCTGAGCCCGCCAAGGAAGTATCCGTCCTCCGAGGCTTCCCAGGGCGGATGACATCAGACCGCCCAACAGTCATCATTCGCGCAGCATGCCTGCGTTCGTCCCGATGACCCCGAAGCTCGCGATCGTCATGGTGGGCCTCCCGGCCCGCGGAAAGTCTTACCTCGCGCGCAAGTTGGAGCGCTATCTGCGTTGGCTCGGGCACGAAACCAAGGTCTTCAACGTCGGTGGATATCGGCGTGAGCTCGTGGGCAGCAAGATGTCGCACGAGTTCTTCGACCCCGACAACGAGCACGCCGTCTCGGAGCGCCGCCGCGTCGCGATGTTGGCGCTCGGCGACCTCCTCTCGTGGACGCGAGATCGCGGGCAGATCGGGATCTACGATGCCACGAACACGACGCGTAAGCGGCGCGCCGAAATCCGTGAGCGCTGCGAAGCCGCGGGCTTGAAGGTCGCGTTCGTCGAGACCATCTGCGACGACCGAGCCGTGATCGAGAGAAACGTCCGGCAGACGAAGCTGCATTCACCGGACTACGTCGGCCAAGACCCCGAGGCTGCGGTGAGCGACTTCTTGAAGCGGATCGCCCACTACGAACGCGTGTACGAGACCATCGACGACAGTGAAGGCCGCTACGTGAAGGTCATCGACGAGGGCCACAAGGTCGTCGTTCAAGGCATCGACGGCAACATCCTCTCGCGCGTCGTCTTCTTTCTCATGAACCTGCGGACGAGGACGCGGAGCATGTACCTCGTCCGTCACGGCGAGAGTGTCTACAACGTGGAAGATCGCATCGGTGGCGACTCCGATCTGTCGGCGCGCGGGCGCTCGTTCGCTCGGTCGCTCGCCGCGTTCATGGAGACCGTGAGTCTGCGTGACGACGAGCTGCACGTCTGGACGAGCCGTCTCCAACGCACGGTTCAGACGGCCGAGCATCTGCCCTCGGTTCCGAGATCGTTTCGGTCGCTCGACGAGATCGACGCGGGCGTCTGCGACGCGATGACGTATGCCGAGGTGAAGCGGAAGTTCCCCGACGAGTTCGCGCTACGCGCTGCAGACAAGCTGAACTACCGCTACCCCCGCGGCGAGTCGTATGCCGACCTCATTCAGCGTCTCGACCGGATCATCGTGGAAATCGAGCGACATGACGCACCGATCCTGATCATCGGTCATCAGGGCGTGCTGAGGGCGCTCTACGCGTACTTGATGGACACGCCGCCCAAAGACTGTCCTCACCTTCCCATGCCTCTTCACACCATCGTCGAGCTCATCCCGAATCCTTACGGTTTCTCCGAGCGTCGGTACCCGCTCGCGTCGTGAGGGGTGCGATGTGGGGCGCGGCTGGTAGAGTCTCCAGATGACTGACGAGGCCAACCGAACGAAAGCCCAGACTCCAGAAGGCGCGGCGCAGCCGGTGGTCGCCACGCCGAAGCCGTCGCCCGTCGGCTCCGCGTCCGGAGCGGGCGCTGCAGTGACCACGGCGCAGGCCCTCGGCAAGCCCACCGACGTCGCGGCGATCCAGTCGGCGATCGCAAACGGCCAACCTCTCACGAAAGCGAAGACCCCCGACGCGAAGATCGCGAAGGTTGCGCCTGCGCGGGGCGCCCGAATGGCTGCGATCACCGCTGTCGTGGTCGGGGCTGGCGTGACGATCGCCTCGACCGCGTTCGTCCCTGAAGCGCGCGTGGGGGGCCCGGCTTCGTATGTCGGTCTCGCGCTCGGAGCGTGCTCGCTCGCCCTCGCGATCGGAGCGCTCTTCGTCCGCCGAAAGTCGCCGCGGAAAATCGGGCTCCCCGCGATCGCAGCCGTCGTCGGCGCTGCGGCTTGCGCGCTCTCGGGGTTGATGGCGCTCCAAAGCCGTACGCCCACCCCGATCCCCGATGAGGCGCCCGCGGTGCTCGCCTTTCGTGTCGGAGAAGCCCAGGCACACGCCCATCTCGGAGCGCTCTTCGGCCTTTCAGGAATACCTGGTGCGCTCATTGGTGGGCTCGGAGTCTGGCTCGGCGTTCGAGCCCGCAGGAGGCAGCGAGCAGCCGCTCCCCCCGCGAACCTCGGCGTCGAATCGATCCCCCTCGCGTGGGCAGCGCTCTCTGGCGTCGGGCTCGCCGCGATGGCTGGGGTCGGTGTCGACGTGTTCGCGCTCGGGAGTGAGGTGGTCCGTGTGGAGCACCCGCACGCGCGTGACTTGCGCGCGATCGCCGACGCCGTGAGGCGAAGCGACATTCCGACGGCTTGCGACGCTTTGGAAATTGCCCTCGCCCCCGACTACGTTCCTGCCGAAGTGCTCGATCGAGAGCTTCCTGCCTATCGCGAGATCGCGCACCGTTGCCTCACGTTGCGCATCGATGCCCTCCCCAAAGGAATCGCGTGCGCCACGCAGGCCGGCAAGCTCCTCGCCAGTCCCATCGTGCACATCGTGAACGCCGAAGATCGCATCAAACACGCCTGCGATAGCGCGCTCTGAGACCTCTGCGGCTTGCCGAGCAGGCCTTTCGCTCCCAAGTAGAAACTGGGCCTCGAGGGGCCCCGTCACGAGCCCGGTTGCGCCTCGTTGACGCGTCGCGGCAGCGTGGTAACATTCGCACCGAAAAATCACGGCGCACGCGCGGCAGACCCACTGGGCTGCCAGCCGGCTGCGTCCAGGAGGCCCCCGTGTCGAGCACCCCCCAAAATCGCTACAAGGCCGATCTCCGCGAATTCCAATTCTTGCTGTTCGAACAATTTCCCCTCGAACCATTGTTGGGGAAGGCGCCGTTCGAAGCATGGGGACGCGACGAGTGCAGCATGGTGCTCGAAGAGTCGTACAAGTTCGCGTGTGAGGTGCTCGGCCCGCTGAACTCCGTCGGCGATCGCGAGGGCTGTAGAATCGAGAACGGGCGGGTGCGAACCCCCACCGGATTCAAGGAAGCGTGGGCGAAGCTCTTCGAAGCAGGTTGGAAGAGCGTGGGTCTCTCGACCGAGTTCGACGGCCAAGGATCACCCGACTCGCTCCAGCTCTGCGTCGAAGAGTTTCTGTGCGGCTCGAACCCGGCATTCAACATGTACGCGGGCCTCGCTCGAGGCGCCGCCGAGGTCGTCGCGCATTTTGGAACGCCTCGTCAGCGCGCGCTCTACGTGCGTCGCATGACGCATGGCGATTGGGGCGGCACCATGTGCCTCACCGAGTCTCAGGCCGGCACCGACGTGGGCTCGTCGCGAACGACCGCCAAGAAGCTCGACGACGGCAAGTACCTCATCAGCGGAACGAAGATCTACATCTCCGGCGGCGACCATGATCTCTCTTTCGGAGACAACGTCGTGCACCTCGTCCTCGCCCGCGTCGAAGGCGCGCCGCCCGGAACGAAGGGGCTTTCGCTCTTCATCGTCCCCCGAATGCGCGTGAGCGACGACGGCAGCGTCGGCGAGCACAACGACGTCCAGGTCGCTTCTCTCGAGCACAAGATGGGAATCAATGGCTCGGCCACCTGCGTCCTCATCTTCGGCGACGAAGGAAAGTGCGTCGGCGAGCTCGTCGGTCAGGCCGAGAACGTCGGCATGAGCCAGATGTTCTTGATGATGAACACTGCACGCATCGGCGTGGGACTCCAAGGGATCTCGGTCGGGTCGGCCGCGTATCTGTCTGCCCTCGAATACGCGAAAGACCGCAAGCAAGGCTCGTCGATCACCAACTGGAAAGACGCGACGGCACCGCGCGTCTCGATCATCGATCACGCCGACATCCGTCGGATGTTGATGGAGATGAAGTCGCGCGTCGAAGGTCCTCGCGCGCTCGCGATGAAGCTCGCGCACCATCACGACATGGCGAAGGCGCTCAAAGGAGTCGACGATCAGGCGGTCGCCTACCACAACGGCCAGGTCGATCTCCTGGTGCCGCTCGTGAAGGCATACTCGACCGATCAAGCCTTCCGCGTCTGTGAGATGGCCATTCAGACCTTCGGCGGAGCTGGCTACCTCAGAGACCATCCGGTCGAGCAGGCCGCGCGCGACTCGAAGATCTTCTCGATCTACGAAGGCACCAACCACATCCAGGCGATGGATCTCGTCGGACGCAAGCTTCCGCAAAATGGCGGGGTTAACCTCCAGGCCTTCCTCGGCGACGTGGCGCGCTTCATCTCCGAGAACGAGAAGCACGAGAAGATCGGGCCGCTCGTGAAAGAGCTCGCACAGGCGCACGAGGCCGTCGCAGGCATGTCGATGCGCCTGCTTTCGTGGTTTCAATCGGGCCGCATGCAGATGGTTCCGCTCGCTGCCAATCGCGTCCTCGAGATGATGAGCGAGCTCTGTTGCGGTTGGCTCCTCCTCGATGCCGCC
>JAYUUB010000047.1:0-18847 GCA_043755175.1 Polyangiaceae bacterium | reverse complement strand
GCAGCGATGGCCCCTGTCGAGCAGCCGAATGTGCCTGACATGACTGGACCAGGAACTGGAAGACTGAGCGCTTCTGGAGTCGGAGCGAATGCGCCACGGTCGTGATTCGCTGGGCGAAGAGGGCCCTCGGCCCGACGACGGCGAAGCAAGCGCTGACGGGGGCGGTGAGCGTGATTCAGCGCGGAGACTCGGCCTTGAGGCTCCACGTGCACTTCCACGTGCTGCTGCTCGACGGGATTTACGTGCCCGCGACGGAGAGCGGAGCGCCGGTGTTCCACCCGCTCTCGACCCCGACGGAGAAAGAGCTCGCCGAGGCTCGCGTTCGCTGGCTTCGGAACGACGCTCGGGCTCGCTGGTTTCATCGGGTGGATGATTCACCCCGACTTCCTCGCCAAGCTCTTGAGCTAGCTGCGGCGCGGCCGACAGAGCCGACTCAATGCGAGGCGAGCAGCACGCCCACGACGATCGCCACCAATCCGACGACGATGGCGACGAGCACGAGACCTCTTTGCGTGGGCTCCTCGGGCGGAGGGGCCGATACCGTGCGCGGGGCGCGGCTATCGGCCGTCGCGCGTCGCTCGGGGAGAACCTGCGAGACGCGAATGGCGAGGTCGGTCTCTCCGAGCTCCATTTCTTCGGGGCTCGTCGCGGCCCCGGGGGAGCTCGGTCTCACCGACAAGACGCGCTCGCGTCGCGTCGCGAGGAGCGCCTCCGAGAGCTCCTCGGCCGAGCCATAGCGATCGTCGCGGTCTTTCTCGAGCGCGCGCATGATCACCGCCTCGAGCGCAGGCGGGATGTTGCGCGCCTCGGCGATCGAGCGCGGCGGGACGACGGCCTCGGTGAGCTGCGCGGTCATCGTCGCGAGCGGTGTCCGTCGACTGAAGGGCACACGACCCGTCGTCATTTCGTAGAGGAGGACGCCTGTCGCATAGACGTCGCAGCGTACGTCGAGCTCGTCGCCGCGGGCTTGCTCCGGCGCCATGTACTCCGGGGTTCCGAAGATCATGTCGTGCTCGGTGAGCCCGGTCGTCATGTGCTCGCCGTGAAGAACCTTCGCGAGACCGAAGTCGAGGATTCGGACGCGCGGCTCGCTCGATTCGACCGCGCTCGGCGACGCGGCGCGCGGCCATCCGCGTGGCTCGATCATGATGTTCGCAGGCTTCAGATCGCGATGAATCACGCCAGCGGCATGCGCAGAGGCGAGCCCAGCCGTAATCTGCAGCGCGATCTCGACGGCGTCTGCGATCTCGATGGGGGTCGTGAGGGTCGCTTCGAGCGACGTTCCATCGACGTATTCGAGGACGATGATGAGGAGGCCATCGTGCTCGATGAAATCGTAGATCGCGACGATGTTGCGGTTCTCGAGGCGTCGCAAAATCGACGCCTCGCGGCGATAGCGACCGAAGATCTGCTTGTCGCCGCAGAGCTCGCGGTGAATGACCTTCAGCGCCACGGGCTTGTCGCCGTCGAGCGTACGAGCCAAGTGGACGATGCCCGAAGCTCCCTGACCGATCACGTGCTCGACGCGATACCGCTCCGCGACGACGTCGCCGAGCTTCAAATCGATTCCGTGTGGGTCCCGTGGGTCGTCGGCTCTCTCGCGAGCGAAGCTCGCTTGGCCGTCTTTCGTCACGGCGCCCCCGATGGCTCGGCCGTGAGCATCGCCGAGGCGCAAGTGCGGAGGATCTTCGGGCTCAGCTGAATCGGATCGAGCACGCTCTCGGGATCGGCCTTGCGCCACGCGCGACACTCACGCTCGGCGAGCGCGGTCGATTCGAGCGCCACGTACGCTTCGAGCAGTTGGCGGTGAATCGAGGCGAGCTCGGGATCGGTGAGCCGGCCCGACCCGAGCAGCGCATTTCCTCGGCCGACGGCCTCGACGTAGCTGCCTGCGCGAACCTCTTGGGTGAGCTTCGGGATCTCGTCTCGCGCCGTGTCTTGTGCGTCGCGATCGTCGCCCTCGCCCTCGCTCTCGACGTAGTCGAGGCCTTGTTTGGCGGCGCGCTTCCCTTCATCGGTGAGCTCGAGCTCGGCGATCGGAACGAGGATGACGTCACCGGGCTCGACGGGGCTCCCGCTGAGCTCGTTGTAACGGTCGAGCACGTAGGCGTCGTCGCGCTTCGGCAAGAATCGGTATGCGATGCTCGGGGTCGAGTCGCCGCGTTTGACGACGTAGCGAAGGTTGTACGGGATCAAAATCTCGCGCCCGCTCTCGGTCGGGAGCCACGGCATGGTGCCATTCGCGATCGCGAGCGCCTCGCTGCGCTTCTTCGAGCCGAGGTAGCGCTCTGCGAGCGTCTCCCAGGTTTCACCTGCGACGACGGTGTGATGAGCCACCGACGGGACCTCGATTCGCATTCCCGGCAAGACGGCGAAGCGCCCGGTATCGCCGTCGAGGGCATTGGCGGGGACGAGAACTTTCTCGAGCTCGATCCGTCCGTAGAATCGCGTGGCGACGTCGGCCAGCGTCTCGCCCTTCTTCACCACGTAGGGGAATGCGTCGGCCGAAACCGGAACCGAGAGCGCGACGCCCGCCCCGAGCGCGAGCGCGGTGAGCCAAGCACGGCCTCTCTGATCGGACGAAAGCACGACGGGAGGCTATCAAGGAAGGGATCACGAAGCATCTCCGGCTTCGACGGACCGCTCATCGTGCAGCGTCAGGCGCTCTTTCGGCGAGCTCTCGCGCTCGTCGAGCGAGCCCTCGGACGACCGAGTGAAAGCTCTCGAGTCGGCGCACGCTCGCAGAAGGCAGACGCGCAGCGAGCGCGTTCGCGACGAGCGGCATGCGCGAGGTTCCGCCGGTGAGACAGAGGATTTCGACGTCTTCGGCACGGATCGATGCCGAATCCAACGTTCGCTCGAGCGACGCCATGATCGACGAGACCGGGGTCTCCGAGACCCGATCGAGATCGGCACGGCTGACCGGTTGATCGAACGCGAGGCTGGGCTCGTCGACTGCCATGAGGGTATCGGCCTCGTCCGACAGTCGCCGCTTGGCCGATTCGACTGCCTCGTACAGCGTGAAGCCGAGCCCGTCTTCGACCAGCGCGATGAACCGATCGAGCGCGGGTCGGTCGTGCGCGCTCGTGAGACCCGAGCGAATGGCCTGGAGCTGGCCCGCGATTTTGTCGCGATCGAGAATCGTCAGATCGGCCGGAGAGCTCAAGATTTCGATGAGCGCGCTCGGCATGTCGAGATCGTTGGCGCCGAAGGGAACACGGTAGTGTGCGCGCGCTCCGAAGTGGGGAGCGGCGACACCTCGAACGAGCGCGCCGTCGATCGCATCGCCTGCGACGGCGACGCCGCCCACCGCGAGGACGTCGTCGGGCGCGAAGCCGTGGCGTCCCATTCGAACGACCGTGAAGTCGGAGGTCCCGCCGCCGAGATCGGCGACCAGCACCACGCGCGGTGTCTCGAGATCGTCGGCGAAGTCGTAAGCGGCGGCGACGGGCTCGGGGCAGAAGGAGATCTCTTCGAAGCCGGCGTTCCTCGCGGCCGCCTCGAGGCGCGTCTCGGCGAGCCTGTCTTCGTCGGGATCGTTCGAGAAGCGCGCGGGCCGCCCGAGCACCACGCGTCGCACGTCGACGTCGAAGTGGCGATTGGCTCGTTCGCGCATCGCACCGAGAAACTTTCCGATGATGTCTTCGAGCGCGACGTTGCGATAGCCGATGCGCGTCTTGGTGAAGGCTCGCGAAGGAAGATGCCGCTTGATCGAGCGAATCAGTCTTCCGCGAAAGCCGTTTTCAACGAGCGCCCGCACGGCGGCGCTCCCGAACGCCGAGTCGTCGAGCGTCACGAAGTAGAGGGCGCTCCGCAAGATCGTCGGGTCGCTCGACGCAGGATCAAGCGGGATCGGATCGAACGTCACGCCCGGGCCCGCTGCCGCGAGAAGCGAATTGCTCGTACCGAAATCGATCGCGAACACCGTGGGCTTGAGAGCCATCGAGGTCACCTCCAGGGAGTCTGAGGAGTGCCCTCAGAGGCGAGAGATCTCGCTCATCCGCCTTGTCTTTACGAGCTAGTGCTTTCGGACTATGGCTCCGCTCCATATCGGGACGTCTAGAAATCGCGTCGGTCGTGCTCGGTCGCCCGACCTCGAGCCTCCTCCCCCCCGAGGGCTGACGCCCCCCCCGAGAGCTGACCAGGGGGCTGACCAGGGGGGCTGACCAGTGGGGGGCTGACCAGTGGGGGCTGACCAGGGGGGCTGACCAGGGGGGCTCTCGTTGTGCGCGAGATCGGTCGCGACCTGGCGTAACCTGCCTCTATGCGAAATAGCTTGTTGATCGTGGCAACGCTTGGCGGTGCTGGGCTGGGGCTCGTGGGGGCGTGCGGTGACAGCAGTGGCTCTGGAGGAGCGGGCACCGGCGGCTACACCACGACCACGTCGGTCACTACCGCCGACACCACGAGCAGCAGCGCGAGCCAAGGCGGCGCGGGGGGCTCGGCTCCGAGCTGTAGCTCCTGCATCCAAACGTCGTGTGCGGCCGATATCGCTTCGTGCCAAGGCGATCCCGAGTGCGCACAGTGGCTCTCGTGCTCCCAGGCCTGCGCGACCGCGACCGAGCAAGCGGCCTGCGCCGACGCGTGCGACAAGCCTGCGCTCGGCTTCGCGAACATCAACGCGATCTACGACTGCGCTTGCAAGGCTTGCGCGAGCGATTGCACGGCAGTCGACGCCTGCAGTCGCGCTTGTGTCGACGGATCGCCGGCCGTCTTGCAGGCCGTGCCGGCGACGCTCGCCGATGCTGGGCTCTACGTAGGGAGCGTCACCGACCCCAACGGCGCCGAGATCGCCGCGTGGGCCAAGCCCTACGAGCCGCGCTACGTGCTCTGGTCCGATGGCGCGACCAAGCGTCGCTGGGCGCAGATTCCCGCATGCAAACAGATCGACACCAGCGACATGGACCATTGGGTGTTCCCAGTGGGGACACGTCTCTTCAAAGAGTTCACGCGCGACGGCGTGCGCGTCGAGACGCGTATGCTGTATCGCTTCGGGCCGGGCGATACCGATTGGGGATTTGCGACCTACCAATGGGACGTGACTGCTCCGAACGATCCTGCGAAGGCTCTCTCGGTGACCGCGGGCGTCACGAACGCGAATGGAACAGGCCACGACATCCCCGCTGCGCCGTCGGATTGCCTGCAATGCCACGGAAAGCTGAAAGAGCGTGTTCTCGGGTTCAGCGCAGTCGAGCTCTCCCATCAGATTGCTGGCAGCCTCGACATCCACAAGCTCTCGTCGGCCGGCATCTTGACGGTGCCCGCTCCGCCCCAAGGCTTTCCGGTTCCCGACGATGGAACGACCGTCGTCTCCGAGGCGCTCGGCTACCTGCATGCGAATTGCGGCATGTGCCACAACTCGTCCATGGCGTTCCCGAACATCAAGCTCCGCGTGCTCACTGGCGCGCTGACGCCCGCCGATACCGACACCTACAAGACCGCGGTGAATGTCGCGACGCAGATTTATTCGGGAGAGCCGTACCGCATCGCCGGGGGGAATCCAGCTGGGAGCTGCGTCGTGGAGCGCGTGAACCTGTCGACGATGCCGCCGCTCGCCAGCGAGATCCCCGACGCGGCAGGAGCGGCGAAGCTCAGCGCGTGGATCCAGACGTTGCCCCCCCCGATGTGATGGCGATCTTGCCCGACGACGGCGCCCGACGGGGCCGCACGTGCTCAGCTCAATGTCCCCACAGGATCTTCACGGTGCCCGACTCGGTGCACGGGCTCCAGCACAGATGAATCGGTGGCGGCACCGCGATCACCGCTTCTTCTTACGAATACGTCAAGAAGTCCTGTGACGAGGTCCCATGAATGACCCGAAGACGCGGCGGATTCGATAGGAGCGAGAGGTCGCCTTCGACGGAACGGATCTGCACGCGAGCCCTCGAGGTATCGGGTTATACCGCGGTGGGTCCAAGCTCTCCGTGAGCAGGCCGATGTGGTCGGTCGCAGAAGTCTCGAGCCGCTCCTCGACTGCCTCGTGCGATGCTCTTTCGCATGTCCACCCCGCCGATCCGTCGACAGCCCGGCTCTGCGCTCTGCTTCGTCTGCGGGACCCAAAATCCGCATGGTCTCCGGGCCGAGTTCTTCGACGATGGCCACGCCGTCTGGACCGAGGTCACCCCGCTCGAGCACCACCAAGGCTGGCCCGGTGTGCTTCATGGAGGGATCACGTCGGCGTTGCTCGACGAAACGATCGGGCGGGTCGCGTTCCTTCACGACCGCTGGGTGCAGACGGCCAAGCTCGAGCTGCGTTTCGTTCGGCCGGCGCCTCTCGGCAAAGCCTTGCGCGCCCAAGGTGAGCTCGTTCGCAACCATCGACGACTGATGGAGATGCGCGGCGAGCTCGTCGTCGTCGAGACCGCCGAGGTCGTCGCCCAGGCGACCGGCACGTTCGTCCCGCTCTCCGACGCAGCGCGTGACGCGCTCGCGCGAGAGCTCGGTGGCGACTTCGACAAGTGGGAGCAATGGCTGAGCGCCAATCGCGGAAAGACGCTCGATCACTGACGCAGGCAGGCGACGACGTACGAACGGCGGCGGATCACTCAGGCGCGCTTTTTCTCGGGCTTCTTTTCGAGGGCTCCGGCCGCGAGGAGTGTGAGGGCGGGTGTCACCACGATTTGATAACGGTCCTCGCCGAAGAACACGGCGTGGATGACGATCAGCGCACCCAGGGTCAATGCCACGTACGGCACGATCCCCGAGTCTTCCCGGTCGAATGCGCGGATCCCACCGACCATCGCGATCCCCACCGCCACCACCCAAACCGTCGGTGGCTCCGCCGCGACGCCATTCGCGAATAAGCCAATCAACACCAGCAGGGGCGCCCACGAAAGAACATCGAAGCGCCGGCCCGATGGTCGTCTCACGACTCCGAGGGCAGCGAGCGCGAGGAGCGCGTATTGAAAGATCGACAAGAGGCTTCGATAGCCCGCGCGTCGTTCTTCGGGCCACGCACCCGGATCGGCTTGCGACAAATAGCCGACGGCAAACGATTGGTGGTCAAAGGTGTAAGCGAGCTTCTTCGGAATCAGCGATAGCCAGCGCTTCGGATCCGCTTCGATCCAACGTACGCCTTGGTCGAACCAGCACCGATCTTGTTGGACTTGGCCTGTCACCTCGCGGCAGCCGTCTGCGCCCGAGATCGCATCGAATCGGCCCGTCGCGTGGGGTGAAGATCCGATCGCGAGGTTCCAGCCACCGTTGGTCGAGACGAACGCGCAACCGTCCATCACGCGACAATTGCGAGCCGTCCACGGGAGCACCACGAACACGCAGGCCAGGGTCGCAGTCGCGGCCACGACGAGCCCGCGTTTCCATGGTCCGGCGCCGTTCGAACCAGGCGGAGTCGCGCGCGCGAAGAGACCAATCAAGGGTGCACCCAGAAGGCTCTGCGGGCGCACGAGCGTCGTGAGCCCGAGGACGATCCCGGCACAGAGCGCTGCAGCGATCGGTCGGTCTTTGCCTCCTCTTCGCGCCACTTTGACGTAGACCAGCGGGGCCGCGACCAACCCGAGCGCGGCGAGCGGCTCGGTCATCAACAACCCCGCATACATGATGAGGCCGGGATGCGCCGCGCAGAAGATGCCCGCCGCGAGCGCTCTCACGTTCGAGGAGTGAGCCAGTGCGAGGCGGTGGACGAAGAGGACCGTGAGCGCGCCGACGAGAGCGCCAGCGAGCGTTCCGACGACCACCGAAGAGCCGAATAGGCAATAAAAAATCGCTAGGAATCCACTGTATCCAACGGGGTAATGGCACCACGGATGCCACTCCTCGCCTCGTGGCGTCATTGGGCCGTCGGAATAGCCATGACCCTCGGCGATGCGCTGCGCACCGAAATGGTAGTAGTGGCCGTCCCAGACTGCCTCGTGGGCCCAGCGTGTGGCCACGTAGACCCGCGGCAGGAGGGCGGTCACGAAGAGGATCGCGCTCACCCAGACCGCGTGTTTCGCGAGGAACGCCTCGGCGCGCGCGAGCCTCGACCTCACTTCAGACAATGCTGCCCCGGAGCTGCGCGGCGATCTCGCGCAGTCGTCGCATGTACGTCCGCGAAACCTGCGTCGGATCGAGCTTGAGGTACTTCGCGAACTCGGTCACGAAGCCCTGGACGTAGACCATGGCCGGGAGATCGGCGGGGCTCTCGGCCTCGATGGCCCGGAGATGCGTCGTCGAGATCTTGGAGCGAAGCGCGATGTCGGCGAGCTCGACGCCTTGGGATTCGCGCACGCGCCGGAGCATGTCGCCCGTGTACTCGGTCTCTGGAGTGAGCTCGCGCGCGATCTCGCCTTGCATCATCAAGAGCTCGGCAGCCATCACGGCATCGTGCGCACGGTGCGGCACCTCGCCCTTGGTCTCGGCAGGAAAGGTCGACAAATCGTAGGCACGTCGCTTGTTCGGATCGAGGAGCGTGTCGTACGCCTCTTCGATCCGCGCCTGTTCGTCGTGCAGCGCCGCCGCCGAGACGACGCTCACGACGGGGAAGCTGTTGTCCCTGAAGATTTCGCGCTGGCGTTTGTAAGCACGGCGAATCTCGTCGTCGGCGGCGGTTCGCGACAAACCGAGGACCTCGTAGAGCGTCATCGGTGCAGGCGCTCGCCACTCCGCGGCGAGCGACTGTCGTGAGGGCTTCGAGTCGTGGGCCGCGAGGAGCGCGAGGATTCGCCGCGCGACGCGCTCGATGTTTCTCGCCGCTTTCGAGGTTGGGCTCTCGATGAGGAGCGGCGTCTTTCGACGGATGCTGAGCCAGACGGCATCGTCGTGCTCGACGTGACCCAGGTAGTCGATGGCGATGCCCAAGAATCGCTGAGCGATCGCCGCCATGGCGGGGCCGAGCTCGAGATCGGCCCGGAGGCGTGTTTGACCGACCACGATGCATGGACCGAGGCGCGCGAGCTCTTGTGCCGCAGCGCGAGCGACCCCGTGATCGAAGCGATGGATCGTCGCGATGATTTCGTGGGGGCTCGCTCCGGGCGGCAGACTCAATACCGCACGCTCGACGAGCTTGAGCTTGTGGCGCTCCTTCATCAATCGCTTGCGCAACGCGCGGGCGAAGAGGGCCCTCAAAAAGCCGTACGTGGCCTCGATCGCCACTGGCTCGGGGGCCGTCACGCACGTGGCGACGTCGGCTCCGGCGAACAGGTCGAGCGACGCCGGCGAGGTCGAGGGTCCCAGATGCAAGATGACGTAGTCGGCCGATAGATGCGCGATTTTGTGGAGCCAATGCGAGCGACGCGACGGCTTCACGGGAGTCGCGGTGAAGAGATCGAACGCCGACGGGAGCAGCGAAAGCCCTGGAACGCTCGTCGGGACCGTCGGCGGGACCGTCGTCGAGTCGGGGTCGTGAGCGATGAGGGGCGCCGTCTTCAGACCGAGCATCGAGTGGAGGTTCGAACCGATGGGATCGGCGTCACAGATGACGACGTTGCGACCGAGCTGCGCGAAATACACGCCGAGGTTGATCGCCAAGACGCTCTTGCCGACGCCCCCCCGGCCTCCTCCGACCGCGATCACACGTCGGCCACGCAGCGCCGCAGAGGGCGGCGGCGGAAGGGTTTCGGCAACGGGCTCGTCGTCCCAAGAGCTCACGGGGGCACTATAGACCGGCAGCCCGGATCGATGGGCTCGGAACGCTCCACGTGAGCCGCCGTGCTCGATCGACCGGACTCGAGCCGGAGCTCGAAGTGAAACGATCGCCCGCCGAGTGTCGAGAGCTCGCGCGCGTTGGGTAGCCAGCTCACGCGCCACTCGCCGTCGAGTCGACGCACTTCGATCCCGTCGCCGTCGTCGTTCGCGACCTCGTGACCCGACTGCTCCACGATTCGAACGCGCGGGGCGGCCCAGGACTCCGAGCAGGATGCGGGAGGGCGCCATCTCACCGACCAGCCGCTTTCTCCGTCTCTCGCGAAGTGGCGAATGTCGGGGCTGCAATGGGACGGGTCTGGAGCCAGAGAAAGATCCCGATCGGGCTCGATTGCCAGCACGAAGCGACCTCTGCTCGACGGAACGCAAGCCGAGCTCGGGTGAGTCGTCTCCGTCGCCGCGGGGCGGAAAACGAGCGGTCGAACGACGCCCGGAGCGGGCTGTCCGAGCGTGCATTCGCGGTCGCTCTTCTCGTCGACACCTTCGAGGAGCCACCGCGTGAGACAGAGCTCCTGGTTGGCGATGAACCGAGCCGAGTCCGGACCATAGAGGACGCGCGCGCCTTCGCTCGTCTGCTGCGCATACTCTTCGGCGGTCGTGATCTCGCCGAGGCGATCGCCCGTCAGCGTCATCTCGACGACACGCCCCAGATCGAGTCTGCCTTTCGACCCGAGCCAACGGTCGACCTGCTGACGCGCGCGGTGACCTGCGAGCGTCGTGACCTCGGCCGGGACGCTCAGAAGGATTCGATCACCCAAGTACGCGACCGTGATCGGCGCCATTCGCGGAAGATCCGACGGCGGGCTGGCGAAGGCTCTCCGTATGTCGAGCTTGGGAGCTTGGCACCCGCTCGCCATCGGATCGCGAAAGCTCGCTGCAGATTGGGGTGGTCCGATCCAGGCGCCAAATGAAGGCTCGTCGCAGAGCCGAGGCGCGCAAGCGATTGGCGAGTGAGCGCCGCTCGGATCGAGCGCGATGACGGCTCCACACCGACTCGATTCTCCCGGGTAGGCGTACACCTCGCGCCGAAGAGCGACGTAGAACGGGGTCTCGCTTTCGACGCGCGCTCGCGGAAGATCGAGCTCGCGGTATCCGACCCGCAGCGGCGCGTCGCTGGTGAGTGAGAGCTCGGCGTCGTGCCAAAGCTTCATCACCTCGTCCGCGAGCGCGGCCCCAGCGCGCCGTGCTTCGCGCGGGCCGAGCGAATCGATATCCGGCGTGAGATCCCCAGTGATCCCGTTGGCGAGGCCTACGAGGAAACACGGGGTCGTCGGTGTCGCCGTCGGTGTCGTCGTCGGTGTCGTCGTCGAAGGCGGCGCCTCCTCCTGCGTGCACGCGAACCGATCCATGAACCGAGCGGTTGCCTCACGCACAGCGTAGCCCGCCACATCGCCGTGGTAGAGCAAGCTCGAGTCCGAGAGGGCCCCATTGGGCGCGCCGTGGACGGCGAAAACGCCGAGCGCTCGAACCGAGTGCCCTTCGGCGTCGCAGCGATCCATTCTCAAAACCGAAAGGCTGCCGTCGACCGCCGACCGCGCCGGGTGGTCTTCGTCGGTGAACAGCTCCTCCTCTTCACGCGTCAGTTGATTCGCCCTGAATGCCTCGACACGGCGGTTCTTACCGAACCGCTTCACCGGATGAAAAGCTCGCCGAGGGTCGCCATGTGCCCACCCGATGCAACCGGTCGAATCGCGTTTTCGAAGGGCGTCGGCGTGGGCTCGAACGATGGCGTCGGCGATGCGCTCTTCGAGGAACGTCGTCACCTCGTCGCTGTACGGGGCCGGCGCCCCGCCTGCCTGATCCGACGTTGCGTCGAGCGCTCCGAGAAAGTGAGCGGGCCCTCCGCTCGTGCCCGTCACCGGCATGAGCAAACGGTCGGTTCCGACTGGAACCAACCCCACGAGCCGCGCGGCCACCCGCCGCTGAAGAAGGGGCGAGGGCGCTCCCAGATCGCAGGGCACCAAGGCGAGCGACTCCACCGGATGACCTGATTCGGCGTGGTATTCGAAGTAAAAAACCTGGCAGTGGAGGCGCATCAGTGTGCCCTCGCTTCGACGCTCGGCCACTTCACCGAGCAGCGAAAGCCCGACGGCTGGTGTGATGTCGACGTCGGCCGTGCCGATCAGAAGCTTCCCGCGCTCGGTCGGAACAATCGCGCTCGGTGCAGCGGGGCTCGGGCTCGCCGTTCCGGGCGCCTCGAAGACCCTGCATCCTGCATGTGCCAGTGCCCAGACGAACGCCAATGCGAGAGCCAACCCCGAGTGCGAGGGGGTGCGATGTTCCGAAAGGTGCATTTCTGAGCGAGGGATCGGCGCACGACGCCGCGAGACCGGTGCTCCGGGACGTGACCTCACTGTAGTCAAAATCGGTCGCTCGCGTGGCCTCGCGTTCTCTAAGACGTTCCCGTCGGACCCACGAACCGACGAGGCCGACTCTCTGCGGGCCATCGCACTTCAGCGTGCAGGTCACACCACCGACGCAGCCACCGCCGGGAAGCACTACCTCGAGGCAGACCGGGAGGCGCTCACCGCGCCGATGCCAAGACCATCGCGGGCAACTGAGCGCGGGCCAGCCGATCGATTCCTACCGAATCCGAGGCTTTTGGAGGCGAGCGCGGAGCCGCCTTCTTTCTCCCCACCTCTTCGACGAAGAAACGCTCATCGGCGGGCAGATCGACCCTCGTATGCCGTATCTTGCGAGTTCGATGGCAAAACTTGCGCACCTCTTGCCTCTCGTGTTCATGGCGGCCTCGTCGCTCGGCTGCGACAAGGTCATCGATCTGTTGAAGTCCGACTCCTCGGAGCACGCCGACGACGACGAGGATGACGACGACGAAGACGACGCCAAGGCGAAGAAGGCCAAGCAGAAGAAAAAGAAGGCGGCCGACTCGAAGAAAGACTCGAAGACCGCCAAAAAAGACTCGAAGGGCAAGAAGGACAAGATCCTCGCCGACAGCGGTTTTCGTCCCGAAAAAGACGGCTACAAGTTTCGGAACACGGGCGGCGAGTATCCGCGCTCGGCCGCGGTGCTCACCGACAACGTGATGGTGAAGCTCTTCGGTTCGGGCGCCTGCGAGGGCGGCGACGTCGAGAGCTGCCGCCTGACGCCTCCCGCCGAAGAGTGGGCCGACATGGTCAACCGGGCGATGAACGGCGGGCAATGCGAGGGCATGGCGGTCTCGTCGCTCACCTTCTTCAAGGGCATCGACGCGCCTCCGTCGTTCTCTCCGCTGAACCATTCGGCGCACAGCCTCGAGCGCACGCAAGCGACGCCTTTCATCGCTTACTACTGGGCCTCTCAGGTGCTGAACCCCGTGATGCGCGAGACGGCGATGTCGAAGCGCCGCTCGACACCGAACAGCGTCGAAGATCAGCTCGTCGAGATGTTCAAGAGGAACGAGCTCGCGACGCTAGCGTTCTGGGGCCCACCCGGCCACGGCGGACACGCCGTCACGCCGTACGCGATCGAAGACCGCGGCAACGACGTCCACTGGATCCGCATCTACGACAACAACTACCCCGACACCGAGCGCTACATCACGATCGATCGCGCCGCGAACACGTGGAAATACGATCTCGCGGCCATCAATCCGAACGTACCGAAGATGCCGTGGAGCGGAACCGCCGACGACCACAACATCGTCGTCATCCCTCTCGAGCTGCGACTGAAGAAAGCTGTCTGTCCGTTTTGTCGCACGTCGAACACCCACAAGACGGTGTGGCCCTGGGCGAGCTCGGTCAGCATCTCCGACCCTCAAGGGCGTCGCGTCGCCGTCGAAGGTGACAAGGTCATCAACGAGATCCCCGACGCAGAGGTGCTCGACATCTCGTCGTTCCTCGAAGGCGCGACGGCTGTCCAACCAATCTTCATTCTCCCGGCCGACAGCGACTACGAGGTCGCCATCGGAGGCAAAGACGGCAGCGCGCCCGAAGGCAGCACCGACGACAATCGCGGTGTCACCATCTTCAGCGACGGATCGGCCGTCGCGATCGCCGGTGTGAAGAACAAGCCCGACGAGAAAGACACGCTCTCGTTGCCCAAAGACGGCGGCAACATTCGCTACAAGACCGCCACGGGAGCGATGCCGTCGCTCAAGCTCGCGACCGACGACGAGAAGTCGGGGCTCTCGGTGAAGATCGCGAACTTGAAGGGTGACGCGAACGCCGAGTTCGAGCTCAACCTCGACCGCAAGGTCGGCCATCTCACCGTGCAAGGCGGCGGAAAATCCACCGCGTCGTACGACATTCAGATGAGGCACGTGGCGCCCCACATCGCCGACCAGCTCGTCGAGCAGAAGGGGATCAAGTTCAAGCTGGGCGACGCCCACACGATCGACATCGGCGTGTCGACTGCGAAGCTCAGACCCGGCGCGGCGGTAGCCCCGATTCGCATTTCGCGAGGAGCCTTCGTGCGTCCAGTCGCGAAGCCGGGGGTCGATCCGAAGAGCGACCCCAAGCTCGCGCCGAGGCCCGTCGTGGCTCCTGGGCCGAGACCCGTCCTCCAAGCTCCGCACCCGGTCACGGCGCCGCCACAAATCACCAAGCCCATCGCGCCTCGGTAGAGATCTCGAAATCCTTCGCCAGGACTTCTTCAACAGCCTGCTAAGATCGCCGCGCTTGAAAAAGATTGTTGCGATGCGCAGGTGGGCCGCCGGATTCGTGGCAGCGTCGGTCGTTTTATCGCCCGAAGCAGCGAATGCATTTCTCGTGGTCGGCAAGACGAAGACGCCGCCCAGCGACAAGGCGAAGGTCGTCGCACTGCGCGACGGGCGCAGCACCGTGCTCTCGATTCAGCTCCGCGTTCGCGAGAAGACCGGCGAGATTGCGTTGCTCGTTCCGGTTCCCGTGGCCGAGACGACCAAGACACTCGCACCCCGAGCGTTCGCCCCCTTGGGTGTCGTCACTGCGCCTCGCATCGTCGAGCTTTGGGAGGCCGATCCGTGCGCGCTCCACCCGATGGTGACGCCACCCGTCGGCCCGAGCGGTTCTGCACCCAACGCTCCTCCTCCGGCCCCTACCTCACCTGCGAAGCCCAAAGCAGATGGTGGACCCTCCGATGGCGCGACTGGATATCAAGTCGACGTCGTCAACGGAAAAGGCGCCGAGATCATCGCGAAGCTGAAGAGCGACGGCTACGATCTGCCGGCCGATTCGGAGCCGCTCTTGTCTCAGCTGCTCGACGGCGGAATGAAGCTCGTCGTCGCCAAGATCGATCTCGCGAAGCTCGGGGGAGGCGATTTGCCGCCTCTCCTCGTGAGCTACGCCTCCGACGATCTCACCTTCTCGACGCGGCTCTTCGCATCGGCGGGAGGTCGTCGCGATCTCGAGCTCTTCGTGCTCTCGCCTGGCCGCCGCTTCGAGTCGGCCGACCAGACCAATGTCGCGGTGCCGACCAATCTCGACGTGACCGACGCCGTGCTGTCGAAGCTCCCGGCTTTCTATTCGGCGGTGCTCGATCGGACCTTCGAAAAGGCTCCACAGTCGCTCGTCACCGAGTATGCATGGCGCGCGTCGACTTGTGAGCTCTGTGCGGCTCCGCTCCCCGCCGAGGCGTTGAGTGTTCTTGGCGCCGATCTGCTCTCGTCGGCGAGAGACGGTAAGCAGCTCGAGGTCGTGGTCGATGCGGAGCACGTTTCGTCCGAGCCGGGGGGACCCGAAGCGATGCGCGCTGCGCTCGGAGCCTGCTATGCCAAAGTCCTATCGGAAAAGCCTGGGGCCGCGGGCTCGCTCGAGCTCGACGTCGTCGTCGACGGTGGAGCGGTCACCTCGGCCACCCCGAAGAACGCGACCGGCGCCGCGGGACAGCCCGAGCGAGGCGAAGGCACGTTCTCGACCTGCGTCACTGACGCCGTCAAAGCCGCCAAGCTCGACAAGAGCGGGACGATGAAGGTCGAGCTCGTGCCGCTGTCGCGTCGCTATTTCAACGACCTCGTGTTGACGAAGCTCCACGCGAGATACGACTCGATTCCCGACAAAGATCTTCGCCTGAAGATGGGCCGCGCCATCGAAGGCGGTCGCGAAGACGGCCCCGATGGCAAAGCCGAAAAGAAGGTGGCTTGGGCGCCAGGCGACAACGATCTCGAGCCACGCTATGTCGTGCGCCATGCCTTCAAAGGCGCGGTGAAGTGCGAGAATCCAGCGCGCGGTGTGTGGACGACGAGCGACAAGAAGCCAAAAGCTCCAAAGGCCAGCGACGACGCCGTGACCGCCGAGGCGCTCGACAAGCTCGTCGTCGGCAAGATGCCCGAGCTCGATGCGTTCACGATTGCCGCGTCCGAAGTGACTCCGGCCGCAGCGCCGAGCGCCGACCCCGCGCCGAGCGCAACAGGCGCTCCAGCACCTTCGTCGTCTGCGACATCGTCATCGACGGGCACCGTTGCTCCGTCGTCGGCTCCCATGCCCCAGCCCGACGCGGGGTGCAGTTGCGAGGTGGCTTCCGACCGACGCGAACCCTCTTGGCCGAGCCTCGTCGGCGCGCTGTTCGCCACCGTCGGAATTCACCGACGTAAAAGATCGCCATGATTCGTAGATTGCTCGTTTCTGGCTGCGCCTCGGTGATCTTCGCCGTCGCATTCTTGGGTTGCGACAAGAAGATCCCCGAATGCGAGTCGATCGTGAAGGTCATCAGCCCTTCGTCCGAGAAGCTCAAGAAGGCAGCGGCCGCGCCGACCGAGACGCCCGAGCAGATGACCACGCAGCTCCTCGAGATCGCCAAGGTGTCGACCGAGACCGCGACCGATCTCGCGAAGCTCAAGCTCACGGTGCCCGAGCTCCAGAAGTTTTCCACTGACTATCAGGCGATGGCCAAAGACATGGCCGATGCGTCGACCGAGGTCGCCAATCTCCAAAAGAAGTTCGAGTCGGCCGATGCGGCAGAGACCGCCGTGAAGCTGAAGTCGTCGTTCGAGAAGGTGGATAGCGTGCAGAAGCGTGAAGGTCCGCTGATCGACGGGCTCAGCAAGTTCTGCACGGGCTCGTGACGGCGGCGCGCAATCCGACGACGGCAGACGAGTGAGTCTTGCGAGCGTGAGAGCTTGCCAACGTGATTGCGAGCGCACGCGAAAAGGCGCCCGAGCGAGGGGTCGCCCGGGCACTCCGCGGTTGGGAGAGAGCGTCGTTCAGCCGTTTTTCTTCGCCTCTACGTCGATCGAGACCTCGATGGTCTCGCCAACGAGCACACCGCCGGAATCGAGGACCTGATTCCACGCGAGACCGAAGTCTTTACGATTGATCTTGGTCTTGGCGTGAACCCGGCGCGCTCGCCACCCCAGGGATCTTTCGCGCGGCCGCCGTATTCGGTCGTCAGCACGACCTCTTTGGTGACGCCGTGAATGGTGGAGTGTTCGTAATCGACAACCCACGTTTCAGTCGCCATGTGTCACCTCGGTTCGAGTTCTTCGAGCCGCAGGAGGTCGCCACTTTGCCGTGTACGATCGGAGCTCAAAAAAACGAATTGTTGCTACTGAAGCAACGATGCCGTCAGGGCCCTCGGCTGGCGGCCGCCACGTGCTGCGTGGCGGCCGCCACGCCTTGACGACCTCGGCGCGTGCTTTTTGGCGCGGTTCGGCGCTGGCATCAGGGTTGCTCCAGCGCTCTCGATCATGCAAGCCACAGCACTGTCTCTCGCGCTCGTCGGCCTCGACGCGCAGCTCATCCACGTCGAAGTCGACTCGGGACGTGGACCGACCTCGTTTCACCTCGTCGGGCTTCCAGAGGCGAGCGTGCGTGAATCGCGGGTCCGCGTTCGCGCCGCCATCGAGCAGACCGGGCTCGACATCGACGAGTATGTGCTGACCGTGAATCTCTCGCCTGCCGATCTGAAGAAGAGTGGCGGCGGCTTCGACGTCGCGATCGCCGTCGCCATTCTGGGGGCGCTCGGCAAGGTCCCCAGCGAGGCGTTCGCTGGGACCGTGTTGCTCGGCGAGCTCGCGCTCTCGGGCGACATCAGGCCGGTGCGCGGCGTCTTGCCCGCGCTCTTCGCCGCCGCCGCGCAAGGGATCCGTCGCGCCATCGTTCCGCGCGCGAACGAGCTCGAAGCGGCGGCGGTCGAAGGCATCGACGTGCTCGTCGCCGACCACGTCTCCGAGGTGCTCGCGTACCTGAAAGGCGAGAGGCCCCTGTCGGCTCCGAGAGCCGCGGCGTCGGGGCGGGGACCCACTTCGTGCTCGCTCGGAATCGATCTCGCCGAAGTTCGAGGACAACACTCGGCGCGGCGCGCGCTCGAGGTCGCGGCCGCGGGCGGTCACAACGTGATTCTGATGGGGCCACCGGGAGCGGGGAAGACCATGCTGGCGCGTCGCATGCCGACGATTCTTCCTGCGCTCACGAGCGAAGAAGCGCTGACTGCGACTGCAATTCATTCTGTCGCGGGCATGCTCCCGTCGAAGATGGGCATTCTCTCGGAGAGACCCTTTCGGGCTCCTCATCACACGGTGAGCACGGTGGGGCTCGTCGGCGGCGGCGCCCCCATTCGACCCGGCGAGGTGTCGCTGGCGCACGCGGGCTGCCTCTTTCTCGACGAGCTGCTCGAGTTTCGGAGAAACACGCTCGAGGCGCTTCGCCAGCCGCTCGAAGACGGTTTCGTGACGATCGCGCGGGCGCGTGAGCGAGCGACCTTCCCGGCTCGGCCGATCGTCATCGCGGCGGTCAATCCGTGTCCTTGCGGCTATCACGGGTCGCCGCGATGCGTGTGTCCTCGCGAGCGCGTCCGACAATACCGATCGCGCCTCAGTGGGCCTCTCCTCGATCGAATCGACATTCAGGTCGCGCTTCCGCAGGTGGCGGTGAGCGATCTCTCGAGGGGAGTCGACGGCGAGAGCTCCGAGTCGGTTCGCGCGCGTGTCGAGCGAGCGCGTCAGGTTCAGCTCGGGAGAAAGCAGGCGGGAGAAGTGGCTCAGTCGACCAATGCCTCGCTCGGGACGCGCGATCTCGGTCGCGTGACATCGCTCGACGCCGCTGCGCACGCCCTTTTGGCGAACGCGGCCGATCGTCTCGGCCTGTCGGCCCGTGCGTATGCCAAAGTGCAGCGCGTCGCGCGCACGATCGCGGACCTCGAGGGTGCGACGGCCATTTCGGCCGCGCACGTCGCCGAGGCGGTGCAGCTCCGATTCCTCGATCGCGAGGGGCCGGGCGCGGGGGGCGTGTTTCGTCCGTCGTCGCAACTCGAGGCCTGATCCTCGACGAGTCAGCTCGAGGTGCCGGCTCCGCGT
>JAYUUB010000046.1:0-6665 GCA_043755175.1 Polyangiaceae bacterium | reverse complement strand
GAAGAGCGGCTCGGTCCTGCGCTCGACGAAGAGCGGCTCGGTCCTGCGCTCGACGAAGAGCAGCTCGGTCCTGCGCTCGACGAAGAGCAGCTCGGTCCTGCGCTCGACGAAGAGCAGCTCGGTCCTGCGCTCGACCATGAGCGGCTCGGGGGCGGAGCGGCTCGGGGGCGGAGCGGCTCGGTTCCCGCGTTGGGATTTAATCCCGCGGGAATATTCAAAATCAATTCTCGGGGCGGGGGCGACCCCTCCAAAAATCAATTCTCGGGGTTTAGTGTCTCCCACCGAGGTCACGACCTCAGTGCATGGTTTGACCTCGGTGGAGCGACCTCGGTGCCTAAGGAAACTTAGGCACACCGAGGTGGAGTCACCTTGGTGCACCGAGGTCCACCGAGGTCCACCGAGCCACCGAGCTGAGTTATCGGGTCTCACAAAAGTGCTCCTTTTTCCCGCGGGAGCCCGTAATGATTTGAATGCGAAACTCCCGTTCGAGCCTGCAAATGACACCGCGCATTTTTTTGTCGTCTGCTTTTAAGCCGTCAATCCGAGCCCCCTGTAGAAGTTCAGCTTGGGTGCAACCCGGATGCGCGGCGATGTAGCGCAACAGAGCGGCCTCGATTGCGGCTGTGCATAGGGCCGATGCGAGTTGCTCTTTGCCCGTTTGCTCCGCTTCTGAGATCGGCTGGACGCGGAGCCCCCACTTCAAATCGCCGCCCTTCGGGACGTCTTCGATCGAGACACCGAACGGATCAAACTTCCGTCCCTCTTGCGGTTCGCGAACATGGGACATCGTCGGGGGCAGCCCTTCGGGCCCGTCTAAATCGATGTAGCTCCCCGAGCCGTCGAAGATCGCCGACGAACCACGTGCGCCTGCCCGCTTGTCGCGCGAGGACGATTTGTCGCCCTTGGTGCTCGAGTGATGAATGAACACGAAAGCGCAGTCCGTGGCCTCGGAAACGCGCGACAGCATCTGCAAGTAGTCGGCGATTCGAGAGTCGTTTTCGTCAGTTCCGGGAAGCGATCGTCGGAGCGAGTCGACGAAACAAAGCCGAGCGCCCGAAACGGCCTTCACCAGCTCGGTTTCGCAACCAAGCGCGTTCAGTCCGATCTTTGGGTAGATGCAAATCGAGAGTTGCTGGGATCACGGCTTCGAAGTCGAGGTCGTGTCCACGACAGAGCCTTCGAAGTCGACGCAAGGTCGCTCGCTGCCCCATCTCGTAATCGAGCCACACAACCCTAGCGGGCGAGCACGGGAAGCGATCGAGAAAGGGATGACCGATCGCGACGCACGCAGCGAGTAGGAGAGACCCGAGCGATTTGCCGGCGGAGCCCGTGCCCACGATCGCACAAGGTCGCCCAGGGCAAATCCCAAGGTCCCGAATGACCCAATCGGGCTCGCCCTGCTCCTCGCACATTTTCTCCGAAGTCAGGAAGCCGAATGCGTGCTCGGTCGCTGTGCTCGAAGCGGGCGCGGGCGCTTCTTCTTCGTGAGGCTCGTCGGACCCAGCGTCGAGCGATCGCGCGAGCGTGTCGAGGTGACGCGGCAGTTCATCCCAATGCGAGATGGCCCGCGAGAGCGTCGACTCGATGACTTCGATCGGGATCGCCCGTGAGTACCCACCGAGCGTGTACGCAAGGCGCGCGAGCAACGGGTTTCCGTTCTCAGTCGCTCGGCTCAATTCGCCCGACGCGTTGAAGAGAGCGGCGCGAGCTCGCTCTACAAGCTCGCGTGAAGCCGGGCCTTGCGCGGTCTCAGCGCGCGCCTTGACGGTCGGCTCGGGCACACGGCAGACAGAGAGGAGCCACTCAGGCGCGGGCAGAGGCGCGACGTCGTGAACGACCTCGTAGCCGGGGCTCGGCGGCGCCTTCACATAGCCACCATCGGCGCGAACGTCGACACCTTGCGCGAGCTTACCCGCGGAGTTTTTGCATCTGTGACCTGGGTGCACGTAGTAGCCGTGCAATCCGTCGCGTCGCGTTTGCACGCAACGCGTCTCGAGAATTCCGAGCTTCACGAGCATCTCCCAACTCGTGCGATCGGGGTCGTGTCTCGGGTCGTAATCGACGACGACGACGCCGCTCCGCTCGCCTGTAAGAAGCCCCGTGTCTTGATCGGGTCGGATGAAGACGGACTCGCCCGCGCGAAGGTGGGCCCATTTGCAGGCGGGTTTTTTCGTATCGCGGTCGATCGGGATCGTCGTCCCTAGGGGCGCGATCGGCGGGGGAACGAGAGCAAGTGTCATCGGCCGCTAGCCGTCAAACGGACGCCCGCTCGCTCGAGAAGTGCAGCGTCGTCTTCGGCACCGGCAGGCGACGGCGGGGCACGTCGTGACTCGGTCAACGGCAACGGCTTGCCGTGCTCGCGCATCGCGCTTTCGAGGTCGGCGACGAGGCACGAGACACCATCGGGCGTCTGAATCGTCGGCACTCCGAGGAGCCGCACGACCCGCCGATAGGCCTTCGTGTCGAGGCCTGTAACCTCTTTCGCGTTCTTCTCGCTGGCGAGCAAAGGCCGCGCTGCGTGCGAGTGATGATGCTGAACGACGGTGAGGCCGTTGCTCGCGTCGCTCGTATCGGGTAATCCCTCATTCATCAGTTGCGTCTTTCGCGTCTGGACGTTGCTGAAGGGGCGCTCCTCGGGTACGAACCGGGTTTGAGCGCCTCGCCCCTATGGGGGCTGGACTGCTATCCGCGAGCGACTATGCGTGCGGCTTGGCCTGCACGGATTTCGCGGCGTGAAACGTGGACCGTGCGAGGCTCCTCGGTGGGCATCTGAGGAGCGCCGTACATCGCGATCGCGAGATCGATTCGCTCGCGCACGACACCTCGCACCGCGCCACCGCGCAGCACTCGGTCGACGGTCCGGGGGTCTGCCGCGGCGTGAGCGGCGAGGATGAGTAGCTGCTGTGCTCGGGTCATAGGCGCATGCTGCGCCTAGCGATCTCGCTCGTCGATGGTAGCTCCCTGGGTACGTTTGTGAGGGAGCTAACGCCTCTAAATTGAGCGTTTCGTGAGCGGTTTCGTTTTTCGTTTCTGTCTCACTCGGCGGGGCTCGGAGCGCGCGAGACCAAGATGCCCGAGGAGCTTTTGCGTTGCCTCGTCCTTCGAGATCGTCTTCGTCTCGTCTTCGCGATCGCGATCCCGGTACGCGACCGATCCGCCCGTACCAGCTGCCCGCGTCGCGTCGATCAAGTCGACGATCGCCTTTCTCACCACGCCGGTTTTCGCGGTCGACCTCGCGAGCAATCCGCGCATCTCAAGGTTCTTTTCGGCCTCTCGCGCTGCGGCGGCGCTCGGCATTTGCAGAGATCTCTCGCGCTTCCTTCGAGAGCTCGATTCCCTTTGGGTTTCGCCGTTCAGCCGAGCAACGATCTCGTCGGTTTCTGGGTCTCGCATCGTCGCGTCACCGAACCCCTCGAGGCAGTGTTCTGGCGCTACGGCGAACGCGTAGCGCTTGACCTCTGCGAGCACTTCCAACCGCCGATCGTCGTCGGTCGGCTCGAGCGCGCGAGCAACGCGTGAGAGCCATTTCGCGGCCTCGTGTCGCTCGTCTTCGTCGTGCTCGGTCTCGAGGGTCGCGACGAGTCGAGCGACCTTTTCGAGGGTCTCCCGCGCCTTCGTCTTTGTCGTCGTCGTCGTCTTCACGGTGCGTCGGGTCGTGGCTCACCCACGGCGCTTGCTTCACCGCGCTCGACGGCTGTGAACACCCAGGCCCGCCCAATCTTCGCGAAGTGCAGCTCGTAGCGGAAGGCGACGTAGAACATCGCGAGCATGACGAGGCACGCGAGGATCGTGATAGCTGCGTAGTTCGTTGGCTTGGCACCGTTCATGGCTCGCACCATACTTCACCAGCGTCGCCTTCGCCGAAGTCGCTCGGCTCGTTCACTCTTCTTCGGGGCTCATTGGAGTAGATCCATCGCGCGACGTTTGCGAGTCCGACCGTCGCGCCGTCTTCGGTGTAGCCAGCTGCGAAAACGGTCCCGTGGATCTCGTGCCCTGCAAGGATGAGATTCAGCGGCAACCCTTCGAAGAGACCCTCTTCGTTCAGCCAAAGGTCGAGCCCCTGCACTTGGATCATTTCCAGGTATCCGCCGACGACGGCTTCATCGCGTCGAGCCCCGTCCCGATGGTCATGACCTCGGGCGCCTTGCCTGGATCCTTCACGACGACGCGCATCATCACGGGGGGTGATGGCTCGAATACGTCGATTCCGTAGGTCTTCTCGCTCATGATGTCTTCTCCTATCGGTCCGGACGGTGGACCGCTCCCGCCCACCTCCGAGGAGAAGAGCGGGGCGGACCCACGTCACGCACCGGACCTCCCCGCTCGGGCTTCGAGAGTGGCTTCGAGCTGAGCTTCGAGAGTGGCTTCGAGCTGAGCTTCGAGAGTGGCTTCGAGCTGAGCTTCGGAGGCGGGTTGAATGACTGAATCGACGTTGTTCATGGTGTCTTCTCCTATCGGTCCGACGTCGGACCGCTCCCGCTCGCCTCCGAAGAGATGAGCAGGGCGGGCTACCGTCACGCACTCGTCGTGAGGGCCAGCGCTGCCCCGAGAACCTCGACAAGCTCACCGGCTACGTCGGCACGCCTCGCCGACTCGAAGAGCACCCTGGCGCAAGTGCGGGCCGCTTCGTCTCGGGCGAGCGCGCTCCGAAGCAACTCGACGACGGCGCTCCGAATGAAGCGGGCTTGGGCGATCTCGGGGCTCATGTCGACGCCCCGATCGTGGTAGGCATCAACCCCGCAAAAGGTCTCGCAATGACCATCACGGGATACTCGGAAATCTCTGACGTTTCGCCAAAGTGATTCGTCAGGCGACCAACAAACGCGGACTTAGCTCCGTTTGATTGACCCCTAACTGAGCGGTCGACGGAGCAAAAATGCTTTTTTTGCTGTGTTTCCTCGTTCAATAGACGACTTGCAAAACCGTTATACGCGGGTTCGAATCCCGTCCTCACCTCCAACGCGAGCTGGCCCGACGCGAGCTGGCCCGACGCGAGCTGGCCCGACGCGAGCTGGCCCGACGCGAGCTGGCCCGACGCGAGCTGGCCCGACGCGAGCTGGTTCGACACAAATGCTGGAGACCCCGACCTTCGTCGGGCTTTTCGTCGTTTGGGTGCTCGTGATTCCGCGATATGTGACGCCGAGAAGCCGGCAGCCCCCAGCGGCTCGCGGCGCATCGGCGCTCGTTTAATCGGGTTTAACGGGCGGCAGCGACGAGCTGCCCCGAGTCTTCGCTGGCGCCTTCGGTCGGAGGTGCTCGGAGGTTCGACATGCTCAAGCTCGTTTTCTCGGTGGGTCGGCTCGCTCGCGTGAGCCCCCTGTTGTTCGGCATCGCAGCCTGCGGAGGCGTCGTCGACGTCGTCCCCGGCACGGGGTCCGGCGGCAGCGGCACTGGCTCGTCGACCCACGGAGCCTCGAGCTCGTCTTCGGGTACTGCGCCGACCGGGATGCTCCCCGCACCGACGTGCGCCAACGACGAAGGAGCCATCGTCGCAGGTGTGGGAAGCCACACCCTCGTCGCCATCGACCACGCGGGCAGCTGGAAGCTCGGGCCGTCGTTCCCGCAAGCGAGCGCGCTCACGACCTACGTCGACGCCAACCGAGATCTCGGCGTGCTCTGGGTCGACGCATCGGTCGAGCCGTCGGGCTCGCATTATCGAACGACGCACGATGGGGTGACCTTCGCGGCGCACGACATGTCGGGCTGGACGCCGCACGCAGGAGACCCGCTCGCGCCCGTCGCCGTCGCGCCCAACGCGCCGTACGCCAACTACTTGATCGGCGATACCGGGGCCGGGACCACCATCGGCGAGTTCTATGCAGGGGCTCTCGACTGGTATCCCTCCGTGCTACCCGCCACGCCGTTTCGCGCCAGCAGCGCGGCCAACGCGGCGGGCGTCGGTACCCTCGCGATCGGCGTGAATTCGCAATCGGAGCTGTGTGACGTCCGCAGCGCCGAAGACATCGACGTAGCCGGTTGGCACGACGTTCATTGCCGGCCCGAAGCGCTCGTCGACGGCGGCGGTGAGATCCCGAGACGCGCGCCGCAGGCATCTTCGTTGCCGAATGGTGACATCGCAGTCGTCTTCTTTGCGCGTGGAGGAATGACCGCACAGCTCGCCGCGACCGTCCTCCACGCGGGGACTTGGACGACGCCCATCGCCATCGGCGGCGACGACATCGGAATCGAATTCGCTGCTGCCGCGTCGCCTGATGGAGACGTGCTCGTGGGCGTCGTCTCGACGACCGGCGTTCTCACGGCGCATCGCTTCGTTCCGGGCACAGGATGGGCGATGCCGATGACGCTCGATGTGGGACTGAGCCCCGAGGCTCGAATCGGTGTCGCCAGCGGCATCTGCGGCGACGACGTTCTTTTCGCCTACCCCGCCGGGATGCCGTCGACCGACTTACGCGTCGCTCGTGTTCGGGGCAACGACTACGAGCTCGCGACGGTCGCAACCCTCGGAGACGCTTCGGCATCACGCGTCTCTATTGCGACACGAAATCACGTGAGCGCACCTTGAGCGCACCCGCTCTCAGGGCATTGCGCCGACTTCGCGTGTCGTCGGTAAGGGCCGGCGTATAAACAAGTCGATCGATATTCCGTCGAGACCGAAGGGAGCCTTTTGCCCGAGGAACGAGCACCGGAAGCCTACTTTTGTAGGC
>JAYUUB010000045.1:0-18856 GCA_043755175.1 Polyangiaceae bacterium | reverse complement strand
ACTTCGGAATCGCCAAGCGCTTCGAGACCGACGCGCAAAAGCCTTCGGGGGCGACGCACACGACGACGGCACGCAGCTCTTTCACTCCCAAGTACGCGGCCCCCGAGCAATTGGCCGGTCTCCGCACGGGGCCGTGGACCGACGTTTACGCACTCGCGCTCTTGACCCTCGAGGTGCTCGCCGGACGAGCCGTCTTCCCGACCGACGGCGATGCCCGCGCTCGATTGCTCCAGACCGAAGCGCTCACGCCGAACGAGCTCGGTTGGTCGTTTCAAGAATGGGACGAGCCGCTCGCTCGAGCGCTTCGCCTCAAGCCTGGCGAACGTTTTGCCGATGCATCTCAGTTACTACAATCACTCGAAGCCTCGATGGAAGGTTCGGTCGCGCTCGCGCCGACCGCGAAGACAGGCTCTGCGACGGGCGGTGAAGACCTCACCCAAGACCACTCGGTGGTCCCCGCCAGTCGCACGCTTCAAACGCGCGTGAGCAGGCTCTCGAGGCGCAGCACCGTCGTCAAAGGGGCGATCGCCGTGGGTTTCGTGGCCCTCTTCTCGACCGCAGCGGCGCTCGGCCTCCGGCACCGGACGACCTCCCGGAGCCTCGCGTCCTCGGCCCCCGTGACCGTGACCGAGGTGACGCCCGCGAAGACCGCGACTCCCACGGCGCGTCGTGAGCTCTCGTCTCTGACGGCTGAGGATCTCGAGGCGCGCGCCACCTTGGTGGGTGCTTCTGGTTGCCAGCGGACGAGCTCGGCAGAGAGCCAATCGCTCTGGTGCACGTGCTGTAACCTCCTGCTCACGAATCAGGTCGCCTACCACAATCCGAAGGCGATCGAGCGAGTGCTCGCTTCCAATGGGCTCGCTCAGGTGATGCAGAAAGGTCGAGCCTACCGCTTCGCGCGAGCCGGGACGTGGACCCTCGAGATTTCGGCCGACGCCGACCGCATCGACGCGCTCGAGAAGGCGCTCGTCGGAGACGTGGCCGTCGACTCGCACGGCCGAGAGAAGCTCTATCCCAATCCCGCGCTGCCGGTCCCGACGAGGCTCGCGGATTGGAAAGGGAGCGAGCTCGGCGCGCGCTTCCACGCGATCGGCGGAGTCGTCTTCTACGATGTCGTGAACGACGACCAGCCCGTACCGGTGTTTCTCGTCGACGTGCAATCGTTCGTCGGCAGCGACGCAGCCGCGGGGATGCTCTACAGCTCCGGAGGAAAGGCGATGCTCGCCGCGATCCAGCGTCAGAAAGTCACGCCCTATTCGTTCGCCCTCGACGGCGACGTTCTACTCCTGATTTCGAGCACGGGCTCTCCCGGCCACACGGCCTTCTTGAAGAAGCTGTTGGGGTCGACTCGGGCGGAGGTGATCGGTGAATCGAAGTAGGGCGCTCGCGCTCGTGACTGGCCTCTGCGCCCCGCAACACCCTCGATTGACTAGGGGCCTGCGTATCAACAACTCGGTGCTATCGATCGACTTGTTGATAGGCGGGCCCTAGTCGGAGCGGTCCATCGCCGCGCACACGGTGAAGTTTTCTTCGGCGACCGAACGCGAGCCATCCCGGACGCTCCGTCGGACGAAGCAGATAGTGGCTCGTGATCTCAGGCTCGAGATCGCACACCTGCGTGAAGCGCGCGACGAGCGCTCGGTGTCGGGCCTCTCAGAGCTCGCCGCCTCGGACGACCTCAGCCACTTCTTCTGCCGAGATGCCGCTCGCGAGCGGAATCGCCGCTGCGCGTAGACGCCCCCAAGGCCCCCGCAGCTCGGCGTCGACCGCCCGCAAATTCACGAGGCCGCCCATCGCGCTGAGGAGGAGCAGCACGACGCCGCCATAAAACAGCGTGAGTGAAAAATGGAAGCGCTGCCAAAGGCGCAGCGGCCGCGCGCGGGGGGACCGGGTGATGGATTCGTCGGGAGCCTCGGCTCGCCGCTCACGCTTGCTGGCGGAGCCTACAGCACGATCGAGCGAGCGCGCTCGCGTGCCTTCATCCCCGCTGGCAGATGCGAGCTGCGGCGCGGGGTCGAGCCTGACGCAGGCCGTCCTTGCTCACGGAGATGTGTCCAGTATATTGGAGGCGTCGAAATGGATTGGGCTCCTCCGAGGTCGACCGGCGGGCCCATCGTCGACCTCGCGGATCGATTCCGTGGCTCGAACGACCCGGCTCGCTCGGGATCGGACCGAGCATGTCAATGGGAGCACCGTCACCCACTTTGTCTCTCTTCAAAGCCTCGGCAGCGTCACCGCACGTTCTGAAAAGGAGCCTTCGTGAATCATCAGACCCGCGTCTACGACTCGATCCTCGAGATGCTGTCCAACGTCGAGAACCCCACTCCGTTGGTTCGTCTCAATCGAATCCTGCCGTACGAGCACACGAAGGTCTACGCGAAGCTCGAGTGGTACAACCCGTTCGGAGCGGTGAAAGATCGCATCGCCGAAAACCTCTTGCGCGACGCCGAGGAACACGGCCTCAAGGCGGGGGTCCGCCTGGTCGAGCCGACGAGCGGCAACACGGGCATGGCGCTCGCGATGCTCGCGAACGCGAAGGGCTACAAGTTCACCGCCACGATCTCGAACAAAGTCCCGGCCGAGAAGCGCGCGTCGCTTCGCATGTTCGGGACCGATCTCGTCGAGCTCGAAGACGATCTGTGCCCCGCGCCGGGCGCTCCGGAAGGCGCGATCGCGCTCGCCGCCGAGATGGGCGCCGAAGAGGGCAGCTTTCACCTCAACCAATACAAGAACCCAGCGAACCCCGAGGCGCACTTTCTCACGACCGGCCCTGAGATTTGGAGGCAGACAGGCGGCGAGGTCACGCATTTCGTCGCGGCCCTCGGTACGTGCGGCACGATCACCGGAACAGGCCGCTTTCTGAAGCAGCAGAACCCGAAAGTGAAGGTTCTCGGCGTGCATCCCGTCGAAGGCCACGACATCCCCGGCGTCAGGAGCCTTCGCCAGCTCAAGCAGACCGCGCTCTTCTTTCCGAACGAATACGACGGGCTCGTCGACGTCCACAACGACGAGGCGTACGAGCTCTGTCGGCGCCTCAACCAAGAGGAAAGCATCATCGCCGGACCGAGCGCCGCGATGGCGCTCGCGGGCGCGTTCAAGCTCGTCCCCGACGAGCCCGGCGCCATCGTCGTCGTCATGTTCGGCGACAACATTTTCAAATACACGTCGTCGATTCGCAAGCATCTGCCCGAGCTCTTCAAGGGCGCGAAGCCCGAGGGCGGAGCCATCAGCTCGAACCTCGCGAACATCGTCGAGCTCGCGCGAAGCTCGGCCGACGTCATCGCGCCTAGCGAAGCGAAAGCGTTGCTCGATTCGAAGAAGACAGAAGTGATCGTCGACGTGCGCTCTCCCGAGGAGCACGCGACGGTGCGCCTCTCGAACGCGATCAACGTGCCCCTGCCCGATCTCGTCGGTGGCTATCCGTCGGGTCTCCCCGAAGACCTCGAGACGCCGATCCTCACCGTTTGCAAAGTCGGCGAGCGCTCGCTCTACGGGATGTTGCTCTTGAAGGCGCTCGGCTATCAAAACGTGAAGAACATGAAGGGCGGCTTGAACGCTTGGTCCGACCTCGGCTATCCGACGGAGCAGGGACCGACGACATGAGCGGCGACTCCGACTCGCGAACGTCGCATCGACCTCAGGGCCCGCGTATCAACAAGTCGGTGCTATTCCGCCGATACCATCGCGAGACAGGCGGCCTCGTCTCTGTGCTCCTCAGCCTACAAAAAGTAGGCTTCCGGTGCTCGTTTTTCGGGCAAAAGGCTCGCGAAGGTTGAGGCGGAATTCCATCGACTTGTTGATACGCGGGCCCTTGGCGTCGAAGCCGATTTTCCGTTGTGAGTGGTCGTTCGCTCGTCGCGTTCACCGCCAACGTCCACTTGCGTACGTGAATCCGGGGAGCGAAGAGTGCATCCCTCCTTCTTCCGATCATCCCTCCCTCGGCCTCTCTCGCTCAGGAGCCACGCCCTGAGCTCGAGAAGAGCTCCACGAAGGCTCGGAAGCGCAGTCGAAGTAGAGCGGGGTCAGGCGTCGAGCGTGAAGACGATCGATCGCTTCGATTGACCCGCACGGTCGACCTCGACGATTTCGTCGGAGACGACGAAGCCGCATTTCTCGAGGACCCGAATCGAGGCGAGGTTGTGCTCGGCGACGACGCCGTGGAGCGGACGCTCCTTCACCCGTTCGAGAAACATCGAGAGGGCGGTGGTCGCGACGCCACGGCCCCAGATCTCGCGCCCGAGCCAGTAGCCCACCTCGCGTGCATCGCGCTCGAACGAGAGAATGTATCCGGCGACCCGATCGCCGACGGTGATGGTCAAGATCGCGTTGGTCGGATCGGCCATGATCTTCGCCCAGTGCGCGTCGAAGGCCTCCTGGTCGCGCGCCGCGAGGCCCACGAGCCGGTTCGCGTCGAGATCGCTCTGGTTCGTGAAGAAGACGGAGAGATCGCTCGCCAGCACCTCTCTCAGTCGCACATCTTCGTTCGTCGTCGTCATTGCCGCCCCATCGGGCCCCGATCTCGCTGCACGACCTCACTCAAGCACGGCACCGTCGTGCAGCGTGAGCCGGAAATGGAAACGGCCGCAATGACACGCCGCGAACGGTGCCCGCCCGAGAAGATCAGCGCGGGTCCCCGCGCGGTCTCACCCCAGGGTCAGACCGCCGACAAAATGTTACCGACGGCGGTCGCCACTTCCGAGCAGACCGAGCCTCATCGCTTGCGACCCATCGTCGCCGTTGGAGCGACCGGATGGGTCGGACAACCGAGGCGACCGCTTTGGCGAGGCTCGAAGCTCACCCGACCGCACGAGCTGCAGACGCAGAGACGCGCATCGTAGACCTCGCGGCGCGCGAGGATGTCGGCCGCGAAGAGCGCCAACACAAGCTCGCTGAGGGCGCGGCCTTCAGGCACTTCGACGGTCCATTGCGCACCGTGTTCTTTGGTCTCTTTGCAACGCAAGTATCCCTGATGCACCAGCGCCGTGAGCCACGAGTCGTCGCGCGGCGTCCAGACGAGGCCGCGAAGTCCCTCGACGACGCGGTGATGCGCAGAACGGAGAACCCTTCGGAGCTTCACGGGATCGGGGTCGCTTCGAAGCGAAAGCGCCGGCAAATCAGGCTCGCGCAGCGTGTCCCATTCGGGAGCCCACCGGTTCGGGATGACGTCGCCAGCGAACCAAGCACGCAGTGAGGCGATCGTCCCCAGCTCGGAGACGCCTTCGAGAAACGCGAGCGCCGCTATCGAGCTCCGCGTCTCGTACCGCAGAGGATCAGCCGATGGCGGCTCGGTCCACGTCACGAACAGCTCGGGCGCAGGTTGAATCAAGGCGGTCTCCGGGTCGGCGTCGTGGTCTCCCCGAGCTACCTACGGATCAAACCGCCCCGCGTTACGGCGAGCCGTTACGAAAAGAGGATGGGCGTTGACTCGTTGTAGAACCGCGAAAACCGCCCTAACCTCCGCGCCCATGCGACGACACAAAGGGTCGATTTCGGCCGGCCTCGCTCTTCTGATCGGATTTTCGGCTTCCAGCGGCGCTCTTGCGGCACCTCCCAAGATCGAGACCCACACGTGTGCAAACGGGCTCGAGGTCTTGGTCGTCGAGAACCACGCCGTCCCGCTGGTCACGATCGAAATCGCCGCCAAGAACGGGTCGATGACCGAGCCACCGGAGTTCAACGGTCTGTCGCACTTGTACGAGCACATGTTCTTCAAAGCGAACTCGGTCATCCCGAGCCAAGAGGCCTACCTGAAGCGCATGCGCGAGCTCGGGATGACGTTCAACGGAACGACCAACACCGAGCGCGTGAACTACTTCTTCACGACCACGAGCGATCACCTCGGCGACTCGATGGTCTTCATGCGCGACGCCATCACCTCGCCGCTCTTCGACAAGAAAGAGCTCGAGCGCGAGCGCGTGGTCGTCACCGGTGAAATGGACCGCAACGAGGCGAGCCCGTTCTACCACTTGAGCCACGAGGTCGATCAACACGTCTGGTACAAATACCCGACACGCAAAGACCCTCTCGGCAGCCGCAAGACGGTGCTCTCGGCGACGGCCGAAAAGATGCGCACGATTCAACATCTTTATTACGTCCCGAACAACTCGGCGCTCGTGGTGACGGGCGACGTCTCGGCCGCCGACATCTTCGCGCAAGCCGACAAGCTTTACGGCGGTTGGAAGAAGGCCGAAGATCCGTTCAAGAAGCATCCGCTCGTCACTCACCCCGCGCTGAAGAAGAGCGAAGTGGTCGTGGTCGAGAAGCCGGTGAAGACCTTTGTCGGCACGATCGTGTGGCACGGCCCGTCGATCGTCCCGGCCGAGCTCGACATGACTTACGCCGCCGACGTGTTCGGACGCTCGCAAGGTGAGCCTTCGTCGCGCTTCCAGAAGGCGCTCGTCGACTCGGGCGCCTGCGTGTCGGCGCAGATTGGCTGGTATACGCAGAAGAACGTCGGCCCGATCACGATCTCGTTCCAGGCTGCGCCGAACAAGATCGACGCCTGCGTGACCGCCGTCTTCGCCGAAGCGAAGAAGATGGCCGAGCCTGGCTATGCGACGCCCGAAGAGCTGAAAGCCGGCGCGCACGACCTCGAGATCGATCAGGTCAAAGAGCGCGAGAAGGCAAGCGCACTTTCGCACGTCATCACCTTCTGGTGGGCGTCGGCCGGGCTCGATTACTACTTACACTATGGTGAAAACGTCGAGAAGGTGACGCCTGCCGACGCGACACGCTTCGTCACGACGTACATGCTCGGAAAGCCCTTCGTGTTCGGCGCGCTCTTGTCGCCGGAGATGGCCAAGAGCGGGGCGACCCCGGCGCACCTCGCCGAGCTCGTCGGCATCGCCGCCGGCGGAGCTGCCGCTGCCAATCCCAAGTCGGCGACCCGTCCGGCTCCGGTCAAGACACCCACGACTGCACCTCCTCCTCCGAAGCCGCCTGCTCTGAAAGACGTGAAGAAGGGAGGCGCAAAGTGATCGCCGTTCGTACGACCGCGCTCGCTCTCATCGTCGGGTTGGCGGGTGTTTCGGCGTGCACCCCGACCTCGGCCGTCGAGCCTCACACGACGCCCGTCCCGACCGTAGGCGGCGCGGCTTCGGCGTTGCCCTCGGCGTCGACAGACCCAGCTTCCGTCGTCGATGGCGACATCACCATCGCCTACGAAAATGGGCTTCGAATCCTGGTGAAACGCACACCGGGCGCAGAGCTCGCCGCCATTCAGCTCTACATCAAAGGCGGAGTGCGCAACTGGTCGAAGGCCGACGCGGGGATCGAGCTCCTCGCGCTACGCACCGCGACCTCCGGCGGCGCGGGTCAGCTCGACAAAGACGCGTTCTCGAAGAGGCTGAGCGCTCTCGGGAGCGACATCGGAGCGTCGAGCCAGAACGACGATTCGGTGATCGAGGCCAAGACACTCGCCACGGCGTTCGACGAGACGATGGGTCTCTTGGTCGACACCTTCTTGGCTCCGAAGATGCCCGACTCGGAAATCGAAGTGGGGCGCCAGCGGCAGCTCACCCAGATTCGTCGCGACGACGAGACCCCCGACGGAAAGCTCGGCCTGCTCGCTTCGAAGGCGCTATTTGCTGGTCATCCGTACGAGAACCGCCCAGTCGGGACGGTCGAGTCCGTCTCGGCGCTCCAATCTGCGGGGCTCCTGGCCCACATGACGAAGCTCCGTCAGACGAGCCGACTCGAGCTCGTCGTCGTGGGCGACGTCTCGGCCGACCACGTACGCGAGCTCGTGCGCGCGTCGCTGGGCAAGCTGCCACGTGGCTCGTACGTGAGCGCTCCCCTCCCGACCCCGTCGTTCGACCACGCGAAGGCAACTCTGTCCGACGCGAAGATGCCGACCAACTACGTTCAATCGCTCTACGCCGGCCCCGGTTGGCACGATCCCGACTTCGCCGTGGGCATCTTGGCGATGTCGGTTCTAGGCGATCGCATCTGGGAAGAGGTCAGGACCAAGCGCAATCTGTCGTACGCGCCGAACGCTGGCCTGCGTTGGGGATCGGAGATCACCCGCGGAACCCTCTACGTCACGGCCGTCGACCCGAACGCCGCGATCAAGGTGATGTTCGACGAGGTCCTTCGGCTGAAGACCGATCTCGTACCCGACGGCGATCTCAAAGGCGTCAAATCGCAGTTTTTGACCGGTCACCTGACGCAGAACGAGTCGTCTGATGGACAAGCCACTTGGCTCGGAATGACCGACATCGTCGGTGGCGACTACCGTCTCTCGCGAACCTTGCTCGAGCGAATCAAGGCCGTCACGCCGGCCGAGATTCAGGCCTACATGAAAAAGCGCGTCCAGCATCTCCAGACGGTCGTGCTCGGCGACGCGTCGAAAATCGATCAACACCTCTTCGAGTCACTATGAGCTCCGAGAAGAAAGTCTGTCTCATCACAGGCGCGAACACCGGTATCGGACGGGCTACGGCGCACGAGCTCGCCCGCCGCGGCTACCACGTCGTCATCGCCTGCCGAAACGTCGACAAGGGGCGCGAAGCAGCGGCTGGCATCGAGCGCGATGTTCCGAACGCCAAAATTGACGTGATGGAGCTCGATCTCGGCTCGCTCGGCTCGGTGCGCGCCTTCGCGAAAGCGTTTCTCGCTCGTGATTTGCCGTTACCGCTCCTCATCAACAATGCCGGCGTCGCAGGGCAGAGGGGGGAGACGCGCGAAGGCTTCGAGCTCCAATTCGGGACCAATCATCTCGGGCACTTCTTGCTGACGGAGCTCTTGGTCGAGCGCATCAAAGAGTCGTCTCCGGCGCGCATCGTCAACGTCGCCAGCAAAGCGCACTACGAAGCAAAAGGCATCGACTTCGAGGCCGTTCGTCATTCGACGAAGAGCATCGCGGGGCTCGGCGAGTATTCGGTCTCGAAGCTCGCCAACATTCTCTTTTCGGCCGAGCTCGGGCGCGGCCTCGCGGGCACCGGCGTCACCACCTACTCGCTTCATCCTGGCGTGGTCGCGTCCGATGCGTGGAGACGGATCCCGTGGCCGATTCGCCCGCTCGTGACGTAGCGCATGCTGTCGAACGAAGACGGCGCGCTCACCACGCTCTACTGCGCGACGTCACCCGAGGCCGCGAACGAAACGGGGCTCTACTACGATTCGTGTCGCACGAAGCAGCCGAGCCCCGCCGCTCGCGACACCGGCCTAGCAAACGAGCTCTGGGAGCGGAGCGAGAATTGGACCCGCGAGGGCGCTCCCCTGAGCTAGCCCGTCTCGCCCGATCTCTGCCCTTCCGATCTTTTGCCCTTCCTGTCTCTGCTTCTCCCTTTGCGCCCGGAGGAAAGAGACGAGAGGAGCCGAAGATCGGAAGACGAGAGGAAGTAGAGCGGGGATCAGTTCTTCCAGTCGACGACGATGGGCGCGATTTTACCGTCTTGTCCGACTCGAACGCCTAGGACTTCGTCTGCGATCTCGGCGAAGACCAAGGCTCCTCGGGTCCCCGAGAACACCGCGACGCGCGGGGTCTTTTCGATTTCGCTGTGATCGGTCACGACGGTGTCGGGCGTGCCTTCGAGATCGCCGTCACCCGCGACGCGAACGAGGAGCCCTTTTCCGCTGTGCGCAGCGAAGGCGATGACGATCCGATCACCGATGGTTCCGACCGCCGTCCCGAACGGCAGCAGCGCGCGGAGCGGCGCTGGGACGGGATCGTGGCACCCGGTCGGTCGACAGACGACGCCGCTGCGACTCCAGGTCTCTCCCGTTCGTCCGCATGTCCCGAGGGGTGCGGCGTGTGGAACGAAGCCGAGGATCTTCTTGTCGTCGAAGAAGAGCTGCGACGACGCGACGTCGGACCGCTCGAGCACGAAGGTCGTTCCGGTCAGGCAGGCGCCGTGCCATTCGCCCCCTCCGACGTCGCGGATTTGGACTGCCGCACCGAGCTTGCCGTGGTCGAGGACGGGGATGCGAAAGAGCGTCGGACCGTCGATGAAGATGTTGGGGCCGACGAGCGATGCTTTTCGCGCCGCGTCGTCGGGCAGACCGGTTACCTCGGCGAGAGCTTCGGCGAGGTTCACGCTCTTCGCCTTCTTGCCATAGACCTTCACCGAGAGCTCTCGCTCGGTGGGGCTATCGGGATAGCGCGCGATGGCCATGATCGTGCCCGACGCGTCGGCGTAGACGAAGGGCGTGTCGCGGAGCCCCGTGTCTTCGAGGACGCCTCCGTGAAGGAGCAACAGCTTGGCATTCGCTCCGAGCGGGATGAAGTCAGTGCTTTGCCATAGGCCGCTCGAACGAACGTGGCCGTCGCCTGGAAAATCTTTGCACGCTAGGCCTGCGTCGGTCGGAGCGCAGATGCCGACCGCGCCGGGCTTGTCTTTTCGCTCCGCCAAGAACGACCACTCGGGGCCGCCGTCGAGCGGAAGGATCTCGGAGAACGGGAGCGCCGGTGATCCTTCGAGGATCAAGGGGCGCGCGGGCCCAGGCACGTTCGACGACGGAGCCATCGCGAGACCGAGCTTCGGCGCGTCACGCCAGAAAGCCGCGACATAGCCAGAGAGCGATCCGTGATCTTTGGGCTGGTTGTCGATGGCCTTCGTGAGCGCGTCGACGCCGTCGAGGATCGAGATCTTGGCGTCTTTGTCGATGAACGTCGCGTTTCGAACCGCGGTCATGAGATCGCGTGAACGGTCGGCACAGCGGGCGGGCCATCCGTTGCCGCGCATTTCGGGAGGCCGGTGTGCGGTGCGCGCTTCGAGCGAGGTGATCTCGGCGAGCGCTTCGGCCTCCGAAGCGATGGGCTTGCCGAGGAGACATTGTGAAACGTCGGCGAAGAGCTGCTCGCGTTGACGCTTCTCGGAGCTCTCGACGTGGCGGTAATAGAAATAGCCCCCGGCGCCGAGACCACCGATTCCGGCGAGCGCGAAGAGTGGCAAAAGCTTCTTGATTGTGCTCATTTTCAGCCCTCGATCGCCGTTCCCCTCCGACCGCTGCGTGGCTACCACGGCCAGCAGGTCGCCGAAACGCAACGGTCCCTCGACCGCGAGAGACAGAGCGAGCGGAGCCACCGCCAAGTCGCCCTGTGGTAGAAATGTGCGCCCATGCAGCTGACCGTCAATGGCGAGAGCCAGGAGCTTCCCGAGGGGACCACGATTCGCGGGCTAGTCGAGACGCTCGGGCTCGCCGACGGACCGGTCGCCGTCGAGCGCAACGGTGACGTCGTGCCCCGCAAAGAACATCCGACGACGGTCCTCACGGCTGGAGACACCCTCGAGATCGTGCATTTCGTCGGCGGCGGCTGACTCACCTGTCGGGAACTTTCGCGCCGCGCTCGCGCGTGGGTACCATTGGAGAACCCGTGCCCAACGCGCTTCAGTGGATCGGAATGGTCGCCCTCGGAACCTTCTTGGGCGTCGGCGTCGGCGTCGGCGCTCATCTGGCCTTGCCGGCGTCTCCAGTCGTCCATGGCATCTACATCGGCGGTCGACGCGTGCCGGACCACACGGGCGCCGCGGGATGGCTCGCCGATCGCCGAGGTTGGGTCGCCGATCGACGCGTGATTTTACGCGACCACGATCGCGGCACCGAACGTCTCCATTCCTACACCTTCGAAGAGCTCGGCATCGAAGTCGACGTCGCGGCGACCGTAAACGCCGCGGCACTCGTGGGTCACGAGGGCTCGTTGCTGAGGCGGGTCAAAGAGGCGGCCCGGGCGCAACGCGGTGAGATCGACGTTCCGCTGGTCTTCCACCTGATCGAGCCGAAGACGACCACCGTGCTCGAAGGCCTCGCGCACGAACTCGAGACGCCGGCCGTCGATGCGAAGATCGACCTTCCTCACCGTTCGAAGATCCCCGACGTCGCGGGCCGTACGCTCGACATCGGCGCCACGCTCGCAGGCCTCCGCGCGATCTCGTTCGAAGACGGCGAAGTGGTTGAGCTCGTGACGGCGCCCGTGCGAGCGAAGGTCACCGTCGAAGACCTCACGCAAGTGAACATCGAGAAGGTCGTCTCTTCGTTCGAGACCACGTTCCACACGTGGGGGACGGGCGCCGGGCGTGCCGTGAACATCACGACAGCCGCGAAGTACATCGACGGGACGGTGATCGTCCCGGGCCAGGTCTTCTCTTTCAACGAGCACGTCGGAGCGCGCTCGCTCGAGCGTGGCTTCACGTACGCGCCGGAGATTCAGGGCGACGAGCTCACCACCGGCGTCGGAGGCGGCACCTGCCAAGCCTCGACGACACTCTTCGTCGCGGCCCTCTACGGCGCGCTCGAGATCGTGGAGCGACGCTCGCATTCGAGACCGTCGAGCTACACGAAGCTCGGTCTCGACGCGACGGTCGCGTACCCGTCGACCGATCTGAAGATCAAGAACACGCTCCCCTTCCCCGTCATGATCCACGCGTGGCTCCCGCGCCCCGACGCCGTGCGTGTCGAGCTGCTCGGCGGCGATCCGATCGCCGACGTGACCTACAGCTACGGTATCGGCTCGTCCGAAGACTTCATGCGCCGCATCACGGTCAAGCCCAACCTTCCGCCTGGAAAACGGATCCTGCGCCAAAAGGGCGGGCGGGGGTATGCGGTGACGGGGCTCGTCACGATCAAGTATCGGAGCGACGGCCACACCGAAGAGCGTACTTTTTTCAGCGGTTACCGACCGACCCCCGAGGTCTTCTGGATCGGCCCGGGCTACGACGAGAGCGAGCTCCCGCCCCTCCCCGAGCACGCCCGCGGCGTCGAAGGCCGCATGAGCTCGACCGAGCCTTTTTCGACCATGTGAGCGGTCTCCGATGCGAGCCTCGCGAAGAGCGAGATCGATCCGAGACCACCGAGCACCCGCATGAGCGCGCGAGCCTACTTTTCCTGAGTGACCGTCTCGGGCTCGGAGCAACAACGAAACCCTACTTCGTAGAAGCGAAAGAGGGGTCCGTGCGAGTCGTTCGTGCCGCGACACCCGCTCCAAGGCTTGGCCCAATATCCCCCTTTGAGCGACGACGAATAGGCCCATTCGGCGCGTGAGGTCGACACCCATTCTTCGACATTGCCGATCATGTCGACGACCCCGTAAGGGCTCGTGCAAGCGGGTCGCGAGCCCGACGGCTCTGCTTGATAGAGACGGGTCGTCTCGCGATCACGAATCGCCTTGTCGGAGCTCTCGAGCGCCTTCGCGCCATAAGGCTTGTAGGGCTTGTCGTTGATACAGGCCTTCGGGTCATGCTTGTTTCCATAGGGAAACGGAAGGATCGTGGGTCCTTCGCAAGCCGTCTCCCATTCGAACTCGGAGCAAAGACGCTTGCCGACCTCGCTGCACGAGGCCTGGGCCTCGGTGAAGCGCATCATCACCGGCGGGAGCGCGCCTTTCACGTTCGGCCACTCGAGCTCATCCATGCAGACACTGATGGCTGTCGCGCGCGACTCGAGCGCCACGAGGCCTGGGAAATAGTCCCAGCATTGGTTCTGGTGAAAATCGAGGCAGAGCCTCTCGACGTTCTCGCGATGCGTGCCGACGACGAGCTTGGTTCCCTTTGGGCATGACAAGCCACGGGGATCGGGCGCCGGCGCAGCGAGCGGCGCCATCACGAACGCGACGTCGTCGGGGAGCGGTGGAAAGAGCGGTGCAGGCGGAGGGAGGGCGAAGGACCAAAGCACAGCCCGACGATGCCACAACCCGGAGCCGGCCGCGCAATCGCGTCGTGCTTTGACTCGTGCACGCGACCAGGCGACCGTTCGAGACCGAGGGTGCGACGAGTGGCGCGTGGGAGCTGCACGCATCATCCTCCGCCTGGAGAGACACTGCGCTCTCCGACTGCCACTTCCCGACGACATCTTGGAAGCCCTCATGCAGACCATCTACCCCAACGACAGCGGCCTCAACGATCTGAGCGTCTCGACGCTCGGTGCGCGCACCGTCCCCTCACCGCTCGGACTCTCCACCGAGCGCGGTGACTGGATCGCAGACTACGTTCCAGACGACGCCCGCGTCGCCTACGAGGTCGAGACGCGCGCAGGCCACCCGATCGTCAATCCGACGGTCTTCGAGAAGGCGGGGCCGCGTCAGGAGATCTTCTTCGATCCGAAGGCGACGCGCGCCGGCATCGTGACGTGCGGCGGGATTTGTCCCGGCATCAACAACGTCATCCGGTCGATCGTTCTTCAGCTCCACCACAAGTACGGAGCCGGTGGCGTCCTCGGGTTTCGCTATGGCTTTCAGGGCCTCGATGCGGCGGCTGGCCTCGAGCCGCAGGTGCTCTTTCCAGCAGATGTGATGCACATACATCGCCAAGGTGGAAGCATGCTCGGTCTGTCGCGTGGCGCCCACGATATCGACGGGATGGTCGACACGCTGATCCGCCACAAGATCAGCATTCTGTTCGCCATCGGCGGCGACGGAACGCTGCGTGGAGCGCACGCCATCGCCGGCGCCATCACCGCGCGCGGTCTCCCCATCGCGGTCGTCGCGATCCCAAAGACCATCGACAACGACATCGACCTCATCGACAAGACGTTCGGCTACGACACGGCGGTCGATCTGGCGCGCCTCGCCGTCGACGCGGCACACACCGAGGCCTCGAACGCGCTGAACGGCGTCGGTATCGTCAAGCTCATGGGCCGCGACGCGGGCTTCATCGCGGCAGCAGCGACGCTCGCGAGCCGTGACGTCAACTATTGCCTCATCCCAGAAGTCCCGTTCGAGGTCGAGGGCCCGAACGGGCTGCTCGCAGCGCTCGAGCGTCGCCTCGAAGCACGTCGACACGCTCTCATCGTCGTCGGTGAGGGGTGCGCAAAGCGGCTCCGCAACGAGACGTCGATGCACGATGCGTCGGGCAATCTTCGCTATGCGAGCCAAGGCCTCGACATCGGGACTTACCTCCGAGATGTCATCAGCGCGCACTTCGAAGCGAGAAAGATCCCCGCGACGGTGAAGTACATCGACCCGAGCTACATGATCCGGAGCGTGCCTGCGAACGCGCAAGACGCGATCTTCTGCGACTCTCTCGCGCGCAACGCGGTGCATGCCGGAATGGCGGGCAAGACCGACGTCGTCATCGGAAGAATGCACCGCGTGTTCACGCACGTCCCGCTTGCGGTCGTCACCGGTCGGCAAAAGCAGGTGAACCCCGACGGGTCGCTGTGGCTCGCGGTGACCGAAGCGACCGGTCAGCCCTCGCTCCGCGCCTGAGCCGGAGATTTCTGGGCGGCATCCGAGGATGGCCCTCGTGTCGGTGAATCGCCGTGAAGCCGACGAGCTGCTAGGGTTCGCGGACCGTGCATACGATCGTGACCCATCCTGGTGGCTCGCACAAAGACGACCTTCTCGCGGTCTGTGTGCTCGCGTCTCTTCATGGCTGTCCCATCGTTCGGCGCGAGCCTACCGCCGAAGAGCTCGCGGATCCCGAGGTCGCCGTGGTCGACATCGGCGGCGTTCACGATGCCTCCCTGTCGAATTTCGACCATCACCATTTTCCGCGCGAGCACCCCCCGACCTGTGCGCTCAGCCTCGTGCTCAATCACCTCGGGCTCTACCAAGATGCGCTCGAATTCTGCGACTGGCTCGAGACGGCCGAGTGGTTCGATTCGCGTGGCCCCAACAAGACTGCCGAGTGGCTCGGTGTTCCGCGCCGTGCGATCTCGCGCCTCAACTCGCCCATCGATACGACCCTCTTGCGCCGCTTCGGGCAGACGACGCGCCTCGATCCGAGTGATCTGCTCTACGGGTACATGAAGCTGGTCGGTGACGACCTGCTCGAGCATCTCCGGGTTGCCCGCGAGCGGCTCGACTTCACCGCCGAGCGTGTGCAACGCTGGAGCATTCGAAGCGGCGACGACGTCATCGAGGCGTTGATTTTGCCGCGCACCGACGTCGAGGCCGATGAGCCCAGTGCCATGCTCTCGAGCTACGTGCGGGCGAAGAAGCTGGGCGACGTCATCGCCGCGATCGTCTACCCCGATCGTCGCGGTGGGGGCTTCGGCATCGGTCGGTACGAAGATCACCCGCGCCTCGACTTCTCCAAGCTCGAAGGCCAGCCCGACGTGCACTTCGCGCACAAGAGCGGATTCATGTGCAAGACGTCGGCGAGCGCGCCGGAGCGCCTGCAAGAGCTCATCACCCTCGCCTGGCGTTGATCCCAGCGCACGCGACGCCACTGCGTCGAGACCGAGCGCCTCGTTCGCTCGCCGCTTGACTGACCTTCAAGACGAAGGCATCGAGCACATCCCTTGCAGGTGCGGACGCCAAGAGGTGCCATGCTCCGTTCGATCCCATTCACGTCCATCATCTTCTTCGCGTTCTCCTCGAGCGCCTGTGTGGTCCACCCCGGAGTGCCGCCGCGGGAGGAACGTCACGAGCGTCAGGAAGAGAAGCGCGAGGAAAAGCAGGAGAAACGTGAGGAAAAGCACGAGAAGCGTGAGGAGAAACGTGAGGAGAAGCGCGAAGATCATCGCGACGATCACCACGAGGCTCAGCGCTGACCCGCAGGTGGCAACGAGAGTGTGAGGTTGCTTTCTTGGTGCGGCATGAACGAGGCTCTCCACCCCCCCGGAGGAGACGAGACAATTCGCCGCATTCGCCCTGGCCAGTGTCGCCGCATGCGCCAGTCGCATCTTCCTCGACGTAGACAGCCAGGGCGAGGCCGTGCAAGTAGCCAACGCCTATTCGCAGTCGGCGGGCGACAGCTCCGAAATGACCTCTAGATGCGGACCTCGTGGCCTGCCGCAGAGAAACGCTTCTGCCCCGAGAAGCCTTCTCGGGCTGTCTTCACTCATCGTCAGGCACTCCGCTTTCGTGCAACGGCATCTCACGGAAGCGGCCCGACTCCGAAGTCGACATGCTGCGGGCAGTTGCCGGCTTCGATGTGAATGGGACGTGCAGCGTCACCCGCGTGGATAGGCGTCGATGAGCTTCCGTCGAACCAGCCATGGATCTCGCCCGAGGTCGGAGTGCCATCTCCATTCTGGTCGACGAAAAACTCGACCGTCTCGTCGATCGGCGCGCCCGGGACGTTCGAGGTCCATCGATAGGTGATGTCGGACGTGTCCCACGTCTGCTGCGGCAGACACACGCCCAGGCCATAGGACGCAGTGCCTCCGGCCGAGGTGGCCGGTACATAGGGAGAGAACAACATGCACACCGTGCCCTCGCCGAGGGGAGCGAGAAGGTGAACGGTTCCGGAGATGCTCCAGGTGGTGCCGGACGAGCCGCTGACCCCCAAGTCCCAGGCGTATGTACCATTGTCGGGGCACGCATCCGGGAACACGGCGCCGGTGGACGAGCTCGAAGTAGCTCCCGTGGACGATCCAGACGCAGGATGGGTGGTGGTCGTGGTGGTGCTCGACCCAGAACCGCCGGCCCCTCCGGAGCCGCCATCACAGCCGATCGCGGGCGAGGCGAGGACGACTCCGAGCGCGAAGACGACAGACCGGTTCATCAAGACGAAGATCATAAGCGATCTTCGCCTGGGTCAGCCGTAAAAGCTCTCTACCTCGACGATCAGGCTTCCGCCCTCTGCGTCGAATGTCGCGCCGACCTTCGCTTCGGCGCACCAGCCTCCCTCGTCCTCGCGAATCTGCGACGACGCGTGACTCACCATCAGCTTTCCGTGGCTCCGAACGAAGTTTCATTCTCCGACGCGCGCTTGTGGACCGAACGAGAGCAGAGGTTGCCCCCCCGGGGCTTCGACGACGACGCCGTCACCTCCACGGACCTCAGCCCGTCGCGCGATGCGGCGAATCGAGCCGCCATCGCGGAACGCAGCCTCGGGTCAAACCGTTTTAATGAGATACTCGGCGCTCGTCTTCGACGTATCCCACTCTTGATTACCCGCGTAGAGGCGCTCCTCAACCGACACCGGTTCCCGACTACAAAGACATCGAGCAGTCGCTCAACATCCAGATCGACATCGTTCTCCCTCAGCTCTATAGCGGCCTCTTGACCCGCCTCAACGGGCCCAAGACGAGGCCCGACGAATACGCGGCGACCGCCGACGCCGCGAAATATTCGGGTATTCCCTACACCCGCGCGGCGGGTGCCAACCCCAAGCTCGTGACATCGCTTCCCGACGAGCTCGACCGATGCAGCCGTTACATCAAGACGACGTTGAAGTCGCTCCCCAACTCGTTCACGGAAGAGACGCGGGCCTGGGCGCTCCGGCTCACGTTACAGCTTTGAGCCCCACCGGCTCGAAGCGCTTCTTCGCGGTCCGAGGCTCGCGACTCCTCGTGCTCGTCGGAGCTGCTGTTGCGTCGTCGGCTTGTCGGCCCTCATCGGGCGGCGCGGAAGGCTCGGCCCATGCGAGCGTATCTGCGAGCGCTCACGCCGTTCCGCCGACGCCACCCGACGCTTGCCCCGCTTCGATGATTCGCGTCGGCAGCGCGTCGTTCACGACGCCCCGCGACGGGCAGGTGAAGCTCAGCGCATTCTGTCTTGCACGCGAAGAGACGCGCGTTCGCGACTATGCGCAATGCCTCGCCGAGGGCGCTTGCACCGAGCCCGACCGCGGCGGCGACTGCAACTTCGGCAGGCCCGGCCGCGAGGATCATCCCATCGATTGCATCGACCACCAACAGGCCCTTCGATATTGCACGTGGACGGGCGGCCGTCTCCCGAGCATTCAAGAATGGCAATGGGTCGCGCAAGGCATGCTCGCTACCACGCTCTATCCGTGGGGCAACGAGCCGCCGAACGACGAGCTGTGTTGGTCGGGCAAGACACGCCGGCACGAGACGTGTGTGGTCGGCGAATTCGCGCATGACGATCCGCCTTCTCGCTTCATCGATATGACGGGAAACGTACGCCAATGGTACCCGTTCACCGGGCTGATGGTCGTCGTGGCCCTACGTGATCATACGCGAAGGGGGATCGACATGGAGATCCACGCATGATCTCTTCGGAGGGTGA
>JAYUUB010000044.1:0-6671 GCA_043755175.1 Polyangiaceae bacterium | reverse complement strand
TGAAGTCACTCATCGGCCGCATGTTGTCTCTCGACCCCAACGGACGACCTTCGCACGTGCGCGAAGTGCTCGAAGTCGTCGATCGGTACGCCGGGGTGGAGACTGCCGATTTCGGAGAAGCACGCGCGACGACGACTGAGACGCTGGCCTTGAGCGCCACGCGGGCGCCGCTGACACGTTCTGCGAATACACGCTGGCTCGGGGTCGTGGTTCTGCTCCTGGTGGGTGTAGCTTGCACCCTCGTGGTGGTGCGTCTCGCGAAGAAACACGGCAGCGACTCCACTTCTGGATCCGCCGTGCCAGCACTCGGCACTGCCCCGACGCACGCTTCGGGAGACGTTGACGAACCAGGGGTCGACGCCCCCTCGGCGCTTCCCGTTTCGTCTCAGGGTGTCGTCGTCGTCACGCCCGCGCCGAGCGCGACTCCGTCGGCTGCCCCGCACCCGCTCGGCATCGCTCTCCCGCCCAAGCCAATTTCGCCTGCCGCCGTCTCGGCGGCCTCTGCCGCTTCGTCCAAGCCGCCCACGCCGAGCCCCTCGGGGACTTCGATCTTCGGCGTGCTCGAGAAGCCGACTTTTTGAAAGACCAGCATGACCGATCTCGTGGGCAAACGAATTCACTCTTACACGATCTTGCGGCAACTCGGTTGCGGCGGCATGGGCGAGGTCTTCGAGGTCGAGCACGTCGACACCGGTGAGCGCTGCGCCCTCAAGCTCATGCACGCCGAAGTGGCCAAGACCCCCGACCACCGAAGACGCTTCTTGCGCGAGGCACGCGCGGCGCGGGCCGTCGAGCACGACAACATCGTTCGCATCCACGACATCTTCGAGCACGAGGGTATCCCGGCGCTCACCATGGAGCTTCTCGTGGGGCACTCTCTCGAGCAAGAGCTCGCGGTCAAACGGCGCTTGAGCTTGGGCGAGGTCGCTCGCCATCTCATTCCGATCGTGAGCGCCGTAGGACACGCCCATGCGGTCGGCATCGTCCACCGCGATCTGAAACCAGACAACATCTTTCTCACCACGTCCGGCAGCTCGATGTTGCTCGACTTCGGCATCGTCAAGCTCACGCACTCCGACGGCGCTGCAGCTGCAACTCAGGCTTTGACGCGCACCGGGTTCGTCGTCGGAACCCCGTTTTACATGTCACCGGAACAAGCCTGTGGCGAAAAGCTCATCGACCACCGAGCCGACATCTGGTCGCTCGGGATTATTCTCTATCGGTGTTTGTCGGGTGTCATTCCCACGGCGTCGGCGTCATTCCCTGGGATCTTTTCGAAGATCGTCGCGCTGCCCATTGCTCCGCTCGACGTTAGGGAGCTCGGTCTGCCAATCGAAATCGGAGCGCTCATCACCAAGATGCTGCAGAAGAAGCCTCACGATCGTCCTTCGGACTTGAGGGAGGTCTTCGAACTGTTGATGCCCCACGCAGACGTGTCGGTCCCCGCGTTCGCGTCGGCCGTCGAGCCTCGACCGTGCGACGACTCGATCCCGACGCCCGCCGGTGCGGTGCCGGGCGCGAACGCGTCCCCGGTTCGAACAGCGGGCATCGACGGAACCCTCGTAATGGCGAGGACGACGGCGAACCCCGTGAGCTCGGCAGCCCCAGAGCGCACGCTAGCGCTGGCTGCAGCAGAGCGAACCATGGTGCTCGGCGTCGACTCCGAGCCGCAGAGCCGCGCGCAGGCTCAGCCTTCGTTCGGTGGTTCCACGAATGCCGCCGTCGAGCTTCCAAAGAATGGGAACGCGGTGACGATTGCCCTCATTGCCATTGGTCTCGTCGCCATTGCAGCCATTGCGGTCCTCTTGATTCACTGACCGACCAGGTTGCGGCTGAGCGGCGCTCTCCAGAAGCCCGCGCGCTCCGAAAGTGATCGCGGTCTCCACGGGCAAGACAGCGCGAGACCGTCCTCTGCAAACGAGTCTCAGCCTTCGACCAAGAAGGGTAAGCCACGCCGCTGACTACAAGCTGAGCCGCCCACTGCCGACCCGAGCGCCGAAGACTATGGCGCCATAGTCTTTGGCCCGAGCTTCGTTTCCAGTGGTTTTTGACGCTGCCCCCCTGCCTCTCCGGATGACCGCTCAATCGCGGCGATTGCCTGCCACCCAAGGATTGGCGCTCGTCCTTTCGCGAGTTGCCCTCGACGCTCCCATCTTGGCACCGCCGCCGTGTCCAACGCTCCCGGTCAATCAGTAGATTCGTGCGGCAGTAAAACTCGTTGGGATGGCCGCGTTGGCAAGGTACAGGGGCTCGGTCACGCCGGAGTTTTGGTAAGCGATGCAGGTCAGCGAATCCCCCGCAGCGAGGTCGATCGTCGTCGCGACGTTGGGCTGCTCACCAGTGGAAGGGGAGCCGCTTCGAGCAGTCGCGTTCGCGATCCCAATGCCATTTCGCAAGATAGTAACCGAAAAGTCGACGTTCACGACGTCGAAGCTGAGTTGGCAGCTGGCGAAGTAGACGCCCCCTTGATGCACCGTGAATTTGCCGGTCGTTTTGTCGTATTCTGAGGCTAGATCATATTGGACGCTGTCGCAGACCACCGTCGACGCGACGTTGTCGTTCGTGGTCAGCGCATTGGTGAGGGTCGCACGAAACGCTGATGGGGTCCTGAGACCATATTTAGCGGTGGTAATCTGCCCCTGCAGGTTGTCGAAGTCGCCATTGAGGTCCGCCGCGCTCAGCGTGTCGCCCTGAACCCAGGTGTGTAGCGGCGCGCCCCATGCGACCGCAGCGACGGAGAGCATCGCGATGGGAATCCCTGCGCGGAGCGCCAACCTCTTGATTTGCATTGGGATCTGGAAGTCTATCACAAGCATCTTGAGCTTCATGTTTGATACCCTTTCAACGCGCCCCGAACGGCCTTCGCCAAGCTTTTGAGCGGCGGTTCATGACCAAGGTGTGTCGCGCGGCGGCCGCCCATGGCCAATCGGATCTCGACGCCCCAGTCCAGGACCTGCGAGTCGCGTGCGCGGTGAGACTGCTACCCAGTAGTGCCGTCAGCGACTTTGGTCTCGTTGAGGACGCACGGCCGCCTGCGGGTCCTGTTCCGCATGTCAGCGACGTGCTCGAAACCCTTTCGGCACCAATCGACTTGAATTTTTCTACTGGAGAAGGCAATGATCGAGCTGCGACTGATCGAGAACGCAAGGGCCTGCTCCTGAGCCGGTCCCGGTGCCGCTGGTGGTTGCAGATGTCGTGGTAGAGGCCGAGGCCGACGTCGTCGCACCCGTGCTTCCGCCGGCACCGGCCGGGAATTGATCGGCGCAGCCCCCGAATAGCAATGCGCAGGCTGCTATCGTGCTGGCGATGACGGTGATCTTGGTTCGTACTTTCATGGACGTGTTCGCTTTCAGGATTTAGTTGGACAGCAATCGGTACCGCACAGCGCTCTTGCTGTCGCACACGTCATCTTGAGTGTCGGCAACGCTTGCGGTCGTCAGACCTTCTTGGGGCATCTCGTGAACGGGCTTAGCAATCGAATCTGATTCGCTGCTTCGCGTCCGATTCTCTTACGTTCAGGGGAGGGCGTAGTCTTATAACTGTCGTAAGCACTAATACTTGATGAGGTATTTCACGGTGACGTTGGCAGGTCGGGTTTCTGCGCCGCCTTGTGTGACAATCGTGTGAATGTGTTCGTCGAAATAGTTTCCGCAGCCCGTCTCTTGGCTATAGCTGAAGCCTCTGCACGTTGGCCCCCCGCCACCGGAGTAGTCGCGGGCGGCATTGGTCCACATCGGTGGAGTGGTTGTGCCGCCGGTCTTGCCTCCGTGATCGTGCGAAGCAAAGAGGTCGGACTCGAGTGTGCCAACTGTGTCCCCAACCGCCCCGCCCGGACCGCTTGCCAGCCGTGCCACTGCGTCAGGGTCGTGCCCGGCACCACCGTCCATGCCGCGGAGGAAGCGGCCTCGGAGGTCGGGAAGCGTGAAGGTCGTAGAGCCGTCCCCCTTACCCCAGGCCGTACCGATCGTCGCGAAGAGCTTTGGAAAGGCAGCGCGGCCTACCTCCGAGCCATCGCACGCGAGCCAGCCAAGGGGAGGCGTTCCCGTCCCGGCAAACGATGTCACCGCCCCCGCAGGTGAATCCCCCGACTCCAGTGTCGAGAGCCGCGAATCGAGATCGCCGATCGTCATATTCAAGTCACTGGCGGTGAGGGCATCACCGCTCTGCCAAGTGTGCTTCGGCACCGCATAGGCGACCGCTGCGGCACCGAACAGCGAGAGCCCGGCCAGCGCGGCGATGAGCCGTCTCTGGCCGCGAGACAGTTGGAGATCCACAACGATACATTGCAGCTTCATGGAACATTCCTTTTCAAGCGCGAGGGAACGATGTGCTCGAAAGCTATTGGGAGCAACGAGCCGTCTCGGTATGAACTGTTGAACAGTCAGACAGGTCTGCGTCCGGATCAACCAGCGCAGTGTTTGCGCACCTCACCATCCGATGGCGATCCAGTTGAAGCGCATTATTGTGTTGGCGAGCGGGGCTCCCGCTGAATTGAAGGCCCGCACTGTCATCGAAGACTTGCTATTGTCTATGAGACCGAACGTAATTGCGCCAAAGTTGGAGTCGCCGTTCATCACCACTGAGCTCAGCACCCCGTTCGGAAACGCCGAAGGATAGGTGATGATCACGTTTCCGGCCGCATCGGCTATCTCGACGCTGGAGGCGGATTGCCATAGCATTTGACTGGTGGCCGGATTGACTGGCCCAGGTGTGAGGGGTCCACTGGGGCCGCTAGGTAAGCTCACCTGTGTGCCCGTTTTTAGTCGCTCAGTCGATGCTTGGCCCAATTGCATTCCGAGTGCAGTGACGTCGCCAGCCGTCGTCGTCAGCTGAGAATCGAGGGCGGAAAAGTTCGTATTGAGGTCTGCGGCGGTGAGCGTGTCGCCCTTGACGAAGACCTTCGGGACGCCAGCAAAGGCGACGCCGGCAACAGTAAGAAGTAGTGTCGCCATGAGGGCGGCCGCCAACTGCTTTTGGCGCCTGGAGAGCTCGAAGTCGATGATAATCAGTTTGAGTTTCAATTGTGGTTCCCTTCGTCAATTACCATTGTGACGGCCGCGCGCGGCGCGGCGTACGCAGGGTCATCCGCGTCAGCGCACTGGTCGCAAAGGCTCATCCGAGCGCTGCCATCGTCGTGCTATTCGCTCGGTCTTCGAAATCCGCAGCCTGCAAGAGCGTCAACGGTGCGACGCCGCACGCGTTCAGTTGCTCTTCACGCGCGCGCAAAGCGCGAATGGGTAGGCCGCAGGGAAGCGCGCGTGGGTCGTGGTGTCGATGCAACTGACGCGCCAGGTCGCTCCGGCGACTCCCGTCATCTGGACTTGGACGTTCCGGCTCTCGTTAAGAATGCCATCCAGGATGCCCGTATTGCAGAAGGCGCCGCCACTCACCGCGAGTTCGCCGGAAGCGCAATTGCAGTCCGTATAACTAGACCCGCCGTTGGGCGCGTAACTGCACGTGGCCTGCGCGCGCAACCCGAGGTCGGTGGTGCCCGCCACTTTCAGGTCACCGCTCGCCGTCACATCGGTGGTCGACAAGGAGCCGGTCGGTGCCAGGGTCGTCTCTAGTGCTCCAGCTCTGTTGTTCAGATCGCTAAAGCTCGCATTGAGATCCTTCGCAGTCAGGGTCTCGTTGGATACAAAGTTCTTCGGCGCTGCCAAAGCCACCCCTCCTGCGCATACCAGAAGCACTGGCACAGCCACCTTGGCAGCGACCTTGAGCCAATTCGGAAGCATCACTGTAAACTGAATCTTCATGATCGGTCTCCGTAGATCAGTCGACGACGTGTCACGGCTAGAACGCCGCGGTGCTTGTCAAAGCGACAGGAATGCCACTTGCACTCTGATTGCGCGCGACAAAGTCGATGTTCGCCCCTCATTTTTCGTCCCTTCTATCAAGCGACTACTGGCTTCGTCCTCAGCGCGCTCGTCGACGCGGCCTTCGGGTTGCGAACTTCCCGTCTTACCAACGGCCCTCGAGCGTCGCTCCGCCAGAGCGCTGATCCCACCATGGCGCAATGCTCAGCGCGGTAGCCCCCGTCGCAGGCGTCTTCGCGTTCGGGGCAGCAATGGCCATGATGGTCCCCGTGACGAGCGCCGCACCGCCGACCCCCACCACGACCCAGCCTGCGGTGCCTTGCGCATTTCCCGAGTCGTAGGCACTGCGAGCTGCGTCGGAGCCAGCTTTGTTTCCGCTCTTTGCAGCTGCTGCGCCGAGCTTCGCCGCCTGGTTTGCGTCGGAAACTCCGCTCACGCCGACGCCCACGCCGACGCCGACGAGCGCGAGCCCCAAGCCGCCGACGACGAAGCCCGCGATGCGCACGGGATGCATGCCTCCGCGGCTCGGCGTGACGGCAGGTTCATGAACGGGCGCGACCGGCGTCACGTCGCCGGTTGCTGGAGCTGCGAAAGACTCTGGTCGCTCGTCCTCGAGGACGACGTCCACACTGATTGACATCCCCTCATTCGCGAGGTCGAGCCGCTTTTCAAACGGCTTTTTGTGAGGTGCGGTCGCACGAATGACGTGGGGTCCGCCATCCATGGGAGTGGTGAGCCCATAGAGCGACTTCACCACCTCGGAGCCGTCACGCACGACCGAGAGTCCACGGGTAGCGGCCAGTGCCGGACCGACGTTGATCGTGAGCTTCGACAATCGCGGCTCGAGCGCCTGCG
>JAYUUB010000043.1:0-49885 GCA_043755175.1 Polyangiaceae bacterium | reverse complement strand
GATCAGAAGGCTCGGCCAGACGCTCACCGCGCGTGAGGACGCGCCGAGGACCCGAGCTTCTCTCGACTCGGCTCGCTGGCGCGCCGCTCGCGCATGGCTCACTGGTTGATCGTGCCGGGGGTCGGAGTCGCCGTGAATCCCCAGTCGTTCGCGGCGTCGTTGGTGTCGATGCCGTTGGGGAGTCGGGACACCGAGCCGATCGTCGTGTTGTTGTCGGACGCGGTCGTGGGAGCATTTTCGACGAAGCTCTTCGATCCGGTGATCCCGTTGATGATGCCGGCGCTCACCGAGCCCTCGTATGACAGGGCGTCGAGGAGGGTTCCGGTCGAGAGATCGACCAAGCCGATCGCATCGGGTGCGCCGTTCTGAATGCGACCGGTGTCACCAGCGCCGTCGAAGTGAATCTTCAGGGCGGGAGGCATCACGCTCGCGAGCACCGAAGTCGAGCCGACGACGAGATACTGCCCCGGCCCAATCGACCCCAGCGTCGCGAGGTCGGTGCGGCTGTATTCCGCGTTGTTCGAGCCGTTGATGAAGACGAGCGTGAGGTTCGTGAGCGACACCGCGTTCGTCGACGAGTTGAAGAGCTCGACGAACTCGCCCGCGTCGGTTCCGACCGTGTCGTAGTCGACCTCGTTGATGACGACGCCCGTGCCACCGGCCAAAATCGTCACGGCCGCCTGACCCATGAGAGCGCCCGCCGTGCCGTTGATCGTCGAAGCGGCGGCCGTTCCTGCATCGCTGAAGTTGAAGGTGGCGGTGGTCTCGTCTGCCGGGATCGTGACGGTCACCGGCACCGTTCCAGCGTTGGCCGGAACGAGACCGAGCGAGACGACCAGGCCTCCTGGAGGCGCAGGAATGTCGGTCTTTGCGGCGAACATCGACGATCCGAGCGGCGGTAGAGTGACCGTCGCGGGGGAGAGCGTCAGCATCGTGGGCTGCTCGGCTGCGCCGAGGACACGAACCTGGGTCGACTTCATCACGCCGAGATAGCTCGCCGTGATGGTCGCGCCTGGACTCTGCGCCAGACCGTCGAAGAAGACCGTGGCGCTCGACTGACCGCTGGGGATGGTGACTCCGCCGCCGACGACGTCGACGACCCCGGCCACGCCGGTGATCGCGATGAACGTGTTGCTCGTCGCAGGCGACGTGAGCTGCACGGTGATGGGCGTCGGAAACGAGGCCAGGTTCATGTAGCCGACGCGGGTGAAGGCGAGGGGCGCCGAGAACCCGCTCAACATCGCCGGTCCGGTCACGAAGTCGGCAGCGCTGCGCGGCTCGAGCTTCTGGTTTCCGTTCCGATAGTCGAGGATTCCGGTGATCGACGTGTAGGCCGACCCGACGGCCGGGAAGGGGTTCGTGAGGAAGAGCACGTCGTTCACGCGAAGCACGCTCGCGACCTCGAACTCGTTCGTCGGAGCGGTGTCACCTGCGCCGGCGGGTGGGGCGATATCGGTCACCGTCACCGTCGACACCTTGACCAAGACGCCCTCGAGAGCAGTGGGCGTGGTGCCGGCCGCGTTCTGCGGAGTCACGTCGACGGGAACAGGCAGCGCCTCTCCCGACGAGGTGACGACCGCGGTCGGCGTGGTCAGCTCGATCTCGCCGAAGAAGTTCGCGATCGTCGCCGACGAGAAGTCGACGCGGTCGCCGGGCTTCACCGCGACACAATCAGCCGTGGCATCGAAGACCCAGATACCGGAGTAATCGGATCCTACGTAGCCCACGTCACCTTGTTTCACCTGGACGAAGTAGCCTTTGCCCGCTTTGCATCCGGTCACGATGACGTGATTGAGGGCGACGCTGCCGGTGATGAGGCCTTGCTTGATGTCGTAGATCGACGTCAGGCACGGCGCGTTGCCAGGGTTTGCGGCCATCGGACACGTGTCGCAGGCGTCACCCTTCATGTCCTGATCGGCGTCTTTTTGGCCGGGGTTCGGCGTCGTGGGGCAGTTGTCTCCAGCGTTGGGGATGCCGTCTCCGTCGGAGTCACCGGGCGTGAGCGTGGTGCAGACGGTCGTGTTGGCGTTGAGCGGGCACACGTCGCAGGCGTCGCCGACACCATCTTGATCGAAGTCGCCTTGCGAGCCGTTGTCCATCGGACGGACCGGGTTGAACACGGTCGGGCAGTCGTCGGACGCGTTCGGAATGCCATCGCCATCGGAATCGGAGGCGCTGGGGATCCCGGTGTAGACGGTCGATCCGTTCTTCGGGACCGGCCGGGTGGGAATGCAGCTCGGCTCCTTGGTCGGCTTGCCGCAAAAGAAGGCCGGGTAGTTCGTCGCGCCGGCGGCGGTCTTCAGCTGCGCGTACGTCTTGCCGATGTCGTCCATCGCGCAGAGCTTCTTCGGGTTGCCGCAAACGTCGACGGCGTCGCATGCGCCGGTGCTGAGCGCGCTGATGACCGAGTCTTCTCCGTAGATAGGCTTTCCACCGCGGAGCACGAGAGCGACGTCTTTCGGCTCACCGTCGATGATGGCGCGGTAGTCGGCGTGCGTGGAGGCGTCGTAGATCGCGACGTCGCCGATGAGGCCCTTGCGCAGCGCTCCGATGACGCTGTCGGCATGGAGCGATTTCGCTGCGTTGAGCGTCGTCATTTGCCAGAGCTGGCGGTCGGTGAAGAAGTGATCGAAGTAGGTCGCGTTGAGCTCCGACGCGCAGGTGAGCTCGCGGTGCATGTTCATCGAACCGCTGACGATCCAGTCGGTCCCTAGGGCGATGTTCACGCCGACGCGCGCCGCGACCGTGACGACGGCCGTGTCACCGTAAAGGGTCGTGTTGGAGCGAGGCGACCAGATGAGGCTCGTGCCGACCGTCGCCATGGAGGCGTAGTCGGCGGGGAAGAGGCCGACCGAGTGGATGAACGCGCTCTGCGGCTCGACCAAGTCGTGCGTCATCTGATCTTGCGCGACGCAGAGGAACTCGTTGTGCGCGAACGCGTCGATGCCTTCGGAGATGTGCGGCAGGTATGCGGTGTCGGCGGCGATCGACATCTGCGTGTTGATGTTCGGGTATCCGCAGCCCATGGCGAGCTGTTGCCCCCCGCTGTCGCCGAGCGGGAAGGTGTCGAAGTCGGCGGGCATGAGGCTCAGGCCTTCTTGGTCGGCCTTGTCGAGGTTGCGGAGAAAGCCGGTCGCGCTTCCCGATCCGACGAGCGAGGTCGCACCGCTGAGGAGGAAGCGGAGCTCGCCCCAGCGAATCTGATCAGCCGAAGCGCCACCCGACGAGCTGAGCTTCGTGTGGCCGTTGAGGCCTTTTCGCCAATCGTGGCGTTGTTCGTAACGCTCGCCGGTGTCGGTGTACGGGTTGTTCTGCGCGAAGGTGATGTGCTCGTGGGTGTTGATGAGGCCGGGCGAGACCACCGCTTTGGGGCACGAGATCTTGGTCGCACCTGGGGCCGCCGTGGCGCAGTCGCAGCCGACGCAGGTGATGTTGCCCGTAGCGTCGAGGAGCACCTGGCCACCACGGTAGATCGTGTACGGGCCGAGAATGTCGCCGAGAATGAGCTTGTTCGCGTCGCCTGCGGTGACGTCGCAGACGTTCGCGGAAGCGGGAAGGGTCGCGCACGTGATCTGCTCGGGGGAAACCGTACAGTCCGACTCGCATCCGTCGAGGGGGATTGGGTTCCCGTCGTCGCACTCTTCGCCAACGTCTTTGATGGCGTTTCCGCACATCGGACCGCCCTCGGTTTGGCAGGTCGCCGAACAGCCGTCTCCGCCGGTGGTGTTGCCGTCGTCGCAGGTCTCGCCGGAGTTGATCGCTCCATCGCCGCAGACCCCGGCGGTCTCGCTCTGACACGTTGCCGAGCAGCCGTCTCCGGCCGTGGTGTTGCCGTCGTCACACGTCTCACCGGTGTTGACGGTCCCGTCGCCGCAGATGCCCGCAGCCTCGGTCTTGCAAGTCGCCGAACAGCCGTCGCCGTTGGCCTTGTTTCCGTCGTCGCAAGTCTCGCCGGCCTCGACCGTACCGTTGCCACACGTTGCCGCGCCATCGGACGAGCTATCACCGCAGCCGGTGGCCACGAAGGAGACAAGGAGCGACGCTGCCATCAGCAGCGACATCGAACGAAGGGGCGGAAGAGGCATGAGCACGGCGGACCTCGTGTGATCTGTCGCCAAGTCAGCTCTCTCGTGCTCCCGGTGAAACCAAGCACAGGGGACCGCGAGAGACGCGCCACGAAGACGCAGTCGACGACGAGAACGGGCCGGACCCTAACCCAAGTTTCCTTCAGATTCACGCCTCGAGGCCGCAACGGGAAGCGAATTTGCGATTCGGTCACACGTCGTTCGCAGCCTCGTCTCTCCGGCTCACAGAGCCATCGGACGCTTCGCATCGTTCGTGTATGGCGACGCGATGGCTGCACGCGACCCAGCCGCGAGCGGATCGAGCCGAGACGGGATAGGCAGAGCGCTTTCGGACGCGCTCTCGATCGTTCGCTACCACATCGTTCTCATCGCGATGGCGGCGTGCCTTTCGTTCGGTTCACCCTGTTTCTGGTAGCCACGGCGACAGGGGTCCGCGTCGGGCGACCCGGGAACGTCTTTCAACGCTAATCGCCTGGTGGGTCGACATTGCGCGAACTACCGGAGCGAGGTGGTTCGGCGAGCGATCCAGCAAAGCGCCCGGTCTTCGCGAAACAGAACGGACGTTTATGCGTGAAACGGAGAACCTTCATGGTAACGTCCGCGGCGTATGGGGCTCTACGAGCTTTCCATTGATTCCAGCGTCATTGCAGAGGCCGAGCGGATCGTCTCCCAAGAAGCTCTTGGGCGGAGAGATTTTCCCACGCTCGTCATGCAATGGGAGAGCAAGCTCTTCGACCAGCCGTGGACGACTACCGTCGTTCTCGACTACGTCGTCGCGCTTCCTCCCCTGGAAGGTGGGCTCAACTTCATTCCGGTCCGAGTAGCTGCTTTTGTCGGTAACGCCCCGACGAAGTACTTCTATTTCGGAACGGAAATGAACGACACGGTCCCGCGCCTCCCGCCAGAGATGGAAAATCTCGCGGCACCGGCAGGTCTCTATCAAGAGTTCCTGATCGAGGAGCGCACGACGCCCATCCCGTACCTGAAGCTCATCCAAGCGACGCCTCGTATCTACGGCAACGCTTCGCAGGACTACTACGCCCCCCCGATCAAGGTGGAGCGGTACGACGGGCTCGTTCGACCCGAGCACCTCGCAGACCTGTTCGCCGAGCAAGTCGCAGGGCTCGCGCAGGTCCCAGGCTCCTATCTGACCGATCCCTCCCGGGGCATGTGGAACGGCGCTCGCTTCGCCGGCATCAGAAACATCGCGATTCTTCGTCAAGGCAAGATCGTCGGCCTGCACACGAAACAGGGCAGAGCCGACCGCGAGGTGGCTCCCCCGACCGTCGTGAAACGCGATCCGAAGCTCGACGTCTTGAGCGAGTGGGTCGCCGTCGACATCGGAGCGCGCGCGATCACGGTCGCGGTCCGTGGGGAGCGTTCGGGGCCCGAGCTCATTCGAATCGGGTCGCAAGATCCGGTCAAGCGTCCGCTCGAGTTCGAGAGTCCGTCCGAGGTCTCGTTCGTCAACCTGAGGGCGGCGCTGAAGGCTTGGCGTGGACGCGTCATCCAGCCGGCGACGGCCTTCGAAGACGTGAAGGTCGGTTTCGCGTCCTGGCTACTCCGGCACGCCGCCCCTGCCGCACCGCCCGGAAGCCCGCAAGCTCCCACCCCTCCGGCCGAATGGCCCGAGCCTTTCTATCGAGCGGCCTCCACCGTGACCGAGCTTTCGCTGGTGCGGGATTGGACCGATCATAAACGGCACTACCGGATTCAGGGGTACTCGGATCACGACGCTTCCGAAGAGTTGAAGAAGCCGGCGCCTCCGATCATCGACGAAGAAGGCATCGGCGCGTTCGACCCATTCGATCCGATCGAGCTTTACGCGTACCAAATCGGTTTGAACGTCAACCACCGGCTCCGAGGTCTCCACACGAAGTATCTCGTGACGATGCCGACCGGGTGGTCGCACGAGCGTCGACAGAGCGTCCTCGTCGCGTGTCGAAGAGGCTTCTTCCGCAGCCTCCCCGCTGGCATGGTCGAGTACCACGACCTCGAGAACCTCGTCGTCGAGGCAGCTCCGCCCACATCGGTGTGCTTTCTGGCTCACGGGCTCCGCGCTTTCTCGGCGCTCCCCAAAGACGGCCCTCAGCTCTTCGCCGTGGTCGAGGCAGGCGCGAGCGAGACAGGGCTCCTCTTCGGCGTCGTACGCGATCCCACCGTCGATGAGCGCCGCGACGGCCATCAGTACGTCATCGAGCACATCGAGCCGAAGAGCATTCCTTGGTTCGGCGGCGAGCGGCTGCTCCATCGGCTCGCATACAAGGTCTACTGCGACCACGCGACCGAGATGCTCGGCGAAAAGATCCCATTCGAGCGCCCCGACGAAGAGACCGCTCTGCCGGGGTCCGAAGAGCTGCTCGAGGCGAGCCCGGAGTCGCGCGCGAACACCTACCTCCTGAAAGAGGCGTTGAGGCCGCTCTTCGAGGGCGATCCGACGTATCGCTTGCCGACGACGATTCGCCTCGGCAGCTTCGACGGAGCCGCGCACGACATCCGAGTGTCGCTGAACCGCACGGCCCTCCGTCAGCTCATGGATCAGTGGTTCGCGCAAGCCGTCGGCGAGTTCAAGCATCACCTCGACCACGCGCTCACGCGGCTCTCGCGCGGCGCCGATCCATACGCAGGACTGCGCATCTTCCTCGCAGGTCGCATGTCGATGCACACCGGTCTGCAAGACCTCATCACGAAGAGCGTCCCGAGCTCGGTCCGCGTCCACAAGTACCGCGAGCCCGATCGCACGAACCTCATCGCCCCGACCGTGAAGACCGCGACGGTGCTCGGCGCTCTCGCGCTCCGCTTCGAAAGAATTGGCGTCACAGGTCGAACCGAGAAGCGCGATGCTTTCCGCTATCGCGTCGGACGATCGAAGCACGGTCAGCTGGCCGACGTGCTCGAGCCGTCGGTCGACTACGACCAGTGGCGAGAGATGGGCCCTTGCACGAAGCCCACGGTCGACGTTCTCTTCATGCGCGCCGACGACGACGGCGAAGTCGCAGCCGACGATCCTCGCGTGATGCGTGTCGAATGCGATCTCGGCCCCGACGCTATCGGCAAGCGAATCTACATGCGCGCCGTCGGAACCCATCGGGTCGAGATCACGGTCGGTGCTCCGGGAGAAGAGCCCGATGGCAGCGAGCCGAAGTGTGCGGTCGAGCTTTCGACCGGCATGACCTTCGCGCTCTGACACGCCCCGTCGACCCCGATCGAAAGAGCCCCGGAAGCCGAGGTAGCGGCCCCGAGAACGTCGTCTCAGGCAGCTGGGTGCTTCGGTCGAGACGCGTCCTCGATGCTCGCGCGTAAATCTTGGAGGAGGGAGTCTGCGTGGGCTTGGTGCGTTCGAAACGAGAGAACGCACACTCGGAGAACGAAGCGTCCGCGCACCACGGCGCCGGTGATGTGCACGCGCTGGCGGGCGTTGACGCCAGAGAGAACGCCACGATTCCATTCGTCGAGCTCGCTCTCGGAGCGCACGCGATCGCCTGGAACGATTCGAAAGGCGAACAGCGACAGCTCGGGCCCATCGATCATCTCGACGTGTGCGATCTGGGCGATCTCGGCTGCGATCCAGCGAGCGAGGTCGAGCTTCTCGTCGAGTGCTTCGCGAAACGCGCCCACGCCATGCATCTTGAGCGGCAGCCACACGCGCACTCCACGTGCCTCGCGTGAGAGCTCGGGCGACAGCTCGCAGAAGTCGACCAGATCGTCGTCGCTCTGCATCGGAGGCAGATAGCTCGCCGTCATCGCGTGCGCGCGCTTCAACGTGGTCCTGTCGCGCACCACCAAACAGCCTGTCCCATAGGGCAAAAAGAGCCCCTTGTGCGGATCGAGGGTCACCGAATCGGCACGATCCATCGCGGCGAGGCGTTCCATTCCGCGAGCCGTGAGTCGAAAGAAGCCGCCGTACGCGGCGTCGACGTGGAGCCACAGCGACTCGCGCTTCGCGACGTCGGAGAGCGCACCGAGGTCGTCGACGATCCCAGTGTTGGTGGCCCCGGCGTTCGCGACGATCATGAACGGCGTGAGACCGGCCGCGCGATCGGCCTCGATCGCGCGACCGAGAGCGTCGGGCTCGAGCCTCAGCGAGCTCGTCGAGACGATCTCGTGCACTCGTTCTTCCGGAAATCCTGCGAGCACTGCGGCCTTGCGAACCGAGTGGTGCGTCTGGTCCGAGGTGTAGATGACGCCTCGAAGAAAGTCGGTCGGGAGCCGCACGCGACGCGCCGTGACGATCGCGATGAGGTTCGCCATCGAGCCGCCGGTCGTGAGAACTCCGCCCGCCGTCTCGCTCGGCATGCCGGCGATTTCGGCCAGCCACGCGACGACGTTCGCCTCGATCTGTACGAGCCCAGGAGCCGCGAGCCAGACCCCGACATACCGATTGACCGTGGCCGTGATGAGATCCGCGATCGCCGCGTGAGGCAACCCGCCACCGGGAATGTACGCAAGGTAGCCTCCCGAGGCCGTGTTGAGACCGAGTCGCAAGGCTCGTCCGAAGAGCGTTCGGAGGAGCCGTGGAAACGGCGTCGGCTTCTCGGGGATCGACTCACGAAGCGACCGCGCGACTTTCTTCGCCCCAGCGCTCCTGTGCATCGGCTGCTCGCCGAGCGTCGCGAGGTGAAAGGTGATGCGCTCGGTCGCGAGGCCGATCATCTTTGCGACCTCGTCCGGAGAGAGCTCCAGGACCCACTGCCTTTCGCGGCTAGGCGCGTCATCCCTCCGCATCTGTCCGGACGCTATCACGCGAGCCGCGGAGGGGCAGACATCGTGCTTCAAATGTAAAGGGGTTTGCCTGGGGCTCCGAGTCTGTCACCCTCTGCGTGTGATGCCTTCTGTAAACGATTCGTCGCAGTGGTCGAACCTCGTGGGGGCCGACGCGGGCGAAGGGCGATCGACTCCACCGACGCGCTCGAAGACCCGATTCGAGACAGCGGCCTGGATGATCTTCGGCTGCAGTGTGTTGGCGGGTTGTGGTGCTGCCGCACCGATGGCCGAAACGCCGGTCAACCTGCCTGCGGCGCGTGAGCTCGGCCCCGAAGCAGAGTCCTACGCCCTCGATTCCCACGCCGTCTCCCTCGAGATCGACGTGCATGCGATGGCTGACCACACGCTCCACTTCGACACGATCAAGGGCAAATTCGAAATAACCCCGACCGACATCTTGGCTTCCAACATCGAGATGACCGTCGAAACGAGCTCGGCCTCGGCCACACTCGGCGTCGTCGCCGACGTCGCCAAGTCGAGCGACTTTCTCGATGCGAGCGCGTTTCCCACGGCCCACTTCGTGTCGCGCTCGTTCGCGAAGAAGCAGGGGAAAGAAGCTGGAATCGAGCTCATCGGCGAGCTCGAGATTCACGGTGTGAAGAGGGCCGTTCGCGTCCCCGCTGCGCTCGCGTTCGACCAATGCGCGATTCAGTTCTCGACCGAGTTCGCCGTCGACCGACGTCAGTATCACGTCGAGAGCAACGGAACGCTCGACGGAGTCGTGGGCGACGGCGTCACGCTCCGCATCCGCGCCAACGTCCCCCGAAAGGGTCGGCCGTCCTCGTGCGGGAACGCGGGCGACGGAGTGGTGAAGAGCGCCGAGCCGGTGCCCGGCACCGTCAAGTCGAGTCGGGGCGGATGAAGCTCGGCGGCGTCTTGCAGAGCCGACGGTACAGCGCAGACGCGACCAACCTCGAGGCGTAACCGCGAGGCATGTACACATCGTTTGCGCCGTCGCCAGCGTTGCGCGTCGCCGTCAGGTTCTCAGGCTTCGGCGTGTCGCCAGTCATCCAGAGCAGAATCGCCTCGATCTCTTCGGCGATGACGCCCATTCCCTCGGGGCGCTGGCCAGGATCTTTTCGCAGGCAGGCGTGCACCAGCTTCTCGACGAGAGCAGGGACGGTCGGGGCGAGATGTCTGACGGGCACTGGCGCCTCGACGAGCTGCTTCGCGAGCAACGTCTCGAGCTGCTTGTCGTCGAAGGGCAGGTGGCCCGTGAGCGTGCGATACATGACGGCTCCGAGGCCGTAGATGTCGGTTCGCGCATCGGAGGGGTCGGCGACGCACTGCTCGGGCGCCATGAACTCGACCGTTCCGAGCGTCGTTCCAGTCGAGGTGCGGCGTTCGGCTCTCACCTTCGCGAGGCCGAAGTCGACGAGCTTCACGGCGTGGTGGTTGCCCGGTTCGCCGACGAGGAACACGTTGTCGGGCTTGATGTCGCGATGAAAGATGCCCTCGCGGTGCGCGGCGGCGAGCGCCAAAGCGACCTCGCGCGACACGGTCAAGACGACCGGCACGGGGAGGGGTCCTTGGCGCCGCGAGCGGCTCCCGAGCGATTCGCCGAAGAGGTACTCCATCACGATGACAGGAGTTCCGTCGGGCAGCTCGCCCGTGAAGAAGGTGTCGACGACGTTCGGATGATCGATGATCTTCGCGACCTCGGCTTCGCGGAGGAAACGAGACGCCGCAGCAGCGCGTTGCGCTCTTGGCAAATCGGGGATCTTCACGGCCACCGGACGTTTGGTGCGGAGATCTTCGGCGAGGTAGACCCTGCCCGAGCCGCCTTCGTTGAGGACGCCTTGAATCTCGAATCGTTCGGCGATGACGAGACCCGCGCGCTCCGTCGGACGCGACGAGATGAACGGCAAGACACGCTCGACGAGGGTCTCTCCATGCTGATCGCAAGCGGTTTCCCCTTCAGGGAAGGCTCGGTGGCAGCGAGGGCAGAGCATTCGCGCGTAGCATAGTCGATCGGGGCCGGGGCTCGATTCCAACCTTTCGGAACGAACGAGACCCGCCGCGATCTGGCGGGCGCGGTTGCGAGAATCCAAATCGCTCCTCGGGCGTTCTCGAAGCGTGCGCACGCCCGACACAACCCCCACCTTTTCGCCTGATGGCGGCCCTTGCGCTACGCTCCTTGTCGTGACCAAGCCGAAAGAGCGGAAGCCGGGGCGCTGGAAGCGCCGCTTCGTCGGAGCGGGCATCTTGACCACCGTGATCGTCTCGGGAACGTGGATCGCCATTCACGAAGTTCCGTGGTTCGGGCCATTTCTCGCCGAAGCGACGCGCAGCATCGTGGGCCCGGGGCCGGTGGCGTGGGTCGAAGATGTTGTCTACGGCGCCGAAGACAAGGTCAACCTGACCTTCAAGAGCGCCGAGAAGCCGAAGACCTTTTGGTCTGCCCCGAGCGCATCCGCCGCCCCGCCGCTCGCGAAAGGCGAAGAGCCCCCGGCCGCGTTCGAGCCGCCTTTCGACAATGTGAAAGCGGAGGGCGACGGTACCTGGATTCCGATGCAGGCCCCAGGCGACACAGAGAAGGTCGCGCTCTACAAGACTCTCGTTCACCCCGATCCGAAGAGACCCTTCGCCGCCGTCGCGGTGGTGGCGGCGAGCCTGAAAGATCTCGAGCTCGAGCTCGTCGCCGGAACTGACGAGCCCAAGTCGACGCGCGTCGGCCGAAGCGAGCGCACCGGCCTCGTCCCCGAGAGCGACAGGGCCACCGCCTTGGCGGTGTTCAACGGAGGCTTTCGCGCGATGCACGGAAACTACGGCATGAAGATTGGCGATCAATCCTTCATTCCGCCACGCGACATCGCGTGCACCGTCTCGTTCTATGAAGGCGATCGGCTCGAAATTCGGACGTGGAGCCAGGTGAAAGAAAACGAGCCTTCGATGCTCGCCTACCGCCAAACGCCCCCGTGCCTCGTAGAGCAGGGACAGTCGAACCCCGCGTTGCTTCAGGAGTTCAATCGCAACTGGGGTGCGACGGTCGGCGGCGACACGATCATCCGCCGGAGCGCGCTCGGTCTATCGAAGGACAAGCGTTTTCTGTTTTACGCGCTCGGCGACGCCGTCACGGCGCAATCGATCGGACGTGCGATGACCACCGTCGGCGCGTACGACGCAGCTCAGCTCGACGTGAACTATTCCTATCCGCGCTTCATGCTGATCGAGCACGGGAAGGACGGATCGACCGGGCTCACCGAGCCGCTCGTTCCGGAGATCAAGTACAGTCCGGCCGATTACCTCGGACGACCCGCGGAGCGAGACTTCTTCTATCTGAAGCGTAAGCGCGCCTCGTCGTAATCCGAGCGCGGCCCGAAGCTCGCGAGCGCTCCATCACGCGCCCGTGACCGGAGATCAGGCGGGGCTGGGCATACCGTGGGCGAGGGTCCGAGGACCGTCTTGGAACAAGACCTCGACCTTGCCTCGATCGATGACGCGAGCGATGACGCCGTCGCCGAACTTCGAGTGGCGGACGAGCTCACCAGCGCCGTAGCTGTCGAACACGCGGTACGCGCGAAAGGCGTTGGTCGGTTGCCCCGCGATCGATTTCTCCCAGGAGGTTCGTCGTTCGCGCTCGGCCTTGAGCGCGAGCGTCTCGCGCGGAACCTTGGGTGAGCTGGCTGCGCGCGGGGCCGAGCCCTGCATCGCCTTGCGACTCACCTCTGCATCACGCTCGACCTTGGGCCGCACGTAGCGATGGGCCCCACGACAGGTCAGGCACTCTACCTGCTTCACCTGCTCGCCCACCATCGCGACGATGCGATGGCCCAGGTCGAGCCGGCACTTGGTGCAGTACGCGTCGATCTCTCCGCCCGTGTGCGGCTTCTTCATCTATCTCGGATCCTCGACAGCAAGTGATTCATGGTCACGACAGAATCGATTAGGGCTCTCGGAAGCCCGCGCCTCCCCGGGTCGGAAGCGGCGAGAACGAGGCGTGCGTCGCGCAGAAGAAACCTACGCCGGCGAGCTTTTCAGCGGCGATCTCGCCCTTCTTTGGAGCGATCTTTGATGGTGACCTCGCTCACCACCTTCGGTCTCGGCATGGCGTTGGGCCGCTCGGTGCCGTCGCCTTCACCCTCGGGCCGATCGCCGTCGTCTTTGGCGCGATCGTTGGGCACGAACCGAATCTCGGTCTTGATCTCGAAGGAGAGCTTCGTGAGGACCTTCGCGATCTCGTCAGCGAATTGAGTGTGCTCGAGGACGTCACGGATCTCTTTCGCGACCACGCGATAAAGTCCGGTCTTGGTGTCGTCGATATGGCCGTAGAGATCGCCGAGCACCTCTTTGGGTAGCTTGAGCTCACCGACCAGGTTCTTGAGATTCTCGGGCTGCTCGCTGAGCTTTTCGAAGCCGCTCTCGACCGCGCGCTCGATGAGGCGCTTCACCAACTCCGGAACGGCGCGCTCGAAAAGTCGTTTGCGCTCCGGATCGGGCGGCGGAAGCTCGCTCTCCTTGGGGCCTTGGTCCTTGTCCGCGTCGTCCGACATTGCTTTCGCAGAACTAGTTCCTGGAGCGAGGAGCGTCAATGGGAGCGCCCTCTTTCGGGGCTTCGGCGCGACCGAATCACGGCATCGCGTACACCTCGAGGGCAAACCGACCGCGACCTTTTTCGGCGCGTACTCGAACCTTGGCGTCGTCGTCGGCCAGCGAGCAGAGCGGCCGATCGGGCTGTTGCACGATGACCCGCCCGGTGCCCGGGTCGGCCGCGACTACCGTCCCGCGAGCCGAGACGACCGACACGTCGAGATCGACGAGGTCTGGATCGGAGACCGCGAAGATTCGGTAGCACGATCCCTTCTCGAGCTTGAGCGGCAGCTCGAGCTCTGCACCGCCCTCCGACAGCGCTCCCTCGAACGCCACGTCGAGCAGCCGACGCATGCCCGTGCTCGGGCCGCACAGCAGTGCGAGACGCGTGACATCTCGCACCGGCTCCGCGTTCGGCTGGAATCCTTGGTAACACGACACGAACGGTCCACCGCTCTCGACCCGTCCCCTCGACACGACCGGCGGCGCAGCGCTCGAAAGCGCCGGAGCTCGAACACTCGCCACGAGCTCAGGTGGCGGAGAGCCGCCCGTCGGCTGATCCCAGGGGCGGGGAGGTGAGTCGCAGCCCGACGACGCGCCGCAGACCAGAGCGGCGATCAGGCGCGCGTCTGCTAGCCTCCGAGCTCGAAGAGCGACCCCATGCCCGAACCTCGAGAGCGAGACACACCACCCCGCCGTGGTGCGATCCGCAAAAAGCTCCTCGCTTGGTTCGACGCGCACCAGCGAGATCTACCATGGCGACGCACGCGCGATCCCTACGGGGTCTTTCTCAGCGAAATCATGCTGCAGCAAACCCGCGTCGATACCGTCATCCCCTATTTCAATCGCTTTTTGGTGCGTTTTCCGACGGTCGAGGCGCTTTCTCGCGCACCCATCGACGATGTTCTCGGCCTCTGGAGCGGGCTCGGCTACTACCGACGAGCCCGGTCGCTTCACCTCGCTGCTTGCGAGGTCACCGAGCAATATGGAGGCCGATTTCCTAGCGATCGCGCCTCGCTCGAGAAGCTCCCTGGGATCGGTGCCTACACGGCCGGTGCCATCGCCAGCATCGCGTTCGGCAAAGAAGAGGCGCTCGTCGACGGAAACGTCGCTCGCGTTCTCTCGCGGCTCTTCGCGCTCGACATGCCAATCGGCTCCAAGGAGAGCACGCGCGAGCTCTGGTCACTCGCGGCGGCGCTCGTCCGCGGTAACCGACCTGGCGACTTCAACCAGTCGCTCATGGAGCTCGGAGCGCTGGTCTGTGCTCCCTCCGATCCTCGATGTGACGCGTGTCCGGTCCGTGTCCATTGCAGCGCGAGAGCCCTGGGCCGTGAGCGCGAGCTACCCGTCACCCGACCGAAGTCGGCAGCAAAACGCGTCGAGCTACTGGCGCTGCTCGCAACCGATGACGCCGGGCGGTTCATGCTCGCCAAGCGAAGCCTAGAAGGCCTCTTCGGCGGGCTCTGGGAGCCGCCCATGCTCGAGACCGCAGTCCGACGAGGCGACTGGAACAGCTCGGAGATCGGGCCCGCCGTCGAGCTCGGGGTGGTCGAGCACGTCCTCACGCACCGTCGACTCACGGTGACCGTCGCGCGCCTCGAAGCCATACCAACCCCCTTGCCGACTCCGCCCCCCGGCTATGTCGAGGTTCGAGCGATGGTCATCTCTAGCGAGCTCGGCCTCTCGACGCTCGCGCGCAAGGTCTTGGCGTTCGCCGCGACGCCGGCTCGCGAGGGCTCGGCTTTGAAGAAGGTCCCGAAGAAGCGGGTCGTTTCGCGTACGAAACCGAGTTAGGAGCCGACGAACGATGCTCGCGCGCACGCGCCCTCGTCCGCTCTCGGTGGCGGCCCCGTTTGCTGCGGCTTGCTGCGTGCTTCTTCTCACATCCCTCGTCCACGCGGCCCCTCCCGACGAACAGGCTTCGGCCGACGCGAAAGAGAGCCCCCGCGAGATTCGCCGACGCAAGGCCGAGGAGAGAGAGCTTCTTCGTGCGCCTGACGGGTACGCGAATCTCTTCGGCTCGATTGCGTTCGGCGAGGGCCTCCGTTTCAACAATCCCTACCGCTTGCACACCGAGCTCGGCTCGACGGCAAAGTCGATCTCGCTCACGGCGCCTTACGTCGACTTCGGAGCGGCGATGACGTTCGGCGCTCCCAACTCCCTTCAAAACGGGCTCGCGCTCCACACGGGTGTGTCGATGTCTGGGCCGCAGCAGACCTTCCTCTCACTGTCGTATCTGGCCGCGTACCGAGCAGGCCGCTCGTTCATGGTCTACGGGCGCATCGGACCGAGCTTTCTCCTCTCCCCGGACGTCAACGTGGGCGGTGAGGCAGCGGCGAGCTTCTCCTACTTCTTCACTGGCGCGATCGGCGTCACGAGCGAGCTTGCCTTCGACCTCTTCTATGGAGCCGCGACGCTCGACAAGAACTACACCGTCTATCCGGTGCTATCGGGTCAGCTCGGTCTGATCGTCGACTACGAAGTGCTTCCGTGATGCATAAGCAACTTCATTGCAAAAAATTCGAACGCCGCGCTCGATGGCTGGTGATCGGTCTCGCCATTCTTTCGGCGGCTCCAACCGCCGGCGACCTGGGAAGCTGCGGGCAGAAAATCGTCCCGCTCGATCTCGGAAAGCTCAGCCTCGAAAAAGAGGCCGTCGATTGCGCGCGTTGCACCGAGTGCGGTCTCGGGACGAAGGCGTGCAGGGTCGCCTGCGACAAGAAGCGCGATCAGGTGCCGTTCCCCGAAGGATGCGTGCCGCTCGTGCACGATGGCGAGGTTTGCATCCACGCGCTCTCGGCGGCGAGCTGTAGCGACTACACGAGCTACGTCTCGGATCAGGCGCCGACGATCCCCACCGAGTGCGATTTCTGCCCTCCGCGCGGGGTTGGCGGGGCAGGCGGTGCTTCGGGAGGGGCGGCGAGCAAGTGAAGATCCCCCTGGTCCACGAGTGCTGCTTGGGCCGTCGACCGAGCGCTCGACTCGCCGGCGCGACCTTCGCTCTTGCCTGCCTCACCGCGTGCACGCCTGGCAAAGCCTTCATCGCGACGGCGAGCGACTACTCCGCTTACCGGGCGACCCGGATCGGAGCCACGTTCGACGAGCGCGTGGGAGCCGCCGCGCGCTACCTCGAGCGCCACCCGAACGGAGCGTACGCCGACGAAGTTCGGAGAACGTTCTCGAAAGCCGAGCCGCTCTTCTACGAGAGAAAACAAAAGACCGCCGCCGACCTCGAGAGATATCTCACCGTCCTTCCCGACGGGCCGCATGCCAAAGAAGCGAAAGATGCCTTGGCGTTCGCGATCGCGCGCGAGGGGCGTCCCGACGATCTTCTCGTGCTCGCGACCTCCACGCGACTGCGTCTCGAGGCGAACGCGCGCTCGAGGGCCCATGCACGCGGTGAGCTGTCGAGCTGGCTCGAAAGAGCGATGGCGAAAGGAGTCTTCTCGGCGCCGCTCTCCGAAGGGCCCAAGGAGCTGCTCATCCCCTTCACCCTGGGTCTCCCCGAGCCGCGCTGCGCGCCCATCACGTCTGCATCGAAAGGGACTACGAGACGCTGCAGAAAGCTCCTCAGCCTCCCGTTCGTGATCCCAGCCAAGCGCTCGTACGAGCAGCACGAGCTCACGTTCGAGATCAGCATCGAGACCGCGGCAGACACGACGCCGCGGCGCATCGTCTTGTCAGGCCCCGACCTCTTCGCCCGGCTTCAAGAGACATACGCGAAAAATGCCATCGAGAGCGTGGATCTGGCGAAACGCATCGACGCGGTCGAGCGCGCCGTCGACGTCGTGACCGGCGCCTTCGAAGCGCAGGTCTCGATCGAGCCGACCTGCGCGAAAGACGTCGCGGCGCCCGACGTGGTGCACCTCGAGTGCAACGGCATCGCCGTCGTCGCAACCCTCGGTGGCGGTGCCGATGGCGACGACATCGTCGAAATCAAACCCGCCGACTGAACGCTCGAACGCCGATGCCGTGTCGTCGGGGCCGAATCAACAGGGCTTGTTTTTCTTCTTGCCCTTGAGCTTCTCGGTGAACTTCGGACAGACCTCTTTGACCGTCTTGTCGGCGTCGAGAATCGCCTTCTTCATTTCCTCGAACTTGGGCTTGTCTTTGCGGGCGAGGTTGTCTTCTTCACCGGGATCTTTGACGACGTCGTAGAGCTGGAACCCGTCGGCGTCGCCGAACTCGTAGATCTTGTAGTTGCCCCGCACGAGCGCGCGCCGCTTGTCGTTGTCGCTGGTCCGCGCGAGATCGACCATCACGTCGCGCGGCTTCGCGTCGCCGCCCAAGAGCTCGGGAACGAGGCTCGTCCCGTGAAACAACGGATCGGTCTGGACCGAGAACATCTCGAGGATCGTCGGCGCGAGATCGATCATGCTGCGGGGCTCTTCGATCTTGCGCGCCTTCGCTCCGGGCACGCGAATGAGCAGCGGAACGTGGGTCAGCATGTCCCACAGCTCGAAGCCGTGGCGGTACATCTTGTGCTCACCGAACGCCTCGCCATGATCGGCGGTGATGATGATCGCCGTGTGAGCGCCCCAGGGTTGGCTCTCGACGAATTTGAGAATCTTCCCGATGTGCTGATCGGTGAAATAGATCTCGCCGTCGTACTTTTGCGGCGCCTTCTTTCCGAAGTCTTTGCCCTCGGGATGGGACATGTACTCGTCGTGGGGATCCATCAGGTGGTACCAAGCGAAGAAACGCCCCTTCGTGTTCGCTGCATCGCCGAGCTCTTTCAAGATGATCTCGGTGTGCGCTGGGCTCGTGATGTTCTCGTCGGTGGTGTTCGACTTCTTGAGGTCGGGCACGATGTCCCAAACGTCGAAGCCTTGATGGAAGCCGGCCTTCTCCTTGTTGAAGTAGAAGTGCGCCTGTGCGCTCACCGTGCGGATGTTGCCCTTCTGGAGCAGCTCCGGGAAGAACGTCTCCTCGGGCGGGTAGATGCCGAAGAACGTTCCGTTGCGCTTGATCTCGCTCGGGTAACGACCACCTAGAAAGCCGCCGAGGCTCTGTGAGGTGTACGAGCTCGTCGCGTAGAAGCGCGAGTACGCCACGGCCGTCTTTTCGAAGGCGTTGACGTTCGGCATCACGTCGTCTTTGTAGCCGTTCGACAACATCCGGTCGGCACGAACACTGTCGATGGACAGCACCAGGACGTTGAGGTCTTTCGGTAGCCCCGAGGGTGCCTTGTCTTCGACCTTGGCTGCAGAAGGAGCGGGCTCCGCGCTCGAGGCTGTCGCGCTCGCGGCTCCGAGCGCCGTGTCGGCGGCCTTCGTCGTCGCGCCCGAAGGGGCGGGGGGCGAGCCCGACGACGACGAAACGCTCTTCTCTCCGCCACACGCAGCGAGGGCGATGGCCCCGATGATGCCAAAAGTCCCGAGGCCCAATCGTCTGTCCCACACGAGAGTCATGGGGTCCTCTTAGAACGAACCTCCGTGGTTACGCCACAAGTTGACGAAAACAGGGCGTGGGCCGCTCGAGCGCCGCGTCGCTCGGTCCGGAGAGCCGAAGCGAGCGCGTTCACCGATGAAGACGACTTCACGACTCGCATCGGCTCGGGTGAGGCTATCCTCCCTTCCATGAGCAGCGGCCCCCTGCCACCTCCGAGAGCCGGAAGGCCTCCCGCGAGCACTCCACCGCCAGGCGAGCGGATCAGTCAGAACTCGAAGGACGCCATCGCCGATGCTGCGCTCGGCCTCCTCGAGGAGCAGGTGCAAGCGCGCATCGTGCACTACAAAGCCGACCTCGAGACCAACCCCGAGCTCGACGCCATCACCGCTCAGGTCGTCGCGCAGCTCCGTCAGATGCAGCAGCAGATGGGAAGCTCGCTCGATCACACCCCGCCACAACGCGAGGTGATCCAAGCCCAGCAGGAGCGAACTCTCGGCGGCCTCCTCGCGCGACTCTTCCCAGAGGGCGCCCCGTCGCTCCTCATCGAGAAGCGCATCAAGCTGACGCTTCGCCAGCTCGCTCGCCTCTTCTTTCAATCGGAGCTCCACGAGCGCACGCGCGGTCAAGACGGGGTCGCGAAGACCATCCAACATGGCGAGCAAGCGATCTTCTACCTGCTTCAGCGCTACCAGCACAGAATGCAGAACGAACTCAATAACTTCGAGTTCGAGTCTGGAGAAGTGCGCGAGCGCAGCCTCGACCTTTTGTCGAAGCTCACCAAAAACATGCAAGATGGCTTTCTAGCCCGTCGATCGAGCGAGCTAAAACGGCTGGTCTCGCACTTCAACTCGGTGCTCGTCGAGTTCGTCACGGGCCAGCTACCTCAGGCAGCACACGAGCTCGCGCGCGAGATCATCCAGCAATCCGGCTGCGCCGAGGGCAAGAGCTACGGCTACAAGATCACCGGCGACTCCTTCCCGCGGTTCCGCACCACTTTCGAGCGCCGCCTCATGGTTCGGCTCGTCGGCTTCGCCGAAGACGAGCTCGTGAAGCGACTCGCCGACACCGCCGGCCCCGCACGCCGAGAGACGATCAAGTTCATCACCGACCCGCAGATCTTCAGCATGATCTGTGGCGAGATATCGACCGGCGCTTACGAGTTTCTCTTCAGCGAAGGCTTCCTCGATCTGCCTCCGGAGTGGATCGAAGCCCAGCACCCGTCGGGGGGCTGACGGGCTGCCACCAGCAGGAATGACACCGCACTTCTAGACAAGAAAACTCGTTCGATCCAAGGTGCGCCGCATGACGACCTTCGGCACTCTTCGAACCTGCGTCGCCGCCCTAGCTCTCGCGACGCTGGCGGGTTGCGGCACCACCTTCGCCATGACCCCCGACGCTTCCGTTCCTTTCGCCAAGGGCGAAGTCGATGCGTCGTTCGAGAAGGGGGGCAATGGCCGCATGGTCGTCAAAGTCGAGCACCTCGGCCCGCCCGCGAAGCTCAATCCGGCCGCAACGGTCTACGTCGTCTGGCTCCGCCCCAAGAAAGACAAGGAAGACCCAAGGCCGACCAACGTCGGTGCGCTCAACGTCAACGACGGCTTCTCGGGCGACCTCGAGTTCACGACACCGTTCTCCGCGTTCGACCTGTCGATCACCCCCGAAATGGCGGCCGATGTCACCGAGCCCGCCGGTCGCGACATTCTCAAGACCACGATCGGCGGCTGAAAGCCCCGTCGGCTCCACCTCCCAGCGATCGGGAGGCGCCCGCGCGCTTGGCGCCTCCTCGGTCTTCGACTAAGTCTCGAAGCATGTCAGAGAAAGTCCCGATGACTCCGCAGGGTCAGGTCCGCCTCCGCGAAGAGCTGAAACGGCTCAAGGAGATCGAGATCCCCCAAGTCATCAAAGACATCGGGACCGCTCGCGAGCACGGCGACTTGAAAGAGAACGCCGAGTACCATGCTGCGCGCGATCGGCAGGGTATGCTCAACGCCCGCGTCGCCAACATCGAGCAATCGCTCTCGCGCGCCGAGGTCATCGACCCGACCAAGATCACGAGCGACAAGGTGCAGTTCGGCGCACGCCTCAAGCTCACGAACATCGACACGGGCGAGCAGGTCGCTTACCAAATCGTGGGCCCCGACGAAGCCGACCTCAACCAAGGCCGCATCTCGGTGGCATCTCCGCTCGCTCGAGCGCTGCTGGGTCACTTCGTCGGAGAAGAGGTGAAGGTCACGTTGCCCGCTGGCGAGCGCGAATACGAGATCCTCGCCATCAGCTACGGCTGAGGGCCCATGAGAGGCGCACCGGCCGCCCCTCGGCCGACCGAAGACTCCCCGAGGCAGCGACGCCGAAAGGAAGCGAGCTTTAGGGCGTCACCGGTCGCTCGCCCCGAAAAGCGTTCGCCACGCCCGCCTCTCGGTCAGCTCGGCCATCGCGTCGCCGACGCCTACCTCTGGATGGCGGCGCTCGCGGTCGTCGAGCTCGGCGTCGTCGGAATCGCCGAACGACGCGAGCTCACCGCGCCCATCGAGCTGTCGACAGCAGCCAAAGCCATGCTCCCGATCGCGATCGCGGCGATGGGTCCCGTCGCGATCCTCTTCGGCGGTGTGCTCGAGGCGGTTCGAGCTTCGAATCGCCCCGGCGGGCGGTGGGTCACGATGGGCTTCGCAGGTATCGCCGGTGCTGCCGTCGCATTCGGCGTCTCGACGGGCAGGCACCTCGCCGGAACCATCCGTCCAGTCTTCGTCGTGGGCTTCGGCGTGCTCGTGGCGACGATCGCTGCGTTCGCCGCACCACCGCTCGCGTCGTGGCTCGACCGGGCAGCGCCCAAGCCACGCGCGCTCTGGGTCTTCGCGACAGCCGCGGCGTTGGCGGTCGCCTGCGAGATGGCGAACCTCGACGTACTGCCGCGGCTCTACCCGGCGTTCCATTGGACGCTCTTGCTCGTGACTCTGTTTGCCGCAGCGTCGGTCACGCTGGCCTACGAGCTCGCCCCGACTGCCACCGTGTCGAAGCCGAGGTGGCAGCGTCCCTTCGCCGCCATCGTGCTCTTTGCCGTGACCGCGTCTCTCTCCAAGGGGGCGGCGACACGGCTCGCGCTCGCCGACAACATCCGCCTGATTTTCTCGTCGCATGCGCCCATCCTCGGACGAGCCGTAGAGCTCGGCGCCGCAGCCATCCCTCCTGCGCCGCTCGATCCCGAAGCCCCCTCGCTCACCGCCGAAGAGACTCAATCGGTCGATCTGACCGGGTGGGACGTCCTCTTGATCTCGGTCGACGCGATGAGGGCAGACCATCTCGGCGCCTACGGCTACGAGCGCTCCACATCACCGAACATCGACCAGATCGCGAAAGACGGAGTCGTCTTCGAAGACGCGTACACGACCACGCCCCACACGTCGTACGCCGTCACGTCGCTCATGACCGGCAAGTACATGCGTCCCTTGATCCTCCAGGGGCTCGGTGGCGACTCGGAGACCTGGGCCGATCACCTGAGGCGTTACGGCTACAAGACCGCGGCGTTCTACCCGCCCGCGGTCTTCTTCATCGATGGAGACAAGTTCGCGCACTTCCACGAGAGCGGGTTCGGCTTCGAATACCGAAAGGAAGAGTTTGCGACTCCCGATGTTCGAGTAAATCAGATACGAGAGTATCTTGTAAACGACAAGAGCTCGGCGCGTCGCTTTCTCTGGGTTCATCTCTTCGAGCCCCACGAGCCCTACGAAGCGCACCCCGCACATCCGTTCGGCGATCGCGACGTCGACCGCTACGACTCCGAAATCGCCGAAGCCGACAGCGGGGTAGGGGCGATCGTCCACGACGTCCTCGCCGCGAGACCCAAGACCATCGTCATTCTGACCGCCGATCACGGTGAAGAGTTCGGCGACCACGGAGGCCACTATCACGGCACGACGGTGTACGAGGAGCAGGTCCGTGTGCCTCTCGTCGTGATGGCCAAAGGGCTTTTCACGCCCCGACGCGTCGAGAACCCAGTCGGGCTCGTCGATTTGCTACCGACGATCCTCCGCGGGCTGTCGATCCCGCGGCCAGCGCGTCTGAGGGGACGCGACATCGGCCCGCTGCTCGTCGGTAACGCCGGCGGGACCACGGCCGAGCCCGACGCCGGCCTCGCGTTCGCAGAGACCGACACGATGACGATGCTCGCCGAGGGGCCTTTCCGACTCGTCTGCATGCGTCGAGTCGGTGCTTGCACGCTCTACAACGCACGCAAAGATCCGGGCGAGACGCGCGACGTCTCGGGCAACCATCCGGAGGTGGTCTCGCGCATGCGTGCAGCCCTCGAGCGCCTCGAAGCTTCTCACGGAAAATACGAGCTGCGAGGGCTTCGCGCCGAGGGGAAGGGGTGGCCTGAGGTGCTGCGCCGAGGCATCGCCGGTGACGGCGACGCCGCTCCCGACATCGTCCCGCTCCTCGACGACGCGGACGTGACCATTCGTCGCAAGTCAGCCGAGGTGCTCTTCGATCTGAAGCGAAGCGAAGCTTCGGCGGGCCTCAAGCTCGCGCTCGGTCGAGACGAGGATCCGGAGGTGAAGGCTTGGGCCTCGCTCGCGTTGACGCGGCTCGGGGAGGGCGCTCCGCTCATCTACGAGCTCTTGACCGGCAAAGATCTCCGCTTCCGCAGGCTCGCCTCCCTGGCTTTGGCAGAAGGCGGCGACGATCGCGGCGCGGACGAGCTCGTGGCTTGGTGGCGGGCGGCGTTTCCGCACGACCGAGCCCAGCACAGGCCAGAGCCGCTCGACTTCGAACGGGCGAAAGAGATCCTCGCCGCCTTCAATCGTCTGAAGCCGAAGACCGCGCTCATTCCGCTGATCGAGTCGCTTGGCGACGTGCGGCTCCGACCGTTCATTGCAGAGACGCTCGCGTTTCTCGGAGACGACGCGGCACGAGCACCGCTCGCAGATCAGCTGCTGATCGAGCGCTATCAGACCGCGCGAGTCGCGATCGCCGAAGCCTTGCTCAAGCTCGGAGCAGGTCCGGAGCTGTTGGCTCCGTTGACGTCGCTGCTCGGCATGCCCGATCCGCTTCCAGGAGGTTTGGGGATGGCCATGCGTGCCGCTCTGTTGCCGCACGTCGGCGGCCCCGTCCGGCAAGCGGAGCTCAAGCGGATGCAGCACTTCGCGACGAGCGGTGTCGCCGTCGACTTCTTCGTCCCGAAGGTCGCCGTCGACAGGGGCGTGCGGATAATCTGTCGCGCAAAGAGCCGCGGGCCAGGCGAGATCCGCGTCGGCCGGAGGCTCGGCCTGCACTCGGGCTCCGAAAAGAAGGCGCCGATTCCGAACGAAGCGCCGCCGCTCGATCCGGCGCGCTCGCTGACGCTCCCGGTGGGGTCGTCCGAGGAGATCGTCGAGGTCTTCGCGACCTTGCCCGAGACCCTCGATGTGCACCCAGGCAAGCAAGCGACGCTCGTCTTTTACGGGACTCAACCGGTGACCCTCGAAGCCTGTGCGCTCGTCCCGCTGCGCGACGAGCTGCCTCCGCCACCGAAAGAGCCTTGGAAACCAGTCGAAGGCGAGGGGCCGACCGGCGAGTAGAGTCGAAAAACGTCGCCGTTCGCTGGGGGTTTCAGCGGTTGCGACTTGAGAAGGGCGGAACTAGAGTCCGCCCGTGGCCGACAAGACCGATTCCCGAGATTCCGACCCCGGCGCCGAGCACGACGAGGACGCGATCGCCAAGAGCGCACTCCCCAAGAGCGCGAGCGCGAAGACGTCGTCCGAAAAGACGCCCGCCAAGAAGGCCGCGACTCCGGCGAAGGAAGAAGAATCCGACGAATCCGACGACGAATCCGACGACGGCGAATCCGACGACGAATCCGACGACGAATCCGACAAAACGCAAGAGCGTGACGAGTCGACGCGGAGCGTCGCCAAGTCCCTCGGAATCGACGACGAAGAAGAAGACGCTGCGTCCGAAGACGAAGGCGACGCCGAGAAAGCTGCCACGAATCGCGCTGCCCGACGCCGCGAAGAGGCTCAGAAGCGCCGACAAGCTCGCGAGCTCGCGAAGAAGGGCGGCGCCAAGACCAAGTCCGACGACGACGACGTCGCCACTGCGAAAGACGCCGAGCCGCGACTCCCGAAAGACAAGAACGCGCGCGCGAAAGAGCTCCTGAAGCGGAGACAAGAAGCGTCGACGACACGCGGTGTCCAGCTCGGAGCCACCGAGCTCGTACAAGACTCTCTCGCGCGCGCCGGCTCTGCAACGGCAAAGGCGTTGCGTAAGAACATCGGTCTCATCTTGACCGTCCTCGGCCTCGGCACGGTCGGGGCCATCGGCTACGTCGTCTGGTCGAACCACAAAGAGGCGACGATCGCTACGGCGAGCGACGAGCTCATGCGAGGCGTCGCCGCCGATCGCGCTCCGACTCAAAAAGAAGACAAGCGAACCGACGAGGAGAAAAAGAACGATTTGACGCCGTTCTACACGTCGAACGACGTGCGCACCGACACGGCGCTCGCTGCCTACAAGAAGGTCGTCGACGAAGATCATGGGTCGGGTCCGACGACGCTCGCGATGCTCGGTCAGGCCGGAGTTCTTCTCGAGAAGGCGCAGTTCGACCAAGCGCTCGACATCTACGGCAAGGTCGTCTCATCACAGCTCGCCAGCGCCGACACCGAAGTGAAGGCTCGCGCGACCGAGGGAATCGGCTTCGCCCGCGAAGGCAAAGGCGACCTCGATGGCGCGCTCGCGAGCTTCAAAGAGCTCGAAGCGATCAAGGGCTTCGACGACCTCGGCAACTACCACCAAGGTCGAATTCTGCTGAGGAAGGGCCAAGTCGACGCAGCCAAAGACAAGCTCACGACGCTTCAGAAGAAGATCGACGTGCCGACGCTCGAAGCGCCGCAACAAGGCTTCTTGACCGAAGCCGTGAACGAGCTCTTGTCGACCATCGACCCCAAGCTCGCGCGTCGCCAGAACATGTTGAGCGGCATGCGCGGCAACTCGATGACCACCGAAGAGCAAGCCGAGGCGCAGAAGCGCGCCATCGACGCGTTCAAGAAGCAGCTCGAAAAGCAGACGCAAGAGCATCCTGGAGGCAGTCCGATGCCCATGCCGGGTCAGCCCATGCCCGGACAGCCCATGCCGGGACAGCCCATGCCCGGACAGCCCATGCCCGGACAGGACCACGAGTGAGCCGTCTTCGCGCTTCGCTCGGTGGTTTTCGACGTCTCCGGTTTGCACTGCTGCTCGCGGCCGCGGCGCTCGGAGGCATCGGAACGTCTGGTTGCGACACCTTGCAGGGTGCAGCCAACCCGCAGGTTCCGCTCTGGGTCCATCATCCAGGCGGCGCGATGTCGGTGTTCCTTCGTCGAACGCTGACCGATCGCAATCGCGTCGAAGGCGAAGCCTACGAGCGCGGCAAGCCAGGCCTCGACGTGTTGCATCGTCGGGTGTTCGTCGGCTCCACCGATCACGGTCTCTACGCGCTCAACGCACAGAACCTCGACGTTCTGTGGCGCTTCGAGACGATGGCCGCCGTGCAGAGCGAGCCCGTCTACGATCCCTCTGAAGACGTCGTGTATTTCGGTTCGGCCGACGGCGCGTTCTACAAGGTTCACGCCGAATCGGGGGCGCTGATTTGGCGTTTCGCGAGCAACGGTGAGGTCGCGCGACCGCCAGCGATCGATGGCAACGTGGTTTACATCACGAACGCCAACGACACGCTCATCGCGATCGACAAGGCGACAGGCAAGCTCAAGTGGCACCAACATCGCACGCCGGCCTTCGGCATCGAGATCGGCGGCTACGCAGGTCCGGTCGTGGGCAACGGCAAGGTCTACACGGCGTTCAGCGACGGAGTCGCCATGGCGTACTCCACGGTCGACGGCTCCGAACAGTGGCCCGTCGTCGATCTGGCGGTTGCCACGCAAGGCGCCGAAGGCCAACCGCCGCAGTACCTCGATGTCGACACGACGCCCGTGCTCACGATCTCCAAGGGCGAGTCGGTCGCCATCGTCGCGAGCTACGAAGGAGGCGTGTTCGCGCTCGACGCCGAGAACGGTCACGAGGTCTGGCGAAATCCAGACGTACGTGGCGTGAGCGAGCTCTTGCTGTGGGAGCAGCGCGAGCCGCCAGCCGACAAGAAGGTCACGGGCCAACGGCTCAAGGCGCGCAAGGTTCTCGTCGCATCGAGCGGTCCTACGGGGCTCTGGGGTATCGACATCGAGACCGGCCGAGAGCTCTGGCGAAAGAAGCTTCCCGAAGGTGGCATGACGGCGCCCGCAGCCATTCAAGGAGCGCTCTTGGTCGGCACCACACGGTACGGCTTGTTCCTGTTCTCGCCACTCGACGGCGGCCTCATCGACGGCATCCAACCAGGCAATGAAATCGCCATGTCGCCAGCGACTTACGGCTCCAAGGCCTACGTCATGACGAACGGCGGTCAGTTGCTCGGGATCACCGTCGCTTCACCACGCTGAGGCTCTAGAACCCGGAGGCTCGAGATCGCTGGCTGAGGCTCTCGACACCGGCTCTCGAACCCGGAGGCTCAAAAGTGCTCGCTGAAGCTCTCGAAACCGGAGACAAACAAGGCTCTTTCGAGCTCCCAGGGCTGCCGAGGCGGCCCTCCGCTCCTCGCTCGCTACTGCGCATAAGAAAGATTATGTTAACTTTGTGACCCAACCTCGAGGGCTCCGTCTCGGGAGCCCTCGCTGGGCCCCGCCTGGCTGCGAAGCCCTCGACCTTCACGGCTCTTCTTCGGGAATGTCGTCGTCGTCGTCGCTGGGAACGACCGGAGCCGCGCCGACGGGTGCCCAGAGCGCGAGCTCGCCTGGGCGCAGCATCGGACGACCCTCGTTCTTCGCTTCGAACCAGGAACGCACTTTGAGCGGCGCAGTGTCACCGATCGCCGCGAAGCCGAGCTTCTCGTAGAACCCATCGGCCCACGTGGCGCGCTCCCACATTCGCAACACGATCTCGGTAATCCGGTACTCGCGCGCCTCCTCGCGAATCTTCTCGATGAGCGCTTTGCCGATGCCGAAGCGCTGGTAGTCCGGCCCGACGCCCAGCTCCTCGATGTACGCGACACCAGGAGCTTCGTCGCGCCACGCCGCGTAGCCAGCGACCACGTGGTCGGCTTCGGCGACGATGACCGAATGCCGGTGTGGAAGATCGGTGATGTCGTTGGCCGCTCGCGGAGGCACCTCGGCCGCGTCGAATCCGATCTCGTGGTACATCCCCGCCGTCGCGTGCTCGAGGCGCACCAGATCGGCGACCTGCGCCTCTTGTAGCTTCGTGAATCGGACGCGCTTGGGCGGGAGTCTTCGTTCGTCGCTCATCGTTTGGTTCCCCCTCGGGTCAAGAGCATCGCGATCGTTTCACTCGATGAAGTGTCGGTCGGTAAGATGAATGCCGTGGCCAAGCCGTCTGGTGATGGCTCTCCCGGCCGCAGCAAAATAAGCTGCACTGCGCCCTGATCGGCGACGATCGCGACTCTGAAAGACATGATGCCGTCCGATGTCGACGCCGGCGCCCCCGGGCGCATCGACCCCGTTCGGTTGGTCGTCTCTCTGGAATCCATCTCGCCGGGCGGAGGTGATCGTGACTCCAGGCTCTTGAGACCCGAGCCTTTTTGAGCGCCGAACCCCACGGGTCGGTTCGACGGCGTTCGCGACGACGTCGGAGAGGCGTCTTCGACACGAGCCGACGGCGGCCCGCCAGCGCCGATGAGCGTCGTTTCCGCGCGCAGGCTCGGCATCGGTGTGGGCTCGGTTCGCGACGGCTTGCCAGTTCTCGAATCGGCAGCGAGCTCGACGCCCGGCTCGTTTCCAGTCAAGACGCTCGTCTTCTCGTCGAGATCATCGAAGCTCGGCTTGTTCAGACGCGCGGCCTCTGCGCTCGCTTGCTCTGGCGTGAAGAACGATCGCTGGATCGTGATCTCTTCGTCGCGTCGTGACCGCGTCGAGGAAGGCGCCGGCTCCGACGCGCTCGACGCAATTGCAACTTCGCTCTCGGCGGGTGACGAAACCAACCGTTCCGCGTTCGGAGAAGTCCTCGCGTCGTCGCTTGTGTTGGCCGGAGCCACAGGGTCGCCGCCGATTCCAGCGTACGTCGCGCGCTCCGAGGTGAGCTCGGATGCGATCTTCGAGCGCCCCTTCCCCTCGCCAGACGGCGCGCCGCGCTCTCGCGGGGTCAGCTCCATGGGGCGCGGTTTCGATCGACCGTCGGCTGTGTCTCGCCGACGTGCCGATGATCCCACGGCGGCAGGCCCACCTCGGCGCAGCGCGACCCGCGCCGCATCGACGACGGCGGGCGACTTGCTTGGCGTCGCAGGAGCACTCCCCGGATGCGGCCCCGACTCTGGGCGGCTCGGCGGGGTTCGCATCGGAGGCGGTGGCGGTGCAGATCGACCCGAGGGTGGTACCGCCGACGTTTGCTGCGGCAATGGCGGCGCCACCGAGGTCTTCGGCGTGAGTGGCGGCTTGGGTGCGATTTGCGCAGGCGTCGGGGTGCGCGGGGTCACCGGAGGCGGAGGCGGAGGTGGAGCGCTGCTCTGCACGGCACCCGGGGGGATGACAGACCGGCGCGGCGGCGGCCCCGGTGGCCTCCGTGAGGCCGGCGGATGTTGGCTCGCCCCGCTGCTTTGCGTTGGATTTTGACTCGGAGACGGCGGCGGAAAGGTGGCTCTCGGTGGCGGCGCACCGCTTGGCGTCGGAGGTGAAGGCGCGGCGGTGCGTCCTACTCCCGCCAACGTCGTGACCTCGGCGGCGACCTTGAACAAGTCGAGCGAGCGCTGGTCGCGGTTGGCATCGGAGGCAGCTTCAGCCGCGCGACGAAGCCATTTCAGCGACTCGACGACCTCTCCTCGCGACCACAGCGCTGAGGCCGTGGACAACGCCCAGCTCACGTCTTCGTCGTCGTCCGGGTGCGGTGCGGGGATCGGCTGCTGCTCCATCGATGCGGAATGGTCCGCGATGAGCGGCCTCCGACGCAAGCGGATGTCGCGTGACGGTCGCGCGACCCCGGGCAAATTCGAAGCAGTCGCCGCGTCTCAGAGCACCGGATCAGTGGGCTGGGGCAAGCAAACCCCCAACGCGCAGAGCGCCAGATCGACGTCGGGGGCCGCGCAGCTGACTTGCCGCGCACAATAGTCGTCGTACGCGCAAAGACGATGGCACGACTCGGCCTGCCCCACCTCACCCGTTCGCGTCATGCAGGCCCACGTGCTCGTCAGCCACACGGCCTCTTCGACGCTCGTGTCGAACAGACAGACCTCTTGGCGATCTTTCTGGTCGTAGACGCGCGCAGCACAGCGATCGCCCGCCTTCAGCTTCGAGCTCTCGTTCGCCATCGTGTTGAGGAGATACGTAAAATCACACGCCTCGGTCCGCGCGCTCTGCTTCGAGACGCGATCGCGAAGCCACGGGTCGTTTTCCCCTTCGGTCCGAATTCCGCGGAGCGCTCCGAGCACCTTGGTGTTTCCACCTTCGCTCCGAGGCCCTTCGCGTAGGGCTTCCATCATCTTCTCGACCTTGTGCGAGGCGCTCTCGACGTTCCCGCGCTCGTGGCCATACCCGAGTCGAATGAACGTGCTCGGGGTCGCTTGCGAGCAAGGCTTCGCGTGGTCCCAGAGAACGGCGTTCACGATGGGCGGCTTCTGCGTGAACGGTCGTCGGCAGACGCCGAGCATTCCGCTGGGTACCGAGCTGCTCGCCCGATCCGACGGCTGCCCAGGACCTTCGTAGAAAAACTGGGTCGACGAACATCCCGCCGCAGCGCTGAGCGCGAGAGTCGAAGCTCCCACGAGCCCGAACAGGGCGAGCGTCGTTCCTCTCACGAAATGCACCTTGTCGGCCTGAAGTTCGCTCACGCCCGGAGCGTAGCACTGCGCAAATCAGAGGCCGAATTTGCAGCGAAGGAGCGGCGGAAAGCGGCGACGCCTCGCACGAAAAGGCCAGCACACGAACGAAGACGTGCGCCGGCTCTTGGACCTTCGAAGGAGAGCCTTCCGCGGCTCCTCGGAGGCTCACGCGCCGAGCATGGTCTGCTCGGCGAGATCGTCGACTACAGCGCGATAGCTCGAGAGCTTGTCGGTCGGGGGGCCATGCGGTCCTGCGGCGGCGGTCTTGGCCTCGGCCTCCCTGAAGATCCTGAGCTGCCGATCGGCGCTCGTCCCCTCGCGCACGATCGTTCGGATGCGGTCGAGCTCGTCTTGAGACTGGAAGATGTCGGCCGCTTCGCCCACGAAGTCGAGCAGCTCCTCGATCAGGATCCGCGTCGGGACCTGCTCTCGCTTGCCGAAGTCGATCAGGTGACCGTCGAGGCCGTAGCGGACGGCACGCCACTTGTTCTCCTCGATGAGCATGTGCCCGTACTCGCGGAAGCCTTGGTTGCGCCGATAGAGGAGATAGAGCTTCCCCATCAGGGCCTGGACGACGGAGGCGATCGCGATCGTGTCGTCGATTCGAGTCGTCATGTCGCAGATCCGAACCTCGACCGTGTCGAAGAACGGGTGACATCGCACGTCCCACCAGATCTTCTTCGCGTTGTCGATGCAACCCGTCTTCATCAACAGCTCGACGTAGGCCTCGAAGCTCTTGTGGCTCTCGAACCGACCCGGAATCCCGGTGCGCGGGAAGCGCTTGAAGATCTCGCTTCGGGTGCTCTTCAGCCCCGAGGCGCGGCCAAGCCAAAACGGCGAGCTCGTCGAGAGCGCGAGGATGTGCGGGAGGAAATAGCGAACCTGGTTCGCCAGCGCCATCGCGACCTCTTTGTCCAAGATTCCGACGTGGACGTGCAGACCGAAGATGAGGTTCGCGCGGGCCACGTCTTGGAGGTCTTCGACGATGTCGTGGTACCGCTCACGGTCGGTGATCTCTTGGGTCTTCCAGTCGCTGAAGGGATGGGTTCCGGCAGCGACGATGCGCATTCCCCCCTTCGTCGCGAGCGCTTGGAGACCGGTCCGGAGCTCGGTGATCTCTTCGCGCGCCTGTTTGATGTCGCGGCAGATGCCGGTGCCGGTCTCGACGACCGATTGGTGCATCTCCGGTCGAACGCGCTCTCTCAAAAGAGAGCCCTCTTCCTGCCCTTCGAGCAGCTGGCTGACGTAGGAGTGAAGCTCCCGCGTCTGACCGTGAACGATCTGGAACTCTTCTTCGATTCCCAGCGTGAACTGACCGTCGAGCAGACCCGCGATGGTGGCCATGAGGGCTCCCCTTCCCTTGTTTCGTTGTCGTCTAAAGACCGGTGTCGCCGTCGCTCGTGCCTGGCTGTCCTGCTACGTGGAGACCCGCACCGGGTCTCGTCAGCGGGTTCTCTTCGGGGCCGACGTACTCGTGCCAGCGGTAGCTCGAGGTCATCGACATGGTTCGGTCTTTCGCTGCCTTCACCGCGAAGTCGACCATCCAATCGGTGACGATCTCGAAGTGCGGCTCGAGAATGCTCTCGATGTGCATGTCGGGCGCGGGGTTCGTGAAGTCGATGGCGTACGCCACGCCATCTTTGATGGCGAACTCTACCGAGTTCATGTCGTAGCCGAGGATCTTGTTGATCTTCACCGAGTCGCTCATGACTCGATCCCACATCTCGCGCGAGAGCCAGTCGTTCTTCTCGTTGTGGATGTAACAGCGACGTGCGGGGCTGTATTGAATCGGAAGAATCTTGTCTTTCCCGATGCAAATGCAACGCACATACTCTTCGAATTCGATGAACTGTTGCAGCGTCATGACGTTCTGACCCGAAGCGTCGTACGCTCGCAAGAGCTCGGCGGGGCTCTTGATGACGGTCACGTCACGCCAACCACCGCCGTCGGCGGGCTTCAAGATGGCGGGAAAGCCGACATACTCGACGATGGCGTCCCACATGAGCGGGTATTCGAGGTTCCGCAGGCTGCGACGCTTGTCGATGGCCGGGATGTAATCCTTTTGCGGGAGCATCACGGTTCGAGGAACGGCGACCCCGGCCTTCTGCACGAGCGAGTAGCCGAAGAACTTGTCGTCGGCGCTCCACCAAAACGGATCGTTGATCACGTACGTCCCGGCCAGAGCTGCCGCTTTCAGGTGGAACCGGTAGTGTTTCACCTCTTGGCTGATCCGATCGATGAGCACTCGGTAAGGCGAGGCAAACCGCTCGGGCGTGCCGCCAATCTTCGCGAGCTCGGCTTCGATGTTGGGGATCTTGTTGCAGCGTTCGATGAAAGCCTTCGGGAACGATTCTTCCCAGCCACAGAGGAGTCCGATTCTGTCCATGCTCTCTTTCATGGCGTCAGTCGCCGCATCGCGGCTTCTTCAGCCTGGACCAACATGCCCATTCGTTGCCTCGCCCAGGAGGGACGAGAGGGTCTGTCGCACGATACGACGGCGAGGCCCGATTGGACCAGCCGATCGCGACGTTCTTCACACAGACGTCTTACGAGCGTCACGGACAGGTCAGCGTCCCGCACATACAGTTCAAGCTGATGAGGGTGCTGACGCAACCGATCAGCGCGTTGCTCGGGCCTCCGCACTGGCAGCTGCAGGTGCCGTTGCAGACGGGCATCGAGTTGCTTGGGCATCCGGTGCACTCGACATCCGAGAAGCAGCCGCATCCGTTGCCGCCGCTGGACGTCGAGCTCGTCACGGACGAGGTGCTCATGGACGACGAGGTGCTCATCGACGAGGTCCCGATGGACGACGTCGACGCCGCTCCGCCTCCCGCGCGCGAAGAGCTCATCGGGCCTGAGGACGCGGGGCCAGTCCCACCAGCCCCGCCCTGCCCCATCGTGCCGAGCGTGCAGCTTCCGTCTTTCGTGCTGCATTGAGCCGAGACGCACGTTCCGTTCGAACAGGTGGAGTCTTCGTCGCAGACGACGCCGGTGCAGCGTGTGTCGAGCTGAATCGGCAGCTCGAGACGCTGGTGAGGAACGAAGCCGAGCCGCCTCCGGGCCACGATGCAAGGATCGCCAGGCAACATCTTGCCGGTCTGCGCGTGCTCGAGGCAGTCGGCCGACGTCATCGACGCGCGGCCCGAGACCGGCGCGATTCCGGCCGCCACGAGCACTTCGAGCGGTGCATCGGATTGGGCCCGCGGAAAGAAGACGATCGAGCCGATGCCGTTGGGACCCGTGACGTGATCGGTCGCGGCGTTCGGCGTGCAGCTCGTCGTCGTCCCGGACGGAGCCGAGTCGGCGGCGTGCGGTTTGTCGGCCACCACCGACACGTCGACCAGCTTGTCTCCCGCTTCGGCCGAGCCCGGGCAGTGGGCGTCGGTTCCGATCCAAACCGTCACCTCGGTCGGCGTCGCACAAGCACCCAGCTCGGCGATCACGGGCCAAACGAGGAGAACTCCGAATGCGAGGCCCGTCTTCGTTCGTCGAGTCGCCAGGCTCACCAAGCGCATGCCGCTCCCCCACCCTCGGTCATCGAGCAAGGCGCCATCCCCGCCGCGGCGCTGAGCCCGTTGGAAATCATCGGTGCGGGACCGGTCGACGCGGCTGGGCTCGAAAGCGCGGAGGTCGAAAGCCCGGAGCTGGAGTTCGCGCTTCCGACACAGTTGCAGCTATCGATGGCGTCGCAAACTCCGCCTGTGCAGCTAACCGAGCACGCCAAAGGATCGCACACGCAACCGCACGGCATCACGTTGCAGTCGGGCTTTTGGCCTGAGGGGCAAAACTGGTTCGCGCACGCTGATGGGCAGGACCCTTCCGAGCTCGAGCTCATGGCCGTGGAGCCAGCCACGCTCGAGATGCTCGAGCTCACGTCGGTCGTGACGGTGCTGACGCTCGCGCTCACGTTCGAGACGGCTGTGCTCACGCTCACGTTCGAGACAGCGGTGCTGGCGTTCGAGACGTTGACGCTGGTGACGCCTTGGGCGCCGCTACCGTCGGTCGATCCGGTCGAGGCCGCGCCACCTTCTCCGGGTCCACCGCAGAGCCCCGTCTTCGCATCGCACGAGGTCTCGATCTTCGTGCAAGTTCCGTTCGAACAAGTCGATTCCGCGTCGCAGACGACGCCCGTGCACTGGGTTTCGAGTTCAATCGGCAAGCGGAGCTGAGTGTGAGCGACGAACCCGAGGCGCCTTCGGGCGATGATGCAAGGGTCGCCTTTCGCCATCGTGCCGCTTTGGGCTTTCGAGAGGCACTCGTCGACGCTGAGCTGCTCGCCTCGAACGTTCTTCACCCCCGCGGCGACGAGGACGTCGACGCTCGAGTCATTCTCGTTCTGCGGATAGATTACGAGCGTTCCGATGGCGTTGGTCCCCGCGCCTGCGGTGCAGGTCGCCGTCTCGCCGGAGACCGAGAGCTTGTTCAACGCGGACTTCGGTCCAGCCACGATTCCGGCGCCGACGAGGTGGTCTCCGCTCTCCGCCGAGCTCGGGCACTTCGCGTCGGTGCTCAGCTCGATGGTGATCTCGGTCGGCGTTCGACAGGCGTGTGTCACGGCGCCGACCGACGCAGACATCGCCAAGACGGCGAATGCGCGCGCACGAGACGAAATTCGAAGACCGTTGATCGACGTCATGGTGAACCAGGTTCGAAGCGTGCGGCGATGGTCGAATGCTACTTGAGGTTGCGAGCGCTGGCGATACGCCTTTCGACCTCAGAGAAACTGGGGATTTCGCTCCGTTGGCTTGGGTTTCGGCGGAGTCTCGGGGTGCAACGCGTCGGGGTGCAACGCGTCGGGATGGCCGGAGTCGGGATGGACGACTTCGGGATGGCCGGAGTCGGGATGGACGACTTCGGGAGCGGCGAGCGGCGGTTTGGGTGAAGTCTTCGGAATGCCAGACTTCCCCGACGTCGGCGGTGCATCGGCCGCCGACGCCGCGTTCGATGCCGGGCCAGTCGCGCTCGGAGCCGGATCGAAGCTCAGCTCGGGAGGGTTGGTCTTGGGCGCAACGCTCGACGTGGGCGAAGTCGCGTCTGCGCTGGATGCGACGATGCCCTGTTCGGTCGAGACGCCACTCGGTCTCCCCGACGAATCATCGGTTCTGGTGCGACCTCGGGAAGAGCCGCGAATGACCACGAAACCGAGCGCGAGAACGACGCCCACGCCGAGGATCGCTCCGCCCGCGAGCAAGCGCGTGCTGCGCGTGCTGCGCGTCTGAGCCGCGCCTCCGACGGGGACGTCGATCGACGAGACACGCATCGTGTTGGTCACCGCGACGTGCCCCGCCGCCTGGCCTTGGTGACTGGTCGGCGGTGGAGGAATGACGCGCCCTGATGCAGAAGCATCGATGTTGCGTAGCGAATTGACCGCCCGCGCGAGCTCGTCGACGCTCTGATAACGCTTGGCCGGATCTTTCTCGAGGGCTCGCGCGAGCACTGCCTCGAGCTCGCGAGGTGCGTCGGGTCGCCGCTCGAGGATGGGGCGGTACGAGTCGATGCTGACCGCGACGGCGACCGCCGTGGGCGTCTCGCCCAGGAACGGCGGATCGCCCGTCAGGATCTCGTAGAGGATGACGCCGAGCGACCACACATCGGTGCGATGATCGACGTTCTTCGTCGAGCGAACCTGCTCGGGAGACATGTAGAGCGGAGTCCCGAAGCTCGTCTGCGTCTGGGTGACACGCAGGTCGCCGTCGAGCTGAAACTTCGAGATGCCGAAGTCGAGAATCTTGGCGATGCGTCGGCCCTCCATACGAGCGAGAAAGATATTCTCAGGCTTCAGGTCGCGATGCACCACGCCGCGCGCATGCGCTTCGGCCATGCCTTCGCAAGCCTGAAGCAGAACGTCGATCGCCTCGAGGAATGGGAGCGGCCCGTTGGCTGCTATTTCGGCGCCGAGGTCGCAGCCTTCGAGGTACTCCATGACCATGAAGGGCGAGCCGTCGTCGTGGTGGCCGACGTCGAGAATTCGCGTGATGTGCGGCCCCCGAAGCGAAGCGGCAGCTCGCGCCTCGCGCTTGAACCGCGTGACCGCCTCTTCGTCGCCGAGGACCGAAGCACGGAGCACCTTGACGGCGACTTCGTTTCCGAGGTCGACGTGGCGAGCCAACCAGACGACGCCCATGCCCCCTTCGCCGAGCTGGCGGAGTAGCTCGTACTTGCCCCCGAGGCGAGTGCCTGCAGCGATCGTCACGATCTCAGAATGGTACACGGCATTGCGCGAAGGTGCAGCTTTTGGCCTCGTGTGCGCGCTCTGCTCACACTCGGATGCTCCCTCGCCGAGTCCGGTCGGTCGGCGTAAGCGCTGAGCGAAGACTTCGTGCGAATGGGTTGCGAAGACCGACCGAGAGCACGCTCAAAAATGTATCGGTGGTGCGAGCAGAACGAACTGCACCGGGACCACGCCAGGCTGGATGGTCCCTTTGCTGTGTGGCTTCTCGATGAGCCCGGCTGCGAGCCCGCCCGCGAGGCCTCCCGTGGCGAGGACCCCGACCACGGTTCCCCAGAACCACCCCTGCTTGTACGCGGGAGCGCTTCCTGGTTGAAGATCGAGCGGCTTGGTCTGACCTGCGGCGAGCACGACCTCGACCGTGTTGTCGTCGTAACCGCGCGCCCGAAACGTGACCTTGTGTGAGCCGGCGAGGAGCCGGACTTCGCTCGGAACGTCGCCGACGGGCTTACCATCGACCTCGACGTGTGCGCCTTTCACCTTCGAGGTGACGACGAGAACCCCGCTTTTGTCTTTGGAAACGAGATCGATTTTTAGATCGAGCGCACGCTTCGAATCGAGCTTCACGGCGCGCGTCTCGGTACCGAAGCCCTCTTTGCTGACCTCGATTTTTGCGTCGCCCGTGTTGACGCGAATCTCGCCGAGCGGGCTTCGGCCGAGGACCCGATCGCCGAGCTTGATGATCGCGCCCGGCTCGTTCACCTCGACGAGGAGCTTCGCGACGCGGCTCTCGAGGTCGGCCAGGAGGTCGCCGAGCTTCGGCACCTTCGCCTTGAGGTCGGCCGGGGCATCGCGCTCGAAGGCCTTCAGCATGTCGAGCGCCTCGGGGAGGCGGTTCAAAGACTGCAGCGCTCGCCCCTGATTGTAGAGCAGCGCCGGGCTCTTCGTCATGGCGTACGCGGCTTGATACTTCTCGAGCGCCTCTTGGAAGTTGTTGTTCACCATCGCCTCGTCGCCCGACGTCTTCAGCTTCGCAGCCTCGTCCGGTTTGGCCGCATCGGGCGCAGCTGGGAGGGGGTCGGCGTACGCGTCACGGGGCAGTCGAACGGCGACGACACAAATCGAAGTCAGGGCACATAGGACCAACCGTCTCGTGTTCACGACACGTATCTTGCTCGACGAAGGCCCCGCGCGAGAAGCGAAAGAGACTCGGCGTCGCATTCCGTCATTCACGCTAGCTTGGCGCAGCTGTAGGCGACGAGGGAGTCGCCCGCCGAAAAGTGTCTTGACTGGCGGAATTGCTTGGCTAATGTTCGCGGGCTCAATCGCGGGCGGGTAGCTCAGCGGTAGAGCGATGGCTTTACATGCCGTTGGTCGCAGGTTCGATCCCTGTCCCGCCTACTGAAGCTCGTGTGAAGTGGTACTGAAGTTGATTGGGCTTCGATTTCCTAAAAATAATCCTAGGAATCGGAACACGAGACAGGTTAGGAAGCGCTTCGACTGAGGGCCACCCCACGGCGGCCCTCGACGCAATCTTGGGGTGGTAGTTAAGTTGGTTATAACGCCGGCCTGTCACGCCGGAGGCCGCGGGTTCGAGTCCCGTCCACCCCGCCAACTCTCGTTTCTTCCTGCCGCGGGTCTTCGCCTTCGAAGCAGCTCCTCGAAGCAGCTCCTCGAAGCAGCTCTTCGAAGCAGCTCTTTGAAGCGGTCCTTCGAAGCAGCTCTTTGAAGCAGTCCTTCGAAGCGGTCCTTCGGCTTCGAAGCGGTCTTCGCCCGAATCAGCGGCAGCAGAGAATTGTGCAGCTTTTCTCGCTGCTTCCTCGCTTGGGCCTCTCCCGATGAGGCCGACGAGCGTCGCCCGCTCTGACGCACTGCCACGCGTGCGTCGCTGAGCCCCGTCGCTGCGGACGCACCGCTGAGCGTCGCTCCAAAGCATGTCGAGCTCCTCGTCGCTTCCACCGCCGAGCAGGAGTCGTTTCGCGTGCGACCCGAGTGGCTCCGGCTCGCCGCGCGCCGTCGGGTGCTTGGTTGGAAAAGCCGCTCTCGCGCGAACCTCGGGACTTGGTGTAGAAGAGGGGCGTGAGATCGCAAAACGCGCGCCCCTTCGAGGCAAACTCCTTTTTCGCAGCCATCGCTCTGTCGTGTCTCGGCGCTGTCGGATGCGGAAGCATCCCGGCTCCGAACGACCAAATGGCCGCTTCACAAGCCGCGATCCGGGCCGCCGAAGAGGTCGGAGCGGCGCAAGATCCTCAGGCGGCGCTCCACCTGAAGCTCGCACACGAGCAGTTCGACAAGGCCAAGTCGGCGATGGATGCAGAGAGCAACGATGTCGCTCTTCGACTCCTCCTGCGCTCGCAAGCCGACGCCGAGGTGGCACGTGCCTTCGCCAAGAAGGTTGCCTCGCTCGCAGCAGCCGAAGAGGCGGAGAAGCAGATTCAGAAGCTGAAGGGCGGAGACAAATGAGAACGTCTTGCAGAACGGCTCGCCTCGCATCAGGCCTCCTTCTTTCCGTGATGATCGGCTCGCTCGGCGCGGGCTGCGTCACGGCCCTTCCGCCGAAAGAGCTCATCGACGCGCGCACGGCCTACGAGCGCGCCAAGGAGAGCCAAGCGAAGGAGCTCGCTCCCGCGCAGCTCGACACCGCCAAGCAGGCGCTTCGCACAGCGGAGATGAAGTTCGACGACAAGCCCGAGGAGCAGGAGACCCGCGACTTCGCCTACATCGCTCATCGTCAGGCTCTGCTCGCAGAAGCCGATGGAGAAATCGAAGCCGCAGAGCGTCGCAAGACGGCTGCCGAGAAGCAGTTCAAAGAGCTGAGCCAGAGCGAGCTCGACCGGGCACGCGACGCGGTGAAGAACGGCAAGCAAGAGCTCGACGGCGAACGCAAGGCTCGCGAAGCGGCCGAGAAGGCGCGCGATGCAGCCGACAAGGCTCGCAAAGATGCAGAACGACAGCTGCAAGCGGCCCTCGCCAGCCTGAAAGAAATCGCAGCGGTCAGCGAGGAGAAGCGCGGCGTGGTCATCACGCTCTCGGGCGCAGTTCTCTTCGTCTCGGGCAAATCTGATCTCTTGCCAATCGCCAAAGAGAAGCTCAATCAGGTCAACACGGCGCTGAAAGACCAGAGCTTTCCGCCCATCCGAATCGAAGGCCACACCGACTCGGTCGGATCGGCCGACGACAACCGCAAGCTGTCGCTGGCGAGAGCCGAAGCCGTGAAGGCCCACCTCGTGAGCCAGGGTTACCCTGCAGCCAAGATCGAGACGGCCGGGCTCGGGCCCGATCGCCCGGTCGCCGACAACGGCTCCGCCGAAGGTCGCGCCAACAACCGTCGCGTCGAGATCATCGTCAACCCGAAGAAATAGGGCGAGCCGAAATCGGACGAAGAGACCCCCGGCACCGAGAGGGACCGGGGGTCTTCCCTTGTCCCCCGTCCGGTGGGTAGGCTCCGCGCCATGACCCACCCGAAAGGCTCGCTCCGCGCCCTCCCCGCCTGGATCGCCCTCGACGCCCACCGCCGCGCCATGGATGGCGTGCACATGCGGCAGCTCTTCGAGGCTGACAGCTCGCGGTTCGCGAGCATGTCGGTCGCGGTCGGGCCGCTCTTGCTCGACTACTCCAAGAATCGGGCAACGAAAGAAACGCTCGGGCTCCTCTGCGATCTTGCGCGGGCGACGGGCGTCGAGAAGCTGCGCGACGCGATGTTCGCCGGCGAGAAAATCAACACGACCGAGAACCGTGCGGTGCTGCACGTCGCGCTGCGGAACCTCGAGGGCCAACCCATCTTGGTCGATGGCCGCGACGTTCTCGTCGATGTTCGAAGCGCGCTCGCGCACATGGAGAATTTTTCCGAGTCAGTCCGAAAAGGAACGTTCCGCGGGTACACCGGCAAGCCCATTCGTCACCTCGTGAACATCGGCATCGGCGGGTCGGACCTCGGCCCCGTGATGGTGACCGAGGCGCTCGAGCCCTACCGAACCGGGGCTCCTGCTCGCGCTTCGGGGATCATCGGACCCGAGATGCATTTCGTCTCCAACATCGACGGGACGCACATCGCCGAGGTGCTCCGCAGAGTCGATCCCGAGACGACCCTGTTCCTCGTGGCGTCGAAGACCTTCACGACCCAGGAGACGTTGGAGAACGCGAAGACGGCGCGGGCTTGGTTTCTCGAGCACGCGAAAGACGAGGGCCACATCAAGAAGCACTTCGTCGCGCTATCGACCAACGAGATCGAGGTGAAGAAGTTCGGCATCGATCCCGAGAACATGTTCGTGTTCTGGGACTGGGTCGGCGGACGATATTCACTGTGGTCTTCGATCGGTCTGTCGATCGCGCTGGCGATCGGCTTCGCGTCGTTCCGGGAGCTCCTCCTCGGTGCGCACGAGATGGACGAGCACTTTCGCACCGCGCCGCTCGAGAAGAACGCCCCAGCCTTGATGGGCTTGCTCGGTGTTTGGTACGGCAACTTCTTCGGCGCCGAGACACAGGCCATCTTGCCCTACGACCAGTATCTCCACCGCTTCGCCGCGTACCTCCAGCAGGGCGACATGGAGAGCAACGGAAAGCACGTCACCAAGACCGGCGAGATCGCCGACTTCTCCACCGGTCCGATCGTCTTCGGAGAGCCTGGAACCAACGGTCAGCACGCGTTCTACCAACTCATCCATCAAGGAACGAAGATCGTGCCGTGCGACTTCATTCTGCCCGCGAAAAGCCACAACCCGATCGGGCGGCATCACAAGCTCTTGGCAGCGAACTTCCTCGCGCAGACCGAGGCCCTGATGCGGGGCAAGACGGAGAGCGAAGTTCGGACCGAGCTCGAAAAGCAAGGCATGAAGGGCCCGGAGCTCGAGGCGTTGGTCCCCCACAAAGTCTTTGCCGGAAACCGGCCGTCGAACAGCATCGTGGTCGACGAGCTCACCCCGCGAACGCTCGGAATGCTGATCGCGCTCTACGAGCACCGCATCTTCACGATGGGCGCAGTGTGGGGGATCAACTCGTTCGACCAGTGGGGCGTCGAGCTGGGCAAACAGCTCGCCAGCAAGATCATCCCCGAAATCGAGAGCCCGAACGAGATCACGAGCCACGACAGCTCGACCAACGGGCTCATGTCGCACATCAAGAAACGACTCGGCTAGCCGCCCGGATCAAGCTCGAAATCCAGGCCCGGACCGCGATTCGAACGATCGATGCCGTTCGCGTCACAGTCGTAACGACGCGAGCGATGAGGGAGCGTGGCTAGATCCGTCCGCTCCCGGTCCCGTCGCTTCGTTCGGCTCCTCGGCGTCTTCGGCGGGGCCTCGGTCGTCTTCGCGGCGCCGGCTTGCACCGAGCCGTCACGCGCGCCCATCCCACCGCCGAGCCCCTTCGGGATGATCGACGCGCCGCGGTCGGCCGTGCTGTCGACCGTGCGACTCGCGGGCGTGCCGCACGTGAAACAGAAGCCCGACTTCTGCGGTGAGGCGTGCGTCGAGATGGCCGGGGCGTACTTCGGAAAGCACTTCGATCAGGATCGAGTCTTCGATCTGGCCGGCATCGACCCGGCCCTCGGGCGAGGCGCCATCACGCCAGACCTCACGCGGGCTCTCGCGAGACTCGGGTTCGACGTCGGAGACGTTTGGCACTCGATCGACGCCGGGAGCCCTGGAGCCGATCTCGAGGCCCAGTTCCAAGCGATGCACCGCGATCTGCTCCGCGGCGTGCCCACGATCGTGTGCATGCACTACAGCTCCGCGCCGCACACGACCGAGCACTTCCGCTTGGTCGTCGGCTACGAACAGACCACTGACGAGGTCGAGTACAACGAGCCGGCCGAGGATCACGGCGCTTACCGACGCATGAAGCGCTCGGAGCTCTTGTCGCTCTGGCCGTTGAAATACCAAGAGACGCGCTGGACGGTCGTTCGCATCCCGCTCGTGCCCAAGGTCTTGGTCGAGCCTCCACCGAAGGCCGAGAGCCCCCTGCCCGCCGACGTCGTCCAGCACGTCATGGCGCTGAAAGAGCGAATGCCACCCGGGTTCACGGTTCTGCTCGAGCCCCCGTTCGTGGTCTTGGGTCCAGGACCGCGCGAGACGCTCGGTGAGCGCGGAGGCGGAACCGTTCGCTGGGCGCGAGACATGCTGAAGAAAGACTTCTTCGACGCATCGCCCAATGAGATCCTCGACGTCTGGCTCTACCCCGACGCGCGAACCTACGACAGCGGCGTTCGCAAGCTCACAGGTGACATCCCCGACACGCCGTACGGCTTCTACTCACCCGCGAATCACGGGCTCTTCATGAACTTCGCCACGGGAGGCGGCACGCTCGTGCACGAGATCGTCCATCCGTTCGTCGAGGCCGATTTTCCCGATGCGCCGTCGTGGCTCAACGAGGGTCTCGGCTCGCTCTTCGAGCAGTCGGGCGAGCGCGATGGCCACATCATCGGCTACACCAACTGGCGACTCGCTAGTCTTCAGAAGGCGATTCGCAAGCACGCGCTCCCGACCTTCGAGGCGCTCGCGAAGACGACCTCCGCGGATTTCTACGACGATCCGCACGGGACCAACTACGCGCAATCGCGCTACCTCCTCTACTACCTGCAAGAGAAGGGAGCGCTCATACCGTTTTACCGCGATGCACGTGCTCACCGACTGCAAGATCCAACGGGATACAAAGCGCTCGTGAGGGCGCTCGGGGCGAGCGACATGAAGGCGTTCCAGGCCGACTGGGAGCAGTACGTCATGGCGCTGACCTTCCCCTGAGCGTGCCGCGCGACGCTACCGAGATCGCTCGCTCGGGCCGTGGCTGCGTGGTACGAGCGTGCCGCCGATGGCTCCGATCCTCGTAGCGCTCGCCTATTCCCCTTGGTCCGAGAAGGCTCGCTGGCCCCTCGATCACCATCGCGTGCGCTATCACGCCGTCGAGCATCTGCCGCTGGTCTACGAGCCTCTGCTTCGCCTCGCGTCGCGCAAGCCTCTCGAGAAGCCGACGGTGCCGTGCCTCTACGTCGGTGCGCGCGTGCTCGGCGATTCGCTCGAGATCGCGCGCTACGCCGAGAGCGTCGGCAGCGGATCGCCGCTGTTCCCCGGCGATCGAACGCGAGAAATCCTCGACTGGGTCCGTCGAAGCGACGAGCTTCTCGGAGCCGGGCGAGCGCGCCATCTCGACCGCATGCTGGCGAGCCCTGCCGCTCTTCACGAAGCCTTGCCCGGCCCTCTCAGAGCATTCGGATCGCTCGGTGTCGGCGTCGCGCGCGCCGCCACGACGTTTTTGAAGAAGAAGCACGTCGAAGCAGAAGAGAGCTCCGCGTCGCTCGAAGCGAGCATGGCCAAAGTACTCGAGACCGCGCGAAAAGCGCTCGAAAGCAAGGAGTACCTGCTCGGCGAGCTCTCGTTCGCCGACGTGGCGATGGCGGCCTCGCTCGCGGTGATCAAGCTTCGCCCCGATTCGCCGCTCGGCCCGGAGCAACGCAAAGTGTGGGACGAGCCTCGCCTCGCGGCCGCCTTCCCCGACCTGCTTCTGTGGCGAGATCGAATCTACGCGAGCCACCGCTGACGGTGCGAGGGTGACCCTCACCGTCGTCTACCTGCTGGCCCTCGCGGCCTTCGCCGCGGGCTTCGTCGACGCCATCGCAGGCGGTGGAGGGCTCATCACGCTTCCCGCGCTGCTCGCGGCCGGGATCCCTCCGCACGCCGCACTCGCGACGAACAAGGGTCAAGCGACCTTCGGCGCCATCTCGAGCGCAGTGTCGTACTGGTCGAAAGACAAAGTCGATCGGAAGCGCGCACCGATCGGTTTCGGCTTTGGGCTCGTGGGTGCGGTCATGGGCGCGGTGCTCGTGCTCCGCGTTCCTCCCGGTCCACTCAAGCCGATCGTCCTCGGCCTGCTGGTCTTCGCGGCGGTCGTGGTGATGTGGCCGCGTAAGCCGCCCCGCGAAGGCTTTCCCAAGAAGGGGCCGTGGGCGACCTTCCCGATCGCTCTCGCGATGGGATTTTACGACGGCTTCTTCGGTCCGGGGACTGGCTCGCTTCTCATCGTCGCCTTCGTCCTCGTCTACGCCGAGCCTCTCGTCGTGGCCTCGGGCAACGCGAAGATCACGAACCTCGCGTCGAACCTCGCGGCGCTCGCGATCTTCGCTCTGCGCGGCGCCGTGCTCTGGAAGGTCGCCCTCCCGATGGCGGCGGCGAACGCGCTCGGTGCTGCGACCGGAGCACGCGTCGCCATGAGCCGCGGCGACGGCTTCGTCAGGCTCGTCGTACTGATCGTCGTCGCCGCGCTCGTCGCGAAGATCGGCTGGGACCTCACGCGAGACTGACTGCGAGGAGGCTGACTGCGACGACGCTACTGCGACGACGCTACTGCGAGGAGGCTGACTGCGAGGAGGCTGACTGCGAGAAGCTTGGTCGCGAAGTGGCGGTTCGCGGGAGGCCCGTTCGAGAGAGGCCCCCGGCACCAGAAGCTCTCACGTCGCTGGCGTCTCTTCACCCGAAGCGGCCGCGAATGGATGCACTTCGGGTGGACGTTCTTCGGGTGCGCGGTCTTCGAGATGGCAGGCGACCCAATGATCGGGGGAGCGTTCGAAGAGCTCCGGTTCTTGGATCTTGCAGCGGTCGAACGCCGCGGGGCATCGCGTGTGAAAGTGGCAGCCCGAAGGCGGCGAGAGCGGGCTCGGCACGTCGCCCACGAGGACGAGGCGCTTGCGCTTGCGCTCGATGATCGGGTCCGGAACGGGGATCGCCGACAAGAGCGCTTGGGTGTACGGATGCCGGGGGGTCTCGAACAGCTCGTGCGTCGGCGCCCGCTCGACGATCTTGCCGAGGTACATCACGGCTACTTCGCGGCTGATGTGACGGACGACTGCGAGGTCGTGCGCTACGAAGATGTAGGTGAGATTGAGGTCTTTCTGCAAGTCGGTCATCAAATTGATGATTTGAGCCTGAATGCTCACGTCGAGTGCGCTCACGGGCTCATCTGCCACGACCAGCTTCGGCTTGAGCGCGATGGCGCGGGCGATCCCGATGCGCTGGCGCTGCCCGCCCGAGAACTCGTGCGGGTAGCGCCGCATGTACGCCGGCAAGAGCCCGGTCTGGGTCATGAGCTCGGCGACGCGCTCGGTGAGCGCCGCCTTGCCCTTCACGATCGAATGCGTGGTGAGGGGCTCGGCGAGGATGTCGAACACCGTCATGCGCGGGTTGAGGCTCGCGTAAGGATCTTGGAAGACCATCTGCATCTGACGACGAGCGGTACGAAGGTCCCGGCTGGAGAGCTTGAAGATGTCTTGGCCGTCGAGACGGACCGAACCCTCGGTCGCTTGAACGAGTCGGAGAATGGCGCGACCCGTCGTCGACTTTCCGCAGCCGGATTCACCGACGAGACCGAGTGTGGAGCCAGCCTCGACGTCGAACGAGACGCCGTCGACGGCCTTGACCGCGCCGACCTGGCGCATGAGGAGACCGCGCTTCACGGGAAAGTGGACGCGGAGACCTTCGACCGAGAGGAGCGTGCTCACGCCTCACCTCCGAGACGAACCTTCTCGGCGTCAATCTCGTGGCACACGACGACGTGCGCGGGTCGGTCGTCGGCGTTGCGGTGCGACGCCGGGCCCTCCGAAGCACTCTTGGGAGAAAGTTCAATCGTTCGCTCGTCGGGGAACTTCTCGGCGCAGATCGGCATGGCGTTCGGACAGCGGTCGCGGAACGGACAGCCGCTCGGGAGCTTCGCGAGTGACGGCGGCATTCCACGAATGGGGACCAGACGTTGGCTCCGGTCGCTGTCGATGCGCGGAATCGAGCGGCGAAGACCGACGGTGTACGGGTGACGCGGATCGTCGAAGATGTCGTAGACGCTGCCTTGCTCGACGATGCGCCCCGCGTACATGACGGCGACCCGGTCGGCGAGACGCGCGACGACTCCAAGATCGTGCGTGATGAGGATGACACCTACGCCCATCGCGTCTTTGCGCTCGCGGATGAGCTCGAGGATCTGCGCTTGGATCGTGACGTCGAGCGCCGTCGTGGGCTCGTCGGCGATCAAGAGCTCGGGCTCGGCGAGCAGCGCCATGGCGATCATGATGCGTTGCCGCATCCCACCCGAGAGCTGGTGCGGGTAATCGTCGAAGCGTCGCTCGGGATCGGGGATCCCAACCGATTTGAGCATTTCGATCCCCTTCGAGCGAGATGCCTTCCGATCGAGCCCTTTGTGAATCTCGAGCACCTCGACGAGCTGGTCGCTCACGCGGAGGTACGGGTTCAGGCTCGTCATCGGATCTTGGAAGATCATGGCGAGTCTGTTCCCGCGAATGTGATGCATCTGCTGTTCTGTTGCCTTAACGATGTCGAGCGGCTCCCCGTCGCCGTGGAGAAGTATTTGGCCGCCGACGATTCGACCCGGCGGGTCGGGGATGAGCCGCATCGCCGAGAGCGTCGAGACGCTCTTGCCAGAGCCGCTCTCACCGACGATCCCGAGCACCTCGCCGCGGTCGACCGAGAAGCTCACGCCATCGACCGCCTTCACCACACCTTCTTCGGTGAAGAAATGCGTCTTCAGACCCCGTACATCGAGGAGCGGCATTCGCGTCAGTCCTTCCGGATGCGGGGGTCGAGCGCGTCACGCAGACCGTCGCCCAGAAAGTTGAAGCAGAAGAGAGTGAGCGCGAGCATGACCGCCGGCGCGACCAGCATCCAAGGAAAGAGGCTCATCGTCTCGGCACCGCTCGATGCGAGCTGACCCCAGCTCGCGAGCGGCTCTTGCGTCCCGAGCCCGAGAAACGAGAGGAAGGCCTCGGTCAGCATGACCTCGGGGATCGTGAGCGTCGTGTAGACGATGATCGGCCCGAGCGCGTTCGGCACGAGGTGCCTGAAGATGAGGGCGGCATCACCGACACCGATCGAACGGCTCGCCTCGATGAAGGGCTGGCCGCGGAGCGAGATGACTTGACCACGGACGATGCGCGCCATCGTGAGCCACGAGATTCCGCCGATCGCGAAGAACACGATGAAGATCTGAAAGATCGGGAAATACTGCGGATCGCGCGGATGGGCTGTGAAGATGGCGAGGACCTTCACCCAGACCGCGAAGACGGTCGTCTTGTCGTTCGCGAAGAACACCATCAGCAAGATGACGAGGATGAGGAGCGGCAACGTGTAAAGGACGTCGACGATGCGCATCATGACCGCGTCGATTCGACCGCCGAAATAGCCGGCGACGCCGCCCCAGGTGACTCCGATGAAGAAGCTCACGAAGGTTGCGATGAGGCCGACGGCGAAAGAGATTCGACCACCGAACGTGATGCGCGCGAACAGGTCGCGGCCGAGGACGTCGGTCCCCATCCAGTGCTCCCACGAGGGAGGCGTGGGTCCGAGATCGAGGTCGGCCTTGTCGTAGTGGTAGTGCGAGAGCTGCGGGTGCACGAGACACACGAGCACCATGACGATGAGGACGATCCCGGCGCCGACCGAGATGCGGTTTTTCTTGAGTCGCCTCCACGCGTCTTTCCAGAGGCTCGAGCCTCGCTCGAGCTCCTCGAGCCTTTGGGAGCGCGGCGGAGCGTCGTCGCTCGGGACAGGTTCGGTGGTCACTTGAGCTCCACCCGCGGATCGAGGAACTGATACGCGACGTCGACGACGGCGTTGAAGGTCACGAGCAAGAATCCGTAGACGAGGGTGACGCCGACGACGAGGTTGTAGTCTCGGTTCAGCGCGGCCTCGACGAAGTAGCGCCCCATTCCTGGGATGTTGAAGATTCGCTCGACGACCAGAGAGCCGACGAGCAGCCCCGAAAAGCCCGGCCCGAGAAAGCTCACGACCGGTAAGAGGCCACCTTTCAGTGCGTGCTTGAGGATGATCCGCGACTCGGAGAGCCCCTTCGCTCGCGCAGTGCGGACGAAGTCGGAGTGCACGACCTCGAGCATGCCGCCACGTGTGAGGCGCGCGATGTACGCGGCCATCGGTGCGGCCGCGCAGATCACCGGAAGGATCATGTGGCGCCACGACTCCCATCGAGCGACGGGGAGCCAGTAGAGCTTGAGAGAAAAGATCAGCACGAGAAGCGGCGCGAGGACGAAGCGCGGCAGGCTCACGCCGAGCATCGCGGTGGTCATCGCGAGCGTGTCTTTCCAGGTGTTCTGTCGCACCGCTCCGATGACGCCGAGCGGGACGCCGATGACGAGCGCGAGCAACATCCCGAGGACGCCCAGCTCCATCGACACCGGGAGACTCAGGGCGATGATCTCGTTGACCGAGCGGTTCGGATACTTGAAGGTCGGGCCGAGATCGGCGTGAAAGACCAGATCGCCGAGCCAGTCTTCGTACTGCGTCAACAGCGGATCGGTGAGGTGATACTTCGCCTCGATCGCGTGCTTCACCTCGGCCGGAACCGCGCGATCCTGATCGAACGGCCCCCCCGGAGCGAGCCGCACGAGTAGAAAGACCATGGTCGCGACGAGGAGCATCGTCGGGATGATCGAGAATGCACGCCGCAGGATGTAGCTGCCCATGTCAGTACGCTCCCGGCTTCGCGAAAGACTCGACCGGGTAGGCAGGGTCGTTGTTGCTGCTGCCCTCCCAGCCTTCGTCGATCCAGAGGTATTTGACGAGCTGCTCGTTGCGCACGTTGAAATGAAAGCCCTTCACGTACGGCTTCAACAGCGCGAGCTTCGTGTAGAAATAGAGCGGCATCTTCGGCATCGCATCGACCGCAATCTTCTCGGCCTCGCGGTAGAGCTTGATGCTCTCGGTGGGGTCGGGCATCGCGGCGGCCTTCGCCAAGAGCGCGTCGAAGCTCGGGTTCGCCCAACCCGTTCGGTTGTTCGGGCTGAAGCTGAGGAAGGTGTCGAGGTACGTGTGCGGATGGTTGTAGTCGGCAACCCACCCGAAGCGGACGACCTGGAAATTCCGGTCGCGCACGTTCTTCAGCATGACCTTCCACTCTTCATTCCGGAGCGTCACGCTGATGCCGAGGTGACGTTTCCACATGTCTTGAATCGCGACCGCGATCTTCTTGTGGCCCTCGCTCGTGTTGTAGAGGATCTCGACCGGAGGGATGCCGTCGGCGCGGTAGCCATCGCCGTCTTTGACGACCTTGTAGCCCGCTTCACCGAGGAGCTCGCGCGCGCGGTCGGGGTTGAAGACCGAATCGGGGGTGGCGAAGGGGTCG
>JAYUUB010000042.1:0-107802 GCA_043755175.1 Polyangiaceae bacterium | reverse complement strand
CTACAAAAGTAGGCTTCCGGTGCTCGTTCCTCGGGCGCCTGTCTCACTTCGGTCTCAACGGAATATCGATCGACTTGTTTATACGCGGGCCCTTAGGGCCTGCGTATCTATAACCCGTTGCTATTCCGCCGATACCTTCATGAGACAGGCGGCCTCGTCTCTCCGCTCCTCAGCCTACAAAAGTAGGGTTCCGGTGCTCGTTCCTCGGGCAAAAGGCTCGCGAAGGTTGAGGCGGAATATCGATCGATCGAGAACCTTTTGTAGGCCGAGGCGTGTTCCTGTCAACGCCTCTTAGCGCCGTCCAACCACTCCCATTCGTTTGGCCTTGCTCGCATTTCCTGACATGCGTCGAGACCGAGAAGAGCCGGCGTTGCGATGCAGCGTCGGCTCTCTTCGTGGGCTTCGGAGCGGCACTCGCTCTTCGCGTTCGGGCAAAAAAAGCAGAGCCCACGGCGACGGGGACTCACCGCTCGTTCGTGCTGGTCTTTCCGTCACGCTTGGGCGTCGTCTCGGTCTCGGCAGGAGGAGCAGTCATGCCCTCTCCTTCGGCGCGCTCTCGATCGATGTCGGTCGGCAGCGGACCGCGCGTTGGTGTGACCGACTTCTCCGAAGGAGCGACCCGAGGCGGCTTCAGCGTATCGGCCGGACGAGGCATCTCTGAAGTCGGTCGCGCGGCGCCCGCATGTACGCCGCTCGAAGCGAGGCCGTTCATTTTCTTTCCAACTTGCGATTTCGTCATCGTGGTCACTCCTTGTCGTTTTGGGGGGCACTGCCGTGGTCGCCGAGCCCGGCTGCCGAGGAGGCGGGACGCGTCACGCAGCGCCCTTCGCGATTCCCTCGTATCCCTGGCGAACCCAACGCTTCGCATCGCCCCATCCCTGGTCGGCCGGCGCGTGACTCGCGATCCAATCGCGCTTGAGGAGCCCTTCGAGCTCCGAGCTCCACACGGGATGCTGGGCGCCATAGACGTGACAAGCCGCGTAGCCGAACGAGATCGGAAGCTCGATGTCTTCCCAGTCGCCGATGATGCGCGGAGGATTGGGTCGGTCGCCCGGGGGAATGGGCTGTCGGTCGATCGACTGCAAGACGGTCGAGCCGATGTCTTGATTGAGCTCGTGTCCGCTCGTGTTAGAGATGTCGTGCTTGGTTTGCTCCCAATCCCGACGGACGGCCTCGCGAATGCGTGACCACGCCGTCGCGTGTTGTTCCGTCCACCAAGTGGGTCGTTGCTCCGTCTTCGTTTGCGTGTCGATCATGCGGACGCGTGTGCAGGCCGCATGCCAGCAGCCGGCGCCCCCTTCGAGGTTGCGGTCCAACTGGCTTCGCAGTCGATTTCGATGCGAGGACCTCGAGAGCGCTACCACGGATCTTGGGGCGCGAGCGGCGCTCGCAGGCCATCGTGCCCCGCTGAGACATTCTGCCCGGTTTCGGCGCCGCTACCCGTTTCGGCACGACATGGCAAACGAGCAAGCGAAGACCGCGAAGGAGGTTTGGCGTGGACCGTGCTTTGCGCCTCGAAGCATGACCATTCAGAAGTTTTTCGTCGTCGTCGTCTCCGGGGTCTCTCTTCTTTCAACGCTGGGCTGCGCTGCATCCCCGCCCTGCCGCCGAGGCCCGAAGGACGACGTCACCGTCGCTGGGCGAACGACTGGCGAAGCCATCAAGACTGCAGGAGAGACCGGCGTCGAAGGCGTCAAGACCGCAGGAAAGGCGGTCGGCGGGCTGGTCACCGACGGAACGAAGGGCGCGAAGAAGGAGTGGGAGGAGGGCAAAGCCGAGACCAAGGCTACCGCCGACAACGACTCCGCCAAAGTCAAAGAGGAGGCCAACGTTCCGCCGTGCAAAGACTGAGGTCGCTTCTCGGCCGACGCGAGCGCTTGAGCTCACGTGAATACCGGTCGACACGTCAGAGCCCTCGCGTTCTCGCCGGACGTAGGGTGATCCCACCATCGCGGCGTCGATCACCTCGGCGATGCGAACGCTCGAGATCGCGCAGACGAAAGGTCTTGTCTCGCTATATGTCGCAATAGGTACGAGCGTTGTGCGAGCACCCGACGCTGGCCGGTAGAATGAGCTTCGGAGGGCGGTCGGGAGAGCTTGCCTTCTTAGGGCCCGTATATGAACAAGTCGGTGCTAGGCGACTTGCTGATACGCCGGCCCTTGGCGATGGCGATGCCTCTCGCCCGGCACAGGCGCGCGCAAGAAAGGACTTCGCCCCAGGCAGGCCTACCGCACACCATGCGGTTCCGCTTCTGTCGACGGGTGTGCTCGCGTCATCGCTCGAGCCCCGCTGGACGCTCGGCCCAGCAGTCTAGGTCAGAAGTCGCCCGCGAGGCCGAAGCCCGGAATGGCGCCACCCGTGGCGATGGGCGCGAAATGCACCGAGCCGTATTGGCTTCGGACGATCACTCTGCGAGGGGATGCGAAAGCGGCAATCCCCATCGCGAGTCCCGCAGACTGAGCGAGCCCGTCGAGAACGAGGAGCACTCCGGCACCCGCCCCCGTCTGCAACGTGCCGATGGCGAAAAAGGGCCCGATGCCTGGCGCGAAGAGCGGTGCGGCTGCGGCCGAGCGGTCGTTGTCGATGACGAAGCCCGCCGTGATGATCGTCGGGAGGTAGGTCGCTGCGAACATCGAAAAACCGCCGATCGCGAGGCCTGCGCGGGGCTGTGTGTCGAGCCGGAAGCCCGGCGGAATCTCGGCGCCTTCGATGTAGTCGAATTGGGTAGGTACCTTGACCGGCGCGCTAGGCTGGTACCCGGGCGGTGCACCATAACCCTGATTCGGCACATACCCTGAATTCGGGCCGTAAGCAGGATTGGGCGCATAACCTGGATTGGGCCCGTAGCCGGGAGGCGGCGCGTAGCCTGAATTCGGCATCGCCTGAGGCGGGCCATTCGGCGTGACCGGGTTCGTCCCAGGTGGGCCAGGCTGCATGGGTGCGGCGCTCGGCGGCGGCGCGAGCGGTGGGGGCACGCCCGGAGGCAACTGGGCGGGCGGAGGCGTCAAGGGCTGCGCCGGAGCGAGCGACGCCGAAAGCGAGAGCGCCGCGCCCAGCGTCACCGCGCCGAGGTGATGGGGTCGAAGAAAGCCATTCATTGGCACGAGGAGAGCCCAGAAAGCACGACGCGGCAAGCGGACGTATGCGCCCCCCGGGCCTCGAACGGTCGAAGGTCGCGACAGCGTCGTGGTTGCGCGTTTCACCGGCCCCTCTATGCTTCGGGGATGTCAGCGTTCGGGAGGTCGGGTGGCTCCGTTCCACAGGGTGAAGCGCTCGTCGAATGGCCCAGCGATTGACCCACCGAGCCGACGACGGTCCCGACGACGACGCTTCACCGCTCCTCGCCGAGACCCCTGCGCTCCTGCGAAAGACCAAGATCGCCGCAGTCTTGAGCGTGATCGCGCTTCTCGTCGTCGCTCAGCGCCTCGGGATTTTTCACCAGTTCTCCGACCCGGCTCGTATCAAGCAGACACTCGTCGACCTCGGCCCTTGGGGCTACGTGGCATTCATCGCCGCCTACGCGACACTGCAACCATTCGGCGTGCCAGGAACCGTATTCATCATGGCAGCGCCGTTGATCTGGCCATGGCCGGTCGCATTCGCGCTCTCGATGACCGGAACGATGGCGGCGAGCGTCGTCGGCTTCACTTTCGCTCGTTTCGTCGCGCGTGATTGGCTCTCGACGAAGATTCCGGCGCGCTTTCGAAAGTACGACGAGTCGCTCGCCCGCCGCGCTTTCACGACCGTGTTTCTGTTGCAGCTGATCTTCTGGATGCCCCCGCTCTTGCACGTGTTCTTCGGCGTCTCGAAGGTTCGGTTCTCGACGCATTTCTGGGGCTCGTTCACGGGCTACCTCCTCCCGCTCTTTCTGGTCAGCTTCTTCGGTCAGAAGCTCTTCGACTTCCTGAAAGACGCGCCTCCGTGGGCCTGGGCAGCGCTCGTCGTACCGGTCCTCCTCATCGGAGGCACCGTTTGGATCCTGCGGTCGCGCACCCGGTCCGACGCGCTCGCAGCTCCGACCGACAGTTAGGGGCCGGCCCTACTGTCGATATCGGAGGCTGCAACAGGAAGACACGGGTAGCAAAGCTGGCGAGAGAAGCGCCCGACATGGCGTTCCGAAATCTCGCTCCTACCGGCAGCGCCCAAGCGCCGAAAGGCGGCGCCAGCTCAGCAAGCGCGAGGGGCGATCAGCGCGGCCATGGCGGGAAGGACCACGTCACGAAGACCGCGTGCCTTCTCGCGAGCGACTTCGACCGGTGAGAGCCGTCCGTGGGCACGCATGCTCCGAGCGACCTCCAGAGACCGATCGCTCGACTCGTCCGAAGACGTCAGCTCGATCTCGCGTCCGCTTTCGGCCACGGCGCGTTCGAAGGCCTGAACGACGCGCGCTCGCACCTCGTCGTCGCCCACGGAGAGCGCCCACGCGACGATGCGCCACGACAGCTCGGCATGCCTCGTCTCATCGTCTGCGATGCGAGCGAGCGCCGAGACCACTACGCCGTCCGACGCCGCCTCACGTTGCGCCGAGGCGACGAGCGCCGCCAACGTCTCGTTGACGCATCCTTCTTCGACGGCTTGCGCGGCGAGATCGGCCAACGTCGAGGCGAGCCGTGTTTCACGAACGATCTCGAAAGCGCCCGGCGTACGCGGCGAGCCGGCATACGCAGTCGCGAAGGTGAAGCCGAGCGAGGCATGCTCGACCTCGTCGAGCGCAGCGCGGTGAGCGTCTACGACGAGCGACCGAGGAGCGCCGAACGCGAGGAGCTCGAGCGACAGCTTGGAGAAGCTCGCGATGCTGGCGTGCTCGTAGAGCGCCTCGGTCGCCCAAGCATCGGCGAGCGCGAGCCGAGTCGCCTCGTCGAGATCGCGCAAATCGGGCGAGCCCGTCGTGAGCAGCCAATCGCTCGCGTAAGGGGCGACCCGCGCGGATCGAGCCACGGCGTCGATCACGAGAGGCCTGCCGACGGCTCCGCAAGCCCCGTTGTTCGGGTCGCTCACGTCGACCTGGTAGCAGCAAGCGTCGGTCTTCACCGTCGGGCCCGAGATCCAAGTCGTGACGAGCTCGGCAGTCGTCGTGCAATTGCCGAACGCGGCAGCAGCCATGTCGGGCGGAGGGCACGCCGGAGTCGGGACGGCGGTGTTCGCGAAACAACGCTCCACGTCCACGAGCCCACCGGTTCCGGTCGACGCGCTGGAGGCAACCCCCGTCGTCGCCTGGGTGCTCGAAGTCGTCGCGGCCGTCGCGCTCGCCTTGGTGACGCCGCTCGTCGCGGTGGTCCCCACGGCGTTGCCGCCTGCGCCTCCCGTACCGGTCGTCGACGCGTTCTCGCCGCATGCAGCCTGCGTGACGAGCGTCGCGATCCCGAGGCTCGCGAAGATGCGAGACCTCATTTTCCAAGAGCGCGCGTCTGCGACTGTCAAAACCACCGATGACTGATCTTCCATGAAGAGCTCCTTTTCGAAGAGAGACGTCATCATGGTCGGGTTCAGCCAGACCTCACGTTAAGCCGGATTAAACGCGCATGAAGGGCCCGCGTATCACTGAGGCGATCGAGCCTCCTGTCCAGGCCTCGTTCGTCGGTGCGAGCGCCAAAGGGCGAGCAGGAGACTCAATCTCGGTGCGACGGCCGGACGGATGGTCGATGACAGCTTGGTCGAGCTCTTCTTCGGTGTTCATCACGAAGGGCCCCTCGTGGCGCGAGGTCATCTGGACCTTGGGAGCAACCTCGGCGCGGCACCCCTACCAAGGACGAGGCGGCGAGAGGCGAAGGCAGTTCCCACGCGCGCGAGGAAGGCACCTCGACGTCGTCGCTCGCACCGAAGCCTCATTCCGAGGCGGCAGAGGTGCGTTCGGCGAGCGCCGCGAGCGCGGAGTCGTCGAGCACCGCTTCGATTCGCGGAAACACGAGACGCTCTTCGTGGCGCACGTGCTCCTCGAGCACGTCACCAAGGCGCGCAAGGATCTCGTCTCGAGCGTCGTCGGACAGGCTCGCGGCTTGCACCTCGAGCGCCATCGCGCGCATCTCGGCGTGCTGGCGAACGACGTCGGTGCACAAGGCGTCGAGCTCGATGTCGCGCCCGTAGACCCGAGGGATGACTACGTCTTCTTCGAGAGCGAAGTGCCTGTCTAGCTCGCCTGCGAAGGCCGCCCGCACCTGTTCCACGAGCTCGGTGGTCGTCGGCTCGATCGACGAAGCTTGAGGCAAACATCGCTTCTTTTGGAGCCGTCCTGCCAAACGGAGCGCGAAATGATGCTCGCGCGAGAGCGGGGCAAGGGCTCGATGGCGGCGCATGCGGAGCACCCTAGCGTACGAACCGCCAGGGTGCGGCCGCGAAGACGACGATCACCACGCGGTCGTCGGCCAGGCCAGGACGAGCATGGACCGCCCTCCGTCCGTCGGCCACCGCGCAAACCGTCTATCCCGTACATCGATTTGGACTCTTCTTCGACCGCTTTCAGCGTGCGCCGCACGAGGCCAAGACCATCGGCAGGATCCTCTGCTCCGACAAGAACGACGTGATGGTGAAGATCACGCTCCGCGAAGGCAACGAGCACATCCACGCCGCCCGTCGCCAGCTCGTGTTGCCCACCGAAGACGAGTGCGCGCCGAGCTTTCGCGCGAGCGGGCCGACCGCGTCCTCCGACTGTCGTCCGACCTCAATCAAGCCTGCTAGCCACCAACGCCCTGAGCTCTCCCAATTTCGGGAAGGTGACGACGTGCACCAACTCGGCTTCGGCATCGACGAGAAGAATCCCGTCGACCGCGAAGGCGACGCGGTACTCGAGTAGCTGCCGCCGCGTCGCGGCCGTCTCGATGCGGGGAGCGACCTGACCGGTCTTCACCTCGGCGACGTAGCGAGCTCCGTCTTTTTGCACGAGGTAGTCGGCCCGAAGCGACACCGAGACCACGCGCTCGTCGACGACGACCGGGTACTCGATCGCGACCTGTGCGCCGGTGATCTCGTATCCCAACTCTTCGAGCCACAGCGCAGCTCGAAGCTCACCCTCCCCCGCCCGCGTCACGCGTGCCAGAATCGCGCGCCGTCGCGCCCAACGTCGCCATCGCGCGGTCGCCGCCAAGACGAGCGCAAGACCGATGCTGACGGCGAGCGCGAGCAGCAGAAGCTCGGGAGGAATCGCGCGCAGATTCATCCCGGTGGTTCTTCGCACGGCATGGCAAGCTGGGCCAATGATCCGACGCGTCCTCGCATCGGCTCTCCTCGCCCGCCTTGGGCCGTCACGGCAAGAGTGCTAGAAGCGCCGCAGATCATGGATCGCGAACCAGCTCGAGCGTCCCTGCCGCTTCCGTCACCTCCCCCGCTCGAAGCGCCTCGCGATCTCGCCGAGCGCTTCGAGGCGATCGGTGTGTCGCTCTCGGCTCCGACCGTAGCTCGCCTCGGCGACTACCTCGCTCGACTCATCGCGATGAACGAGCTGGTCAATCTGACCTCGATCACCGATCCGGCCGAAGTGTGGACACGCCACGCGCTCGACGCTCTGACACTCGTCCCCCACCTGACTTCGCTCCAAGAGGGCGCGAAGGTGCTCGACGTCGGCTCCGGCGGCGGCGTTCCGGGAATCGTCCTGGCGATTGCCCGACCCGACCTCCGCGTCACCCTCGTCGACGCGACCGAGAAAAAGGTCGCGTTTCTCGCGGCCGTCGCGGGCGCCCTCGGGCTCGAGCGCGTGACCGCCATCGCCGGGCGCGCAGAGAAGCTCGCGGAAGGCCCCATGTGCGCCACGTTCGACGTCGTGACCGCGCGAGCCTTGGCAAAGGTCGGCGCGCTCCTACCGTGGACGGTCCCCTTCGTGAAGCCGGGCGGTCGCCTCTTGCTCATCAAAGGCGAGCGAGCAGAGCAAGAGCTCGTCGCCGCGCGGAGAGCGCTCGTCCACTTTCGGTGCACGCACGACCGCACCGTGCTCACCCCGACGGGGCGCGTGGTGGTTCTTCACGTGCGGTAAGGGCCGGCGTATCAACAAATCGATCGATATTCCGCCTCAACCTTCGGGAGCCTTTGGCCCGAGGAACGAGCACCGGAAGCCTACTTTTCTAGGCTGAGGAGCCCAGAGACGAGGCCTCCTGTCTCACGAAGGTATCGGCGCAATAGCACCGAGTTGTTGATACGCAGGCCCTAAGGCGCCCGGTCGGGCACGCGAGGCCGCTGAAGGCTGCCTCGACCGTGGCGCAAAGCGGGCCGCCGCTTGACGGCGGAGCGCCTCGGCGGTCTCTTACGCGATCGATGCCCGTCTTTCGTTCCGGCCGGAGGCCCAGCGTGCTCCTTGCATCGATGGCATGCGCCATCGTCGCTCTTTCGGCGGCGACCGGCTGCCGCTCGCCCATCCCCGACCAGCTCCACGCGCCCGACGGTTCTCGAGCCTTCGGGGAGAGATGCGACGAGAGCAGCATCACCCAGCAGCCTGATCTGATGGGCCTGTCGATGGACTTTCGCGCGAACGTCGCGGTCGCTCGACAGCAGGGCGTGCTGGCTGTTCGTTACGCTGGCAAAGGGTGCCACGTCACGCTCGAGGTGCTCCCCAACTGCCTCGCGACTGGTTCGTATACCTTCTCGCCCTACCCCGGCAACGAGTCGAAGACGGCCTCCGACAAGCAAGAGCTCTTCGCCAAGCTGCCGCTCGGCGCCGTGCAGCTCGAGGGCAAGCTCCAACAAGGCCGCTCGCTCAGGACCGACTACCGCTTCGCCGGCATGCTCACGCTCCCAGTCGACAAATCGTTCAACCACGCAGACCTCCACGGCCAAGACTGCGATCGCGCGACGCACATCGTGAATCGCATTTACATGGGCGGATTCGCGCTCGCGGTCGGCGAGTCGAGCGCCATCGCGGCGGCGGCGACCGTCTTCGGTGCGGGCTTCGGCGGAGGAACGACCGCCGATGGCGAGGTCATCGCGAGCGAGGGGATCCCCGAGGCGTGCGTCGAGGCTCAGAAGAACGGCCAATTCACGGCACAGTGCGGCGCCCCACTCAGGCTCGGCCTGCTCGCGATCGCCGATCCCGACCCCGATGCGTACAAGCCCGACGATCAAGGCTTCGTCCCTCTCTTGGTCGTCGACAAGCACCACTGTCGAGCCAACGAAGAGGTCTGGAACGGCTCGAGCTGCGAGAGCCTGAATCACAAGAAGTCCATCTACGACGACCTTCTCTTTCGCGACGAGCACGGCTGCATCGTCGGCCGCGAGACTTTCTTGGGAGGCAAATGCATGCATCCCGAGGGCCACGAGAAGCTCGATGCGCTCAGACTTGAGAAGTGACGAAGACCAGTCGAGCCCCGCGCGAACGCGTCGTGCGTGCTCTTTCGCGTGACTCATTCAGGGCCAAGCGCCGAGGAGCGATCCATGGGCGACGTTCGCATCGAGTCCGACAGCATGGGTGAGATCGAAGTCGCGAGCGACCGGTACTGGGGCGCCCAAACCGAGCGCTCGCGACGGAACTTCCAGATCGGCTACCAACGCTTCGGGCGACCCATGATCCGTGCGTTCGGGATCGTGAAAAAGGCTGCCGCGCTCGCCAACCTGGCGCTCGGAAAGCTCGACGCCGAGCGAGCTGCGCTCATCGTGCGAGCCGCCGACGAGGTGCTCGTCGGCAAGCTCGACGACCACTTCCCGCTCGTCGTCTGGCAAACGGGGAGCGGCACCCAGTCGAACATGAACGCCAACGAGGTCATCGCGAACCGCGCGATCGAGCTCGCGTCGGGGACGATCGGATCGAAGAAGCCGATCCATCCGAACGATCACGTGAACCTGTCGCAATCGTCGAACGACGTGTTCCCGACGGTGATGCACGTCGCCGCGGCCCTCGAGATAGGACAACGTCTGCTTCCCGCCGTCGCGAAGCTTCGCGAGACGATCGCGATAAAGTCGACGCTCTTCGCCGACGTGGTGAAAGTCGGACGAACCCACCTCATGGACGCGACGCCTCTGACGCTCGGCCAAGAGATGTCGGGATGGGCGGCGCAGCTCGACGCTGCCCACAAGCAGCTCACTCTATCGCTCGATGGGCTTTACGAGCTCGCCCTCGGAGGCACCGCAGTCGGCACGGGTCTCAACACGCCGAACGGTTGGGATGTCCGAGTCGCCGCGGTGATCGCAGAGCTCACGTCGGTGCCATTCCGAACGGCGCCGAACAAGTTTGCGGCGTTGGCCGGCCACGAGCAGCTCGCCGCGGCGAGCAGCGCGATGCGCACGCTGGCGGTCGCGTGCTTCAAGATCGCGAGCGACGTTCGACTCCTCGGCAGCGGCCCACGCTGCGGTCTCGGAGAGCTGCATCTGCCGGAGAACGAGCCCGGAAGCAGCATCATGCCCGGCAAGGTGAACCCGACTCAATGCGAAGCGATGACGATGGTCGCCGTCCACGTGATGGGCAGCGATGCCGCGGTCGGCTTTGCCGCGGCGAGCGGGCAGCTCGAGCTCAACGTGTTCAAGCCGCTCATCATCCACAACGTGCTGGAGAGCGCCCGGCTCCTCGGTGACGCGTGCCTCTCGTTCGACAAAAATTGCGTCGCCGGCATCGAGCCTGTCCGAGCGACCATCGCGAAGCACCTCGAAAACACGCTGATGCTGGTCACGGCGCTGAGCGAGGTCATCGGCTACGACGCCGCAGCGAGGGTCGCCAAGCTCGCGCTCACGGAGAACCTGTCGCTGAAGGCGGCAGCCACGAGCCTCGGCCTCGTCACGGCCGAAGAATTCGATGCGCACGTTCGCCCTGACGAGATGATCGGCTCGCGCTGAGACACGAACACGCACGCGGTTGCCTCGCAGACCGAGCGCGGAACGAGCCGTTTCCATCCGCGTCGAAGTCCCCGAGCCTCGGTGCGTGCGGCCGTCGCTCGTGAGGTCGTGGTCGACAAGAACGGCCTCGAAGAGCGCGATTGATCGGTCACATTTTCGGCACGCTGGGGTGAGAGCAGAAGCGGCTCGATGCATTTCGGGACGCCGCAATGTGCATTCGTGATGGGGCCCGACCCGATGCGCGCCGAGCAGCACGAGCTCGGCAGCCGCGAGATCACGCCTGCGATATCCTTCGACGGCGACCTCTACTTGAGATGGCCGACGCTGAGCGCACGAGGCAGCTGGTTCGCGTCGTCGAAGGCCGCCTATCTCCCAACGCCAGACCGCCTGCGAATCGCTCGGCGTAGATGCTTGCAGCCCGTTCGATTGCGCGAGAGCGACAAATTGCACCGCTCCGGATCCTTTCGAGCGTCGCTCCGCGAGTCGTTCCGCAAAACGTCGCTCTTGCGTGGTGCCGAACGCGGCCTTGGGCGATACTGACTCGTAACGTGGACGATCGAACGAACGCGACAACCTCTGGAGGCAACTCCACCTTCTCGGCGATATGCTCGAAGATCGAGGACCGGCTGTCGAGCAAAGCGCCGCTCGGTCCCCGGCGCGACGAGCTTCTGCGTCGTGTTCGTGCGCTCCGAGCCGACATCGATTCTTGGGTGCAATCGCCCCCTGCGGCCGAGCGACGCTCCGTCCTCACGTCCGAGCTGCTCACGTTGCAGCGCGAAGCCGAAGAGCTCACGACGGGCTAATCACGTCGTCTTGACGTATTTCAGCGCGGTCGCCAGAAGACCAGGCGCGTAGCGGCGCATGTAGATCCCGAGGACCTCGGGACCGCCCACGTAGAGCTCGCGCTTCTTTTTCGCGATGCCGTCGGCGATCTTTCGCGCAGCCTTTTCGGGTGCCATTCCGGCCTCTGTGGCCGTGTGCTTGCGCATGTCTTCACCGGCGAGCGTGGCCGCCTTGGCCGAGATCTCGGTGCGAACGAAGCCTGGGCAGACCATCGTGACGTCGATCGCGTCTTTCGCGTGCTCGGCGCGGAGCGACTCGAAAAAGCCGTGGAGCGCGTGTTTGCTCGCCGCGTACGTCGAACGGAACGCCGTGCCGACGTAGCCGGTGACGCTCGAGACGACGACGAGGTGGCCGCCGCGTCGCGCGATCATCTCGGGGAGGAGCGCCTTCGTCAGCGCGACGACACCAAAGTAGTTCACCTCCATGATTCGTCGCTCGGCCTCGAGCGGCGTGTCGACGATGAGCGAGCGCTGCCCGACACCGGCGTTGTGCACCATGACGTCGACGCGACCGAGCCGCGAGAACGCGTCGCGCACGTGCTCAGCCGCGCGCGCGGTATCCGCGACGTCCATCGGCAAAACGTGAACGGCGCTCGGGTCGACAGTGCGCGCTCGCAACCCGTCGAGGAGCTCGCGGCGGCGCGCCGACACGATGAGCTTGGCTCCGCGCGCCGAGAGCTCCATGGCGAGCGCTTCCCCGATTCCAGAGCTCGCACCAGTGATCCAGATGACTTGGTCGTCGAAGCGGCGCATCGGCGCAAGAGCTTAGCAGCCTGACGAACGACTCCTCGCGACGAATTTCTTCACGCGAAGACCCGGCTCGTTCTTTGAGAACTCGACGGAGTCTCGAGCGACCCGTTCGCGGTCCCTCCGTTGCCGTCGCCGAGCGGCGTCAATCGGTCGGCGACGAGCCAGCGCTCCACACCATCGTCGAAGCGCACGTGGAGATCCGCGTCGCGCTTGTCGATGAGGGGCCCGTCGCCGAGCTTCGAATGACGGTATCGGAAAGGCGGCCCAGCGAGATCCGCCGCCCGGCGGCGCGAGAGGCAGCGTCGCGACCCGGTCCGTGACCGCCTCGAGCTCGCTCTTGAGCTGGTTGCGCTCCGGCGACGGCGGCACTTTGCGAAGGAGGCGTTTCACCGCTCGCAGATCTCTTTTGCGCGCTCCTCGAACCCGGTCATTGCGTGAACTTCGGTAGCCGCCATGGGGGCTTGCGCGAGCTCCGATGGTGCGGTCGTCTCGGTCTCGAGATCTTCACCGTCCGCGCGAGCTTGACGCGCGCATCGTCGAAGTGGTGCCTCCGACTCGTGGACGAAATCTAGTATCGCGCCCCCAGCGTCGGCTAGAGCAGCGCCCAACCGCGACTCGGTCTCAGCTTGCGAGCGCGAAGCGAGGCGTGGCTCGCTCGACGAAGAGCGATGGATGGCGTTGCGACGGGGGCTTCGCCTCGATGAAATCGGTGGGCAAGCCGCCCAGATTTCGGACATGGAGACGCGCCGACGGAAGGTCGCGGGTGTAGGCGATGACGACCTCGTCGTCGGCCATCGTTTCGACGGCGCGGCCGAGCGACTCAGCGAGGTCGGTGCCGATGAGACAAGTGACGTGGTGATCGGCGTCGCGTGTAGCCGACGTGAGCGCGTCGGCGAAGCCCCACTGTCGCATCCCGTTCTTCGCACCCGGATTCACCAAGACGACGACCCGGTCGAACCGACGCGAGAGCGCGCGACCGATGGCAGCAGCCTCGGCGTCATCCTCGTTGCCGACGCGGTTCCAGAGCGCCGTCCACACGCGGATACCTGGGGCGAACGTCGCTTTCGCGATGGAGCTCGGCGTGGCCCGCCCGGTCTCGAGAACGAGATGGCCCGAGCCGATTTGATAAGTCTCGCGCGGGGCGATGTGTGGGAACGAAGTCTCCGCAGGCATAATCGGCTCCAATGATCGGTACGGTGTCGCGCCCGGCCCGTTGCACTCTTCATGCCGGAGCCGACACGCTCGAAGGCGTGCCGTCGGGGCCCACGAACAACGAGAGGCAAGCCGCCACGCTGTCGCGTTTAGGAACACCAGACCATCAAAACGATGACACCTGGTCAGCGCGTCGGCGCTGGCTCGAGGGTCGGGGCTCGACTCGATACGCGAGGAGGGCTCCTCGTTTTGCGAGGGTGGTGGTACCCGGTCGCCAGATGAGACGCCCTTCTCTTCGAATCGCGGCGACACGCGTCCCCGACTCTCCGAGAAAACTCATGCCTTCAGGCCCAGGGCCCCAAGACTCGAGATCAGCCGAAGACCGTCAAGATTCCACCCGCGGCGACCGATACGAACGCCATCTCGCTGATGACGGTGGCGTACGTCTTCATGCTCGTCGGCTGATTGCGCGCGACGGCGATTCCAAGGGCCGAGACCGAGCAGATGGCGGCTCCGATGATCTTCAACACGTCCATCAGGAGCTTGAAGAACACCATCGTCTGGACCTTGCCCGCAGCAGACGCACTCGCCTCTCTGTCGGCACGACCCGCGTCGCGAAGGAGCGGCCGGGACTTCTTACAAACCTCTTTGCGCTTGTCTTCGAGGTCCTCATCGAACGAAGGTAATCGCGCCGACCTCATCCGGCCAAAGAGCCTGCGCGAGCGCGTGGTGATCGGTCGCGCGAACGTCCCGGGTAGCGTCCGCCCTCGCGGCCGAGTGCTAAGCTCGAGGTCGTCCATTGGAGGAAGATCCATGAGCAGCTATCGAGACCGGTTCGTGGTGGCGCCTGGGAGCAAAGTCGACCTCGCGGCGATCGATCCGGGCTGGAAGCCCGACGACCTCGACAAGGTGGCCGGCCATCTCGAGACCACCAAGAACGCCGAGCGGCTCGGTGAGCTCCAGTACCTTCTCTACGCCGAGAATCGTCACTCGCTTCTCATCTGTCTTCAGGGGCTCGACGCATCCGGCAAAGACGGAACGATCTCGAACGTCCTCCACGCGATGAACCCGCAAGGCACCCGTGTCGAGGGCTTCAAGGTGCCGTCGGTGCTCGAGGCGTCGCACGACTTTCTCTGGCGCGCCCACCGCGACGTCCCGAGGCGCGGAGAGATCGTCGTCTTCAACCGCTCCCACTACGAAGACGTCCTCGCGGTCCGCGTGAACGCGCTGGTTCCGCAGTCGGTTTGGCAGAAGCGCTATGGCCTCATCAACGACTTCGAGAAGAATCTTCACGAGAGCGGCACGCACATCCTGAAGTTCTACCTGCACATCAGCCCCGACGAGCAGCTCGAGCGTTTCAAAGAGCGCCTCGACGATCCGAAGCGTCACTGGAAGATCAGCGAAGCCGACTACAGCGCGAGGGAAAAGTGGGCCGACTACGTGCTCGCCTACGAAGCGGCGCTCCCCGAGACGAGCACGAAGCACGCTCCGTGGTTCGTGATCCCGGCGAACCACAAGTGGCTACGAAACCTCGCGGTGTCGCAGATCTTGGTGAAAGCGCTCGAGTCACTCGACATGAAGACTCCGACGCCCAGCGTCGACATCGACGACATGCGACGGAAGTATCACGCGGCGAAGAGCCTCGCCGACAAGGAGCTCGCCTCGAAGAACGGCGCGAAACACGACGATCCTGATGCCTCCCGCTCGTGACGGTCGAGCGATCCCTTTTGTCGCGTGTCGGCTCCGGATCGTTCAACGGTTCTTCGACAGCACGACCTCGAGCGCACGCAGCGAGAGGTTGATGTCGCGAATGAAGAAGACGAGGGCTCCGATGAGCGAGCCCAGACAGCCGATGAAGAGCCCAGAGATGAACTCGGCGATCTCGACGCCGAGGAGCGCGGTCACGAAGAGGACGATGATCAAAATCGCCGCGAGCAAAACGCTCACCGACGCAAGAGTGATCGCGGTTCGGATCAACCGTCCCCGGGCGGCCAAAATGTGAATCTCCGAGGCGAGGTCTCGGCGTTCTTCGTCTGGCGCGACTCGCAGCGCCGTCGAGAGGGCGCGCGACCGGTCGATCACGCGACCGAACCGGTTCGTCATCGAGAGCAGAAGGAGCCCGACACCGGAGATGAGGATCACGGGGCCGACGGCCATCTGCAAGATGGGAACGAGCTCGCGGACCTGCATCGCCGCACGCTAGCAGGGTCGAGCCCAGATCGTCTGCGCGCGCGCTCATGGCTCGACGAGGATCTGGAACGTTCGATTCCCGTCATCCGACGCGATCGTGAGCTCGGTCTGTCCGGCTTCGACACCCGCGATCACGAACACCGATCGATGGTTCGCATTTTCGTACGTGTACGACGAGTCGGACCGAGGGCTGGGCTTCTTGTCGAGGTGCGCTGGAAGAACGCGCGCGATCTTCGAATCGTTCGTCCGAGCCTTCGCGTTCTCGCAGGGGCCGCCCCACCAGATGTCACGACACTCGATGGCGAGCGCCACGCCCTTCGAGACGCGGATCGTATCTTCGCCGTCGCGGCTCTTCACCCAGAGTGAGCCCGAGCGAGAAGGCGGCGGCACGCTGACCGTGCTCACGAGCGGGGCGCACCCGGATCCGAGCCCCGAGACGAGGAGACCTAGCAAGAGGGCGACGCGCTTCATGACGCACCTCGTTCGCTCTTGGTCGAAGCTTTCGGCTGCGCTCCGGCGACCCGTGAATGAATGACGATCGCCACGACCGACTCGACGCCGAGCATGCGGACGTGCAGCGTGACGGAGCCCGGCGCATCGGCGACGAAGCGGCGGTGATCCTCGCTTCCCTCCCGGAGCAGCGTGGCGAACGGCGCGTCCACGCTCCAGTCGGCCTCTCCGGTCCCGAGGAGAATTTGACCGTCGGCGACTGGCTTGGCGACGAGGCGCAGCTCTTCGCCCACCATGAGCTCGATCGGACCTTCGATTCGCCCCGATACGTCTCTCCCCGGAAGAGCGGCTTCGATGCGCAGCGCCGTCGGCTTCTTGACCCACACGTGAAAAAAGTCGAGCACCGTGCTCGCGTCCGAGACGAAGAGGAGAGCGCTGGTTCCCTCGCTCTTTCCGACGACGTGTCCATCTTCGACGTCGAGCACGCTCGGCGCGGCCGATTCGAAATGGAGCCCGGGGCTCGCGCTCCCGTCGAGCGAGACGTGGACTCGTGGTGACGCCGTCGCACCGAGCGCCAGCGGCGCGTCGAAGCCCGCGCGATTGCAGCGCTCGTCGCCTGCCTTGCAATCGTCACTCGTCAGGGCCTGCCTGAAGGCCCCGCCGCCGCATCCGGCAACCCAGGTCCCCATCGTCACGGCGCAGAGCAAAGAAGAAAAATCTAGCATGGTGTCCTTGGTTGCGCTCGCAGCAGTCGGCAGGAGATCCGTCACCAGACGTCTGCGCGAGGCCTCCTAGGAACGGCGCGGTGCAGCATGGGCTTACGACGCAATCTTGCTGCGACGGTCACAGGTCGGTGCTCGTCCCTGGCAATGACAAATAGAAGCAAGCCGCGCAGATCGCTGTCGGCGAGCATTCATCACGCTGTTCGGCAATACCTGGTAGCGCACGCGCTGCGTCCGACGCTTGGGCGCTTTTTGACCATCTCGTAGAGCGACGTGTCAGACCGCCTCGACTCGTTACCACTGCGGGAGCGGCCGGGTCCCTCGAGCGACCGTAGCGGCCCAGACGTCATCGATGAAGCTCCGCGGCGTTTTGCTTTTCGGCTTCCTTCGAGGCGCCGGCACGTCCGTTGCTCGACGTCGCCTCGAGGCGAGCCGACCGGAGCCTTTGCGCCTGACGTCCTGTCGTAATAAGGAAGACCGATGATGATAACTTCAGCCTTTCGATGCATCGTTTCTCTCGTCGCCCTCTCGGGTAGCGTCGCGGTGTTCGCGTGCGGTGATTCGAGCTCGACCGGATCAGGCGGGCAAACCGCGACGGGGAGCACGATGTCGACCTCGTCGTCGCCCACGGGCTCGACCGGATCGCCCACGTCCACCGCGACAGGCCTGCAGACCACCGCGGGAACGGGCGTCGGAGGCGGCGTGAGCTGCAACGAAGCCGGTGGATCGATTCCGCCCCTCAAGCTCACCCAAGTCGTCACCGGCCTCGTCGAACCCGACTTCGTCACGGCAGCGCCGGGCGATGCGGGCAAGCTCTACGTCCTCGAGCTCGATGGGCGCATCCTCATCGTCGAAAACGGCGCAGTCACGGGCACGTTTCTCGACATATCGTCGTCGATTCAGCAGCACCAAGGGAGTGAAGAATGGGGGCTGCTCGGCCTCGCATTTCACCCGGGTTACGCGCAAAATGGCCGCTTCTTTCTCTATTATACCAGCCCAGATTTACACAATCGAATCTACGAGTACAAGCGGTCGGCCAACGATCCGACGAAGGCCGACGCGACGCCCGTCAAGACGTTCGCCATCGACTTGAGTCACAGCGCGTACAATCACAACGCAGGAATGCTCGCGTTCGGACCCGACGGCATGCTTTACGCGAGCACCGGTGACACCGCCATCGCCGCCGGAGACCCGTCGAACCCCGCGCAGAACCCGAGCTCCAATCTCGGCAAGATTCTGCGCATCGATGTCGACTCCGACTCGGCGCCCGCCGGCAACTTGAACGGTTATGTGTGGGATATGGGCTTTCGCAATCCATGGCGATTCAGCTTCGACACGTGCAAAGGCGACATGTACGTCGCCGACGTGGGGCGCAATTGCTTCGAAGAGGTCGACGTCGAGCCGTCTGGACAAGGCAACAAAAACTACGGCTGGAGCGTCATGGAGGGCATGCATTGCGTCGGCGACAACTGCTCGACGCCCACCGATCCGCCAGCCGATTGTGACGGCACCGGCAAGACCTTGCCCGTGATCGAGCACAGCCACAGCGCAGGATGGGTCTCGATCACCGGAGGCTACGTCTACCGCGGAGCCGCGATTCCCGGGCTCCAAGGCGTTTATCTATATGGTGATTACGGCGCGCGAAAGGTCTTTGCCTTCCGCTACGCGAACGGCGCCGCCACGGCCCAAATCGAGCTGACGACCGATCTCGGGAGCGATTCGCTCGGTGGCATCTCCTCGTTCGGGCAGGACGAAGCGGGAAACATCTACATCGTCGACATCGGCGGAGCGGTCTATCGAATCGACGCCGAATGACCGCATGCGCCTCCTCGACGCGGAGGCGCCGCGATGGAGTGCTACTTCACGAGCTCGACCGGTTCGGGCTCGCTCGGGAGCGCCGCATACAGCGCTGCCACGCTCGACCCTTTGACCGAGATCTTCTTCGGCGCGCCCATCTTCACGACGAGCGCCTTAGCGACGAGCGGGACTCCCCCGCCCACGATGAACGCGACAGCGTCGGAGACCCTCGGGAGATCGACCTTGCAATCGCACTTCTCGAGCCCGAGCGGCACCGTGGTCCGAAAGGCCGTGGCGCGCTGACCCCAATCGACCGAGTCTCCAAAGAGCGGCGAGAGCTCGGTATCGAGGCTCTTGCAAGGCGCGATCTCGGCCTTGAGTGTCTTCAAAGTCCATTGGTCGACGAGACCGAGATCGGCCGATGCACCGTCGCCGACGAACCAGCTCGGCCGAGGCTCGACCACCGATCCTTTGGCCTTCATGACGAGCGACGCGTCGACGTCGAGAGCGACGACCTGAGCGACGATCTCCATCGGATTCTCGTTCGACCGATCGATCGCCAAATTCACCTTCAGCCGCTTTTCGCTCGTCGTTCCAAGCGCCTTGAGGCTTTCGAGCTTCGTTGCCACGGCCTTGGCGAGATCGGTCGTCGGCTGGCCGTCGAACCGGATCTGCGAAGGAGTCGCTTCGATGAGCTGAACGTCGAGCGCAGGCTTTCCATCTGCCTCCGCGAGCTCGACCGAAACGGGTGTGCGCGCGCCGCCCCGCTCCAACTGCGCGAGACGCCCGGTGAGAGCGGCCACGCGTGCGGCGCACGTCGGCGGCTCGGCTGCCGCAGAGGGCTTGGTGACCGGGGTGAGGCTCGCCTTGTCGGAGCCGACCGGTCGAGCGCTGTTCGTGGTGGTCGCATCGCTGCCGCAAGCCGCGACTACGATTGCGAGCGTCGACGCGAGGAGCGGAGACCTCAGACGCATCACGAAAGGCGCGGTCTTTTGCATGGACGAGCCTCGTAGCAACGCTTCGGGCCGAAGACGACTCTCTTCGCGCCGGGATCGCTCGCGTCGGCTCGAGGCTCGACCCGAGTCGGTCGCGCGTCGGTCAGCCTCGGCGCAACAGCCAGTCGATGACCTGGGCCTCGAGGTCGCCTCCTCGCGCGCCCTCGATATGGGCGCCGGTCGAGAATCCGATGTGGCCGGCGGCGTCGAAGAACTGGACGCTCAGTGCAGCGCTCGCTCTCTCGAGCGACGGCTTGACCGCCCAAGACGGCACCATCGGATCGTGCTCCGCTCCGAGGTAGAGCGAGGGCAGCTCGAGCCGCGAGAGGCGGGGGGCCACGCTCTCGGCTTGGTAGTACGCCGATGCGCTCGCATACCCGAAGCGCGGCGCGACGATTCGCCCGTCCCAAGCGACGATGCTCGTGATGCTGCGCGCTTCGTCTCGCGACACACGCGCTCGTCCGCGCCGAACGAGAGCGTCGTGTGCCGCGTGGAGCGACGAGACCACGTGACGTCGGTAGAGGCTACGTCGTCGTCGATCGAACGCGTGCGCGGCCGCTTCGAGGTCGAGCGGCGATCCGATCGCAGCGACCGATCGGAGCCGCGGATCATGCTCTTCGGTCGCGTACTTCAGAGCGACATGACCGCCGAGCGAGAAGCCGACGAGGTGAACGGCCTCGTAGGGCTCGAGCTCTTTCGAGGCAAGAATGGCCCGTAGGTCGTCGGTGAGCCCGGCGTGATACAGATCTTCGCCACTCCCGTCGGCGCCGCGGAGTGACGGGCGCACGGAGTCGAGACCCGCGTCACGCGCGGCGTGGGCCATGGGCAGAAGGTAGCCGCTCGCTTCGTCTCCGCCGAGGCCGTGCAGCAGTACGACGCAACGACGCGCCGGCGCTCGCGCGCGCGACACGAGCGCCGAGACGCGAACGTCACCGACCGCGTGATCGCGTTGGGTCACGACGAACCTCTCGGTCGCGAGCGGCTCGAGCGGAAACAGCGCCCGCTGAAAGTGCGGGACGAGCGTGTAGAAGCTGCCGAGCAGAGCTCCTCGTAGGGTCGCGAGCATCGGAGAAACCGTTACCACAGCTCTCCTCGGCGTCACGGGGCGTCACTTCGCTGGCGGTCGATCCGGGCCGGGATCACGTTGTGGGTCGGACCAGGACGCAGCGAGAGATTCGGGTTTCCTGTCGTGCCTCGGCGCACGACGACTGATCACAAGGCGCGTTCCCGTGTCCGACGAGGGTGAACGCGCATGCCCGACGAGGCCTTCGTAGGCCGTGGCGACGGGCGCGGGAATGTCTTTCGGGCTCGGCGGTTCGAGCGTGTTCACCCGAACGGAAACGAAGGTCCCACGATGAAGAAGGCCACGTGGCTACGGCAACGAGGCCCACGCCCCCGGAGCGAAGCGCAAGCGAGATCGATTTTACCGCGCGCTCGAGGCGGTCGCTCGCCGGTGTCATCCGAGGCGACGTCCGCTTCCGAAGCGAACGAGCCCGCGAGGTCGCCGGTGGGTTTTCACACTCTGGGTCCTCGGACCGCTCGCGCTCCTCATGATTTACGACCCGTGTAGCTGAGCCGTGTCGTGCGCGGCCCATCGCCGCATCGTGGCGTCGAGGATCGCTCAGCGACGAGCGTCAGGCGTCGTCGCTCTTCAGGCGCGCGAGAATTCCGTCGACGCTCTTTTTCGCATCGCCGAAGAGCATCGACGTGTTTCGCAGCTGAAAGAGCGGGTTGTCGATCCCCGCGTAGCCGGCCGCCATTCCACGCTTCGTGACGATGACGTGCTTCGCTTTCCAGACCTCGAGCACGGGCATCCCATAAATGGGGCTCTGCACGTCGTCGAGAGCGCTGGGGTTGACGATGTCGTTCGCGCCGACGACGAGCACCACGTCGGTCGACGGGAAGTCTTCGTTGATCTCATCCATCTCGAGAACGATGTCGTACGGAACCTTCGCCTCGGCGAGCAAGACGTTCATGTGCCCGGGCAGGCGCCCTGCGACCGGATGAATCGCGAAGCGGACGTTCGCGCCACGCTTGCGGAGCATCTTGGCGACGTCGTAGAGCGGGTGCTGCGCCTGAGCCACGGCCATTCCATAGCCGGGAACGACCACCACCGACTTGGCGTCGAGCAACATCTTCGCGACGCCATCCGCGTCGGTCGAGGTGATCTCCCCCTGCGCGGCTCCCGGCAGGGCGGCCTTGGGCGCGGCCCCTTCAGTCACTCCGAAGCCGCCGAAGATGACGCTCACGATCGAGCGGTTCATCGCGCGGCACATGATGGTGCTGAGGATGAGACCGCTCGATCCGACGAGCGCGCCGGTGATGATCAAGAGGTCGTTGCCAAGCATGAACCCGGCTGCAGATGCAGCCCATCCTGAATAGCTATTGAGTATCGACACGACGACGGGCATGTCGGCCCCGCCAATGGCCCAGACGAGATGAGCCCCGAGGAGCGCGGCAGTCGCCGCCATCGCCACGAGCGGACCGAGTCCAGCCGTGCCTTCAGCGGCGAGGAACGGGACCATGAGCGCGGCGCATCCACCGAACATCGCGAGGTTGATCCAATGCCTTCCCGGTAGCAGCAAAGGCTTCGAGCCGATGTTGCCGCGCAGCTTTCCGAACGCGATGATCGAGCCGGTGAAGGTGACCGCGCCCACGAGGATGCCGACGAAGACTTCGATCTCGTGGATCGTTCGCGGGGCTCCGACGACCGTGATGCTCGGCGACAAGTAGGCAGCGAACCCGACGAGCACCGCCGCGAGACCGACGAAGGAATGCAAGACTGCGACGAGCTCAGGCATGCTCGTCATTCCGACACGTTGAGCGAGCATCGCGCCCACGGCGCCGCCCGCGAAGAGAGCCGCCGCCATGATGGGGTAGCCGCCACGCGCGATCGCAGCGGTCGCGGCCACGGCGAGCAGCATTCCCAAGATGCCGTAGAGGTTGCCGCGTTTCGCGCTCGTTTGCGTCGAGAGACCGCCGAGGCTTCGGATGAAGAGGATTCCGGCGATCAGGTAGACGCCGGTGACGAGTGTCGAGCTCATCGCTTCACGCTCCCGGGGCTCGCGTCGGGCTCGACCGATCTCGTGAACATGCTCAGCATGCGGTTGGTCACCATGAATCCACCAGCCACGTTGATGGCGGCGAGAAAGAGCGCGACGGCCCCGAGCACGGTGGTGGGCGACGAGAGCGGCTCGGCGAGATTGAGCATGCCGCCGACCAAGATGATGCCGCTGATCGCGTTCGTGACGCTCATCAACGGGGTGTGGAGCGCGGGCGTCACGTTCCACACGACTTGCCAGCCGACGAAGCACGCGAGCACGAAGACGGTGGCATGCGCGAGCAGCTCGGGCGGCGCGAATTGGCTGAGGAGCGCGATGAGCGTCGCGCCGACGACGAGCGGCCAAGCGGGAGGCGCCGCAGTGACCTTTCCGTGGCCCCCCTTGCTCTGCTTGCGCTCGGTCGCTGCCATCGACTTCGGCGCGCTCGACACCGGTCTCACGCTCGGTCGGCGTGACGGAGGCGCGTCGGGGATCTTTGGACGCGGCGCGGGCGGCCAGGTGAGTGCGCCTTCGTTCATGACGAGCGAGCCGCAGACGATCTCGTCGTCGGGATCGACGTGCCACGTCTTGCCTCCGCCCATGTCGGCGAGCATGTGACAGAGGTTCGTTCCGTAAAGTTGGCTCGCCGTCGGAGCGAGACGGCTCGGGAGGTCTACGAATCCGATCACGGTGACGCCCCGATGCGTGATGACCTTTTCCGGCTGAGTGAGCGCGCAGTTGCCGCCGTTCTCGGCAGCGAGATCGACGATGACCGATCCCGAATGCATGCTCTCGACCATGTCGGTCGTGATCAGCACGGGCGCGGGTTTCCCGGGGATGAGCGCGGTCGTGATGATGATGTCGACCTCGCGCGCCTGGGCCGCGAAAACAGCCATTTCCGCTGCGATGAACTCTGCGCTCATCTCGCGCGCGTAGCCGCCCTCCCCTGCGGCGTTCTCTTCGAACGAGAGCTCGAGAAACTCGGCGCCGAGGCTCTCGACCTGCTCTTTGACTCCCGGGCGCGTATCGAATGCGCGAACGATCGCGCCGAGGCTTCGGGCCGCGCCAATGGCCGAGAGGCCGGCCACGCCCGCTCCGATGACGAGCACCTTCGCCGGTGGGACCTGGCCTGCTGCGGTCATCTGCCCGGTGAAGAATCGACCGAAGAAACTCGCCGCCTCGATGACCGAGCGATACCCGGCGATGTTCGCCATACTGCTGAGCGCGTCCATTTTCTGCGCACGCGTGATGCGAGGAATGAGATCCATCGCGAGCACGGTGGCTTTGCGCGCCGACAGCAGCGCGAGCAGCTCGGGATTCTTGCTCGGCCAGATGAAGGAGATGAGCGTCACGCCCTCTCGGAGGAGATCGACCTCGTGACCTCCGTCGGCGGTGGCCGCGGGCGGTCGCACTTTGAGCACGATGTCCGACGCGCCGAGCACGCTGCTCGCCGTGGTCGCGATCTTGGCTCCCGCCGCCTCGTAGTCCGAGTCCTTGAACGAGGCGAGCTCCCCTGCTCCGCTCTCGACGGTGACGTCGAATCCGAGCTTGATGAGGCGCTTCGTCGTCTCCGGTGTGGCTGCGACGCGGCGCTCGCCGAGGCCGATTTCGCGAACGATGCCGACTAACATGCGCGGGAGGGTACCGCGCGCGCTCGAGCTTCTTTGGAGAAAACGGCACCTGCGCTGCGCACCCCATGCGCCCGCCGAGCGGGCATGGCTCTTCACAGAATCGTCTAGAACACCCCTCCTTGTAAAGCGATCCGGAGAGCGAGAGGGTCAGACCGGGCGGAGCACGAGCGCCAGAATCACCGCGACCGCGACCCCGAGAAGCACCACCAGAACGGCAACGATGCGGACGAGACGCTCGGCTCGCGGATCGCGAGCGGGCGGTGGCGCAATTCCGATCGAAGACGGGTGAGCCATCGGCGGCCTCGCCTGTGCGAGCGCCGCGCCCATGCTGTGGAGCGGCTGTGTGAGCCCCCCGACGCGCACCGGGCGCTGTGGGAGCGCGGCCATCCCTTGCGCGGGCGATACCGAGTGGAGCCCTCCTTGGGGCGGAGACGAGACCTGCATGTGGCTCGGCTGGACGTCCACCGACGCGACCAGCCCATGCATGCCCATGTCGGGACTTCTCCTCGCCAGCGCCGCAGGCCCCGAGACCTGCGGAGGCGGCGATGCCATTTCGATCTTCGGAAGCGCACCGTCGACGTACGAAGCACGCGCCTTGATGTCGACTTGGCCACCCGCAGCCGCCGGCGCCGCAATGACCGAGGCCGAGCTCCCGACGGCCGTCGGTTGCAGAGCTTTGGGCGGCGCGACCGCATGTGGGGGGTTCGCGTGCGGCGCCGCCAATTGCGCCGTCCTCGGTTGGGCGGCGGTTTGCGGAGCTGGCACTTGCTGAGCCGTGACTTGCTGAGCTGTCGTCTGCCGAGGGGTCGGTTGCTGAGCCGCATCTCTCTGAGCCGCTGAAGCGAGCCCTTCGACGCGTCCGCTGTGTCTGAGCCACCGATCGCTCGCCGCGCCCGATCCAGTACCTCGATCGACGGCGCGCGAGAGCGCCTCGAGCGCGTCGGCGAGCTCGCCGGCGGATTGGTGACGATGCGCCGGATCTTTCGCGAGAGCGCGCAGGACGATGGCCTCGAGCTCTCGCGGCATCGCCACGAGCGAGCTCGGCGCCGGCGGAGGCTGGTGAACGTGCCGGGCGACGATTTGCAACGGAGTCTCACCTTCGAACGGTGGCTTCCCACAGAGCAACTCGAAGAGCAGCACGCCGACCGAATAGATGTCCGACCGATGATCGACCGGCTCGGCGCGACCTTGTTCGGGTGACATGTACGCGGGTGTCCCGACCAGCGAGCCGACGCGCGTGAGCACCGAGCGAACCGCGGTCGGCGACTCCGTGGGGAGCGACGCGTCGTTTTTCGCGTCGAGCACCTTCGCGATTCCGAAGTCGAGCACCTTGACGACCTCACGTTCTGGGGCGTCGGGCATGCGACAAAGCATGATGTTTTCGGGCTTGATGTCGCGGTGCACGATGCCGTGCGCGTGCGCGTGGGCGAGAGCGCGGCACGTGTCGATCGCGATCTGAATGGCCCTCGATTGATCGAGCGAGCCACGCTGCTTGATTCGCGCCGACAGATCGTCGCCGAAAAGAAGCTCCATCACCATGAACAGCAGGTCCTCGTCCTCGCCGACGTCGACGATGCGAACGATGTTCGGGTGGCGAAGGCGCGCCGCGAGCTGCCCCTCCTGCAGAAACCGCGCGACGATGCCGGGGTCGGCGGCGAGCTCCGGGTCGACGACCTTGATCGCGACGTGACGCGGCTTATCGTCTTGGAGGCCGCAGAAGACCTGAGCCATGCTCCCTTGCCGAATGAACGAAGCGACCTGATAGCGCTCCAGGAGAAGCCTACCGATGAGCGGATGGGCGACCTTCGGCGAAGGCGGGAGCGCCGACGCCGGTGCCTGCCGAGCGGCGGGCTCGAGATCGCGCGCCGGCAGTTTGATCATCATCGTCTGCTTGAGCCCGCGGAGCGAGTCACGCTCGCCGGGCTCTGCGGGCTCGGCGCTACCGTCATCGGCCTTCTGCGATGGCATCGTGCGGTCGACCGAACGTGGCGTCGGGCTCCCGGCAGGGAGCGGGCGCGTCCCAGCCTCGGCCGACGGAGAGGCCCCGGCGGGGCTCGGGCGAGTCCAAGCACGCCCGGTCGCCGGCTCCTCGGATTGGAGCGTCGACGAGACGGCGCCGCGGCTCTCCGGCGAAGACTTCATCGTCCGCCCGATCCAACGCTCGCTCGAGAGCGCCGCGAGGTCGGGAAGAACTTGCGCGAGAGCATCGCCCATCTCGCGGGCGCTCGAGAACCGGTTGTCGCGGTTCTTCTCGAGCGCGCGCACGATCACGGCCTCGAGGCCCGGATGAATCGTGGTGAAGCTGCTCGGCAGCGGCAGCGCCTCGTGAATGTGACGAGCGAGGATTTGCAGCGGCGTCTGGCCGTCGAACGGAAGTCGCCCGCAGACGAGCTCGTAGAGCAAAACCCCCGCCGAGTAGATGTCGGACCGGTGATCGAGCGCTTGGGCGCTGCCCTGCTCGGGAGACATGTACGCAGGCGTGCCGACCCACGTGCCGACGCGCGTCAGGACCGAACGAACCCCCGTGGGCGCTTCCGAAGGCAGCTCGACATCAAGTCGCTCGTCGAGGATCTTGGCGATGCCGAAATCGAGAACCTTCACGACCTCCTTCTCAGGCGCGTCGGGTTGTCGCGCGAGCATCACGTTCTCGGGCTTGATGTCTCGGTGAATCACGCCCTGCTCGTGTGCGTGCTGCAACGCTCTGCACAGGTCGATGATGATCTCGGTCGCTCGCTCTTCGGTGAACGACCCTTTCAGCTTCACGCGGGCCGAGAGATCGTCACCGAACAAGAGCTCCATGGCGATGAAGAGCAGCGCCCGGTCTTCGCTCACCGACAGGATGCGAACGATGTTCGGGTGCTGCAGCCGGGCAGCCGTTCGCGACTCACGCACGAACCGCGCGACGATCTCGGGATCTTCGGCAAGCTCTGGGTGAATGACCTTGATGGCGCAATGGCGTGGCTCGGCGTTCTGGACCGCGCAGAAGACTTGCGCCATCCCGCCTTCGCGAATGAAGGAGGCGATCTGGTAGCGGTTCTGTAAGAGACGCCCGATCAGCGGGTGGTCCGGGTTCCACGGAGGGGCCGCCATCGTGCCGGAGGATACGACGAAGGTCTGTTCTGTGGGCACCTACTCTCGGGAACGCCCTATTTTCGAAGCCGGACGAGCAGAAAACTCTCCTCCGGTTGCGGGGCTGGGAAGAGAACGCTACGCGCCCCCCATGGATACCGTCTGGAGCATCGTCGACTTCTTCGGCAAATCGGTCCTCGTGTTCGTCACCTTCGCGGCGTCGGTCTCCTTCCTCTTTTCGCGGATACGGAGGCGGCGAAGCGCCGAGCCGTTCGTGCGGCTCCGTGAGATCAGCGCGCGTTGGCGAGAGAACGCCGAGATCCTTCGCCACGAGCTCCTCCCTTCGAAAGACCGCACGAAGGCCAGGAAAGCGGCGCGCGCGCGCGACAAATCCGAGAGCGAGCGAGGTAGCTACGCGAAGAACGTCTTCGTCATCGACTTCAAGGGGGACGTGCTCGCGACGATGGTCGAGTCGCTCCGCGAAGAGGTGACCGCCGTCCTCGCCCTCGCCTCCCCCGGCGACGAGATCGTCGTTCGCCTCGAGAGCCCGGGAGGAACCGTTCACGGCTACGGGCTCGCCGCTTCTCAGCTCGCGCGGCTCCGCACGCGCGAGCTTCCCATCACGGTGTGCATCGACAAGGTCGCTGCGAGCGGCGGCTACCTCATGGCGTGCGTCGCTCAGCACGTCGTCGCGGCTCCCTTTGCCATCGTAGGGTCGATAGGCGTCGTCGCTGCCGTCCCGAACATCCATCGGGTCCTCGATAAGCTCGGCGTCGACTACGAAGACGTCACGGCCGGCCAGTACAAGCGCACGGTGAGCCTTCTCGGCGAGATTAAGCCCGAGGGCCGCGCCAAGCTCAAAGAGCAGCTCGAGGAGACCCACGGTCTCTTCAAATCGTTCGTATCCGGGATGCGCCCCAAGCTCGACATCGAGGCCGTGGCGACAGGCGAGTATTGGCACGGCACACGCGCCGTCGAGCTCGGGCTCGTCGATGCGATCGGCACCAGCGACGACTTCTTGGTGGAGAAGGCAAAGGGCGCGAGAGTGTTCGAGGTGCTCTGCGACCGGCCCATGTCGGCCCGTGAGCGCGTGCTTTCCGTGACCGAATCGCTCGTCACGAGGCTCCTCGCCGCGTTCACGTTGGAGGGCCGCGTCTAGACAAGTCGATCGATGTTCCGTCGAGACCCGAAGCGAGCCTTTTGCCCGAGGAACGAGCACCGTAAGCCTACTTTTGTAGGCTGAGGAGCGCAGAGACGAGGCCACCTGTCACGCGATGGTATCGGCGGAACAGCACCGACTGGTTGATACGCGGGCCCTCATGCCCGAAGGGCCTATTCGACGATGGGCAGGGCCACGTTCTCGATTGGCACGTATTCTTTTCCGTGCGTCGTGTCGAACTGCACCTCGAGAATCACGCCGTCGATGCTTCCCGTCACGACTCCGGGCTCGAGCTCGTGCTCGGTCTCTCGGAGATCGCCCGTACGAGCTGCGAGGACGTGCGCGCCGAGCTTGAATGGCTTTCCGTGATCGATGATGTGGACCGCCGAAGCCTCGACCTTCACGGGCTGCGGATTGCCTTGTGACATCACCCAGGTACGCACCTGATCGCTCGAAAGAAAGGTCGCGAGGTAGTGACGGCCATTCTCGTGTAGTGCGGCTGGCACGCCGAGCCGCGCTTGCCGCGTCACCACGAGCACCTCGCTCGCCTTTACGTGCGCGTCTTGCGTGGTTCCCTTCACGAGCAGCAGCTTGATGCGATAAGTGACGTCGCCGCCCTTCACCTCGGTGACGACGCCGTATTGGCTGCTATTTTCGACCTCCGCGAGAATGAGGTCGCCGACTTTCGGCGGCTTCTTGTCGAGAGGCAACGTGAGGGTCCCGGGCGAGGCGAACTCACAGCCTTCCCAGTGATCGAGCTTGAAAACATTCTGATTGCCCGCACGGCGCAGATAGCTCTCGACCGAGATCGTGATGCCTTTGTCGTACGAGCAATTTCCGCCACCGGTCGGCATCGGGGCCACTGCCCACGCACGCCCCTCGGTCAGAAGCACCGGCCCAGCGGGGCCGTCGTACTGACGAAACCGCACCAGATGCGGGCTCTCGTCGGGCGGCTCGGGTGGCGGCCCGGCAGCCGAGGCGATGGCTTCGGCGCGCTGTACGTCGGTGATGGGCACGCCCTGAATCTTCTTCGGACCGCATCCCGCCGAAACGAGCAGGAGAGACACCGCCAGCGCGGACGACCTCGAGAAGAGCGGAGCGATCGGCGAAGCGCTCATCGGTGCTTCTCAGGGCTCGGACTTGGCTCGAATGAATTGCTCGAAGACCTCGAGCGTGACGGGGGCATCTTCGCTCACGTCGGAGAGAACCTTTTTCACTCGGGTCCAATCGAGAGCCGCCGGCCCGGCTCCGATGCGGCCCATGCCGACACGACCGATTCCGGCCGTCTTCGCGTGCCCGACGAGGCTCTCGAGGGCCCGCGAGAGCGACGTCATTTTCGCCTTCTTCGAAGCAGAGTCTTGGATGACGAGCCCGAAGACGGTGACGGTGCCATCACTCCAAGCCAAGAGATCGCCCATCTGCGGCCGTTTCGCGGCAATTTGCTTCTGCACATCGTCGAACATCGCCGGCCATCGCTTCTTGAGGGCGAGTGAGATCCCGGAATCCATGCTGCCTTGCACGTTGCAGCCGTGTGCATAGGCATGGAGGCCCTCAGTGTTGAGAATGTCGCCCTTCGTGAAGATCGTCGGCACGCGCGGAGCCTACTCGATCGGAGCACGAGCGGGATCGATCTCGGGCCGGAGGAATCGTTCGAAGCGTCGAAGGGGAGGCGACTCCAGAGCCCACAGCCCGCCGTCGCGGACGCGAAGATGGGCCCTCGACCCGCATGCCTCGAGCCCAACGCGAGCGGAACGGCGATGAGGAACGTTGGCGTGACTCCGTCGCTACAACACCTCGACGGTCAAGACGGCCCTGATTTGATAAAACCCCTTCGGAGGGAAAGGGAACGTGGGATCGACCTGACCCGACCAATCGACTTTGATGCTTCGATCTTTGAAAAACGGTCGGAGATTTTCTTTGTAGAGTACCTTGAGCTGCCCAATTGTGTCGTCTTTGGGAAAACCACCGCCGCGAACGAGCTGTGCTGACGCCCCAGTCACCGGCGTCGATTGCCCCAAGAGCGATTGGATGAACGTGAGATCTTTCGTGCCGTCGGGAGCGTAGAGAACTACTCGCTTCAAAATCGCTTGGTCGTCGGGACCGGGCGCCTGATCGATGGTCAGCTCGGTGTACCCAGAGATGCGGCCCTCGGGGAATTTCTTCAACACGAAGAGCGTTTCTAGGTCGTGATCGCCCTGCGCGACCAAGGCGCATCCCGAGAGCGGCGCGAGGGCGAGCGACGGAAGCGCGAGCGCTGCCATGCCTCCGAACCCTCCACGAAGGCAACTCGACAACATGTCGCGGCGAGTGGTCGTCTTCAAAGTGTCTCCGTTTCGGTCGACGACAAGCTCATCGGTTCTATCTAGCAGCGCGCACGATGTCGAGAAGCCTTTCGGCGTCGAATGGCGACGTTTTCGATCATCCTTGAGGCAGCGTTTCTTACGAACCAGACCTTCTGCCGGTTTCTCAATGGGTGCCGACCGAGCGCACGGCGAGCAGCGTCGAGAGCTTCGCTCGGCACCGTGCACACATCACGCCGTTCGCTTCCCAGTGCACGTCTTCCTCGTAGCGCACGAAGTCGTCGGGCTCCATCCGATCGGCAATGGCTCGAGGATTGGCGGCATCGGGAGCTCCATCGTCGAGCACGTCGAGCTCGCCTTCGATCGCGACCGCGAAGCGAAAGTAGACCTGGCCGATGGGCAGGTCGTCGCCGCACGCCGCACAGACACGCATCGGAGGAGAGTCGGAGCCCACGCGACTGGCTATCATCGAAAGGGTCGGAGCACAGCTTGCTCGGGAGCTGGCACCTTCTCCGAGGGATCGGCGGCAGCGCTCGACCCTGGCGCGTCGGTTTCGGCCGCGTCCGCGAACGTGATGACTCGCCCAATCGATGGTGGGGTCCGAGCCGGCGGTGAAAGCGTGATGCCTTCGGTCGAATGATTCTCGCACCACCCTCCCCGCACGAGTCGCGGGCTCGAGTGAGTCGATGGCGGCGCTGCTGGAAGGGCTGCTCCGCTGTGATCGCTGCCCAAGGGAAAGGAGACTGCCCCGACGGCGAGCAAGGCGCCGCAGATGGCCGCGAGGCCGATCGAGATCGACTCGAACCGCGCGCGCCGTCGCCGGTTCTCGATCCGCAGCACGGGCGTCTTCGTGAGGTCCGGCGCGCCCGGATCATACGCAGGGATCTCGCGATGCGACGATGACAGCCCCGGGAGGCTCGCGTCTCGCTCCGAAAGCGCTCCGGTCGCCATCTCCAATCGTGCCGTCGGCGCTTCCCCGTCGAGGCATTCTCTGAGCGCACGCGCACAATCTCCGGCGGACGCGAATCTGAGGTCGCGTTTTCTCTGGAGGGCGCGGTCGAACCAGTCATCGAGCGTGCGCGGCAATCCAGGGAACATCGAAGGCACCGAAGCGAGCGGTTCCTCGGGCATCATCCGCGGAAGCGTCGCGTCGGAAAGTGATCGAAACGGCGAGATACCGGTGAGCGCCTCGTACGCCACGACTCCCAGCGCCCAAACGTCGCTCCGACCATCGAGCTCGGCGTCGAGGAGCTGCTCCGGGCTCATGTACTCAGGCGTGCCCACGAGCCCGCCCGCCGACGTGCGAAGCGGGCGATCGACGTGAAGCCCCTCGCCCATCACCTGCGCGACTCCGAAGTCGGCGAGCTTCGCTTCGAGCGAGCCATCGAGCCCTTTCGTGAGAAGAATGTTCCCCGGTTTGACGTCGCGATGCACGACGCCGTTCCCGTGCGCGACATCGAGCGCGGCGGCGACTTGCTCGAGCACGGTCACGACCACATCGAGACTGACCGGCCCCTTGCGGAGCACATCGCCCAGCGATCGGCCGTGCACGTACTCCATGACGAGGAAGTACCGGGCCGCGTCGACACCGGCGTCGTGAACGCGGACGACGTGTGGCGTGAGCGCGCAAAGCTGTGCCGTCAATTGAGCCTCGCGGCGAAAGAGGTCACGCGCGTGTTTCACGAGCGCCGCGTCGGCGTTGGGCTCCAAAACGAGAAACTTCAGGGCGACTTTTACGCGAAGGTTGCAATGCCGTGCGAGCCAAACCTCGCCCATGCCTCCCGACCCGAGCTGCCGCAGGAGCAGATACCGTCCTGCAATCACGGCTCCTGTCCGCAGCGCGGCGGGCGTCGTCGACGTCGTCTTGTTCGAGAGCGCGGATGGAGATGCGACAGCCACACCGTCAAAGCTCACACGAACCATACCAACGCGAATTGCTCGGCGAGATCACGATCACGAGATCCCCGCGGGAAGGGCTCGGGGCCTTCAGAGGCACTGCGGCCTCGCCGCATAGCGTGGCGCTTTTGTGGTGCGCTCGACGCCCCCAATGGCGCAGCGTCTCAGGGGCTGTCCAACAGCGGAGCGCCGAGGCTCATCACGGTCACCGCCCCGAAAGGCTGACCGGACTCTCCCTCTGCTTCCTCACCCTTCCAATCTTTTCCGTTCCTCCGCCTCTCGCTCATGATCTGCGCTCCGAGGTGGACCAAGAAATCGCTCGACGACCGCCTCTTGGAGAACCTTCTCCACCTCGGAGCCCCCGCCCACCGCGCGACCTACTGCGCGCGAGTGGCTCGAGAGCGAAGCCTGAGAGGCTACGACGCCCCTCGGGTTCAACACATCATTGCGTGACCACGTCGCCGGTGTAGACGACCTCGAAGGCGTCGCCGGTCCACAGCTTGATGTCTCCGAGCGCATCGTCGTCGAAGCTCGGATTGGGCGCACCGGAGATGTACCAATCGGCTCCGTTGTCGGCGAGCAACATGCCGTACTTCTTCAGCCCCATACACACGACCTGGGCTTCTTGCGAGTAGCCACTGCAGTCGAAGCTCGACTTCATACGAAAGCGCATACCCATGGCCGGGAGATTCGCGCTCGTCTGGTTCGACGCGAAGTGAGACGCGGGGGCAACGTAGGCCGCCCGCGAATTCTGGACCGTGAACCGTAGGGCATGGTTGACGACGTGATTGACCACGATTTCATCGTACCGCGCAAGTCCCGGGAAAACGGGCAATCCCGCCGCGTCGGCCGAGGTCCAACCGGCAGGTCGGGTCGCGTCGACATTGAGGTTCCAGATCGCCCCCGAGCCTGCGTCCCAGGCCGAGCCGCCGTTCACGGGAGCGGCCTGCCAGAGCTCGTAGAGGAGGCAGCTCTGACTGGTGATCACGAGGACGTGCGCGTCGCTGCTCCCTTCGATGGGAGCGTTCGCGGGAATGGGATAGGGCCCCGGATCGCTTTCACTCGCATAGGTGAAGCTGACGGGGACTCCGGGCTGCTGATCGGCAACTACCACATAGGGAATGCCATATACGCTACCGAAGTCGGGGTGAGTGTGCTTCGTGCGCCCGATCGAATTGACGATGGCATCCGAATTCGGGTGAATGGGGTATTGAGAGATGTCCGTGTTCCAGGCGTTGTCGGCCGGAAACACGTTGCAGCTTCCGATGCTCGAACCCGAACCGGTCGACCCGCCGCTGCTCGTCGTGCTACCAGGGCCAGATCCGGTGGTGCCGGGTCCCGACGCGCCCGATCCCGAGGTGCCCGAACCGGCATTGCCCAATGTGCCCAATGTGCCCGAGCCAGTCGTCTCGGTGGCCTTTCCACCCGAGCTCATGGAGCCGCCAGTTCCTTTCGGGGCGCCGGTGCCCGTGCCACCTCCCGACCCGCCAGCGTCACTACCGACGTTGGTGCCGACTGCGCAGCCCGCGGCACAGAGGCTCACGAGGGCGCCGATGAAAGCGGTCTTACGCCATGATTGGTTATTCACGAGTACGGTAATCGTCATGTTGCAATCCTTGGTTTCACGAATGGGGGTTGGGCGAACGCCATCGCAGTCGCCCGAGCTCCCATCGAGGAGCCGGCGCACGCGGAGCGCAGATCTCGGCCCGGCGGCGCACCTGACGGGCCGCGGTTCCGTAGCGGGACTCTAGAAAGAGAGAGAGCCGTCTTTGCCCCCAACCTTGTCGAAACGAATCCGACGAATCGGGGCCAATCAAGACCCGTGAACGCGATCGGTATCGCGAGCTCGGATCGCTCGAGGGATGCGCGTTGACACCGCGCATTGCGATTGGACGACCTCGAGAGAGGTCTTTCCAGGTTTGGAGCGGCTCGATCAGGAGCCGGGTCTGGAGGCTCTCGATTCAGGGGAAGAGAGCCGCCGCGAATACGTGCTTGGGAGCCATCAATCGAGCGAGGGCCCGTCCTAAGCCGTTGTCTGAGACTCGAACATAGCCTCGGGAAATGGATGCGCCACAAGATCTCGCTGTGACAAAGTGCGGCGCTTTTTCAATTTCGCCATTTTCTGCAGACTTTATAGGGTTTTCGGCGGCGGCGTGGCGCTCGAGCGAGGACTATTGCCACGACGAGCGTCACCCGCCCTTCGCTCGTGAGAGCCTGCAGATCGGTCGAGACGCGACGGCGAGCGGCAATTCGGCTAGATTCGCGCCTATGTCTTCGCATCGTCCCGGCCGAGGGCTCGCTCTCCACGCTCTCTTGGCTTCGCTCGTCGGTTTAGCGGGGTGCAGCAGCGCGAACGAAGGCGCGGGCGGCGCGTCTACGACAGCCACCGCGAATGGGACCGCGACGAACGGAACGAGCACCGCGGCGACCGGCAACACGACCGCAGGCGGCACGGCGAGCACCGGTGCGTCGAGCGGCTCGGGAATGCCGATCGGTTGCCTCACCGACGTGAGCGCCGGCCATCACAAGGTCTCCTGCGACGGGGCTATCGACTACGACGTCGAGATCCCGGAAGCGTGCACGCAAGGCGCCTGCGGCCTCATCGTCGATCTTCACGGCTACACGATGACGGCCGACCAGGAAGACAAGAACACCGGAATGCGCGCGCGCGGCCAGCAAAACGGCTACGTCATCGTCCAACCCACGGCACCGAAAGACGCGTTCCAATATCCGAGCTGGGACCAGGCGACGCACATCCCGCTCGTTTACGCCTTTCTCCACGATCTCGCCGCCTCGCTCCCCATCGATCCCAAGCGCGTCCACGCGATGGGATTCTCGCAAGGAGGCGGAATGACGTTCCGCCTCTCGTGCACGCACGCCAACTTCTTCGCCTCGGTGGCGCCGGGCGCCGCGCTCTATCCCGGATGCGAGTTCTCGGGATCGAACAAGCCGAGCGAGGAGGTCGACATTCTGCAGATGCACGGACACCAAGACGGCATCTTGAGCTTCAACGCCCAAGCCGTCCCCGCGCGTGACGCAGTTCTCAACGGCGGCTGGACCTTCGGCGCTCCGGCGGTGTTCGCAAACGACGCCAAGCACAAGGCGACGCGCTGGACGACGACGAACGGAACCGTGTTCGAGCTCTGGGAGCACGATTACCAGAGCGCCAACCTGGCGCTGCTCGTGCCGATCAAGGGGCATTGCGTCCCGGGCGGCGGCGACTTCATGAACACGCCGGCGGGCTACTCCTGCGACGATCAGAACACGTTCGTGTTCGGGCAGATCGCCATGCAGTTCTTCATCGACCACCCCAAGAGCTGAGCGGCCGCGAGTCGTGCGCCAAGCCCCGCGCGTGGCGCATGGTGCGCCGAGAAGACGCGCAGGGCTGGCTCGTCGACGCCGACCCGGTCGCTGCTCCAAGAGCTCGAGCGGTGTTCCAGCAGCTGGCACCTCGACGCAGAGGATTCGACTGGTTGGGCCTCGGTCGATTTCGAACAGCTTGGAGCCCGAGGATGCAACAAGAAGACATGAAGGCCTGAGGATGGCTCGACCGCAGTGATCAGGGTCCGGGCCGTTTTAACGCGCAAATTCTCGGTCTTCGCGTCTTCTGTCTTCCGGCTTCATCTCCGCTGGCCTCCGCCCTTCAAATCCACTGTGTCGAGGGCCTAGAGCGGTTTCGTGTAGACGCGGTACTTCTTGTAGACCTTCGCGCCCATCGACTTGATGCCGAGGTTGATCGGCGAATCGTCTTCGCGGGTCCACGAGAGCTCGCTCCATTCGTAGCCCTTCCCGACGCCGCGCTTCGCGACCTCGACGTACATGGCTGCCGAGAGACCGCCGTACCTCTTGATGTTCTTCCGCGCCTCTCCGCGAATGCCGAGCAGGATGAGTCGAGTCGATATCGGGTGCTTGACCTTGGCGCGCCAGAGGAGCTTCGCCCAGCCGAACGGGAAGAGCTTGCCTCCGAGGTCTTGGATGACCTCGTTCAAGTTCGGCACCATGATGCACATGCCGACGACCTTGCCGTCGATCTCGGCCATGAAGGCGATGTCGGGATCGATGACGAGCTTCATCTCCTCGACCATCTTGTCGATCTCGGGTCGCGTCGCGGGGACGAAGGCCCATTTGCCGTCCCATGCGTCGTTGTAGATCTCGACGACCGTGCGAATCTCTTCGTCGAAGCGCTTCATGTCGATCGATCGGATTTTGACCTCGGGCAGCGCGTTGATCGTCTCCCACGCCCGCTTCGTGCGCTCGTTGAACGGCGTGTCTTTGTGGTAGCGCCAGGCCCAGAGGTCTTTCTCTTTGACGTAACCGCATTCTTCGATGAGCTGGCCCTGGTAGTCGCGCGAGTGCGCCATCATGAGCGACGGCGGGTGCTCGAAGCCTTCGATGAGCGTGCCGATCTCGTCGTTCGAGTAGAGGGACATCGGACCCCAGACGCGCTTCATCCCCTTTTGCTTGAGCCACTTCTCGGCGCGGTCGAGCAGGGCGCGGGCGACCTCGACGTCGTTGACGGTGTCGAGAAAGCCGAAGAAGCCCGTGTCGTCCTTCCAGACGCGGAGGTGCTCGCGATCGACCGTGGCCGAAGCGCGCCCGGCGAGGCGCCCGTTTTTCCATGCCGTGAAGAGCGCTACATCGGCACGTTGGAAGAGCGGGTTCTTCTTCGGATTGAGCCTCGCTTTGATGTCGAACTCGAGCGGCGGGACCCACGCCGGATCGCCCGCGAACACGACATGTCCGGCACGAATGAAATCGGCAACGTCTTCACCGGGCGTGTGAACGCGGATCTCGATCGTCATGCCCCGGCTCCCTACACTTTTCCGCGGCAGCGGGCCAGTGGGCGATACGTTTCGGGTGCGCTTCATGCGGCCAATCGACTCGTCGTCCGAACCGGTCGGGCAAAAACATCGACGACCGCCGGCAAAAGTTGTCCTTCGACGCCGTTGAGACTAACCGGGTCCTCAGCTTGGCGGGGCGGCAGATGCCGCTGCGAGGGGGTCTCGGCCGCTGGGCGCTCCGACTGTGACCGGTCGGAACATTCGGGAGCATTTGCTGGCGGTGCCCGATGGATGGTCCGCCTGAGCGCCGCTCCTTCGGGAGCGGCCTCTGATTCACCCAACGAAAGATGAACGTATGATCAAGAACAGCCTTTGGTTTGCTCCGGTGATGGTCCTGCTCGTGGCCTGTGGCCCCGACGCCGGGGGTGGCGCAGCCTCGGGTTCGGCAGTTGCCGCGACGAGCGCCAAACCGATGGCGAGCGCCAAGCCGAGCGCAGCCCCCGTGGCCAGCGCAGCTCCCTCCATGGCCAGCGCAGCGCCGGCTGCGTCGGGTAGCGCAGCGCCCGCCGCTGGTGCCGTCGCCGACGCCGACATCGTTCCTGAAATGAAGGACTTCCTCACGGGCTTCAAAGGCAAGAGCACCGACGTCACCGCCGCATTCAAGAAGCACGCGAAGGCGGGCGCCAAAGACGGCGACATGGGCATGTACGACATGCACAACCCGAAGGTCGTCTCGATGGCCAAGAAAGACAAGCAAACCTGCTACGTCTTCGACGCCAACGCCGGGATGATGGTCTACACGTACGAAGTCTGTTGGGAAGCCGGCAAGATCGTTGCCGCGACCCAAAAGGGCTCGAAGTAGTCAGATGCACGGGGTGATCGCACTCTCGCGATCACCCCATCGCTCTTTCGCCTGCGAACCCCGATGAACCTCTCCATTGGGCTCGAGCTCGTCACCGTCGTGTTGCTGGCATTCCTGCTGGCGAAAATGTGGCTTGGCAAGGTCTCAGCCGAGAGAGCGCACGAGCTGGTCCAGCACGGTGCCCGTCTCGTCGACGTCCGCACGCACGCCGAGTTCTCGCGTGGCCATCTCGATGGAGCCCTGAACATTCCAGTTCAAGAGCTCGCGAGTCGCGTCTCCGAGGTCGGCCCGAAAGACGTGCCCGTCGTCGTGTATTGCGCGAGCGGCGTGAGGAGCGCGAGCGCGCGGTCGATCTTGAAGAGCGCCGGCTTCGAGGTCCACGACCTCGGTGCGATGCGCCGCTGGGGCTGAGCCCCCCTCTCCGTCTCGACGCGTGCACGATCCGCGTCGTCGGCGAACCTGTATACTCGGTCCGGATGTCGGCTCCGACTCGCATTTCGTGTTGGACGCTCGCCCTCCTCACCTTGTTTGCGACGAGCTGCGGTGGAGGCCGTGTCGATCCCGAATTCACCGAGCCGATCGAGGCTCAGCCCATGACGCGGGCCCGGCCCCACGACGTCGGTGCGCGTGGCATCGACTCGTCTCCCCCTTCCGCGTTCGCAAAACCGAAGCTCGTCGTGATTCGCGCCGATTGGTGCGGATACTGCCGCACGGCACAGCCGGGGATCGACGCCGCATACGATGCATACCGAACCAAAGTCGATCTGGTGGTACTCGACGTGACCGACGAGAGCTCGACCGCGGAGGCCGCTCGCATCGCCGCGCACGAAGGCGTTCGGCGCTTCTTCTCGAGCTACCAAGGACGCACGCCGACGGTCGGCGTGTTCGTGGGGCCCGAAGATGGTAGGTTGGTTCACGGAACCCTCGAGGATCCGGAGCTCCTTTCGCGAGAGCTTTCGTTCGCCTTGGAGCAGTTTCGAACGGTGCGCTGAAACCACGCGACGAGCCGCGAAACGTCGCTCCGACCGTTGAACGACGGCGACGATCGTCCTCGTTCGCCAGCGCTCAGGGCAGGGTGCCGGGGTCGGCGCAACAGCGCGCCCCGGTCGAGTAATCCGAATACGTCCTAGGATGATTGCTCACCCGCGCGAAACACCCAGAGCGTGTTCCTCTCGAATAGAAGCCTCCGACGAACACTCCAGTCTCGTCAGCCACCCATTCATCGAGATTACCGACCATGTCGAACACCGCGTCGGAGCCCCAAACGCTCGCACAGCGCGTCGATTCTCCCGTCTTCTGCAGCAAATTGCGCCCTTGGAAGGCTACCTGGTTGTTGCGGGGATCATCGTGATAGCGGGCGGCATTGTCGTGTAGCAAGAACGACGGGTGACTCTCTCTGTAGACGTTGCAGGTCCCTTGCTCGTAACGCTCCCCGTACGGAAACTCCGTCTCGGTCTCGCCTCGACAAGCCGTCACCCACTCGGCCTCGGAGCAGAGGCGCTTTCCAGACGCCTCACAGGCTCGAGAAGCCGTATTCGCGGTCAAGTATCCCTGCGGCAGCACGTCGCGCGTCGAGGAGGCCCGCGGCTCGATGGCGAACATCGGCGGCTCTGGAATGGGCATTTGCGCATCGAGCCCCGAGGCGGGGGCGCGCATGCGAAGAGCCTCGTAAAAGCCAGCCGTCGCTCGAGCACGGTCGGGATTCGGGGCGTAGAACGGAGGCCATGCGCGCCCCGTCGACGCGTCGACGAGGGTCGTCTCGAAGCGATCCACGCAAACGCGGCCTGCGACCGCCACCATGTCTGGCGGGCATCGAATCGCATCGGGGAGAATCGGCAGCAACGCGGGCCGACCGTGCTTCGGGGCCTCGATACGAGCAGACGACGCGAGCCCCGAGCCCTTGCGACTCCGCTGATCGTGCGAGCGCATCGCGCGCCTTTTCGAAGGCCGCACCTGCCGCGCGGCCTTCGAGACGGCCGCTCCTGAATGCGCTGCCTTCGCCCGATCTTTCGCGAACGACGTGTCGGCCCCGAACAACAGAGGAGCACCGAGCACCAGCGCACCGACCAGGAGAGAGCCGCTCCGCATTCCCTCCCCTCCCATGGTAGGCGTCGAACCAGCAACTTTTGTCCGTTCGCCACGGCAGTCGTCGATCCCGCACTCGGGCGACGATGCCGGTACCGTACGGGTTCCGCGAGGAGCCATCACGAAACCGCTGCGTGTCGCCATCGTGAATTCTTGCCGAAACGGCGCCCGCAAACCGCGCTGAAGCTACTCGGGCGTTGCGGCCCGGGTGCCCCTCGCATACCCGCAGTTGTCGCTTTTCGACGAGGAGGTCTCCCGTGCGTCACCAGCAAGCTCTGATCCTGATTCTCTGTGGTTCGATTCCGGCTACCGCCCTCGCATGTCGTGGCGGCAGCGATGGCACCGGCGGCGGCGGATCAGGTGGCGCGGTCTCCTCGACCCACGCGACGACCAAAGCGTCGACGGGCACTGGAACGGGCACTGGAACGACCACCAGCACGCAGACGAGCACCGGCACGTTCGGCACCTCGTCGACCGGCAACGGCGGCGCGGGCGGAACCGGCGGCGGGGGCGGCGCGGGCGGAACTGGGACCACGGCCAGCACCACGGCCAGCTCCACGGCCAGCACCACGGTGAGCACCACGGTGAGCACGACTGCTTCGACGACTGCGGCAACGACGACGTCGAGCACCAGCGCCACGACGACCAGCACCACTGCATCGACCAGCACCGGTATGATGGGCGGGGGCGCGACCTTCGTCGTCGTGCACATCGGCGACGGCACCGCAGTCGCCAACGCGGGCGAAGCCCAAGCGGTCTTTCTCGAGGAGCGTCAGCTCGACGGGACCCTCGTCGTCGCCGCCAACAACCCCCTTCCGCTTCCGACCGCGGTGTTGGGCTCGAACCGCATCCTCACCCTCTCCGGAAACTCGACCTCCGAAGGCGCACTCTCGCTGTCGGGCGACGGTCAGTTCCTCACGGTCGCCGGCTACGACGCCGCGGTCGGGACCCCCGCCGTGAACGGGACGACGAACACCGCCGTCAATCGCATCGTCGCTCGGGTGAATTCGGCCGGCGCGATTGACACGACGACCCGCATCGACAACGCCTACAACCAAGGCAACATCCGCGGAGCGGCGACGGTCGACGGTACCGAGTTCTGGCTCACCGGATCGAGCGGTGGTGTTCGTCACGCGACGCTCGCCACGACCGGATCGACTTCGATCGAGACGACCCCGACCAGCACGCGCGGCATCAACGTCTTCGGAGGTCAGCTCTTCGCGACCTCGGGCTCGGGCACCACCCGCAACGTGTTCAAGGTCGGTATGGGCACCCCCACGATGACGGGCCAGGCGGCCACCTCGCTCTATGCCAACCCCGCAGCGACTTCGAGCCCGTACGGCTTCGCGATGGTCGACCACAACCCGAACGTCGCCGGGCTCGACACGATGTACGTCGCCGACGACCAGGCCTCGATGAACGGCGGCGGCATCTCGAAGTGGACCTTCGACGGAACGACCTGGACGGCAGGGCCCGTCTTCAACGATGGCCTCGGCGCGACGGTCGGTGCGCGCGGCGTCGCGGCGATCGTGACCGGGAACGACGTGACCGTGATCGCAACCTCCTCGGACGCCACGTTGAACCGCATCCTCGTCTACGTCGACACCTTCTCGGCGACTCCGCCCACCGGTGCGGTCGTCGCCACGGCGGCAGCGAATACCATTTTCCGAGGCGTCGCCCCCGCGTCGCAGTGATGGCGGGCTCCGCCTCTCACGAGGCTCGTCGCTCCGATTTCGTCGAACGACCCACGGACTTGTGTCCGTGGGTCGTCGTGCGAAGGGCCCCTTTCAGAGATAGGACGAAGCCCCGTGGCGCTGACCGCAACCATGCATCGGATCGACGTAGCGCTCTCTGACGTGGATCGCGGCGTCTACGAGACGCTCGAGCTACGCGTCGCGCGGCATCCGTCGGAGACGATGCGCTACATGCTGACGCGCACGCTCTCGTATTGCCTGTCGTACGAAGACGGGATCGCCTTCAGCAAGGGCGGTCTCTCGGCGGCCGAAGAGCCGCCGGTTTCGATTCACGATCCCACTGGGATCTTCATCGCTTGGATCGACGTGGGCTCTCCTTCGGCCGACCGCCTGCACAAGGCGACCAAAGCGGCGAGGCGTGTCGCCATCTTCACGCACGTCGATCTCGCCGTACTGAGGCGAGAAACCGGCACACGCGCGATTCACCGTGGCAACGAGATCGACGTCTGGCGCTTCGACCCGAGCTTTCTCGCAGCGCTCGAAGAGAAGGTGGGTCGTACGACGAAGCTGGAGCTCGTGCGCAACGAAGGACAGGTTTACGTGACCGTCGACGGCGGTGTCATCGAGACGACCCTCGAGCACGAGTTCCTCGTGCAAGGGCCGGGGTAGGGTCAAGTCGACCGGGGTCCGCCTCCACCTTCGTGAGACTGGCCGAAGGAACGAGCATCGAAATGGCCCCTTTTGGCGTCGCCCACACCTGGCTTCGACGAGTGGAGCGCGCTTCGATAAGTGCCTATCGAACGTACGCAGCGCCCATTGAATTGGTCGTGAACGTGCAGAGCTTATTTCGAAGACGGCCATCGTGACCGCCTCCCCAACGAAAGAGAGCCATTTTCGATATGAACACCCCGAATGCCTCGATGAGCCGTGGAGAAGAAAGCGGTCCGGCTTTCGACGTCGTCGCCATGCACGTGCTCCGCGCCCTCACGCGGTCGGCGCGCACCGAGCGACGCGTGAGCCTCGAAGATCTCTCCACAGAGCTCCGTGTCCGCAAGGTCGACGTCCGCCGCATTCTGACGACGCTCGACCGCCAAGGCTTCGTCGACGTGCTCCACATGCGGCCTACGATGCTTGGCTTCGCCATCGGACACGCACTCGGCGCCGGCGACCTCACCGTTCAGCGCGCGCCTCGTGCGGTCGCAGCGCGCGCAGCCTGAGCCCGCGCACGTTTCGACGAGCACCTCGGTTTTCTCGGCCGCGCATTGTGCCTGCGGCCAAGGCGCGAGCGTCGCGACGAAAGCGGTACGTCGCGCGACAATCCGATTCTCTGCTCCTTCAGTGTGATCGGCTACGTCGACGAAGTCGGAACACCGCGAAGGCGAGCGCACCGCTTCCCCAAAGCGCAACGTTCGATGGCGCGTTCCGAGAATATTCGGCCACACGACAGCTGCAGCCACCCTCGAGAGGACCGCCGGCGCCTCCTCCGCCTCCGCTGCCTGCTCCTCCACTTCCCGCGCCCGTTTTAGAGCCAGTCGAGCCATTCGCTCCGCTCCCGGTCGACGATGTCGCCGGATTGGTCGGGCTACCGAGCTCGAACGCTCCGACGTCGAGGGGCCCCACCACGTTTCGAGCCGCAGCAGCCAATCCGTTGTCGATTCCACGTGGCGGCGGCACGAACATTGGCGCGTCGAGCGGGCTCGGTATCTCGTGGCCCGACGGCCCCGCTGGAACGAGCGCTCCGTCGACGAGAGGGCTCGAGTTGACGGGCACGAATTGGAACGCGGCTCCGTTCTCGAACCCCGGATCGGCTCCTGCGATCGTGCCAGTCAAGAAGTCGGGGCTCATGCGCGTGTCGACGAAGTTAGAGTGACCAATCGCAACGCGAGCGCCAGAAGCCCAGGCCGCGCCGCCGTCGTCGAGCAGGTTCGGAGCCCCGCCCTGGGGGAGATAGAAGACGTTGTCGTCGACTTCGAGGCTGTCGATCCCGTCTTGCGCGCGGAAGATCTGCGCCGACGAGTCGAGGATGATCGTGTTGTAGGCGAAGCGATAGCGGCCTTGGGTCTCGCCCGTGCCGTCTCCGCCCATGCGCGCAACGTTCCACATGCCGTGTTGAATCAGCACGTTGCCGACCACGTCGCTGTCTTCGCGAGCGAGGGTCGGATCTTGGCCGTCGGGGCCGATCATGTCGAGGAGGTGGTACCCGACCGATGCACCTTCAATCCAGTTGTAATAGATCTCGTTCCGCTCGGAGCGGGTCTTCACGTTGTTTCCGCCGTTGCCGTCGTGGACGTAGCAATGCTGCATTCGAAAACGCGAGCCCGGATACATGCTCTCGTCGGTCGCGATGTAGATCTGGTGATGGTGATCGCCATTCCCGTTTCCGTAGACCTCGGTGTACTCCATCGTCAAATCACCCGACTCCGAGTCGGTACCGAGGATGCCGTGCATCGGACAGTCGTGGACGACGACGTCTCGAATGGTCACGTCATCGCCCTTGTGGACGACGCAATACGCCGCTCCTCCGGTGACCTCGAAGCCTTCGAAGATGAAGTGCGATGCGTGCAGAACGATCCCGTATTCGGCCCCGCCCGAGATGACGGGCCTCTTCCCGTTGACCGGAATGCCGCGCAAGGTGACCTTCTGGGCCGCGGTCCCCGAGCTTTCGGGGCGAATGTGAATGTTGCCTTGGTAGGTTGCGTCGCCCATCACCTCGACGACGTCACCCGGTGCGAGCATCGTTTCGATTTCGGTGATCTCGGCGAACGGCTGTGCGGGCCCGACCTTGTAGGTCGCAGCGAGCGTCACCCGTGGGACCGAAACGAGGAAGAGCGCCGCCGCAGAAGCAGCGAAGACCTGAGCGCCGAGCAGGCGGAAGCCTCTCGGACGCGTGAGCGTCGGGCCCCGGTCCGAGGTCTGCTCGGACGGCGCGGGATGGAGCATAGTCACGATTCCGTTCCTTTGATTGTCGAGGTCGCCACGAGAACCGAACGCGTAGGCTCCTAGGCCTGCGTACCAATCAGTCGATCGCTATTCCGCCTCAACCTTCGCGAGCCTTTTGCGCGAGGAACGAGCACCGGAAGCCTACTTTTGTAGGCTGAGGACGCAGTGACGAGGCCACCTGTCTCGCAATGGTATCGGCTGAATGGTTCGGCTGAATGGTTCGGCTGAATGGTATCGACTGAATGGCATCGACTGAATGGCATCGACTGAATGGTATCGACTGAATGATACGCGGGCCCTTCGTGGGGCGTTCTACGACGGCGTAGCGAAAATGATCCTCGGTGGAGCTAAGCCGCTCGAATGTTGGTTGCGAGGCCGCGTCGCGCCAGGAAAAACACAGCGAAGGCGCCTTCGTCGAGCGAGATTTTCTCGCACGGGAGGCGCCTTGCGCGACGTCAGTGAATTGCCGACCTGCGATCAGAAAACCGTGACCTTCACGTCTTTGAACGTCCCGGCTGCCCAGAGCTTGCGCTTCTTGTCGGAGCCCTCTTGCCACGTCGTGACGAACACGCCGTCGGCGAGCTTCGTCTTCGCGTCGAACTTCGTGAGCTTGATGATGCGCGCGTTGTCGCCGTTGAAGCTCGTGGTCTGCTTGAAGCACTCGGCCATGTCGCGCTTCGACGGGATTTGGAAAAAGCCTCGATTCGAGGCGTACTTCTCGTTCACCTCGAGGCCAGCCTTGGGCTCGCCCTTCAACATCAGCGCGGGTCCGATCGGACCGGCCTTGGCCTCGAGCGTCCATTCCTTCTTCTTCTCGTCGACCTGGATCGAGATCTTGTCGAGCACGAAAGGCTCGCCGCCGACCGATGCGTAGACGCCGTCTTTGGGTGCCTTGTCGAGCGAGGGCTTGTCGGTCCATTCGAAGGTGACCTTCGCGGTCTTGGGAGCCCACTTGTCGTCGGCCGGGCACGCATCGGGATCGGCCGACCCCGCCGGAGCTGCGCTCGCGGCGCCCGAGGCCACGGCGGTCGCCGAGCTCATCGGAGCTGCCGAGGCAGAGGGCTTTCCGGACTTCGCGGGCGCCGCGCTCGAGTCGGCTTTCTTGGCGCTCGAGTCGGGGGAAGGCGAAGATTTGTCTGCGTCGCCACACGAGGAGCTCATCAAAAAGACGAGCCCAGACAGAACGAAGAGAGGTTGTTTCATCGGTGTCTCCAAAGAAGCGCCCTTCACTTCAGGCACGTGATGGGTCCGAGTAACCGCTCCTCGTCCACGCGTAAAGCGAACACGTCGGAGCGTTCGGCCGGAGCCGAGTTTGGGTGTAGAGTCGACGAAGGAGACGAGGCATGAGCAACGCGCTTTTGAAGGTCGAGCCGCGGTACGGCACGCACGGGCGGGTGTTGATCGTCGACCTCACGACGAAAGAGTCGCGCGTCGAGCTGCTCGACGAATCGGTCTACAAGCAATTCCTCGGCGGCTACGGGCTCGGCGCGTACCTCATGTGGAAGCATTTCCCAGCCGGGACCGACGCGCTCGCCCCCGAGGCGTGCTTCGCGATCGTGTCGGGACTGCTCACCGGAGCGAGAACCCCGTTCTCGGGCCGCATCCAAATCGTCGGCAAGTCACCGCTGACGCGGGGATGGGCCGATTCGAACTCGGGCGGAAGCGTCGCGAGCCAACTGAGACGCGCAGGCTTCGACGCGCTGCTCGTCACCGGCAGAGCTTCTGAGCCTACCCTTCTCGTCGTTCGAGACGGCGAAGTGACACTCGAGCCGGCCGGCGATCTCTGGGGCAAACAGATCCCCGAGGCCTTCGATGCGCTCCGTGATCGCTTCGGCAAAAAGAGCGAGGTCGGTGTCTCGGCCATCGGCCCCGCCGGCGAGAATCTTTCGAAGATCGCATCGGTGATGAACGATCGCTATCACGCCTTCGGACGACAAGGCTTCGGGGCGATCTACGGGAGCAAGAACCTGAAGGCGATCGTCGTCTCGGGCACCGGCGAGGTGCCGCTTTCGGACCCGAAGCGTTTTCGCGATCTCTGCCAAGAGGTGAACGGCGAGTACAAGCGCGACGTGGGCTTCTTGATGCGCATCGTCGTCTACTTCAGCAAGCCGAAGCGCTGGCTCGGTTTTCTCTACCAGGCATTCGCGAAGCTCGGGATCAAGATCGAGGCGCCGCAACAGGCCATGCGCCAGCTCTGGAGCGATCGCGGAACGACCGGCGCCGTCTCCCTCAGCGTCGAGAACGGCGACGCTCCGGTGAAGAATTGGAAAGGGGTCGGCTCGATCGACTTTCCGCTGTCGAGCAAGGGCTACAAGCTCGACGGCGCCGAAGTCGACAAGATCATCACGAAGAAGCTGAGCTGCGGTGACTGCCCGGCCCCGTGCAAAGGCATCGTGGGGATCAAGAAGCGCGGCCTCCGCGACGTCAGGCGCCCCGATTACGAGACCATCTGCGGCTTCGGTGCGTCACTCTTGAACGACGATCTCGAGACGGTCACCGCCTGTCACGACGTCTGCAACCGCTATGGATTTGATGCCGTCAGCTCGAGCGCGACGCTCGGTTGGGTCTGCGAGTGCATGGAGCGAGGCATCCTCACCGCCGACGATCTCGACGGCATCGACATGCAGTGGGGCAACGGTGAAGCCGCGCTCGCGCTCACCCTCAAGATCGGCTCGGGCGAAGGATGCGGCGCCTGGCTCCAGCACGGCGTGAAGCACGCTTCCGAGCACGTCGAAAAGGGTAGCGAGGCCTTCGCCGTCCACATCGGCGGACAGGAGCCCGCCTACCACGACCCGCGGTTCACCTCGCTGATGGGCGTGACCTACATCTCGGATCCGACGCCTGGCCGCCACACCGCCGGCTCGGCCTCGTGGAACGAGACCTTCGGCGTGAAGTTCCCGCTCACTCGAGTAGCCGACGCGTCGGCGACCAACGTGAAGTGGAAAGGCACCGAAGGAAAGGGCGTCGCCCAAGCCCTCCACTCGAATGCCCATCAGGTCATGAACGGGCTCGGCCTCTGCATGTTCACGTCGCTCACCGGAGGCCTCCCGTGGCTCGATCTCGTCCGCGCGATGACCGGATGGGACTTCACCGAAAAAGATCTCATCGAGTGCGGCGAGCGCATCCAGAATCTCCGCTCGGCGTTCAACCGACGCGAAGGCATCTTGCCCGATGACATGGTCCCTCACCCGCGGATGATGGGCGAAGGCGACGGGCTCCTCGAGCGCGGCCCGCTCAAGCACGTTCGTGTACCTTTGTTGCGATTGCGTAACGATTACTTCCACGAGATGCAGTGGAGCCCGAAGAGCGGACGGCTCGCGAAGAAGCGGGCCGACGAGCTTGGGATCACCGAGCTGCTCGCCGACTTCGTCGAACCGTGAGCGGCTTCGGAGAAAAGCTCCGGCAGATCTTCGGTGGCGAGACGAAGCCTTGGGTCCGTGTGCGCGTGCTCCTTCGTGGACGCATCGGAGACGGCTGGTACGACGTCGATCGCACGTTCAAGCTGCCAGTCGGAGCGACGCTGGGCGATCTAATCGAGCGGGCCGAGCGAGATGGGGTCGGGATGCGTGAGGCCATCGCCAAGAGCCCTCACCTCGCCCACACCCTAATGCTCAATGGAGAGCGCTGTCCGGTCGACGAAAACCTCGGCCGTGAGCTCGGCGAAGGCGATCAGGTCTACCTGCTGGCGCCGCTCGCGGGAGGATGACCGGTGCGCAGCACGAGCCTTCCTTCGTGGCCGTGAACGAGGTAAGCATTCTCCCGATGAACCGCGCGTCTCGACTCCTCGGAAGCATCGTTTTCGTCACTGCGGTCGTACTTTCGGGGTGCCAGAGCGGTCCTGTCGTCGGAAACGCGCCGCTCGCCACGGGTCAGGTCGGGGTCGGAGCGATCGCTGCCGACGACTTCTATGTCTACTGGACGCTCGACAGCGGCGAAGTACATCGCGTCGCGCGCGACGGTGGCAAGGTGGAGACCATCGCGACCGGGCCGGGAAAGCGAACGCCTTCGTCGATGGTGCTCGACGCGACCGACGTCTACTGGACCACGGGCGACGGAACGGTCGCTCGCGTGGCGAAGGCCGGGGGTGACGTCAAAGTGCTCGCCGTCGTGCCCGATGCGCACGACATCGCCTTGAACGAGAAGAACGTCTACTTTGCGGCGGGCGGAACGAGCGCCGGCACGGGCACGATCCAGAGCGTCGCGAAGACCGCGTCGATCGACGTACCCACCGTGACGGTAGCCACGCAGCAAGACCATCCACGTCAGCTCGCCGTCTCCGGAACACTCATCTGGGCGACGGGCACCGACCAAGCCGGTGCCATTGCGCAGGTCGCCCCCGTCGGCGGCAGCGTCACGAGCATCGTTTCGCAGGTCGCACCGCACAACCTGTCGGTCGCCGCTGGTCACCTCGCTTGGACCGAAACCGCGACGGGGGCCATTCGCGCCTCAGCGCTCGATGGCACGCAGCTTCGCGACCTCGCGGTCATCGACCCGAGCACCGACATCCTCGACACGATCGTGAGCGACGACGCAAACGTCTACTTCACGACCCTTGGCGGCACCGTTCAAACGGTCTCACTCGCTTCGGGTAGTGCAGCCCCCGAAGTGATGGTCACAGGAACGGCGGGCGGGCAGACGAGGCTCGCCGTCGACGCAAACACCGTCTACATCGGAAACTCGCAAGACGGCGTCATTCTCGCCTTCCCCAAGCGCTGAAGCGCTCAAGGTGTGAGTTGAAGACGCCCCACTCGAAGTCGAAGATCGTGGCTACGAGATCGGTCCACGTCGCGCTCCTTCGCGGCATCAACGTGGGCGGCAAGAACAAGCTGCCAATGAAAGATCTCGCCGACATCTTCGTCGACACCGGTTGCGCCAACGTGGCGACCTACATCCAGAGCGGCAACGTGATCTTCGAGGGGAGTGCCGCTCTCGCGAAGAAGGTCGCGGCGGGCGTACGAGCCGAGATCAAGAGGCGCTTCAGCCTCACCATCCCGGTCGTTCTCCGGAGCGGCGAAGAGCTACGCGAGGTCGTTTCGTCGAACCCGTTTCTGTCCGCGGGCGCCGATCCGGAACACCTGCATGTGGCGTTCTTGAGCGACGAGCCGAGCGCCGATCGGGTGGCAGCGATCGACGCCGACCGATCGCCGGGCGATGCGTTCCGGGTGCATTCACGCGACGTCTTCCTCCACCTTCCCAACGGCGTCGCGAAGACCAAGCTGACCAATGCGTTCTTCGACTCGAAGCTGGCGACGACATCGACCGTGCGCAACTGGCGCACCATTCTCAAGCTCGTCGAGCTGACTCGGCGCTGAACCACCCCGAATGGTCAGCCCGGTTAGATGGAGATCCGAGCTTTCTCGGTCGGTTCCGATCAACACGTCGAACGACGTTCGCTTCGCCCTCTATACTCCGCCGTGTGACTGAGCCGCGGCGCCTCGACGGACGCTACACGCTCCTCGAGCTGGCCGGCCGAGGAGCGTCGGGCGAGGTCCATCGTGCGATGGACGAGCTCTCGGGGCGCGTGGTCGCGGTGAAGGTCTTGAGCGACCGGCTCGAAGACGAGCAGGCCGAGGAGCGCTTCGCTCGCGAGACTCGGATCCTCGCGAACATCGAGAGCCCTCACGTCGTGGGCTACGTCGGACACGGGCGCGCCCCGAACGGGAGCCCCTTCGTCGCCGTCGATTGGCTCGAAGGAGAAGATCTCGCGCAGCGCCAGCGGCGAAGACCGCTCTCGGGGAAAGAGGTCGTCGACGTCATCGAACAAACCGCGGCGGGTCTCGCAGAGATCCACGCGCTCGGGGTCATTCATCGCGATGTCAAGCCATCGAACCTCTTCTTGACCAAGGCCGACGACGGAGCCCTCCACGTGACGGTGATCGATCTCGGCGTGGATCGGGTGAAGACCGAGCCGGGGCTCACCCAGCACGGGACCATGATCGGCACGCCGTCGTACATGCCGCCCGAGCAGATTCTCGGTATGCCTCTCACACCACGCAGCGACGTCTTCTCGCTCGGTGTCGTGCTGTTCGAGCTCATCACGTCGCACAAGCCCTACGCAGGCGACGACGTGCTCACCGTCGTCGCCAAGATCGCTCTCCAAGATCCGCCACGCTTGCGCGATCATCTCCCGTCGATCGCAGCCGACGTCGACGCGATCGTCGCGCGGGCGATGGCGAAAGATCCTGCCGAGCGCTTCGCTTCGGTGACGGCGCTCGGCGAGGCGCTGGCGTCTGCCTCGTCGTTTCGGACTGCGCGCGAGCCCAAGAACGCCGACGACGTGAAGACCGAGATCGTCACCTCGAGCTCCTTGGTCGAGGGGATCACGATCACGGCGACCGAGCGTCGAGTCGTCACGGCCGTGTTCGCGCAGGTGCCCCAAGTCGGCGACGCGAAAGCCTTCAACCTCGCATTCGAACGGATCTCGCGACAGCATGGAGGGATCCCACACACGCTCCTCGCTCTCGCGCACGTCTCCGTCTTCGGCGGAGCGCTGTCGACCGGCGACGAAGCGCAGCGAGCGGCCCGAGCCGCGCTGCTGATTTCTCGAGAGCCCTCCGCTGCCGAGATCTCCATCGCCACGGGTCGGGGGCTCGAAGCGCTCTCGGGTGACGCGATCGAGCGAGCCGCCAAGGCTTCTCTCGGCGCCCCCGAGCGTCGAATTCGCGTCGACGAGCCCACGGCCAGGCTCCTCGGCGAGGCGTTCGAGGTCTCTCGCGAGGCCGCCGATATCCGGCTCATCGGCGAGCGTGCTCTCGGTCGTTCGGTACGGACGCTCCTCGGCCGCGCGACTCCATGCGTCGGCCGCGCGCGTGAGCTAGCGCAGCTCGAAGCTCTCTTCGATGAGGTCGAGCGAGAGCCCGTGGCCCGCGCGGCCATCGTGGTAGCGCCGGCGGGTGCCGGAAAATCGCGCGTCCGCCACGAGGTGGAGCAGAAGCTCTACCAGCGCGAGACGCCCCCCGTCGTGCTCATCGGACGCGGCAGCGCGCTCGCAGAGGGGGCCGCTTTCGGGCTCCTGGGATCGGCCATTCGAGGATTCGCTCGCCTTCGCGAGGGCGAGCCGGTCGAGAGCCAGCGCGAGAAGCTCGGGCTCACCATTCCCGAAGTCGAGCGGGCAAGCTTGCTTCCCCTCATCTCGCGGATCGCCGGGGTCGGCGAAGATGCCGCGAGGCCAGGTGAAGACGGGGCGCTCGTCAGCGATCGACTCCGCGACGCCTTCGAGCGGTGGCTCGCGCACATCTGCGCGGAGCGTTCGGTCGCTCTCATCCTCGAAGACGTTCAGTGGGCCGACGCCCCATCGATCACTCTGGTCGACGGTGCCCTGCGCAACCTCGCCGAGCGACCACTGTTCGTGCTCGCATTGGCGCGCCCCGAGGTCGACCGACGGTTTCCGAATCTCTGGGAGGCACGCGGGCCCCAAACCTTTCGGCTGGCGAAGCTCACGCGAAAGTCGAGCGCAGCGCTCGTCGCTCACGTCGCGGGTGCCGCCCTCGATGACACCTCGATCGAGAGCATCCTCGAGAGAGCCGACGGAAACGCCTTCTACCTCGAGGAGCTGATCCGCGCCGCAGTCGAGGGCGCCGGCCGCGGAGAAGCAGGACGTGGAGCGCTCGAGCTTCCCGACACCGTCCTCGGTATGGTCCAAGCGAGGCTCGACGCGCTCGGCCCCGAAGGTAAGCGCCTCCTCAAGGCAGCGAGCATCTTCGGAGAGGCAGCGTGGCCGTCGGCGATCGCCGGCGTCCTCGGTGGAGCCGAAAACCTCGAAGCCGTCGAGGATGCACTGAAGACCCTCGTCGACCGCGAGGTCCTCGAGCGCCGCGTCGACTCGCGGTTCTCGGGCGAAAACGAGTTCGTGTTTCGGCATGCGCTCCTTCGTGAGGCCGCCTACGAGCTTCTGCTCGACGAAGACCGCGCGCGCGCCCATCTTCGCGCGGGAGCCTGGCTCGAAGCCCACGGAGAGAGCGAGAGCTTCGTGCTCGCTCGCCACTTCGAGCTCGGGGGGGCGAACGATCGAGCGCTTCCCCACTACCGTCGCGCCGCGGAGCAGGCACTCTACGGAAGCGACTTCGCCGCGGTCATCGAATGCTCCGACAAGGCGATCGCATGCGGAGCGAGTGGTGAACTACTCGGCAACGTTCAGCTAGTCGTCGCCGAAGCGCGGCGCTGGCGAGGTGACCTGTCGAGCGCGCTCGTCGCAGCCGAAGAGGCCAGACGGCTCTTCGCTCGTGGGTCGGTGCCGTGGTTCTCCGCGATGCGCGAGCTCGTGGCCGCACACGGACGGCTCGGAAACAAGGCTGCCATCGCGCCCATCGCCGAAGACGTCCGGGCGACGCGTGCGTTCGATGGTGCGGCCGGTGCGCAAATCGCGGCCCTCGTCCCCGCCGCAGTTCACCTTCTCTACATCGGAGATTCCAGCGCTGCTGAAGCGTTGGCCCGACACATCGAAGATCTCGCGACGGCCGCGGTCACGCTCGATCCGCGTGCACGCGCTCGCCTACATCAGCTGCGCGCGATGCTCGCCACGAACCGGGATGCCCACGAAGAGGGCATCACCGAGCAGCTCGCTGCGCTCGAGCAGTTCGACCATGCGAGCGACAAGCGCGCAGCGGCACTCGTTCGCTCGAACCTCGCTTTTCTTCTCCTGCAGCTCGGAGATCTCGAGCGCGCCGCCGCCATTCTGCGCGAGGCGCTCGCGGTCGCGACCCGGCTCGGCCTCGGAACGATACGCCCGCTCGTCCTCCAGAACCTCGGGATCGCGCTCGCCTGGAGCGGGCGACACGAAGAGGCGTTGCAAGCGCAGAGTGAAGCCGCCGCGGCCTTTCGCGCGCAGAGAGACCCGCGCCTCGAAGGCGCCAGCCGGGTGCATCTCGCGCTCTTGCATCTCGACCTCGGCGATCTGGCCTCGGTAGAGCGCGAGACGCGACTCGTCATCGACAGCGGTGTCGAGACGATCGAGGTGGGTGCGCGAGCAGCGCTCGCCCGCGCACACCTCGCTGGAAACCGACCGAACGAAGCCCTCGAAGAAGCGCGGCAATCGATTGCCATCCTCGATCGCGTGAAGACGGTCGAAGAGTTCGAGGTGCTCGCGCGGCTGACTCTCGCCGAGGCGCTCGCCGCCACGAATCACCGCGCCGAAGCGCTCGAAGCGCTCGCCATCGCGCGCGCCCGCATCGATGCACGACTCGAGAAAGTGTCGGACGCGACGCTACGAAGAAGCTTCGTCGAGCGCATCCCCGAGCATGCCAGGGTCTTCGCTCTCTCGAGCACGCTCTGAGCTTTCGATCCGCACCGCGCGCGGCCAGGTTCACGGCTCGCAGCTCGGTACGGTTCCGTGCACGACGCACGCGCACTTCTTTGCGACGGCGAGCTTGCCGCTCTTGCAGAGCAAGAGCGCCTTACCGTCGGTCGAGCAGGCACCGACGCCGTCGGAACACGGGTCCTCGGGCTCCGAGAGCACCATGTTGCCGCAGCCAACGCTTCCGCTTCGCACGCGGCAGCCCTCGGCGCCCCGGCAGATGTGCAGGAGAGTGTACTTTCCGTCTTTGCATCGCATCATCGCTCGCCCGTCGAGCGAGCACGCGCCCACGTCCCCGGTGCACGGATCGCCTTCGATCGCAGCTTCGTCGCACGCGACATGTGCGGCATCGGGCGAATGGCAGCCGAGCGGTCCACGACACGGACGGGGCATGGCCATCTTGCCGTTCTCGCAGGTGAGCATCGTCGTCTTGTCGTCGGCGCAGGCCGATTGCCCTTCGTGGTTGCAGAGGTCGCCCGCGACGGCGACGCTGATGTCGCAGGCGACCTTGTCGTCTTTCGACGCGCATCCCTTCGGTCCCCGACAGTCCAACACTTGGTAGCGACCGTTTCGGCAGCTCACGAACGTATCGATTCCGCGACACGTTCCGGTGTCTTCCCACTCGGGTGGACATTTGTCTCTTTCGTCGTCGAGCGACGTGTCGCAAACGATGTTGCCGGCTTCGACGCGACACGATTGGGGGCCGCGGCACGGTGTTTCGAAGTACTTCCCCTCGTGGCAAACGAGCGCCACCTCGGGGCCGCGGCAGACGGCCACGTGCCCCGTGCATGGGTCGCCGTCGTGCGCCGCGAGCTTGTCGACCAGCTTGCACGAAGCAGCGCTCGCGAGGACGAGGAGCAGCGCGGCTGCCCGTCGACCTCGCACGTGACTTCGCGTCCCCCCGTTTCGCATCCACCCAAAAGCTAGAGCGTCGGTCGATGCGCGACCAGGTCATATTCCTGGAGCGGGCGCAATCGATCGACCTCGAGTCGAGGCGCCGGGCGCGGGTAGGTAGGAGCAAGGAGTCGGGCGTTCGAGTACCGTGATGAGCATGCGCCGACCATCGCTCCCACCGAGCGGCTTTCACCCGCTCAGCCTGAAGCGTGCCCCCGTACGCCTGGCTGCGTCGGGCATCGCAGGTCTGGTCACGTACTTCTCGTTCGCGGGCGCCGGGCCGGCAGTCCAGTCGGTCGCCGCCTGGGATGTCGCGGCCTTCGTGCTCCTAGGCTCCGTCTGGCAATTCATGCTCCGCGCGAACCCGAGCGAGACACGACGACGAGCCGCGAGCGACGACCCGGGGCGCACCGCCGTCTGGCTCCTCGTGCTCGTGTCGAGCACCGTGAGCCTCTTCGCCGCAGCGGTCGTTCTAAGGCAGGCCCACACCCTCGCTCCCGGTCGCGCGGCGCTCTGGATCGCTCTGTGTCTCGGCGCGGTCCTCGCTGCTTGGCTCTTGACCCAAACGTCGTGGACTCTTCGCTATGCCCATCTTTACTATCGAGATGGGCAAGGGTCGGGCGGGCTCTCGTTCCCGAACGACGACCCGCAGCGAGAGCCCGACGACCTCGACTTCGCCTACTTCGCATTCACTGTCGGAATGTGCTTTCAGGTCTCCGACGTCACCGTGCAAAGCCCGGTCATCCGACGCTCGGTGCTCTTTCACGCGTGTCAGTCGTTCGCGTTCAACACCGCCATCGTCGCCTTGGCGCTGAACCTGGCGTTCGGCTTCCTCGCGTGAGCGACGTCGTGAGCGAACGAGCCCTCTTCGCGCCGGTCTGCTCCATCACGTCGACGAAGCGGCGGCGTTTTCTATGGGCTGTTTGGTCGTCGGGGCCCCCGACGCGTGACCCGTTCACGAAGCCCGACGCCCATCACGGCGGCGCGCGAACGCGCGAGGAGGCGCTTCGAGAGGCCCAGCGGGTGCTCGACCGTCCGCTCGTCGAGATCGAGTCGCGCTGGGCGAAGGCGTGGGGTCGGATACTCGTCGGTCAGCCCGCGTGGCTCTCGAGCCAGGAGCTCCCCGACAGCGTCGGCGGCTCACCTCGCGCGCAGCCCGACGAGCCCGAGAGCGGGCGACCGCTCCGTTCACTTTGGAACGTTCTTGGGATCGAGCGCACCGCGACGCTCGCCGAGATCAAGACGGCCTACAAGAAGCGCGCGCTCGAGACGCACCCCGATCGCGGAGGAACGTCGGAGGCATTTCGCGAGGTGTCGCGAGCCTACGAGCTCGCGATCGCGCGCAGAAAGAAGCCGCTCGCCAAGCGAAGGACGTGAGTTGCCGGGGGCCTAAAACCCCGCAACGTCAGCCGTCACTGCGTCTCGCAGTATCCGTAATTGCATTTGGGTGACGCCGCCGGGCATTCGACGTCGGAGCTACAGGTCTTGCATTGCGTGTTGCCGGTCGCGACTGCTTCGAAATAGCAACCGCACGCTCCGGGAGGAGCGAAAGACGCGAGTGGTCCGAGCTCGCTCGTCCGGCGGACTTGCATCGCACACTGCGGAATGAGGTTGGCGCCTCCTAAAAGGGCAATCAAGTCGAATCCCCCCGGCGGAGCCTCGGTGCCCGAGAGATACCCGATGACGCTCGCGGCCGTCGGATTGATGGGGTAGCCCGACGCATCGAGCTTGGTCAGCAAATGGAGCGGCCCCCAGATCGCGTAATGGCCATCGCGGACGTTCTTCTTGTCGAAAGAAGTCGCCGTCGAATCTGGCCAATAGCCACACGATTGACCCGTGTCTTGATAGGCGAGCACGTTGAGCGTCGACCGATTCACGCCCGAAACCTCGGCAGTGAGAATGCCGAGGGTCGCTTCGGGGTTCGCAGTGGTGGTGACCTTGGTGACCACGTCGGCGCTCGAGGCAGCTACGACGCCTTTCCATTGTGCCGGAGGAACACCGATGGCCGTTCCGAACATCTGCTGCGTGCCCGAGCTTGGGCCTCGCACGAACAACGAAGTCTCGTCGATCCACGGGGCCGCGCCCGAGTCGTTTCCAAAGCCGAAAACGAAGTAAGCAGCTTCTTTGCTAATCGACTTTTGGGTCGACGATTTGGGCGTCACGAAGGTGTACGCCTCGACCGGGCCGAAGAAGTCGCCGACGTTGCTCGGGAGGCCGTTGGGGAGCGACTGGCAGGTCGACGCGAACACATCGGAGAACGCGACATCGGCCACGACGCCCGCCGGATCGAGATCGCACGAGAGCTCGGACGTCGTATCCCAATAGGCAGCCTTGAGGTCGGCTGCGCTTCCGAGCTTCGTGCCGTTCAAGATCGCGTTGACGGCGAGGCAAGACCCTTGGAGCTTGTAGACGACCGTGATTCCGCTCGCGGCGAGCGTCTTGGCCAGGTCGGCGAGAACCACCTTGCCGCTTCCGGTCACGTAGACCGGGCTCGGGAGCGAGGCACACGTGACGGCCGAAGCGATCGAAGCCGGCGCAGCCGCGAGCACGAAGGCGAAGAGCGCGAGCCCCCATCGCGCGGATTTTCGGCCCGTCGACCTACCGCGGCGAGGGTGTACTCCGAGGTCGGTGTCGACCGTGCTCATCTTCTGTCTGGGGGCGTGGCTCAACGCTTGATCCTTTTTAAGGCAGAGTCGGCAAGCTGCCGTCGGCTCCGAGCTTGGTCAACCGGGCGTGGTTGTCGAATGGCGCACAAGCAGCGTTCGTGCATGCGCTCTCGAAGTCGGTGGTGACCTGAGGCACGCAGCTGAAGCAAGCGCGCCCGTCGGGTCCTTTCTTTTGGCAACCGGGGGCGTCGGGGGTCGTGCAGAACCCAGACGCGCACTTCGACCCGGTGCCGAAGGACGTCACGCACTGAGTGTCGGTGGTGCAATCGTCGTGGTGGACGTTGCCGAGTGAGCACGCCGCGATGAGCGTGAGCAGCGCTCCGAGCGAGACACTGCTCGCGATCTTCGAGCCCCGCCGCGGTCCCGACGGTGAACCACCCACCTGCATCGATCGACAGGGAGCGCGACAACCGAGGTCAGTGTCAAGCTCAGTCATCGAAGACCGCCTCGCGCACCGAGCTCGCGACGGACCCCACCGCCACGCGGGCGCGCTCGAAGGCCTCGGTCTCACGCAGCGGAGCGAGCAACGGGCAGCGGTCGAGCCACGCAAGATCGATGAGGCCGGCTTCGGTGGCGCGTCCGACGGCGGCGAGCGCCTCGGCGTTGCGTCCGAGCGCGGCGAAGACCTCGGCTTCGATCTGCGAGCGAAAAACGCTGCGGCGAGAGCGCGTCGCTCCGGCCCCCACGAAGGCTGCGAACGCGCGATCGTCGAACGGCGAACGTCCGTGAGCCGCGAGCTCGAGGAGCAAGCGAGCGAGGTCGAGTGGTACGTGGCTCGGCATGTCTTTGCGGGCGTATTGGTGCGAGAGCTCGTCGAGGTACACCGCGGCGACGTCGCTGTCTCGGCGCCACACCGAGAATCGTCCGCGGTCGAGCCATGCGCCGCCGGCCCCGCCCGGTGGCGCGCTCGCCGCGACGCTCTCGACCTCGTCCCAGCGCCCGAGGAGCGCACACGCGCGCGCGAGATCGTGACGAGCCACGGTGAGGTTCGGCTCGATCGCTAGCGCCCATTCGAGGCGCTGCTTGCCGATCTCCACGACGTCGGCTTCGAGCAGAATGCGACCGAGGAGAGCGTGCGCCTCGCCGAGCGTCGGGGAGCTCTGGAGCGCGTGTTTCAGCTCGCCCACTGCGCCGGCCGGGTCTCCTTCATCAAGCTTGATCGTGGCCCACGCGAGCCGAACTTCTGGGAGATCCGGCGCGAGCTCGCGCGCCCGCTCTGCCGCCCCGATTGCTCGGTCGGCTCCGATGCCGGTCATCGAGCTCTCGCGGAGACACGCCAGGGCATATCCAGCGAGCACCCCCGGATCGTCGGGAGCGAGCCCCATGGCGCGTTCGAACAACGGCACGACCTTCTGCGCGCCCTCTTGCCAGAAGCCATGATAGCCGCGACGCGCACGGGAATAGAGGTCGCGAGCGCGCGGACCGAGCGCACGTTTCGTCGCGGGGCTCGACGGATCGGCGGCGAGTGACTGAGCCACCGCCACCCCAATTTCGTCGCCGATCGCATACACGTCGAATCCTTCAAGCTCGAAGGCACCCGACCACAACCGGAATCGATTCGCCACGCTCGTGACGCGAACGAGGACCGTGAGCTTGTCGTCGCGCGCCTCGACCGTCCCTTCGACGATGACCTGCGCCTGGAGACGACGCCCGATCTCTAGCGCCGAGTCGGCGCTGTCGCGGTGACGCATCGACATCCCGAGCGGTCGTACGCGGAGAAGCCTCGTCGCCGAGAGCGCATCGATGACAGCCTCGGTGAGCACGTCGGCGAAGTACGGATCGCCCGAGCCTCCCAACTCTCGGAACGGAAGGACGGCGACGGTTTTGGTCGCGCCCGAGGTCGCCGATGCGAGCGCCGCGGGGATCCTCTCGAGTGACCAGCCCGGCAGCGTGTCGGACGTGGCGCGCGACGAGACGAGCGGGACCGGCTCGATCGCACGCGGAAGAACCGTCGGGAGAACGACCGATGCAAGCGCGCGCCCCACGGCCTGAGCGGTCGAAAAACGCTCGGCGCGGTCTCGGCTGAGGCAGCGAAGAATGACCTCGGCGAACCCATCGGGCAGGCCCGGTCGCAGCTCTCTCGGGTCGATAGGTTCTAGCTGCAGCCGGGCGATCGCGATGGCGATCGACGTGTCGCCGCGCCAGGGGAGCTCGCGCGTCACGGCTTCGAACAGCACCGCGCCCAACGCGAAGACGTCGCAGGCCTCGTCGGCGACGGCATCTCCCGCGATGAGCTCGGGCGCCATGTAGACGGGCGTCCCGATCCAGGTTCCCTCGAGCGTCACCGTGCCGATCGGTCCGCCGAGCGACCGGGCGATGCCGAAGTCGGTGATGACGGCGCGATCATCGGTTCCCAAAATGATGTTGTCGGGCTTCAAATCCCGATGGATCACGCCTGCCGCGTGCGCCGCCGCGAGGCCCTCGCTCAGGTTCTTGCCGACTCGCAGCGCGTGTGAGAGCGGAAGCGGTCCGTCAGAAAGGGCCGTGCCGAGCGACAGCCCGTCGATGTACTCCATCGTGAAGTAGCGCTCGCCCTCCGACTCTCCGAGATCGTACACACGCGCGACGTTCCTATGGGTGACCTTGCGTGCGAGCTTCACTTCACGACGGAAGCGCTCGACGACGCCGGGCAACACGAGCAACTCGTTTCGGATCACCTTGAGTGCGATGAGGTCGTCGAGCTCGCGATCGAGCGCCTTGTAGACGCTGCCCATCCCTCCGACGCCGAGCAAGGCTCGGATCTCGTAGCGCCCGGCGAACACCCAGGGACCGTCTTCGATGCGGAGGAGCAGAGATGCTTCCGTTTGCGTCGACTCATCGTCGATCACATGCATGAGAACCACGGGCGAAGCATAGCGCTCCAGTGCGCTGCGGTCTCGCGGATTGGTTGGCCAGAGCGGGTCGACCGGCCGCATCGAAGGGCGCCCGCGCGACGCTCCGCGGGGCTCGACGGCCGGACTGCGCCGCTCTAGCCTCCGCTCATGCCGAGGCTCACCATCCGTGTTGAAGCGTGCACCGAAATCCTGGCTCTCCTCGTCGTCATGGCTTGGGCCGACGGCAAGCTCGAGGATCGCGAGAAAGCCAGCATTCGGGCTGCCGCGAGCGTGCTCAACCTCAACAAAGATCTGCGCGATCGGCTCGACAAGTACCTCTCGTCGCCGATCCCGCTCGACCAGATCTTGGTCGACAATCTCGGCCCGAAAGATCGCTCCTTCGCCTATGTCGCCGCAGCGTGGCTCTCTGGAGTCGACGAAGAGGTCGACCCCAAAGAAGAAGACAAGCTCCACGAGGTGCGAGACTTGCTCGGAATCGACCTCGATCGCTCGGCCGAGCTCGAGAAGATCGCCCGCGACCTCAAACCCCACGAGGGTGCCTGGGCCCACGATCTCGTGGCGCTGTTCAAGGCGATCCCTGTCAGGCTCGAGACCTCGACCGAAGACGAGCTCGAGGTGGCATTCGAGTAGAGACCTTCGGACCTTCCCCATGGGAAGGTCGCGCGAGCCTGCCAGCGCGAAGGACTAGACCGTTGCTGCTGCATCGCGGATCGCGTCGGCGGGATGGTCGGTGATCATCTGGTGGTGCGACACGATGAGGCGGGTGAGAGCCGGGGTCTCCGCGAGCCGCTCGAGATGAGCCCGGAACGCAGCCCTGTCTTTGACGAGGAAGAGCTTGCCGATGCGCGAGACACGCGGCCCGCCCGACGAGCGCGTGACGTGTCGGAAGACGAAGCCGGTGAACCCATCGACGTGCGGCATGTTGAAGACCGCATCGTTCAAGACGACCGTGCTGCCGTCAGACGACTTGACCGTGAGAACGCCTTCGCCTTTGGCGAGGCCGTCGAGCGTCTCGAGCGAAATGGCGGCGTCGGCAGGGAAGTCTTCGTACGTGCCGTGAACTTGGACGACCTGCTCGACCTTCTTTCGTGCGCCCTCGGGGCAGTAGAAGAGGGCGTTGGGATAGCGCTCGGCGTACGCGGCGGCGTCGAGGCGGTGGAAGCCGTTCGGAACGACGACGGCCGAGACCTTTCCCCAGGCGTCCATCTCTTTCATCGCCGGCTCTTCGAGGGCGATCGCGTTGTGCACGAGGAGCTCGCCGTTCGAGCGCTTTACGAGCGTCATGACGCGCTTGAGCGGCATCCCCTCGAGGTCGCCTTCGATGCGCCAGAGGTTTTCGGTCAACTTCTCGATGGGCCTGTGCGGCAGCACCTTCCAAGTCGCGTTCCCCATCGTGGGCGTATGGCCGACGAGTCGTCGCGCGGCAAGAGTGCCCGACGATCACGGGCCCGAGCAGACTGACTGACTCACGCGAAGAATCGACAGAGCTCTTCGTGGCGCTCCTTCGCGTCGTCACGCCCGAGGTCGATGAGCTGGCCGGCAAAGTCGCCATCGAACAAGAGATACGAGAGCAGATCGGCTTCATTTTGAGAGTCGGGCTCGGCGATGCGTCGCATGAGTCGGCCCGTGATTCCGCCGACCTTCTCGAAGGCGGGTGAACGGACGAACTCGGCCGCCATCTTGCCGATGTCTCTTGACGCGCGAACGAGCAACGCACCCATGGGACGAAGCCCCTGCCCCTTTGGAAAGCCCATCTCCACGTTGAGCGCGTCGACGAACCCGTCGCCAGCGACCTTCTTGCCCGCGAGAAGAATGCGATTGATGGTTTCGAGGCGCGCGAGATCGGTGTCGATGCGGTCGAGGAGGAGCGCGTTCAGCGTCTTGCCGATGAGGAAGAAAGGACCTGGAAAGAGGTGCTCTCCGCCCAGATCGTCGAGCGGCGCGGTCGAGATGAAGCGCGGATTGACGACGAGAACACGCCCGGCCCCGAGGCGGCGCGCCGGCGAGAGAGGCACGTTCTGGCGGAGGCCGCCGTCGCAGTGGTAATCGCCATCGAGGAGGACGGCGCGGAAGAGGATCGGGATGGCCGCCGATGCGAGGGCGTGGCGCGCGGTGATCTTCGCAGCGCGCGCGAAGGTCGTCGGATCGTGGCTCCACGGCGGCAGATCGAGGTTCTTTCTCTGGACGTAGACCACCGTGCGTCCGCTCGCGACGTGCGTCGTCGACACGGTCAATGCATCGAGATGACCCGCGTCGAGGTTCGCCTCGATACGCTCGAACGGAATGCTCGACTCGACGAGTCGCTCGAGGCCTTCGGGCGCCAGGATGCCCCCTTCGCGGATGGGGACCGCTTCGCGCGGGGTCGCGCGCCCGAGGAGCCCTGCGCCCATCTGAAGGACGCTCTTCACATCGGGTCGAACCAGATCGGTGACCTCGAGCTGGGTCCAGATGTCGATGAGCTTGCCGATCGCGGACTTTCCCATGTCGGCGAAAGCCGCGAGCGCACACGCGTTGAGCGCTCCGACGGAGGTGCCGCAGATGACGTCGAAGCGAAGGTCTTTGCCGATGGCTGGTCCGACCTCCTCGAGAACGTGTTGGATCACCCCCACTTCATAGGCACCTCGAGCAGCCCCCCCCGCGAGCACCAGGGCAATCCGTTGTTCCTTGAAATGGCTCCCAGACATCCACCCGAGCGTACGGAGTCGTGCCGCGATTGTCAGCCGCGGGTGAGCTGAGGTCGCGCGCGCCGATTTCCTGCTCGCGACGGAGCGGTTTTACCCGAAGGGCTCGGGCTGGGTCGAAGAGACAGACGCCCACTTGGAGGAACACTTCACATGACCATCTCAATCCAGAAGCTCAGCGCGGTCGCTCTCGTCATCTCAGGCGCTTCACTAGCGGCATGCAACGTCGACACGACCGGATCGGGGGCCACTGACGCCGCGACGCAGGAGCTTTCGGCCGATGGCAACGAGGCCGTCGCCAGCAACGTGCAGCAGGCGAGCTTCGGCGAGCTCGCGTTCTCGGTGACGCAGAGCGACCCCACCTTGGCGGCCGAGGAAGCGCTCGCGCCCACCACGAAGATGTTCTCGGGGGGCTGCGCGACGCGCACCAAAGACCCGACGAATCCGAAGGTCGTTCACATCCACTTCACCGATTGCACCGGCCCGTTCGGCCTCCGCCATTTGAGCGGCGACGAGACTGCCGTCTTCAGCGAGAACGCAGACAAGACCCTGCACGTCGCCCTCTCCGACGATGGCAACCTCACCGTGAACGGTCGCTCGGTCCAGCACTCGGGTGCAGGCGACATCACGGTCTCCGGCACGACGCGGAACGTCGCTTGGAAGGGCGCCTGGACGCGCGAAAACGACAAGGGCCTCACGGTTTCGCACACCACCGACAAGACCATCTTGGTCGACACGAACACCGGATGCCGAACCTCGAACGGCTCCGGGGTGACGCTCGTCGGCCCACGTGAGATCGACACCAAAATCGACAACCTCGTCGTCTGCAAGAACGCGTCGGGCGAAGAAGGCTGCCCCTCTGGAACGGTGACGCACACCGCGAAGAAGAGCGGCCAGAGCGTCACGGTCGACTTCGACGGCACTGCCACCGCCGCGGTCACCGGGCGCAATGGCCAGACCGTCGACGTCGCGCTCGTCTGCACCCCATGAGCTCGCGCTCCGCGAGAGAGCGCCGTGTAACTTCGACCGAGACCCTGCTCGGATTGCATCGAGAATCTCCTTCGTGCGCGACGTGGTTTCTGTAAGCATCCGGGCGTGATCTCGAAACGAAGTCAAAGCCGAGGACGAGGGTCGATTCGATCCCTCCTCCTCTCGTTCGGTGCAGGCTCCGCGCTCGCCGCTCTTGCGATTGGATGCGGCGCCGAGCCGCCGCCCACCGCGCCGCCGGTGCCTCCGATCGCCGAGACCTCGCTCTCGGCTGCGCCAGAGCTCGAGGTCGCGGTGCCCACGCCGCCGACACAGGCCGAAGCGAGCCACGATCCTGCCGAGCCTCTTCGCGCCACGGATCCACGAACACCGCGGGGCTCCGTGGTGGCGAGAATCGCTTCGTCGCATCACGTCGGCGCGCTCATCGAGACCGATCTCGGAACGATCGAGTGCGACCTCTTTCGCGACCGCGCTCCGCACACCGTCGAAAACTTCGTGGGTCTGGCGACCGGTGAGAAGACGTGGCTCGATCCGCTCTCAGGGCGGAAGACGAACAAGCCAGCCTACGACGGGACGTCGTTCCACCGAGTGATCGCCGGCTTCATGATCCAGGGTGGGGACCCGAAGGGTGACGGCTCGGGAGAGCCCGGTTTCACGATCCCCGACGAGATCTGGCCCGGCGCGAAGCACGACCGGGCTGGGCTCCTCTGCATGGCGAACCGCGGGACAGACACGAACGGAGCGCAGTTTTTCATCACCGACGCCTCCACCCCGCACCTCGACGGTGGATACACGATCTTCGGAGAGTGTCGTCCGCTCGACGTCGTTCATCGCATTGCGAACGTGCCGACGGGCGCGGGCTCGAAGCCCACACGCCGCGTCGGCATCCGTCAGGTCAGCATCGGCGTCGACTAGTCGGCGGCGCCCCCCAAAGGCCTCAATTCGACGCCGCGCAACGCAGCATCGTCACGCAATCGCTCTTGTACTTCGCCTCGCACTCGGCTGCGTGATCGCCCCACATCGACGGCTCGCAGAACGTGGTTCCGTTGAGCTTGAAGTCGCAGTCGCAAACGCCATCACCTGGCTCGGCCTTGTGGTCGAGCGGCGACGAAGCGCCTTCGAACACGCCTTTGATCGTCGGATCGGGCGAGCCGTGTGGCCACACGGCCACGAGCTTGTGGCTCTTGTCGGTCCAGCTGAAGACGGCTTCGAGCTCGGCCCCGTCGAACCAAGGAAAGACGAGGCTCGAGACATCGCCGCTGACGAACACGAAGGTGTCGCCCTTGCCGCCGCCGCGCGTGATCGTCACGTCGGTCGGGGTACCGCCCGTATCGTTCTTTCCGTGACACGCGACACGAAACCATTCGCGGATGATCTTCGTCTCACAGCCGAGCGCGCTCGATCCCTTGACCGTGATCTCTTTCGCGGTGCCCCACTCCGCATTGCTCGGAACGGCAGATCGTCCCGACGGTAGACCCGCCGGCTGAGACACGGGAGCCACGACCGGAGGCGCGCTCACAGAGAGGGCCGGTGCGCTGTCGCCGCCGGTCGTGCCCTTGTCTTTCGGCGGGTCTTTCTTGTCCTTGTCCGAGTCCTTTTTCTTGTCGGAGTCTTTCTTCTTGTCGGCCTTGTCGTCGTCGTCTTTGTCTTTCGAACGCGACGACTTCGACGAAGATTCCGAGCTCTTCGACCCGCAACCGAAAGACACACTGGCCAAGGTCAGGGCGATCGCCGCCCCGAAGAACACAGTCCTCATTCGTCCTCCTCTTTCTCGATCCCGCAGGTCTCGAACCGGCCAGCTTAGGGCCCGCCAATGAGTAAGTCGAACGGGATTGCTTCGAGGCCGAAGCGAGACATCCGTCGAGGAAAGAAGGAGAACGCGTCGATGTTCCAGAGGCGTGGTAGACGCCGAACATGAATCTCGCAGGTCACGGCATCGCCGTCTTTTGCGGCTCGAGCAACGGGAGAGGCGATCGATACGTCACGACAGCTCGCGCGCTCGGCCAAGCGCTCGCAGAGCGAAGAGCGACTGTGGTCTACGGCGGCGCGGCGGTCGGCACGATGGGCGCGCTCGCCGATGCGGCGCTCCTCGCGGGTGGCTCCGTGTTCGGCGTCATCCCCGACCGGCTCGTCAAAAAAGAGGTCGGCCACGCCTCGCTCACCGAGCTCGTCGTCGTCGAAACGATGCACGAGCGCAAAGCCTTGATGAGCGAGCGCGCCTCCGGCTACGTCGTGCTCCCCGGCGGCTACGGCACCTACGAAGAGCTCTTCGAGGTCATCACCTGGAAGCAGCTAGGAATTCACAAGAAGCCCATCGTGCTGGTGAACGTCGACGGCTTTTTTGCTCCGATGCTCGCCCAAATCGAGCACGCCATCACCGAAGGCTTCATGCGACCCGACCTCCGCGACTACATGATCGTCGTCGATGACGTCCCCGCGGTGCTGCGCGCTCTTGAAGCCTATTCGGAGCCGGGTGAAGCCATCGGCAAGTGGATATAGACGAGGCGACGACAGCTCGAGCTGCAACGGTGGAATCAACACCCAGGGCCCGAGCGGCCCTGCTCCCTGCGTCGGCAGCCTCTACACACAGCCCCTCTGAACCACCCGCCGAAGCAGGCCTGCCCTTAGGGCCCAATCCTGCACTTCCCGTCTTACCATCTTCCTGTTGTTCCCCTCTGCATACGCCCAACGTTCCAATCCACTGCGTCGCGGCGCTACGGGAGATCGGAGGGATAGACCGGAGTCAGGTTGAAGTTGTCGAACGTCGCGTTCTTCCCGCTCGACGAGTTGCTGATGCCGAAGCCGATGCTCTCGTTGTCGTCGAGCCAGCTCGGGCGATTCGCCGAGCCGGCCACCGTCCAGGCATTCGAGATGCGCGCGAGAAAGTAGATCTTGCCGTTGCTGATCGCGAATCCGAGAGACTGCGGCGTCGCGGCGAGCACCTTGACGCCGACGGGGTAGCTCAGCACCTTCGTGCCCGCGACGTAGCCGATCTTCACGTTCACGAGCGTGTCCTGGTAGATGTTGAGGAAGACGTCGCCGATCGAAGGCTGAGTGCCGAGGTCGATCGTGGTGGCGCAGTCGTCGAGACCGCTCGTGGCGAGCCACGCGGCCGACCAGAATTCGCCCGGGCCGATTTGGAGCTTGGCAGCGCCCCCCGGGCTGCTCGCCGTACCTTGAAACTGCCAAGTCGACGAAGGGAAATTGGCGAAGTCGTCGGTCACGGCTCCGCACGCGGCGAGCGGCATCGGTCGCGCCCCCCCCGCGCCCGAGCTCGCGCTGCTCGATGCGGCGTTCGAAGCAGTCGTGGTCGAGCTCGAGGTGCCCGAGGTCGACGATCCGACCGTGGCCGAAGTGACTCCGTTCGACGAAGTGACGCCGTTCGCCGCCGAGGGGCCCTGACCGGCCGCGGTGCTTTGGCCAGCTCCGCTCGTCGAGCCGCCGGCTCCGCTGTTGCCGAACGAGCCGAAGTCGAAGCTGCAGCCCGCGGTACCGACGAGCGCGAAGAGCACGAAGCCAGAGGGAAGCCGCATCCCTAAAGGATACCGCGACGCCATCGCGAACACTGGACAATTCTCGATGTGCGATGGCGCGGCACACGGCGTTCGACCGTCGCCGGTTCTCAGGTGCGCGCCGAAGCCTGCATGATCGCACGATTCGAACGGCCACGACCCGCACGACGGCACGCTCCGACGCGTCAAGATTCATGACGAGCCACACCGGCCGCGGCGGAAGATGCTCGAGCGTCCTCCGATATCGACGGGACGATTGCCGCCCATGAGCTCGATCGTGAGCCCCGGATACGCCTCGCGAAGCGAGAGCAGCCCACGCTCGACGAGGTGGCTCGCTAGGGGTCCCGGTCGTCGCCACCCTGAGCTCGTGACGCATCTCGGAGGCCGTCGTTCCGGTCATCGTCTATCGGTCGGTGTGGATGGCGACCGGCACGTCGCCCTCGGTCGGCAACGGAGCATCGTCGGGCTCCTTCAGACTGACCTCTTTGGCGTCGGTCCGCGCTCTCTCTCCATCTGGGAGGAGCGCGACGAAGAGCGCCGCGAGACCAAGAGATCCGCGACCAAGCCACCCCCTGCGAGGAGAACGACGATCGCGACGAGGCAGCCTCCGCCACCGCTCGGTTTCGGAGGCATCGGCGCCATCGGCCTCATCGGTGGACCGGGCTGTGGAACCGGCCCCCAAGCATTCCAAAGGAGGCTGCGCCATTCAACGTCCCTCGAGCGCTTGTCGCGCCGCGCGCACGACGGGGACGATCGCTCGCGGGTCGTCGGTCATGATCCCGTCGGCGCCCAAGCGAGCGACCTCTCGCGCGACGCTCGGATCGTTGACCGTCCAGAAATCGACCGTGAGGCCTGCCGCGCGGCACTTGTCGACGAAGCCGCGGCGGGCCAAGACGATCGGTCCTTCGCGAAGCGGGATTTGCGCCGAGTCCCCCATGCGTCCGAGGCCGCGGAGCCTCGAGATGACCGCGACGGGAAGGGTGAGCGCGAGGGCGATTTCGAGAGGGGCGAGTGAGGTCGTGCCGGCGAAACCTCGCTTTCGCGTGTCTCTCAATGCGCTCCGGTGAAAGCTCGCGATGTTGACGCGATCGGCGGCGCCTCGCCGGTCGACGAGATCGAGCAAGGCCGGAACCACGGGAGGACTCAGCTGCTTGGCGTCGACGTTCAGAAGAATGCCTGGAAAGGCGTCGAGCACCTCTTCGAACGTGGGGATTCGAAATCCTTTGTCGTGGTGAGGTCGAAAACCCTGTTCGATGAAGCCGAACCCCACATCCCAGCTCTTCACTTCGCGCAGTGTGCTGCGACGAATCTCGTCGCTCCGGCCTGCCATGCGTCGACCATCGGGGTCGTGCGCAACGACCACGACGCCGTCCGAGGTCAGGTGCAGATCCATCTCGAGCGCGTCGGCCCCGAGCGAGAGCGCTCGCTCGAAGGACGGCAGCGTGTTCTCTGGCAGCTCCGAAGCCGCCCCACGGTGCGCGAAGCAGATGAGCCGCGGCAGTCCTCGACGAATGCTCGCTCGGTGACCCATCATCACGAGACGGCACGTCTGGAGAAGCGACGACGAAACCTCACGAGTCGCGAAGATATCCGTGCTCGGGCTGAATGCAATCGTCGACGGCGCGGCGCGACACTCGCCCGGCGCGCGGGACGTGGAGGAAAGCCCTCCGTGCCCTATTTCATCTGCGCGATCGTCGAAGGCGCGAGCGACTGGCAGCTCGGCGTTGTACACGCGGTCGCCTCGTTTTGTTCCGTCCGAGGCGGTGATCTATGCTTTCTCGCAAAAGTTGGGTGCTGCTCGGTGTCCCGGCGTTCGTGGCGATCGGCCTGCTCTCCGGGTGCGCCGTCACGCAAGCAATGACCTCGGCGTCGGTGGCTCTTCGGGCGTGACGAGCTCGCGGCCGCGCCGTGCGCCGCAAGTCGTAGGCTCACGTCATGGGACCACGTCGCAGCCAGACCCTTCTGGAACGGGTGGGGCGCATGCCTTGAACCAGGATCGAAGCGTGGCCAGCTCCGCATCGGTGAGTTGCGGCGTGTCCGGGTATTTCGCGCTCGTGTACGGCATGTGAGGGGTCGCGCCGAGCTCGATGACCTCTGCCATGCGCTGCCACTTGAGCTTGCTCGTCGTGCCCAGGATTTTTTGCGTATCTTCGTAGGTGAGGAGAGGAAAGTGCGCGCCCTTCGCGAGCGGAGCGCCGTGGCAGGTCTGGCACTTTGCGGCGAGAACCGCGCCTACGTCGCAAGGCAGATCGCCCGCCATTGGCCCCATGCACGCGCCGCCCGATCCAGTTCCGCTCGATACACTCGATGAGTCGGATCCGCCCGCGCCGCTCGGGGCTGCGTCACATCCCGCGAGTGCGATCAACAGCCCGAGAGCGAGAAGCGGAGCTTTCATTGGCAGGTGATCGAAGGCCCGCCCGGATCCTTCTTGAGATCGCCGAGGCAATGATCTGCCGGCACGACCGAGCCCTCCTGAGCGTGGTAGAGCAAGCAGGCTTGCTGGGCGCCCGTAGGCTCTGGGGTGACCGAGAAGCGAAGGTCGACTTTCGCCAAAGCGCAGGTCGCTTTGCAATCTGGGAGGCTGGTGTAAACCTGATTCGCGCCGGTGCAGTACTTCTGAGCGATCTGGCAGAAGCCATCGCAAACGGTCCCGCATGTCCCGTCGCCGCCGGGTCCGGCGTGAGCGCAGTGGGTCGTGGCCGCTGTCGCGCTGCCCGCTGCGGCGCCGGCGTGGTAAGCGCGGCACCCGAGGGTGTTGCCCGATGTATCTGCGATCGTGCCAGTCGGGTACGCCGCGCAGCTCGCGACACACTGGTCCATACCGGTGAATTGGGAATTGTTCCCAGTACAATTCGCCAGCAGCGTGGTGCAGTAGCCCTCGCAGGTGGCAACGACGCCGCCGGAGGAGGAGCTTGCCGTCCCTGTCCCGGTCGACTTGGAGGTACTCGAGCTCGTAGAAGAGGCGCTGGTCGGTGAGCTTGCGGTTGAGCCCGTTCCTCCAGCACCGCCAGCGCCTGCCGAATCACCACAACCAAACGCGGCGGAAGAGGCGAGGACCGTTGCGACGCCGAAAAAAGCAAGTCTTACGTTCATTGGGATCTCCAAGGTGGATGTTGAGGATGCGAACTTAGGGCCGGCGTATACACAAGTCGATCGATATGCCGTCGAGACCGAAGGGAGCCTTTGGCTCGAGGAACGAGCACCGGAAGCCTACTCTCGTAGGCTGAGGAGCGGAGAGACGAGGCCGCCTGTCTCACGAAGGTATCGGCGCAATAGCACCGAGTTGTTGATACGCAGGCCCTTGGTACCGACCGCGGCAGTGGCCGACGTTCTCGCAACGCGCCTCGTGGGGTAGCTCAGCTCGGCGCGAGGAGCCACAGCGATCCCGTTGCCTGCGAGGCAACGAAGTGTGTCCGCCAGGCAATGGATTCTTCGGTGCGTCGCCTCTGGGGGGCTCACCTTGCCAACACCAAGCTCGCGCTCCGTCGAACAATCACTTCGACGTGTACGTCGTCGAGCGCTTCTGGCCGTGACCCGTCATTCGTCCACAAGCTTTCTGATCGGAAGTGCCCAGTCACTGGCTTCGAGCTGGAATGCCTTCTTGATCTGCTCGCGCTGACCGGTAGGCGCATAGGCTCGCAGGCGTATAGGCACCGGGAGCCTACTTTCGTCGGCTGCGCAGAGACGAGGCCGCCTATCTCACGCCTCGGTCACGGAATGCAGAACTTGTCGTTGGTCCCGCTGAACGCGATCGTCGTGCACTTGGCGAGCGCTGGAATGCAGGCGGCCGTGCCCGAGCAAATGTCGCTGCAGAGCATCGATTGCCCCGTATCGATGCACAGCGACGACTTGCAGTCGTTCTCGCTGACGCAGACGTCACCGAGCGCTCCGCTGCCACGCATCCCAGAGACGCAGCAAGCGACGGGAAGATTCGGCGTACCGACGTTCTCGCAATGGGTCGCAACATCGGCGCAATCGTAGTTCGAGAAGCAATCGACCGCGCCGATGTCGGAGCAAGCCATGACCGCTCCGCCCGTCGAAGAGCTCGTCACGCCGGTGCTGCTGCTCGTCGTGGCCGCAGCCGAAGTCGTGGTCGTCGTGGTGCTGGTGGTCGCAGTCGACATCGTGGTCGCAGTCGACATCGTGGTCGTCGAGGTCGCAGCTCCGCCCGCGCCACCGGTTCCGGCGGCGCTTCCACAGGCGACGGAGCCCGCCACGATCACGAACGAAGCGAAGGTCCCGACTGTAGGTGAAACGACCCGCGCCAAGATGCGAAAGAACTGCATTTCAGGGCTGATCGCCGTCGACATGCTCGCCGTCGTGGTGGTCGCCCGCTCCGCCCGGCGACGCGTACTTCGGGCTGAAGCCAGTCGTCGAGCTCATCAACGCTTTGACCTTCGGCGCATCGGACAGCGCGTAAAACTCTTCTCCGGCCTGCAAATGCTCTTCGATGAGGCGCATCGCCATGAGCGCCGACTTCGAGTGGATGTCGTGCATCAAAACGATCCCTTTGCCGTGATGTGCCGAGATCGATTGGCGGTAGAGGTCGGTGCACTTCTCGACGCTGTAGTTGTACTTCTTCGACCAGCAAGCCCAATCGGCCGAGGGAGCGTCGCCACCGATGTCCCAGTTGATCGGACCGACGTAGCGATTGCCGAATTGGGCCGTGAGAGCGGGCGCGTCTTTCTTGTCCCACGCGCCACCGGGCGTTCGGAGAAAGACGACGGCTTTGCCTTCGTCGTTGGTCTGAAGGTTTCTCGAAAAGCCCTGCTCGCGGAACAAGATCTCGTCGTTCATCGAGATCTCCGACATCTGCTTGGCGATCGGCAACGCGCCGAACGAGGGGCTCGTGATGTGCGCCCAGGTGTGGCTCCCGATGGTGTGTCCCGCGGCTGCGATTCGCTTCAATTGAACGAGGCCCCCGGGCTGAGCGACGACGTTTCCGACCATGAAGAAAGTCGCCTTCACGCCCTTGCTGGCGATCCACTCCGCGAGATCGGCGCTGCTGGCGACCGTCGTCTTCGAGCCGTCGATGATGCTCGTGTACGTGACCGGAGCCGAGTAAGCGCGCGGCCCGTCGTCGAACGTCAGGATGAGACCCGGAGCTCCGGCACCGTTCACCGTGTTGGCGCTCAAGAGGTCTTCCGAAGCCGTGGTCTCGTCCGTCGTGCAGCCGTTCACGAGGGCGACGAGGGCGATGGCGGCGACGGCGGTCGAAAGGAGTGCCTGCTTCACGATGAGCTCCAGGAAAGGGGGTGGGCGCCCTGTAGCGACATCCGCGCCAACTCGCTCAGATGAAATTTTTCCCATGATCGCGCGATCGGTCCGTCCAACGAAGCCTAAGCTGCTCCAATGTGATCCCACCCCCCTGATGCACGAACGATCCATCGCGGCCGGGCGCACCGGGGTGGGATCGGTCGAGACCGAGAGCGAGCGCGACGACCGAGCCTCTTCTCTTTACGACCCCTTGGCTAGGCGTTACGCCTGACGCGCGTTCGCACCTGGTTCTCAGCGATGGAGTGTTGTCGATGAAGTCCGAAGAGATGATCGAGCTCTGCACGAAGTACAGCCTGTTCTCGTGGTCGGCCACGGGGAAGGTCGACCCCATGCCCATCGCGCGAGCGGAGGGCATCTACCTCTACTCACCCGAGGGCAGGCGATGGATCGATTTCAACAGCCAGCTCATGAGCGTCAACATCGGGCACGGTCACCCCAAGGTGATCGAGGCAATCCAGAAGCAAGCGGCGACGCTGATCTACGCCTACCCGGGCATGGCCACCGAGGTGCGCGCGACGCTCTCGAAGCGGCTCGCCGAGCTCGTGCCTGGCAACATCAACACGTTTTTCTACACGCTCGGTGGAGCCGAGGCGAACGAGAACGCGATCAAGGCCGCGCGTCTCTACACGGGTCGCAACAAGATCATGGCGCGGCATCGTAGCTATCACGGCGCGACGCATGGGGCGATGTCGCTCACCGGTGATCCACGTCGCTGGCCCAACGAGCCGGGCATGGTCGGCGTCGTTCGCGTCATGGATCCGAAGCCCTACGACTACTCGTTCGGGACGACCGACGAAGACATCGTCCGCAACAACCTGCAATACCTCGAAGAGATCATCCAATACGAAGGACCGCACACGATCGCTGCGATGTTCATCGAGACCGTCACCGGAACGAACGGCATTCTTCCGCCGCCCAAAGGCTATCTCGAAGGGCTGAAGAAGCTGCTCGAGAAGTATGGAATCCTCCTCGTCTGTGACGAGGTCATGTGCGGGTGGGGTCGCACCGGCAAGCTATTCGCGTTCGAGCACGGCAACATCGTCCCCGACATCGTGACGATGGCGAAGGGGCTCACGAGCTCGTACATGCCTCTCGGGGTCATGGGGCTGTCCGATCCGATCGCCGCGCACTTTCGTGACAACGTGTTTTGGGGCGGGCTCACCTACAACGCGCATCCGATGTGCCTCGCCGCCGCTCTCGCGGTCATCGACGTGCTTCGCGACGAGAAGCTCGTCGAGAACTCGGCGCGAATGGGCGAGGTCATGAACGGCCACATGAAGCGTCTCGCCGCGAAGCACCCGAGCGTGCGCGAGCACCGAAACATCGGCCTCTTCGGTCTCATCGAGCTTCGCAAGAACGCGAAGAACGAGCGCCTCGTGCCTTATGCCGGCTCACACCCGGTCATGGGCAAGCTCGGCAAGTTCTTCAAAGACAACGGTCTCTTCACCGTGCTGCAGTGGGGCGGCATCATGTGCAACCCGCCGCTCACGATCAACGAGGAGCAGATGGCAGAGGCTTTCGAGATCATCGATCGAGGTCTCTCGATCATCGACGAAGTCTACGAAGCCTGAGATCGCGGGCTGCGAGGGCCAGCGAGCAGCGTGGCCCTTCGCTTCAAGTCTCTTCGGGGGCGCGCACGAGCTTCTCGCTCCTCAGCGCCGTGCCGGAGCTCGTGTTGCTGACCGTCGCACCGACCGACTTCGACGAGGAAACCGAAGCTTTCGCCGAGGTGGCCGCGGTCGACCTGGAGGTCGCGCCGCCACTGCCTTCGTCGAAGACGACTTGGCCACCGCACCCGAGCGTCCCGATGACGACGGCGAGCGTCGTATGACAATGCGCGGGTTCGGCGTGCCGCGCTGTTCATGAATGCGTGGGTACACGGTCGACGACACGCATTCAATCGATGCGAGAGGCGCCGTCTCGCGCGGCGAAAGCTGAAGAAGGCGATGTTGCCACTCATGGACTCCTTCGAGGTCTGCTACCGCCAGCCGCGGCATTCTCGTACCCGATCGTGTTCCAGCCGGGGTGGCGAGAAGCGTGGTCACGTGGCTTGCTGCGTGAAGGGACCGATGGTCGAGGACGACGCGCTGCGAGAGGGACGCGCTGCGAGAGGGACGCGCTGCGAGAGGGACGCGCTGCGAGATCGCCTTCGTTGCGCGCTCAGATCGACACCAGGTCGAGCGCACCTGCGACGTTCGGCGTGAGGACCGGCTCACTCGTCGGGGCTTCCGACGGGCGCGAGAACGTGAGGATTACGTATTGGAGAAGGTCGAGGCGCGCGAACACCTCCATACCGGAGAGGCCCCACCAGATCACGAAGCGCTCGGCCGGATTCGTCTTCAGGAGCCGCCTCAACGCCGGGTAGGTCGGAACCGTCCGCGACGTGATGTCCCACACCTCGACCGAGGCGAGGCCACTCTCTCGACCCATGGCGAGGTAGTCCTCGATGGTGCATGCGAGATTCACGTGTCCAGTGACGCGAGAGACATAGCTCGAGAACAGTGCGTCCTTCAGTCGGACGATCTGCATTCCCCGCTGAGTAGGAAGAATGTCGCAAATGGCGAGGCGCCCCCCGGGGCGGAGAACGCGATGGGCTTCGGCAATGAACTTGGCACGGCTCTCGAAGTGGAACGCACATTCGACGGCGAAGACCACGTCGAATGACGCATCCGGGAATGGCAATTCGCATGCATCGCCTTCGACGAACTCGACCTCGTTGTCGCCGCGCGGGCTGGCGAGCTTTCGCGCCCGCGCGATCTGTCGCGCATCGATGTTGAGACCGACGAGGTTCATCCCCGTGAACCGATCGTTCACCGCCGAGACGAGCCCACCGAAGCCGCAGCCCACATCGAGCACACGCTGATCGTCCCTCACACCGCCCGCTTCGATCATGCGCTCGGTGAGTCGTCCCGCCGCGCGAGCGAAGTCGTACCCGGTCCCGTCTGCGAGCGCAGGGTCTGGCCAATATCCCCAATGCACGTTACGGCCCAGCGCCGCGTCGAGCTCTGGGGAGCCTCGGTCGAGCATCGACAACAGTTGATCGAAATAGGGGAGCGATATCCGAGTCACGTTGCATGCTAGTCACATGTCCGCGGAGGATGCTCTCTCGTTCACCCTCTCGCGATCGGTTCGCGGACCGCGCCGTCCACCGACGCGGGGAAGATCGCGTCCGTCCGCGTGACCTCCGGTACGCGGGGCCGATGGCGGGCGACCAAGACTCGACAAGAACGAATGCCCCAGCCATGCCCACCGAGGGTCAACGCTGCTTGCGCGCGTTGCCCAACACCGACGGGCTCGTGTGGCCCGCGCGACGAAGCACGACGCCGAGCTGCGACGCAGACGAACAGCCTACCCGCGCGCGCCACGGCCTCAACCTTCGCAAGGTGAGGTCGGCAGGCCTAGCCAGCCCGTTCCCCGACGTCGAAGCTCGTACGCAGCCCTCCGATGCCCGCGTTCGACCGGTTTCGATCGCGACCCTTGCCTGGGTGAGCTCAACTCGACGGATTTGACCTGTAGCCAAGGCGCGAAGTGACATCGGGCACGCGACCGTGAGCCACGCGCCGAAGAACTGCTCATGCGCTGGAGAGCGGCTACCGGGCATCATGCATGGATCGAACGTGACTCGACGTCTCCGCGCGTCGGAGAAATTAGGAGCGAGTTCGCGGGTGCTCGTGAGTCGGAAGTGACGAGCTCACCGATTGTCAATTGAGCCGTCATGCGGCATTCACTTCTCGCGGAACGATGAGCGCGTTGCGCTACGGGTTTGCTCGGGGCTTGCTGGTGCCGCCACCGCTTCCGTCGCACGGCTTGCTACCGGCTGGGCGGCTCCCGCTACGCCGCGCTCCCGCTACGCCGCGCGGGCTCGCACCCGCTCGACGATGAACCGAATTTCATGAAGTCATCGCACACCTCACTTCCCTCGGACCAGCCTTGTCTGGTCGCACCGATTTCTCCAAACGCTCTCATCCGTGTTCTGCGGCGACGTATAAAACTCCATCGGTGCGCGCTCTCGACGACCTTGGCCGCGCTCACGTTCGCTGGAGGATCGTCCGAAAGCAGGGCGGAGCCGGGCTACTCCATCAATCTCGCCGGGCCAGCGACGCCGGGAGGAGCCTGGAGTATGCAGTCCCAGCACTCCTGGCGATGGGGTGGTTTCAGCCTGGGTCCCAGGGCACAGGCCGGGCTGACGGACTCTACGGGGGGTGCCGTCAACTTCGCGAGATGCGGTTGCTTCCTGACGCTGCTCTCGGCCGCGGCCGGTCGGACGGTGGCCACTGCGCCCTGGTACCCGAGCCCCCAGATCGACCCGCACTCGGGTCAGGTGACCTACTCGACCACGTTCGGCCCCACCTATCTCGACGCCTACTTCAACACCGGCCCCAACCCGGATCATCCCAAGCCGGACGGCTGGGCATATCTTCCCGGCAGCGGTGGGACCCATTGCGGCACCAACGTCTTGCCGTTCGCGGCCGAGCACCTGGGGCAGACCCCTAGCGAGAACGTGTTCACGACCGGCCTCGCGTTGAAGAGGAGGACCTGGACGGCGACGACGCGCCACCTGATCGATCAGGCGCTCGAGGATGGCCTCCCGACGATCGTCCTGCGCAAGGCCTTCACCGGCGATCTCTCGACCTGCACGCCGACGGGATCGCTCCACGCGATCCTGATCATGGGATGGAACGGCGCTGACGATCCCGACGTCGCCACCGACGAGCGGGCAAAGTACCTGGTGTACGATCCCATGTGGATCCCCGCCCACGACGCGAGCGACGCCAAGGTGGCCGGGACCTCGATGTGCGGCAGGAACACCGTGCAAAGGTACTCGAATTTCGTCGAATCGATCGAGGCCGTCTTCCTGCTCGACAGGGTCGTCACTGCGCACGATTACATGCTGGTGAAGGACGATCCCGAGCCGATCGAGCTTCGCATCACCGATCCGCGGGGCCGCAGGACGGGGCACGATCCGTCGACCGGCGAGAACCTTGCAGAGGACGATGACGCCTTCTACGAAGAGGCACGATCCTTCACGGATCCGCTCCTCTTGCTCGACGACGCGCCCGTCTATCGATATCTGTCGCTCCGCGATCCGGAGCCCGGTGTGTATGGGCTCGAGGTCTTCGGGACCGGCGACGGCCCCTACACGCTGACCCTCGCGACCTCGCACGGCGCCGGAGAGGACGACGCCGCGACAGTGACCGGGGATATCGCCACGGGCGGAATCGCTCGGTACGAGATCACGAGATCCGGAAGCGGCAGCGTGTCCATCGAAGCCGTCGATGCCTTCGGCCCCCGCGCCCGAGCCGGCAACGATGCCTACGCGTTCATGGGTGGACCGGTGACCTTCGACGGCCGTGGCTCGTACCAGGTGAATGGCAAGATCACCGGATACGACTGGGATTTCGGCGACGGCACCTCGGCGAATGGAGGGCAGCAGACGCACGTTTATCCGCTGGCTGGGACGTACACCGCTACCGTGACGGTCTCGAATCCCGAGGGGCTGAGCTCGCTCGATGCTCGGACGGTACTCGTGGTCGATCCCTCCTCGCTCCCCGAGATGGAGACGGTGCGTGTGAGCACCTCGAGCGTGGGCAGCGAAGGCAACGGTCAGAGCCCTTTTCCGCCGCGGGTGACGCCGGATGGCCATTTCGTGGTGTTCGTCTCACTGTCCGACAATCTGGTGGCCGGCGACACGAACCTCAGCTCCGACGTCTTCGTCAAGAACATGGTCGATGGAACGATCGAGAGGGTGAGCGTCGCCAGCGGCGGCGGGCAGGCGATCAGCCCACTGGGATTTGCTCTGAATCAGGACACGCCGTCCATATCGGACGATGGTCGCTTCGTCAGCTTCGTGTCCGATGCTCCCAATCTCTATTTGGGCGACATCGAGCTCACGCGCGACATCTTCGTCCACGATCGTCTCCTCGGAACGACCGAGCTCGCCGTACCCTATTTGGGCACGCTCGCCGGATCGTCGTTCTTCTCGGTCTTGAGCGCCGACGCCAGGTACCTGGCCTTCGACACGGTGACCTCGCTCGTTCCCGACGACACCAACGGTCAGCTCGATGTCTACTTGCTCGACCGCCAGACCATGACCTACGAGCAGGTGAGCCTGACCGACGGAGAAGGTCAGGGCAACGGCGCGAGCGGGTTCGCCATCGCATCGGGGAGCATCAGCGCTGATGGGACCGTCGTCGCGTTCGGCTCGAGTGCGACCAACCTCGATTCGACGCATGCCTCGGCGGGCCTGTTCTTTCGTGACCGCATTGCGGGGACCACCGGGCTCGTCAGTCTCACGTCGGCGGGGACGAGCTTCGTGGCGCTCGGGCCGCTCTCGATGTCGGCAGACGGGCGGACCTTCGCCTTCGTCTCGGAGGACAACGGGCTCGCGGCCAGCGACAACAACGCGGGGAACGGATCCTCCACGCACGACGTGTTCGTCCGCGACCGAACCCTGAGCAAGCTCGAGCACGCGAGCGTGAGCTCGACCGATGAAGGTGGAGTCCGTTTCTCTGGCCATCCGATGATCAGTCCTGATGGACGCTTCGTGGCCTTCGTGTCCGCCTCGGAGAATTTGGCGCCCGGAGGCACGGCAACGGTACAGGCCTACCTCCGCGATCGGCAGACGCAAACGACCGTCCAGGTCACCCTCGACGATTCGGACGCTCCGGCGACCAACCCCGGGGTCACCCTCAACAATTCGGTCTCCGAGGCGCTGTCTGTCACCCTCGACGGGGGCGTCGCCTTCCCCTCGCTCGCCAGCAACCTCGTGGCGGGTGACTTCAATGGCAAGAACGACGTCTTCTTTCGACGGCGCATTCCGAGCAGCATCAACGGCAGTCTTCCGATCGCCAATGTCGGAGGGCCCTACCTCGGCTGGGCCTCGAGCGACGACGTGCCGGCCGGTGTTCGTCTCGACGCCAGCGCTTCCGCGGACCCTTCGGGGCGACCGCTCATTGCCCATTGGGACTTCGGAGACGGCACCCCGATCGTCGATGGCGCGCTGGCCATCGTTCACGCCTACTCCCATGCCGGTGTCTATCCAGTCAGCGTGACAGTCAGCGCCGATGCTGACGTCTCCAAGGTGATCGTCACCTCGGTCGAGATCATGCCCTCACTCGCACCGGACGTGCTTTCGGTGAGCGCCTGCGGACCGCCGGGTGGTGCGCTCACCGTGTCGGGTTCCGCGGTCACCTCGAACGCGGCATACGTCGCCCAGGGGTGGGACACGAGCACAGGCAAGATGCCGGTCGATCCGGTCATCGTCACGATGCCCTGGGGGGACGTGGAGCTTCCCGTCGTTTTGCCCGGGCTCACCTTCGAGAGCCCGACGGCGGTCCCCGCGGAGCTGGCGAACGGCGTGTATTCCGCGAGCACCACCGACAGCCCGGAGGTCGTCTTCGAGGTGCCGTGCGGGGTCCGTGACAACGATCCTCCGCGAGCGAACGCGGGGGGTCCGATCTATCGAGCGACCGCTGGGGTCCCCATCGTTCTCGACGGCTCTCGGTCGACCGATGGGGAATCGTCTTCGCTGACTTACACGTGGGACTTCGGCGACGACACGACGGGTATGGGGAAGAATCCCGAGCACGCCTACGCATTCGAAGGCACCTACATGGTGAGCCTGGTGGTCAACGACGGCGCCGAGGACTCGGCCCTCATGGTGGGAACCCATAGCTTTGCGATGGTCCAGGTCGAGGCAGCCGGGCTCGTCCACTCCTCGAAGGACGATGGCTGCAATTGCAGTGTGACCGATGGAGAACGCCCCGGTGGATGTGCGTTCGGGCTCGCGATGGTGGTGGCAGCAAGCGTCGTTCGTCGCCGTGGCTCTACGAGATCCCGACGCGGAGCTTCGTGAGCCGCCGCATCGAGCTTCGCAAGAGCGCGAAGAACGAGCGCCTCGTGCCTCAGGGCCGCGTACCAATGAGTCGATCGATATTCCGCCGAGAAGCGAGGCCGGTGTCCGAAGAAACTAGCACCGAAGCCTAGTTTTGTAGGCTGAGGAGCGCAGTGACGAGGCCGCCTGTCTCGCGATGGTATCGGCGGACAAGCATCTATTTATTTATACGCGGGGCCCTCGGCGCGTATTCGCCGAGACCGTCCTCGCGTTTTACGCACGAAGCGCCAGCAAGTCCGTCTCCGTCACGGCGGTGCAAGCGCACGTCGGTGGCCAGAAGACAGGCTCGATCGCACCGATTCGTAGTCCAGCGGACTCGGGCAGGACGACATCGAATGTCCGCTGCTCTGGAGCGTGGCCCGCTTCGCGAAATGAAGTGTATGACTCGTCGGGCGCGAGATCTAATGGTCGTAGGACTGTCCACCGGAGCGCGGGTCAGCGCGGCTCGGCCGAAAGCGAAAAGTAGAAGACTGTGCCACGGCCCACTTCACTCTCGACCCAGATGCGACCGCCGTGCGCCTCCACCACTCCCTTGGCGATGGCAAGGCCGAGCCCTGTGCCGGCGCTTGTGACAGTGCGCTGCGCCGTCCAGAAGCGCTCGAAAAGCATGGGGATGTCGGCGGCGGGAATCCCCGGCCCCTGGTCACGCACCGAGAAGACGCATTCGCCGTCGACGCGCTCGGCCCGCACGACGATTTCGGAGCCTTCGGGGCTGAACTTGATGGCGTTGCCGATGACGTTCTCGAAGACCTGCATCAATCGGTCGCGGTCGCACGACAGCGAGCCGCTGAAGCGGTCGTCCTCCACGAGGCGGACCGAGCGTTGCTCGGCAAGCGGGGCGAGGTGCTCGACCACTTCGTCTAGAAGGTCACGCGTCTCCTCGGGACCCACGGTGATCTCGACATGGCCGGCCTTGATCTTGGAGAGCTCGAGTAGGTCGGTGATGAGCCGATTCATGCGTTCGGCGGCGCGGCCGATGCGGCCCACGCCGCTGAGGAGCGGAGCCCGCACGAGAGTCGGGAGCGCGAGCTCCTCGTCGAGGAGGCTGACACTGCCTTGAATGACGTGTAGCGGATTCTTCAGATCGTGCGAGACGATTGCCACGATCTCCTGGTGCGCGCGCACGGCGGCCTCGGCGGCCGACAGCGCTTCGTTGAGGCGCGCAGTGGATCGCACGGTGAACTCGACCGCAGCCGCGGCCGCGCCCGAATAGAGGATGCCCGCGACCTCGTCGAGCTCAGCGGCAGTCATCGGCCGGCCGCGCCGTTCGACCACTTCGAAAATCGAGGCGCGAAGGATCCCATACTCGAGGATGACGCTCTTCAGATCGTAGCCGGCGAGCCAGCGCTGCTCGCCATGGGCCTTGGCTCCGGCATCGGCGTGCACGGGCTCCGCGGTGGGGAGGGAGGCGGCTACCGAGCGAACATAGCTGTGAAGCGCGTCCATGAGCTCGCTCTCGGAAGCCTCCCGCGGCGGCAGGTCATAGGCGCGAGTCTTGTGGACGAACACATCGATGATCTCGTCGACGTTGCTCTCGATGATTTCGCCAAATGTGGTCATGGGGTCGCTCGTCCTAGTCGATTGCGAGCATCGCAGCAATCAGCTCTCGGCGCCCGCGAGAAGCAGGGGGCGAGCTGTCACGCGACTCTCGGCGGCACATTGGGCGGCGTCGACACGGGCTGCGCAGCGTCTCGAGACAGGGCCTGACGATGGCGCGGAGATTGGCGGCGTCGAACGGCTTCTCGATGTGCTGAGCGCGAGCTCGAAGCTTCGGGCTGCGAAGGCCCGCGAGGCTCGGACGCGCGCGCTCGCTTCAAGTCTCTTCGGGGGTGCGCACGAGCTTCTCGCCCTTCAGCGCCTGATGCGCGATGACGAGAAACTCTGTCGCGGTGATGATCCCGAGCACATTGCCCTTCTCGTTCACCACGGGGAGGGCGTTGATCTTGAAGTCGATCAACATGCCCACGGTCTCGTAGCCGGGCGCGTGCGGCCCAATCGTGTGCTCGTGACGGGTCAGACGAACGTGTCACCCGCCAGACAATCGCTCAACCTCCTTTCCCCCCGCCCGTTCCCTCCCCTCTACAAGTTAAAACAACGAGCTTGCCGCTCGAGGCCGTGTCGGGAGTGGCTATCCCCTCGCCGAGGCCGGCGCAGAGCTGACCGCTGCGGACGCGCTCGGCGCATCGCCCGCGGCCGCCGTGGCGGTCGCCGCCGTCGTCGTCGCCGCGGTGATCGCCGTGGGCGCAGTCTTGGCGCTGGACGTCGCCGTCGCGGAAGCGCCGGCCTCAGCCACCTTGTCCCCACCGCATGCCATCAAGACGCTAGTGGCTTCAACACGGCCACCAGCAACGAGCGAATTGAACGCATTCCGAGCTCCTTCTCGATCCACGATTGGCGGGCGTCGACCCGCTCGGAACGTACGCGAAGGAGCGACTCATCCAGGGAATTCGGATGAGCCGAAAGAATCTCGCCGGCCGCGAAGCTGCGACGTCAGCTTCGACCGACCTCGACCAGCAGCTCAGATTGTCGAGGAGCTGCCGGCCTTCGCCACGCAGAACGCATAGCTGGCCGCCTCCCGGTGGTCGTCAATGCACTTTGAGCTCGCCGCTGCCCGTGTTCGTGTAATGGCCAATCGTGGGCGCGCCGTAGAGGTCGATGTTGCCCGAGCCGCTGAGATCGACATCCACTGGGCCAGCCACATTGGCCCTCGCGTTCCCCGCACCGCTCAGATAGGCGCTCGCACGGGCCGCTGACAGCGTTCTCGCATCGAGCTCGCCAGATCCAGAAAGATCGAGCGCGAGCGTGTCGACCGACCCGGAGAGAGCTACATCACCGGCTCCGCTGAGGTCCATCTTCAGATTGGGGGCTTTGACAATGAATACGAAGTTGCCGGAACCCGAGAGCACCATGTTGATTGTGGAGTCGCTCTGGAAGAAGCTGTCGCAGCCGTTTCTGGGCGTCCTTGAGGAACGCCCGGAGTTCGGGCTTGGCAAGAATCTTATCCGAGTGCACCTTGTCCATCGGAAAACCTCCGTCGCGTTTGGCGTAAGCAACCAAGTCGACGTAGGGACCCCTCCACAAATTCAGCGCTCCGAGCACGATCCACGGCCCGGATTCAGAAGCTCGGCAAGGGATGATCGCGTGAGCGTCGGCGGGGTGGCTATGGACTGACGTGGGCTGCATCGGGACGCGTGGTGGGCCATCAGGAAAGCGTTCCGGATGGGACTTGTCCGCCGCGTCGAGGGCTGATTGGCGCGCGGCTCGAACGACCTCGACGCGCCCATGGAAGACGCCGGAGGGCGTGAAGAGCGCCAGGCCCGAGTGATGGTGTCTCGTTGTCCCATCCGAAGAAGTCCTGCAACCACCTGCGCTCGTGGAGCTCGGATTCGAAGCGTCCTGGGTAGTCCGACTGGTACTTCATGCTTTTGAATTGAGACTCGATGTATGGATTGTCGTCGGAGACTCGTGGGCGGCTGAAGCTTCGTGACGCGCCCAGCGAAGCAAGGCGTTGGGCGAGGGTGTCGCTCTTCATCGCTGCCCCGCGATCCATATGCACCTGCAGGCCGGGCTCTATGCCGTGGCGCGCGATGGTTTCGGCGAAGAGCTGAGCGGCGAGGTGCTTACATTCTTTGGCCGCGAGCATCCAGCCGACGACGAAGCGACTGAAGAGGTCGATGATCACATAGGTGATTAGGAACACACCCTTCTGCATCGTCGCCAGCTTCGTGATGTCCCGAGTTCAGACTTGATTTGGTGTCGTCGCGGTGAGCGACGGCTGTGCATGCACGTGCGGGGCGCGCTGATTCCTGCGCTCCTTGGTCTCTCCGACCTGCTCCCTTCCAACCTTTCCTGTCTTCCCGTTCTTCTGCCTCTCCTCTTCGAAGCTGAGCTGTTCCAGCAGAGGCAGAGGCAAAGGAAGGTTCGAAGGTTGGAAGGGAGAGGAAGGCGAGAGCATGAACTGGGGGCCGCCCAGCCCGCTGATGAATGGATCTTTGCCGGCATACTGGGGAACAAAAGACGAAACCCCCGTCCGGTTTCCCGGGCGAGGGTCTTGTCAGGTCTAGCCAAACCCCGAGGGGCTCGAAGCTAGGTCACACGATCACTCGTAGACACCCTTCATGGTCGCGTCGGCCATGCGGAAGTCGTGGAGCGACTGGCGCAGGTAGACGGGAACCGAAGCGTACTTCTCGAGCTGGATGCACGCGGCGTTCGCCGTGCAGGTGCAGCCCGTGTCGTCCGCGGTCGAGCACTTCGGGTTCACCGTGAGCTGAACGAAGTTGTCGAACTTCACGTGGGGCGTGCCGTCGGTGTTGAACGCCGGCAGGTACCACTGCGTCGCCGGGTCGGTGGCGCTCACGACGGTCGTCGTGACGTAGGCACGAGCCACGAGAACGTTGGCCCATTCCAGGATTCGAGCGCCGATTCCGCGTTGAACCTTGACGCCACGGATGGTCTCCGTGCCGTAGGTACGGGCAACGTAGACCTTGCCGTCGGGCAAGTGGAGCTCGATGCGGTTGGTGAAGCCCGGGTCGGTGTCTGCGCCGACCTCCCAGATGCCGAGCTGGTTGATCCAGTTCTGCTTCGCGTTCTCGGGGAGATAGAGGAGCGTCTGGGCAATGAGGAACTTCCACTGCTCCCAGTTCACCTCGGAGTCGAGGACCGCGATGCTACCCACCGCAGGCGACGGATCGTTGCCTAGGTTCTGCGGCACGAATCCTGTGTTGCCGTTCGTGCAGACGTTTCCTTCGGGGCATCCGAACACGCCGCAGGTGATCCCGACTTTGCCCGGGAAACATTCTTGCGGTGAGTCGGTGATCCAGGTGCGCCAGCCGACGCCGTTGGTCGGGAACTTGTCGGCATCCACGAGCGGCTGACCCGATGCGTTGGCGGCCAAGGCGTTGCCCTTGATGAAGTCGTCACCCGTCAGCGAGTTCGCCAGGAGGCGGCGGTAGGCATCGGGGAAGAGGTCGGCGATCGAGACGGAGCGGACGCGAGCGTCCACGAAGTCTTCACGAGAGCTCGAGATGAAGTTGTCGACCGACTCCGTGAGGAGCATCGGTGCGTACACCTTGTCGTAGTAGGCGCCTGCGTTGATCACGTAGTCGCGGTCGTACTCACCCTTGCCGGAGGCGAGGGCGTTCTCCATCGGCTTGCCGCCGAAGGAGACCTGACCGAAGAGGCCCGTCGCGCCGTTGGGCACGATGACCGGTCCGGTGACGTTGTTGTCGTCTGCACGCCAGACCTTCACGTCACCCGTGCTGGTGAGCGAGGTGGTCTCGATGTGCGGACCCGACTGCGGGCGCGTGATTTGACGTGCGAAGTGATCGAACGCGATACCCGAGGCGAGGAGCTGCTCCGGCCAGAGGTCGTACGAGATCGAGGTCCACCAGCCGGCGTCGATGTCAGCGGGCGCGCCGCTCGTCAGGAGCTGGCCCTTGGCCGCCAAATCCTTGAAGAAGTTGTACTCGAGCGTGAGGCCCTTGGCGCCGTCGCGCATCTTCTCGTTGTAGCGCTCGAGGGTGCGAGTCGACGCAGCCTTGACGCTGAACGAGACACGGTTGCGACGGTAGTTGTCGAAGATGTGACGAGTCTCCTGCTCCGTGATGAAGAAATCGAAGAGCTCGTAGGCGTCGGCGCCGTTGTCGTGACGGTAGACCGAGAGGTTACCGAGATCGGCCCAGCTGTCGGTCGCGAACGCGTAAGGAACGCGCGTGCGGCCAGTCTTGGTCTCGACCGCCGGGCTGCCACGGTAGGCGCCGCCGTTGGTGCCGCCGTTGAACTCCTTGTTCGTGGGCATGCGGAGTTGGTCGTATGCAACGTAGTCGACGTGCTGCTCATCGCAGCGGGTGTACTTGCCGTCGGGCTGCGTGACGATGAGGCCGTCGAGCAGCGGATCCCACGTGCCGTACTTGTCGGCCTTGGTCGCGTCGTAGTTCGTGGGCTTGAAGTCGGCCGGGTCGACCGTGCGGCAACCGTGGATGAGATCGTAGACCCGGTTGACCTGCGAGTAGTTCACCCGCGTCGTTCCGTCGTGGAACTCGACGCCGATGATGCCGCCGAAGTTGTCGGTGATGTCGTTGAGCAGCGCCTTGGAGCGCGGCTTGCCGGCTCCGTAGCTCGCGTCAGCGTGCACGCTCGTGACCTGGCCGTAGAACATACGCGCTGCCGCGAAGTCGTACGCGCCGAGACCGATCATGTCTTGGGTGACTTCACCCGGGTAGTCCATGACCGACGACTGCATGAACATCCAGATGAGGTTCTTTTGCTCGTTGGCATTGACCGGATCGAAGTAGCGCGGTCCGACGCAGCTCTTGCCGCCGTCGGTGCTGGCATCGGTGCACTCGGCTGCCGCAGCGAGCTTGCCGTCGTCGGTTCGGAGCTGCCAGTACTGAGGGCGGTAGCCCCAAGCGTTGGCCGAGCTCACGAAGTTGTGACGGAGACCGATGGAGTGACCCATCTCGTGGATGATGACGCCGTACTGGTAGCGCTGCGCGATGAAATTCTTCATCGCATCGGCGCGCAGTTTTTGGGTGTCGGTGTCGTCGCTCGGGTTGAACTTGCCGTATTTGGCTTCGAACTTGCGCTCGAGAACGTCGGTGATGCCGACGAGGTTGTTCGGGGCCGGAGCTTCGGGTCCTTCAGAGAGGATGCACGCGCCGCGGTCGGCGAGAGCAAGCTCCTTCATCTGACGGAACTGCTTCTGGATCATCGGGTTGGCACCGCGGAAGATCGACGCTGCGTCCATCTTCAATGCGGAGGGCAGTGAATCACCCGCTTTGCCGGCGACGTCGCCGAGCTGAAGCATCGAGGGAGTGATGAGGCTCGCTTCGGTCGGGCTGTTGAGAACCTGGGTCCGACGCGAAGCGTAGATCGCTTCTGAGGTCGGAACCGCGCGTGCATCCGCCCGGACTCCCTGGAACTGCTGGTGCAGGCCCTGAATCTTCTCGAGATCGGCGTCCGAGATCTTCGGTGCCTTGCTCAGGTCGAACTTGGCTCCATCGATGTGAGCCGCGTTGCCTGCACCTTGGATACGGTCACGGACCATCTCCTTGGTCATCACGGCCGCGCTACCACGGCCAGAGGCTTCTGCCGCTGCCGCCCAGTCTCGCACGTAGCTGCCCTCGGTGACCTCGGCCGTCGTCAGCTCGCCCTTGATGTAGCGAGCGACGTCGACGAGCTGCTGGCTCGCGAGATCGTTGACGTGGGTCCAGACGTTGATGCTCGCGACGACCTTCTCTCCGCTGAGCGGATCGTCGGAGTCGGTCATGATGCCCCACGGCGAAGGCGTCTGCGGCGTCTTGATCAGGTTGACCTGATGGAAGCGCATGTCGCCTTGGCGAACGTAGAGGCCGTTGTCGCACTTGGCCTTGGTGGCCTCGTCGACCTTCGAGCCGGGAACGATGGGATACCAGACCGCATCGCAAGCGGCCATCGTGACGCCCGCAGGCAGCACCTGGCGCGTGTCGCCGTCGATCGGATCCTTGTTCTTGATGTCTTCGGCGCAGAGCTTGGAATCACCCTGCTCGACCGGGCTGTGGCAGAGCACGACCATCTCGTGCATCTTCGCGATCGCGACGACGCCGTCTGAGTAGCCTCGTTGAGCCGCGATGTCGTCGGCCTTGGAGAGGCAGGTCGCCTCGACCGCGCGCGGCAGATTGCGGCAGTCGTCGACCTCGGTCGCGAGCGCGACCGCGTCGAGGTTCTCTTGCTCTTGACCGGTGTAGATCGGGAACGCCGCTTGGCAATCGGCAGCCGATCCGCCAACGCGCGCGCACTCGGCGTAGCGTGACGAAACGACGGCGAGACGCATGGCCACGTCCCATTCCTGGGTCGCCCACTGCGTGCCTTCGACGAACTCGGGGTTCGAGTTCTTCGAGACGTGCCACACGATCGGAACCTCTTTGCGGAGAGAGTACGGGAGGGTGCACTTCTGCTTGAACGTGTCGCAGGTCGAGCCGCCCGTCTTCAGGGTGTCGGTGACTGCTGCGCACTCGTCGGCCGTGCCATCGGTGTCGACGTCGCGGGTGGGGTCACCACCGTAGGGCGTCTTGCCGGGGCCGGGGACGTTGCAAGCAACCTCGCACTGGTCGGGGTAGTCGGTGCTGGCTTGCCAACCCGACGGGCATGAAGCTCCGGCCTTGGCGACGTAGGCGTGATGCTTCTCCCAGATGTTGTACCGCGATGCGAAGCGGTGCCACGTCTGGTCGGTCATGCCGTAGTTGCGCGAGTATCCGTGACGCTCGGTCGTGAACGGACCGGCGACCTGGAAGCGGAGACCGTCCCATTCGACGGGCTCGTAGTCGCTCTTCTCGATTCGCTTGAACGACTGGCGAAGCGTGATCTCGACGGGGTTACAGTTGCCCGACGGAGCCGAGCCACCGAAGAAGTCGTTGTCGAGCATGCAGGAGGGGAACTTGTTGATGCCCCAACCGAGACCCGAAAGATCGATCTCCCCAGGCTTGGCGAAAGCCTTGTTCGTGACGTCGAAGTATCCGCCCTTCGGGTTGAAGTGCGGTGCATCGGGATCGTCGGGGTTGTTCACGTAGTACGCGAGCGGCTCGTACGAGACGCCGCCGTAGAGGCCGAGCAACGACAGCGTGTCGAAGTCGTAGCCGTCTTTGGCGAGGTTTTGCGACCAGTCGACGCGCATGTACGTGCGCTCGTACCAGGGACGATCGCTCGCGTTCTCGACGATGACGTTGCTCTCTTCGCCGGTCGACGGGTTGTAGTCCCGACGAATGTCGAAGTGGCTGTGGATCGGGTAGACGTACGCGACCTGACCGTCGGTCGCGGAGGCGTTGACGCCCTTGTGATCGCTGTTCGCGATGCGTTCGTACGTGATGCGCCCGATGAGCTGCTCCTCGCGGATCTCCCATTTGACGCGGGTGATGGGCTGCGCGTAGGTCGACGTGAAGAGACCGTCTTGCGCTGCGCCGTAGCCAACATCGACGACCGTCGCCTGAGCATAGAACTCAGGGTCATCGGACGAGTTGACCAAGTCGGCCCCGACGAAGAAGGACTTCGCCAAGGCGTCCGGTTGTACCCGGTTAATCGGAGCGCGCTCCTCTGCGCACCCTAACGCTCCACCGGCAGCGAGGCCCATGGCCCCTAACGCTACCGCCTGCGTCCACATTCTCATGGGAAGACCCTCCTTGAACTGCCGACTCGACCGCGTTTCGCCCCGAGAGCTCTCGGAGCGGTTGGGCTGCTTCTGCAGCCGAGCGGTCGTGAACCAAGTGCTGAAAGAAAACGGATGGGCTCCGGGTTCATCCCTCACGAAGCGCTCTGAAGAGCACCGTGGGGATGGGGGAATCGGAGCAGTGTCGTGACCTGAACCTTCGTGACGTGACTCTCGCTCGTCTGCGAGCACCTACGAGAGGAAGTCGTTTCGGGGCTCTCAGGGACCTCTTTCGAGGAACCTCTTTCAAGGAACCTCTTTCGAGGGACCTCTTTCGAGGAACCTCTTTCGAGGGACCTCTTTCGAGGAACCTCTTTCGAGGAACCTCTTTCAAGGAACCTCTTTCAGGAACCTCTTTCAGGAACCCTGAGGGGGACTCGTAAAGGACTGCCGCCCAGATGATCAGGTGCGAGGTGCGAACCCTGAGCCAGCCAGGCCTGGTCTGCAACAAGAGCGCCAGACTCGTTTCATAAGTGATCACATAAGTTTGACGATCCCGTCACCCAACCGGCTCCGGCATTCGTTAGGTTGCTGACGAGAGCTTTCTAACGCCGCAGGGGCGGTGGAGGGGGTCAAGACCCCCCTCGAGCAGGGCTGGTTCGCTGTCGTGCGCTTCGGTTTGACGACCGGAGCGCATGTAGGAAAAGCGGCCTTTGCTCGCGCCGGCGGCTCGTAGCACAGAGACTTACCCGATGGAACGGCCTCTCTTCATGGGTTAGCCTCCGCGCCCATGTCGACCCGGATTGCCTCTGCCACGTCTTCGCGTCAGCCCCAGCTCGCCGCCCGAAAGGCGACGCCCGCACTTTTCGGGGGTTGGGCAGCGGCGGTCCTCGTGCTGGGAGCGGGCTTGGCCCCGCTCGCGACGGGCTGTCCTGAGGGCTCCTGTTTCCTCAAGGTCTGCAACGGCGCCGATTGTCGCTGCTCGATTTCTTCTTGCTCCGACGGCGCCGCGTTCGACCTTCAGCAAAATCGCTGTCGATGTCTCCGCGGCTACTTCGACGTGGCCGGGCAGTGCCTCGATCAGAGTCACGCGAGCGCGTACTGCGGTCGAGGCTACGGCTGGGTGAACGGCGGATGCGTCGAGCTTCAATGCAAGCCCGGCGATCAGCTCGATCTCACGACGGGTGGTTGCGTTCCGAAGGCCCAAGTGTCTCAACAGACCGGCGTTCAAGTCGGACAGGGGCAGAAGGTCGGCTGTCCGGCGGGCCAGAAGCTCGTCTTCGACAACGGCGTGGCCGCTTGCGTCCCGGCCTCACAGGCCTGCGCGAAGGATGAGGTCTGGAACGGCACCGTCTGCCAGAAGACCGTGACCTGCGCGACCGGCTCGGTCTGGGATCCGGCTCGAGGCCAATGCGTCGCCTACGCACAGGGCGGCGGTGGAAGCGAGCTCACCGTCGACGTCGTGACTTGGGCAGCTTCGAACTACGGGCAGAATGGCGGCGCGGGCACTCCGAGCTTCTGCTCCACGTTCGCGAAGAAGCCCTACAGCTTCGGCATCCAGCCAGGCTCCAGCGCCGCAATCCGAGTGCAGGTGATGCTGAGCTTCACCGGCCAAGAGATTGCGAAAGGACAGATGCAGACGGTCGCCGCCTACGACCAGAGCGGCGGCCCCGTGCCTCCAAAAGGTGCAGCCGACGTTCAGAGCGGGGCTGAAACGAGCTTCGGCGCCTTGGTCGCAGGCGGAGGTCGCGCGCGCACGCCATCGGTCCAGACGACGGTGAAATGCATCGTGACCAACTCGGCGAAACCCCAGGCGGTGCCCGAGTCTGGCGGCGTTTGAGCGAAGAGCTAGCGCACCGCCCGCGAGATAGAATCACCGTCGCATCCGCGCTCGAATCCGATCTCGGCGTTGCCCCTCCTCGAATTCCAACAGGAGTTGGTCGCCGGGGCGCCTTGACCTCCTACTCGATCCCGGCGCGCCCGTGATTTGATTTCGCGGGCGGTGCACTAGCCGTAGCGACGAAGGAGTAGCTCGCGCAGCCGCGGGCTCGAGCGCACGAGCTCGAGGGTGTGATCGGCATGACCGTGGGCGTAGCCGTTGCCGATGTAGAGATCGACGTCGGCGCCGATCCCTTCGGCGCCGAGCGCGCACGCGGTGAACGAAGTGCTCATGGCGAAGAAGTAGACGCGGCCACGGTCACAGGTCGCGCTGATGGCCGCCATCTCGCATCCGGGGACGTTCACGCAGCTCAACGTGAGATCGCTGCCGCGGCCGTCGGTGAGCCGACGAACCTCGTCGCGAACATGGAGGACGTCGCGGGCGTCTCCCGAGATCACGGCGTCGCAGAGATCCAGAGCGCGGAGCTCTTCAGCGAACGGCGCATGGTTCTCCAGCGCGATCACCTTGCCGCTCGCTCCCACCCGGCGACGAGCCTCGGCCGCGCACAGAAGGCCCGACTTGCCTCCTCCCCCGAGAACGAGGACCGTCTCGCCCGGGTGAGCCAATCGCGCGACCTGCGGCGCTGCGCCAGCGACGTCCAAGACGGCGAGCGCGAGCCGCTCGGGGAGATCTTTCGGCATGCGGGCCATCGGCGCCGAAGCGAAGATGAACGCCGTCCCCACCACGTCGACTTGCGCCGACACCGGCCTTACCTCGCGCACCTCTGCGAGGTGGAGCGGGGTGAGCGACAGCGAAGCGAGCGTGGCGACGCGGTCTCCGAGCACGAACCCCCTGCCCTCCACCAAGCTTCCGACGCGCGAAACGCGACCGAGAAGCATTCCACCGGAGCCAGTCACCGGATTGTGCTGCTTGCCCCTCTCGCGCACGGTCGCGAGCACCCGCGCACCGACCTGGGACGAATCACCGCCCGAGGCCTCTTCCATCTGGCGAAAGCTCGCTGCGTCGACGTTCAGCGTCTCGACCTCGACGACGATCTCGGTCTCGAAGACCTTTTCGGGGTCGTTGTCGAGGCGAAGCGCACGTTGGGGCAGCTGAACCGGCTCGGAGGCCTCAATTCCAGGTTCGAGGAGGACGCGATGGGTGCCGAGCGGATCGCCAGGAAGATTCACGGGGCGACTCTACACCTGGCCAGGCGGGTCGTGCCACGTCCTCAAAAAATGCCTTTCCCTCGGTTCTGCCGAAGAAACTGACGGTTGCCGCAGGGATCTTCGTCATCCGCTTTCCCCTTCAGTGGTACTCACTGCTAGGATCGGTGCCGCTTCATGGAGGTAGGGTCGCGCCAACGACTTGACCGGCAGCAGCGATTAGCCGCATATAGTTGCGGTTCCGAGAACCCGCTCTCGCACGATGGAAAATCAACAACCTAGGGTACCGTTGAACCAGCTCGCGCTGCGGTTTATCTCGGGGAAATACCAGGGTGGGGAGTTTCCGCTCACCGAAAGAACCGAGATCGTCGTCGGGCGATCCAGCGATCTCGACATGGTTCTCGTCGAAGACATGGTCTCGCGCCGTCACGCGCGAATCGTGTGCTCGGACGCAGACATCACAATCGAAGACCTCGGATCGACGAACGGCACGTTCGTCAACGGCGAGAAGATCAAGCGCACCAACCTGAAGGAGGGTGATCGCGTTCTCATCGGTACGAGCATCCTCAAAGTCGTCGTCACCGATCCGATGAACGGCGCGCCGCGCAGGCCAGTCGCCGAGCAGCCGCAGCGCGCGACGCAGAGCGGTCGCACGATGTCGGGCTCGATCGACGAGATCCCGCTCCCCGATCTTCTCCAGCTCCTCGGGACCTCGAAGAAGACCGGCACGCTCGTCGTGCAGAGCGACGAAGACGTCGGCAAGATCTACTTGAAGAAGGGCAACGTCGCCTTCGCGTCGATCAACGATCTCGAAGACGTCCAGCCGCTGAAGAGCGTCTTCCGAATCCTCACTTGGACGACGGGCACCTTCGAGCTCGAGACGCTCGACGACGGTCCGATCGAAGGCGAGATCGACGCGACCGTCCAAGAGGTTCTCATGGAGGGCTTGCGACAGATCGACGAGCTCAACAACATCCGTCATCGACTGCCCGATCTCGATGCGCGGCTTCTCTTGGTTCATCCGCTGCAATCAGCCCTTCGCAGCCTCGATGCGAAGGAGCTCGACATTCTTCAGCTCGCGCTGAATTTCGGGCACGTGGCGACGATCTTGAACAAGAGCCCGGCGACCGATCTCGAGACCGCGCAGCTGATCTTGAAGCTCATCAGCGGCGGGTTCCTGCAGGCGCAGTAGGGCGGAGCGCGTCGAGCCGCCTCATTTTGCAGTCACGATGCAGTGACACTTTGGTTTCGACAACGACGTGGCATCGATTTCGACGCGCCACGTCGACGAGACTGCGGTGACTTCACGTCACTTGCTCGAAAAAAAGCGCGTCCCAGAGAGTTGCATTGACGACGGGCCGCGCCTTCCGCAAAAAGAACCGGGTGAATACCGACATTCGTACTTGGCCCATCAACGAAGTCGCTCGCGATCTCGGAATCGACGAGTCGCACCTCGAGAGCTACGGACGAAGCAAGGCGAAGGTCGACCTCGCCGCGTTGACCGGCGAGCAGCGAGGAGCCGGAAGGCTCATCCTCGTGACCGCGATCAACCCCACGCCTGCGGGCGAGGGGAAAACGACGACCTCGATCGGGCTCGCCATGGGCATGCGCAGGCTCGGCAAGCACGTCACGCTCTGCCTGCGGGAGCCGTCGCTCGGTCCTGTGTTCGGCGTCAAAGGCGGGGGAACGGGCGGCGGCAAGGCGAGCCTGTCGCCCGCCGACGACATCAACCTGCACTTCACTGGCGACATCCACGCGATCACGAGCGCCAACAATTTGCTCAGCGCGATGATCGACAACGCTCTCCACTTCGGCACCAAGCTCGGAGACAAAGGGGTGCTCGATCCGCGAGCGGTCACGTGGGCGCGTGCTCTCGACATGAACGATCGGGCGCTGCGAAACGTGATCGTCGGCCTCGGACAGAGAGCCGACGGGTTTCCGCGCCAGGAGCGATTCGACATCACCGCGGCGAGCGAGGTCATGGCCGTTCTCGCCCTCTCCGAGAATCTCGAAGACCTGCGCGCGCGCCTCGGTCGAATCATCGTGGGCACGACCGATACCGGCGCCGCCGCGACGGCCGACGACCTTCACGCCGCCTCGGCGATGACCGCGCTACTGCGCGACGCCATCAAACCGAACCTCGTCCAGACGCTCGAGGGCGGGCCCGCGATCGTTCACACAGGTCCGTTCGGCAACATCGCTCACGGCTGCAGCTCGGTGGTCGCGACGCGGCTCGGGATGCGTCTCGCCGACTACGTCGTGACCGAGGGCGGCTTCGGGCTCGATCTCGGCGGAGAGAAGTTCATCGACATCAAGTGCCGCGCGATGGGCGTCTTTCCGAGGGTCGCCGTCTTGGTGGCGACACTCCGCGCGTTGAAGATGCATGGAGGCGCCAAGGTGAGCGTCGCCGGCGAGCCGAACGCCGACGCGCTCGCCAACGGGATCGAGCATCTCGAGAAGCACGTCGAGACTCTCACCACGCTTGGAATCCCGGTGATCATCGCGATCAACGTGTTCCCGAACGATCTCGAAGAAGAGCTCGTGTTCGTCGATCGCGCGGTTCAGAAGAAAGGCGCTCGCGCCATTCGTTGCGAGGGGTACGCGCGGGGTGGCGAAGGCGCGCTCGACCTCGCGCGTGCCGTGGCCGAAGCCGCCGACGGCTCCGACGCTGCCCCGCCCCCGGCCAAGTTCGTCTACGAGCTCGACGACTCGTTCAGCGAGAAGATCACCAAGGTCGCGCGCCTCGTCTACGGCGCCGATGGGGTCGTGCTCACGCCGAAAGCCGAGCGCGACATTCTTCGAATCGAGAAACTTGGTTACAAGAACATCCCGATTTGCATGGCCAAGACGCAGCTCTCGCTGACCGACGATCCGACCGTCACCGGACGCCCCCGTGGGTTCACGATCACGGTCCGCGAGGTTCGGCTCTCTGCGGGGGCGGGATTCGCCGTTCCACTCACGGGGCAGATGATGACGATGCCCGGGCTTCCGCGAGAGCCTGCAGCGTGGAACGTTCGGGTCGAGCCCGACGGGCGAATTCGCGGGCTCATGCAGAACGACTGAGCGCCTGCGAAGCGTCGGCGCACGCCTGATCGCGCAAGCCGGCGAGCGCGATTCTCAGTCACCGGAGTTGAACCGTCAAGACGTCGAAGCACGCCAAGAAGAAGGTGATTCTGGGCCCTTCTTCTGGCTCCTTGGCGTCGTGGCGTTTGATTTCACCAATCCACAGGACGCCGACAGACCCAACGACCGAAACGAAGATGAGACGAGGGCGCTCGAGCACGCGCGCAGTCTACCGGGTCAGGTCGAGCCCTCGGCAACTTCGACCGAGGCCCGTCGCTCGGCTCACACGATGGTTCTATCGGGCGCGCGAGAATCGACGTCGAGCGCCGGCGGCGTCGGCGTTCCGAGGGCTTCCATCGCGCTCGGCAACAAGACCGTGAACGTGCTGCCCTTGCCTTCGTACGAGCGAACCTCGATGCGCCCACCAGCTCCTTGAACGATGCGTTGGCTGATCGCGAGGCCCAGACCCGTCCCTCGATCTTTGGTGGTGAAGAACGGCAAGAAGATCTTGTCGAGCGCCTTTTGCGCGATACCAGGGCCGGTGTCGGCGACGTTGATTTCGACGAATGATTCGTCGGGTGTGCGCCCTGAACGCGTCCCACGCCCGAACCTCACGCGGGTCGACACCGAGACGCGGCCTCGCTCTTTGATCGCCTGGACCGCGTTGCGGATGAGGTTCATCAACACTTGACGGAGCTGCTCGTCGTCGATCGCCACGCGCGGCACTTCGGAGTCGAGCGTCATCTGGATGTCGACGTGGTCACCCACGCGTTCGGCAGACAAGACCTGGAGGGTGCGTCGAATCACGGCGTTCACGTCGATCGGAACGACCGAGTGGTCGTTGGGCCGAGCGAGGTCGAGGACGTTGCCGACGACGCGGTTCAGGCGATCGACCTCTTCGAGAATGATCCCGATGAACTCGCGCGCCGTCGGATCATCTTTCGCCCCCTCGGAACCAGGCTCGGCGAGGAGCTGCGCCGCACCTTTGATGGCGCCGAGCGGGTTGCGGATTTCGTGCGCGAGCCCCGCCGCCATCTGCCCGAGAACCGCGAGCCGGTCGCGCTCCTTCATCTGGGCGTAGAGTCGGGAGTTCTCGATGACGACGCCGATCTGCGTCGCGAGGTGCTCGAGGAGCGAAATCTCCTCAGGTGAGATGGCGTCTTTCACGCGATCGTCGGCCACGACCAGGAGCCCGACCAGCTCGGTTTGCTCGTCGCGGATCGACACGAGAACGCCTGCCTTCAGGCTCCCGAGCACCTCCGCGGTCGCGAGCATCGCCTCTTTGGCATCGGCGCGGTCGCCTCGAGCACGGCGCTCGCGGACCTCGCGCTCGACGTCCTCCAGACTGATGCTCCCACCGAGCTCCAGATGCTCTAGCAATATTCGTGCTGTTGCGACTTCGATGCGTTGCGGAGCCCTGGTACCGATCGACGCGAGCTGGTCGAACCCGGTTCCGTCACCATCGCGCAGGTAGATCGCGGCGCCGGTCACACGCCGAGAGCGCTCGAGCGTCGAGAGCACGATGCTCGTCATCTCGGCGACCTCGAGCGTGTGAACGAGCCTACGGCGGATATCTTGGATCGCGCGCTCGAGCTCGAAACGTTCTCGGAAGAAGAGTCTCTGGATCTGTTCTTCGACCCTCGCCTGCAACGGCTCGAAGACGACGAGGATGATCGTCGCCGCGAGGATCGCGTTCAGATACATCGTGTTGAAGCCGCCGAGGAACGTCAGCAGCACGTAGAAGATGAAGGCGATCAGGAACGCTACTGCTGCGGCCACGAGGAGACGCCCGAGCATCTCGTACATGTCGAGGAGGCGCTCGTAGTGGAGCGCCTGCGCCAACGCGAACACGAAGAGAATGGCCAGGACGGCGCCGATGGGTGGTGTGCGTGCGCCGACGAACCACAAGAAGTCGACGATGGTGGCGAGGCCGGCGAGCGCGCCGATGACGACGAGGAATCGCACCCGACGCTGCGTCGCGCGCGACGGGCTCTCGGCTCCGCGCTGACCGAGCTGGTAGAGCCCGAGCGTCATCAACGTGAAGACGTAGACGAACACGGTCACGCGGACGAAAGAGGTCTGGAAGAGCGGCGTCACCTCCAACACGAGCAGAGGGAGCGCGGAGACCCACGCGTACTTGAGGAGCCGCGAGCTCTGACCGAGCTCGTGCGGGACCATGCCTTCGAATAGGTTCAGCGCGAACTGTGGAAGCAGGATCGCGAGAATGGCGGTCGAGCGCTGCCAGATGCTCGCTTGGAAGAAGAAGAAGAACGACTGCGCGAGGTACCAGAGCCCGATGTCGGCCGAGAAGGCAGCGAACAAAAGGTGGACTCGTTTCGGACCGCGGAGAAGCACGCTCGCTGCTATGGCGAGGGCGAGGACGCCGCAGACGAGCGCCGTTCGGGTTCGAAGATCGTACGGCACCGCCCGACCTTACCAGCGACGCATGCGTGACGCATGGCACATGGCTTCGGAAGCGCGGACGCAGCTCGGGCCAGACGAGACGGTCACGGATCGATCCGCGCTCCAGAAGCGCTTGGCTGACGCTTTCTTCACCGAAGGCAAAAAGGAAAAGGTCGGTCGGAATGCATCGATTCCTTCCGACCTTCTTCGTTCGCCTTCGACTGATCCAGTGTCTCTTCCGAACACGTCTTTTCGAGACGTCCGGGAGACCGGGTCAGGAAAGGCGGCCTCAGCTGGGAGGGCCTTTTTGGGTCCACGGACAAGGCTCGGGATCCATTCGATCGCTGCCACCGCGGTCGCTGTTCGATTGCGCCGCCTTGGGATCGGCCGCCTTGGGATCGGCCGCCTTGGGATCGCCCGCCTTGGGATCTTCTGGTGTACCGGCTGGCGCGCCTTCTGTCGCCGGCAGCAAATCGAGCTGCGGCAACGAAGGCGCAAACTTGTCTCGGGCCGGGGCGATCGCGTTGACCGGTGCGGAAGTCGCTGCGACCGTCGTGCTGGCCTCGTCGATTTGCTCGGTGGATGTGGTGATGGCTTCATCGGACGGCTCGCCACCCGACTGCTCGCTGACAGACTGCTCGCCGACACAACCGACCAAACCTGTCGCCAAGACAACGCCTGCCGCCAAGACACGGGCGAACGAGAGCAACCCAGCCGGAAGAAGCCGGTCGAAAATCTTCGAGCGAGCAGGCTTCACGTAGGTACTCATATCAGGCCTCCTCGCCTTCGTCATCGATGTCGCCTGCCCAGCCGTCGCCATCGCCGCCGCCACCTTCGACCCCGACACCATCGCTTCCGAGACCATACTGTTTCACCAACTGGGAAAGGCGCGGGCGCTTCATCCCGAGAAGCGTCGCCGCTCGCGTGATGTTCCCATCGGTTTCGCTCAAAGCTCGAGCGATGCAGTCGCGCTCGATCTGCTTCTTCATGTCGCTGAGGCTCACGCCTGAGCGGACATGCGCATAGGCCACCTCGGCGGGCGAGCCCCCCGAGCTGGGTGGCGAGCTCTGGAAGCTCGTCCCCGCAACCGGAGTCGCCGAACCGTTCTGGCTTGATCGGGCGGTCGTCGGGCCACTCGTCGGGGCGGTCGTCGGGCCACTCGTCGGGCCACTCGTCGGGCCACCCGAAGAAACGCGTGCGCTAGTTGACGACCTGCTTGCCACGTTTTCAGAGTTTGCAGGAGCCATACCAAGCTCGTCGGGCGCCAAGCTTCGAAGGCTCTCGACGTTCTCGGTGAAGTCTTCGAGCTCGATCTGTGCGCCATCGGCGAAGAGCGATGCGGCTCGGAGCGCGTTCTCGAGCTCCCTCACATTTCCCGGCCAAGCGTGTTGCTTCAGGGCCTGGAGCGCCGACGGAGACAGGGTTCGAGGTGCGTCGTTTCGCTCGTCGGCAATGCGCCGAAGCAGCGCATCTGCGACCACGCCGAGGTCGCCCAGACGCTGGCGAAGTGAGGGAACCTCCAACACCACCCCACAAAGGCGATAGTAAAGATCCTCACGGAACTCGCCCTTCGCGACCAGCGTCTTGAGGTCGCGGTGCGTTGCGCAGACGACACGAACATTGGATCGGATCGAGGTCGTCCCGCCGACTCGTTCGAACGTCTTTTCTTGGAGGATGCGAAGAAGCGCGACCTGAGTGCGCGAGGAGATGTCGCCGATCTCGTCGAGGAACAGCGTGCCGCCGTCGGCCGCTTCGAAGCGGCCACGACGTCGACCCGCGGCGCCCGTGAACGCGCCTTTTTCGTGTCCGAACAGCTCGCTGAGAAGGAGGGTCTCGACGAGGGCGGCGCAGTTGACCTTGACCATCGGTCCGGACGCACGCGGGCTCGCTTCGTGAAGTGCTTCGGCAACAAGCTCTTTGCCGGTGCCGCTCTCACCGTGGATGAGGACGGTCGTATCGGAGCGACCCACCTTCTGAATCGCGGCCAACAACGAGCGGACAGCCACGTCGGAGCCGACGATCTTGCGGCTTCGGCTCGCGCGGCGGGCATCATCTCGTGGGAGACCGTCTCGTGGGAGACCGTCTCGTGGGAGACCTTCTCGGGTGGTGAGGGCTTCGGGTCGCGACGAGTCGCGCTGCTCGCTGGAGAGGCGGGCTCTGGCGCTTTCGGCGCGCGCGGATTCGAGCCGCGAAAGCTCGAGCAGCTCGTGCCGCGCGAGGTAGCGTTCCTTGATCCAATCGGGGAGGCTCTCGGCTACCTGGTTGCGCAGGGCGATGGCCGCGTCGAGGTGAAGCTCGGCGCGACGACGATCGTCGTCGACCACGGCCGCATGATGAATGAGGAGATGCGCCTCGCGGATGAGCTCTTCGTCGTCGGCGTCGCGGGCGGCGGTGAGGGCATCGTCTGCGAGATCGGCGAACGACTCTCCGGACGCACGGGCGCAAGCGGCTCGGAGCGTGACGACCTCGGCCTTCGCGCGCGGGGTGCCATTCTCATGCGTGGCGCGGTCGAGAAATTCGTTGGCGCGACGGGTGTCGCCGTCTTCGAGGGCAGCGCGGGCCGCCATGCGGAGACATTCGAGCACGAGGAGTCCGAGAAGGCCCGACCAGCCGCGATGCTCTTTCTCGGGGAGCCCGGAGCTGGCTGCGCCGGACTTCGTTTCGGGAGAGAGCGAGACCCCGCTTCCGGCCATCGCCGTTCCGATGTCGCGCATCGCCTCGACCGTTCGGCCACGCGAGAGCTGAATACGCGCCGAGACGAGCGAGAATTGCGCGAAGCGAGGGGAAGTGATCCCACACACGCGGCGTCCGAACAGCAAGAGCTGCTCGGCTTCTCGATCGAGCCCGAGTCGGAGACGGAGCTCGGCCAAGTTCGTGATGAAGAGAGCGAGCCGGGGCTTGTCACCGATGCGACGAACGATGTCGATCGTGCGCTCGAGCAGCGCCAACGCCTCGGCGTACCGGTGCTGCAGAATGGCGATCGTCGCGAGGTTGCCGAGAGCGAAGCATACGGCTTTCACTTCGGAGCGCTCTTCGCCCAGCTCGAGGACGCTCTCGAGCATGGCGCGCGCCTCATCGTGTCGCGTCGCCGACATGAGCGCGATGGCGCGGTTCAGTCGAGCGCGAAGCTCGGCGACCGACTCCCCGGCGCAAGCTGCGTCGCAAGCGTCGCCAGCAAAGTGGAGGTCGGCTTCGGCGTAAGAAGACCTCGCAAGAAGGATCTTCCCGAGAACGTTGCGTGCTGCGAGGCGAACCGAGACGCTGCCTGCCGCGGCGAGCCCCTGGTCTGCGAGCTCGGATGCCTCGGCGAGCTCGCCGGTCGTGTAGCGAACTTCGGCCAGCTCGACCGCCGCGCGTGCCCAAGCCGCGGTGGCTTCGCCGGAGCGCTGCATCGCTTTCTTGATGGTGATCGCCGCCGTCGTGAGGTCTCCGGTCGCCGCGGTCGCACGACCGAGGGTCAAGAGGACGTCGGGCGACTCGGAGTCGGCGCTGGCTGCGAGCCGAGAGAACTCGACGGCGCGGTCGACGTCACCGATTCGCAGCGCCAAGTCGGCGGTGCGCAAGCAACTCGCGACGTCGGCCATCTTTCGCTCGGGACATAGGTCGACGACGAGCGCACGGTAGCGGCGCCACAGGTCTTCTCGCGTCTCCGAATCGACGACCGAAGCGATGGCGCGCATGGCCATCGACTCGATGCTCGAATCGGCAGTGATGCTGGAGTCGGTGGTGAGAAGGCCCATCGTCGCTTCGTCGCCCGAGAGGCGGTGTCCAGTCCGCGTCTCCGTGGCGCGCATCTCTGCAGCTCGCATTTCGGCGGCTCGCAGCTCTGCGGCTCGCAGCTCTGCGGCGCGCATCTCAGCAGCTCGCATCGTCGCCCAGGGGTCGCCGCGGAACACTTCGGCCAATGCGCGAGGGACGACCGAAAGGTCGGTCGCATCGCCCTGCGCGAAGCCTCGCCCGACGATCGTCTCGACGTTCGCCTCGGCCGAGAGCCCGACGAGATCGTTGGCGAACGAAACGAGCCCGAAGGAACGGAGCTCTTGAACGTGTGACTCGCGGGCGTCGAGCGCCGAGAGCGCCGACAGAGGCCAGGCGCGCCCCGCGAGCGCGAGTCGTACGAGGAACCTCGCGGCGGCCGAGGAGACCTGAGGGACTGGTGCGACCGCGTCGGGCGGTGTGGCGCTCGCGGCTCTCCACCAACTGGCCAGCGAATCGAGCCGATCGAGATTCGGTAGGCGCGAGAAGTTACGCGTGACCGACTCCCACCAGGCTCGAATTTCGCACGGCTCCAACCTTGCGTCGACGTCGATGATCGTGAGCTGAGCGCCGACGGGGAGCAGCGCCCCGGATTTGGCGAGGTTCGAGTTGGACGTGAACACGATCACCGGCGGCGAGGTTCGTCGAGCGCTGTCTCGAGTGACGCTGTCTCGAGTGACGCTCAGCCCGGGGGCACCGTTGCCGACGCTGTTCGGTGTCGCGGCGTCGTCGACGGTCGCCGACTTGATCTCGGCGAGGTTCCCGAGCACGGCGCGACCGAAGCTGCTCATGGTGGGATCGACGATGAGAATGGCAGCGCAGCGAGCTGCCGCGATTCGTTCTGCCGCGTCGCGAGGCGCCATGACATCTCTCGTCGAGGCCGTCGCGTGGGAGACATCGTCGGAATGGACGTTGGCCGACGCGCCGGAAGCAGCGGCGCCATCGACGTAACGCACGACTTCTCGCCAAGGCTCGTCGACGTGAGCCCCCGAAACGAAGGCGACGTGTGCGGAGCCCTCGAGAACGGCGTTACCAGAGAGCCTCCGCATCGCATGATCGGCGAGATGCTCGAGCACGGCGGGTGCGGCACGAACGACCACGAGGGCGCACGAGGCGGACGCGCCCTCGCTCGCGGACGAGGCCAGCGACGACCGCCGAACGAGCTCGAGCACAGCCTCGAGCTCGGCGAACCCAGAGCGCCGCTGCGCGCGACCCGTCGGGCTGCCCTGCGGGCTGCCCTGCGTAGTCGCGCTGCCTAACGTATTCGCGCTGCCCTGCGGAGCTCGCCACGCTTCGTCGCTGCCGAGTCGAGCTGCGCTCGCTTCGGCCTCGGTCGAATCGAGCAGGCTCGATTCGGAGCTTTCGGTCCGCCTCGCGAGAGACGCTGGCACGGGGAGATCGAGAGACTCTTGGCGTGCGTGCATTACCACGTCAAAAAACGTAGTCGAAGCTGCCCGAGGGAGCAATCGGCAAACCTAGCGCTTCGCCCTGTTTTTCACGGGTTTCGAGATCGTTTGAGCTTTGTTGATCTGGGGGGTCGGCGGGGACTGCGCAGCGCGTCGTGGGGCGCCGAGCTCGACTACCCGAACGCCGAGCGCCCGAAGAGCCGTCGGCGACGCCTCACCGATGGTTCTGGCCATCTCGATCTGCATCTCGACGCTCGCCAGGTAGAGAGCACGAATCGCCCGCGCGCTCTTGGGAATTGCGGCCCAATGCGCCTCGAATGTCTCGATATCTCCGCGTCGAACGGGACCCGAGAGCGCTTCGGGCAGGCCCAGCTCCCGAAGGTTTTCGACGACACTAGCAAGGAGCGGACCGGTCATCTCGAGCGCGTCGCGACGTTTCACACCGCCCGCTTCGAGCAGCTGGACGGACGCCTCGGCGAGCGCGGCCGTACCGTTCGCCAAGAGCGCCGCGGCAGCGTGGTAAAGCGGTCGAGGCAGCGATGGATCGACGCGTGGCCGAAGCCCGACGAGGTGTGCGAGCCGCCGCGCAGCCGCGACCGCGCGAGGGTGCCCGGCGACCAGGAGGGTAGCCCCCTCCATGCTGGGGATTCGTCCCGAGACGAAGCTCAGTAGCGGATGCATCTGACCTGTAGCAAAGCCTCGCCCGGCGGCGAATTCGAGCGCTTCTGGGCCGAGCGCACCTGCCGTGTGGACGAGCGGAATCGACTTCGGCAGCCAATCGGTGAGGGCCTCGGCGAGCCGTCGGATTTGCGAATCACGTACCGCGAGAACGCACAGCGAAGCGCCTGTTCGCGACTCCGGTGGGCTCGAAGCACGCGACACGTCTCGCGCGCTCGACAACGTCGCCGCGACTCCTTTCGAAGCGAGCGCCTGATGGAGTGCCGAGCCCACCTTGCCCGCCCCGATGATCAGCACCGAGAACGATTTCTCTGGGGGAGCGCCGAAGCGGAGAGGTCGCAGAGCTCGGTCGCGACGCGGCGCACCGGTGGTGGTCACGTCTCGGGCCCGCCGCCGACGCGGTAGAGCCCCCGCGCGAGGGCATAATCGAGCACGCGATGAGGAACGAGACGCGCGAGGCTCTCGGCGTCGACGGGACCGTCGGTCGAGCTTGGCGGATTCGACGCGTGAGCGAGCAGCGTGCGCACGCGCGTGCTCGAGACGTCGGGGAGGAGAACTTCTTCGGCGGTTGCCCCCGCTCGCGCGAGCACGAGCGGAGGCGCGAGCTTCGAGACCTCGTCGAAGCGGTGCCACTTGGACAAGTCGGGGACCACGTCGGAGCCGATGAGCAGCCGCATTCGCCAATGGGGGTTTTGCGACGCGAGGTGCTCGAGCGTGCGTAGCGTCAGGCTCTCGCCGCCGAGATCGCGCTCGACGGCGCTGACGTGAGCGCCTTCGATGAGGCCCATGGCGAGCTCGCACATCGCCAAGCGGTCAGCGAACGGAGCGAGCTCTTTTGCGAACGGATGACGAAAAACCGGAACGACGAGCACTTCGTCGACGGGAAGCACCGAGAGGGCGTACGCCGTGGCCAGCACGTGGGCCACGTGGGGTGGGTTGAAGCTGCCCCCGAAGATGGCGACGCGCCTCGCTTCGGGTACTCCGGTCGCTTCCGGTCTCGACTGAGCGGTCGGGGTTACCATCTCGCCGTTGCTTCAGGAGCTCCCTTGCACCTTCATCTTGGTCGATGCACCCGCAGCGCCGATGAGCTCGGTCTGCGTGACCTCGCCGGTCATCGAGATGATGCGGATACGGACGCCGACATCTTCGTCGTCGAGCATCGCGCTGCCACCCCCCTCGGCGCCGATGCGCCCCGGTGCGATGAAGGTCCGAGCGCCGACGCGCTTGATGATCGGGGTCTCGGCTTTGCCGAACACAAGCATCGAAGCTCCGGCGATGTCGTCCTCGTCGAGGTGAGCCTTGTCGAAGAGAAGCACGGCCACGCGGCCGTCGAGGAGCTCGATGGTTCGTCCGGGGGGCGGCGGGAGACTCGAGAACACGCGAAGCCTCCGTCGCGCGCGCTCGGACGCGACGAAGCTGTCGATCTGTTCGGGGTTGGCCTGAACGCAAGCCCTGGCGGCGCGCTCGAAGATGACGAGATCGGAGGGGTTCGCGCCCACGAGGTCGCTGGCCCACGCCCCGACGACGCGATCGAGAGCATCGTCCAAGCCCAAGTAGATCACCCGCTCCGCCCGTTGATCGTCGAGCAGAATCTGCGCAGCACGCGCGAGCCCGGCGAGGTCGCCGAACGCAGGGCCGAGAACTCCGAGTCTCACGAGGGGGAGGCTAACAAAACTCGCGCCGCTGGTGTTGCGACACCGTCGTGTGACGCGTTTGCGTCAGGCAAATGTAGGCAACCGCGACCACCGCCGTGCGCGCGAAGAGCGCGTGATCGCCTCCGGCCGTCGTCACGAGCAGGGCGAAGAAGAGCAAGGCTGCGACGATGCGTGGCACGGCGACGTCGAGCGCGATGGTGTACCCACCCCGACGAGCGACGAGCGCGACGACCCCCATTGGCACGCCTAGGGCCCCAATGCTGGTCATCGTCGAGCCGAGGTCGCCTCGGAGCGTGCAGCGAAAGAGAGACCACCACGACGCGAGCACTGCGGCGAGCGCCGCGTACTCGCCGAGCAGCGCGCGTGGCAGTCGCTTCTTCGCCATGGCAAGGAGCGTGATCGCGACCGTGATCACCGAGAGAGCGCCTCGAAGACGCGTATCGGCATCACGACGGACGGTCTACCGCCGGTGGCCGCGCCACAAGCGCGGAGCGCGCATTCGACGACGCGGTGCGAGCAGCGCCGACCGACATCGGCTACGGTTCGCGGCGATGTTCGAGCGCACGAAGAAGCCGAGCGATCCGGTGACGGTCTATCTCGACGGAGAGCCCCTCGAAGCCGAAAAGGGCGAGCCGTTAGCGGTCACGCTCTTGGCGGCGTCGGCTCTTCGACTCGCCAGGAGCCCGAAGCTCCACAGACCGCGCGGGCCTTCGTGTCTCCGCGGCGACTGCGACGGTTGCCTCGCGCGCGTCGACGACGTGCCCAACGTGATGCTCTGCCTCCGGCGCGCCGAGGGTGGCGAGAAGGTCACGACCCAGAACGTCCTCGGATCTCGAGAAACCGACCTGCTCCGGATCATCGACTGGTTCTTCCCCAAGGGCATCGATCACCATCATCTCTTGGCGGGTATTCCAGGCGTCAGCGAGGTCATGCAGACCTTCGCTCGCAAGCTCGCGGGCATCGGGCGATTGCCTACGGACGCCGTTCTGGCGAGAGCCGCCGAGCGAATCGCGTGTGACGTTCTCGTCGTCGGCGCCGGTCTCGCGGGGACGGTCGTTGCGGCCGAGCTCGCGCGAGCCGGGCTCGACGTGTGCGTCGCCGACGACGGTGCCGTGACTGGCGGCTCGGCGCTGGCAGCGGGCCCCGAGGCTTCGGAGATACTCCGACGGTGCTCGCTCGATCGCGCGCGTCTGTTCGTCGAGTCGACGGTCGTTGGCATCTACGATGGCGAAGCGGTCGTGGCAGGACGAGACGGTGCGGTCGTGACCCGCCCGAAGGCGCTCGTGCTAGCGACGGGAGCGCACGACGGCGTGGTCGTGGTCCCGAACAACGATCTCCCCGGCGTGATGAGCGCACGCGCCATGGCCAAGCTGGGATCACTCGGGATACTACCCACCGAGCCGGTCGCGGTGGTCGGCGAAGGGTTTTGGGTCGAACGATGCCTCGCGCTCTTCGGCTCGCGCGTTGCGGTCGTTCTCGCCGAGAGCGATCTCGCCGAGATCGAGGGCTCCTCGCGCGTCAAAGGCGTGAAAGCGAAG